>NZ_JBVIDX010000017.1:15659-112832 GCF_055572155.1 Streptomyces sp. NPDC030814
CCTCAGCCCACCGCCACGACCACCCCGCCGCCGATCACCACGCATCCGGCGGCCAGCGCCCCCCATGTGATGATCGCCGCGCAGGGCTGCACCGGCGGGCGCCACCGACGAACTCGACGGGGCGAGTGCGCCGCTGCTGTTCCACCGGGGCCGCTTCGGCGGCTTCACGACCGGCTGAACCCTGCCGGCCTCAGCCCACCGCCACGACCACCCCGCCGCCGATCACCACGCATCCGGCGGCCAGCGCCCCCCATGTGATGATCGCCGCGCAGGGCTGCACCGGCCGGCCCGCGCGGGCGCGTACGACGGTGACGTGCACCGCCAGGGCCGGAGGCAGGACAACGGCGTAGAGCGCGAGGCCGGCGAGGTGCCAGTCCGGCACGGCCAGGGCCGGGAGCACCCACAGGGTGCAGGCGGGCGGGACCCACCACCAGGGGGTCCGGCCGGTCAGCTCCCGCGCGGTCCAGTGGGCGAGGCGTACGGCCGGGACGACGTACGCCGCCGTCAGCACACCACCCGCGAAGAGGACCAGCACGAGCATCAGCGGCACGACCGCCAGGGCCGCGAACGGCTCCCTGCCGCCGGGCCCCGCCTGGGCGCCGAGCGCGACCACGAACAGCGCCGCGCACGACAGCGCGCCCTCGACGCCGAGCACGGCCATGGACACCGCCGCCGGTTCGGCGCTCCCGCGGGTCACACCCTCGCCCGTCGCCTCCGGCTTCGCCATGGACATCACCAGCACCCCTCCCCGCCTAAAGGGAGTGTGCCCGGCACGAAACGGTTGCGCCCGCCCCACCGGGAACCGCCTTGCGTCGGCCCCGCCCCGGCACCGCCGTACATCAGGCCCCGGCCACCGCCACGCCGCCGCCCGCGGTCGTGGTCGGCCGCCGGCGCCGGATGACCAGCGCCATCAGCGCCGCCACCGCGCACAGCGCCCCGGAGGCGTACCAGACGACGTCGTACTCGCCGAAGGTGTCGCGGGCGAGGCCGCCGAGGAAGGCGACGAGGGCGGCGCCGACCTGGTGGGAGGCGAGGACCCAGCCGAAGACGATGGCGCTGTCGTCGCCGTAGTGCTCACGGCACAGGGCCATGGTGGGCGGGACGGTGGCGACCCAGTCGAGACCGTAGAAGACGATGAAGAAGATCATCGGGAGGTGCACGGAGGGGGCCAGCAGATGCGGCAGGAAGAGGAGGGAGAGACCGCGGAACGCGTAGTACACGGCCAGCAGCCGCCGCGGCTCGTAGCGGTCCGTGAACCAGCCCGAGGCGATCGTGCCGACGACGTCGAAGACGCCGATGACGGCCAGCAGGGAGGCCGCCGCGGTGATGGGCATGTCGTGGTCGTGGGCGGCCGGCACGAAGTGGGTCTGGATGAGGCCGTTCGTGGAGGCGCCGCAGATCGCGAAGGTGCCGGCAAGGAGCCAGAACGGCCCGGTCCGCACCGCCGAGAGGAGGACCCTGATCGCCCTGCTCGCCGCCCCCGGCACGGGCATCGGCTTGGGCACGAACTCCGTGGCCCCGTACGGCTTCAGCCCCACGTCCGCCGGGTGGTCCCGCAGCAGCAGCCAGACGAAGGGGACGACGGCCAGGGCGGCGAGGGCCACGGTGACGGCGGCGGGCCGCCAGTCGTGCTCCGAGACGATCCAGGACAGCAGCGGCAGGAAGATCAGCTGCCCGGAGGCCGAGGCGGCGGTCAGGATGCCCGACACCAGGCCGCGCCGCTCGGTGAACCAGCGGTTGGTGACCGTCGCCGCGAACGCCAGCGCCATCGAGCCGGAGCCGAGCCCCACGAGCAGGCCCCAGCAGAGCATCAACTGCCAGGCCGAGGTCATCCACACCGTCGAACCGGCGCCGACCGCGATCACCGTGAGGGCCACCGCGACCACCCGGCGGATGCCGAAGCGGTCCATCAGCGCGGCGGCGAACGGCGCCGTCAGCCCGTACAGCGCCAGGTTGACCGACACCGCCGACGCGATGGTGCCGTGGGACCAGTGGAACTCGTCGTGCAGCGGGTCGATCAGCAGACCCGGCAGGGAACGGAAGGCCGCCGCTCCGATGATCGTCACGAAGGTGACGGCCGCGACGAACCAGGCGCGGTGCACACGGGAGGTTTTGGCCGGGCGGGACTGGTGGGGCTGCTGATCGGTCGCGATACGGGCCAGCGCGGGTACGTCGTCGGCTCTCTGCGTCATGCCGCCAAGCTTCGGACCTGCGATCTTCCAGTACGAGTGGCCCGAAGGACAGCATTCGCTAGGATCGGGCCATGACCGCTGAGCCGCGTACGACGCCCACCGGGCCGCGCCCGGAACCCGCCGGGCCGCGCACGAAGGCCACCGGGTCCGGTGCCCGCCACCGTGTCGTCGTCCTCGCCCTGGACGGTCTGCTGCCGTTCGAGCTGGGGATCCCGCAGCGCATCTTCGGCAAGGCGCGGGGCGCGGACGGCCGTCGGCTCTACGACATCGTCACCTGCTCGATCCGGCCGCCCGGCCCGGTGGAGACGGACGCCGACTTCGACGTCCTCATCCCGAACGGACCCGAGGCCCTGGCGACCGCGGACACCGTCGTGGTGCCCGCCTCGCACGAGCTGGGCCCGGTCCACGAGGACGGCGTCCTCACCCCGGAACTGGCCGCCGCCCTCGCCCACATCCGCCCCGGCACCCGGCTCGTCTCCATCTGCACCGGCGGCTACATCCTGGCCGCCGCCGGCCTCCTCGACGGCCGCCCGGCCACCACGCACTGGTACCACGCCGAGCACTTCCAGCGGCTGTTCCCCAAGGTGAAGGTGGACGCCGACGTGCTGTTCGTGGACGACGGCGACATCCTCACCTCGGCGGGCGTCGCGGCCGGCATCGACCTGTGCCTGCACCTCGTCCGGCGCGACCACGGCACCGCCGTCGCCAACGACGTGGCCCGCCGTACCGTCGTGCCGCCGCACCGGGACGGCGGGCAGGCGCAGTACATCCAGCGGCCCGTGCCGGAGCCGCAGGCCACCGGGACGACCGCCGCCCGCGCCTGGGCCCTCGCCCGGCTCCACGAACCGATCCAGCTGCGCGACATGGCCCGGCAGGAGTCCATGTCGGTGCGCACGTTCACGCGGCGCTTCCGCGAGGAGGTCGGTGTCAGCCCCGGCCAGTGGCTCACCCGACAGCGCGTCGAACGGGCCCGCCACCTCCTGGAGTCCACCGACCTCTCCATCGACCAGGTCGCCCACGACGCGGGTTTCGGCACGGCCCAGTCGATGCGCCAGCACCTGCAAGGAGCCCTGGGCGTGACCCCGACCGCCTACCGCCGCACCTTCCGCTCGGGCGGAGCGACGCCCACGGCCCCGCAACAGCCCTGGCCATAGGGCCGGCGCTCGACCGCCCTCACCCGACCCCGTCGAGCAGCAGTTTCGCCGCCACCGTCGTCCCGTCGGTGCGGACCGCGCCGGCGACCGCCCTCGCCCGCTCCCCCGTCTCCGGGGCGAGTGCCACCTCCAGCGCGGCCGTCAGGGACGCGTGGGTCGGGGTGGGACCGTCGTGGGCCGCCCCGACCCCGAGGGCGGCCACCCGGCCCGCCCAGTACGGCTGGTCCGCCAGCTGCGGTACGACGACCTGGGGCGCACCGTACCGGGCGGCCGTGGTCGTGGTGCCGGCGCCACCGTGGTGCACGACGGCGGCCACCCGCCCGAACAGCGCCTGGTGGTTGACCTCGCCGACGGCCAGGCAGTCGTCCCGCTCGTCGCTCAGGGCCAGATCGGCCCAGCCGCGCCCCACGAGCACCCGGCGGCCCTGCGCCCGCACCGCGTCGACGGCGACCTGGGCGACGTCCGCCGAGGCATGCATGGGCATGCTGCCGAAGCCCACGTAGACCGGGGCTTCACCGGCGTCCAGGAACGCCGACAGCTCGTCCGGCAGGGGTCGTTCGTCGGGCAGGAACCACGCGCCGGTCTGGACGACGTCGAAGTCCGGCATCCCCAGCGGCGGATCAAGGACCGGGTCCGTCGCCAGCCAGGTCCGGTCGCCGACGACGTAGTCGCGGACGCCGTCCACCGGGGGCAGTCCGGCCGCCGCCCGACTGGTGTTGAGCGCCTCCCCGAACAACGCGTCGGTGGCCTGGGCGTCGAGATCCCACAGCGCCCGGTTGTCGGTCACGTCCGGCGGCAGCGGACGGCCGGGGTACGCCAGCGGCGGGCGCTCCGGCGACGGCAGGGTGAGCTGCTGGAAGGTCACGGACACCGAGGGGATGCCGAGCTTCTCGGCCACCGAGCGCGCACCGGCCGCGGCCGAAATCATGCCGGTCGCCACCAGCACGTCCCAGCCCTCGGCCGCCTCGGTCATCACCTCGAACTGACTGGCGATCACCTGTGCGGCGCGCTCGGGAAGGGACGATGCGGGCGGTGCCGCCTTCGTCAGCGCCCTCGCCGACGGCCCGTACGGCACCATCTCCACGCCGATCCCGGCGAGCAGCTTCCCGAACTCCTCGTCCGCCGGGCCGCACACCCGCACCTCGGCACCCAGCTCCCGTAACCGCGCCGCGAGTCCCGCCATCGGCTGGATGTCCCCGCGCGACCCGTAGGTCGACAGCACAACGCGCACCTCACCACTCCCGATCTCCCGCTGAATCACGCTCAGGCCGGTGATTCTGCGGTACGACCGGGCCCTTGCCGCAAGGCCCCCCGTGCGCTATAAGTTGAGAGTGGCAAGGAGTCGGTGACCTCCTTGCCCTTTTGTTTGCGCCACGGAGCTCGCCGCACGCCCTCTCCCCTCCCCGGCGCTCAGAACGTGAGCACCGCCCGCGTGACCCTCCCCTCCGCCGCGTCCTCGGCCGCCTTCGCGAAGTCCTCCACCGGGTAGGTGGCGGTCACCAACTCGTCGAGCAGCAGCCGCCCTTCGCGGTACAGCTCGGCATAGAGCGCGATGTCCCGCTGAGGGCGGGACGACCCGTAACGGCAGCCGAGGATCGCCTTGTCCAGGTAGAGGGAGGAGACCCGGAAGGACGCCTCGGCCGTGGCCGCCGGCACGCCCAGCAGCACCGCCTGTCCCCGCCGGTCCAGCAGGTCGATCGCCTGGCGGATGAGTTCGACGCGGCCGACGCACTCGAAGGCGTGGTCGACGCCGGTCGGTACGACCTCCCGTACGCCCTCCGTGGAGGTGAGGAAGTGGGTGGCGCCGAACTGCCTGGCCACCGCCTCCTTCTCGGGATTGGCGTCCACGGCGACGATCCGCACCGCGCCCGCGATGCGCGCCCCCTGGATGACGTTCAGACCGATGCCCCCGGCCCCGATGACGAGCACGCTCTCACCCCGGTCGACGTGTGCCCGGTTGAGGACCGCGCCGACCCCGGTCAGTACACCGCACCCGATCAACGCGGCGGACGGCAGGGGAATGTCCTGCGGAATCCGCACGGCCTGCACGGCCCTGACCACGGTCCGCTCCGCGAAGGCGGAGTTGGCGGCGAACTGGAACACCGGCTCCTCGCCCCGCGTGAACGGCCGCTCGGGCCGCCCGATCGCGCGACGGCACATCGTGGGCCGGCCCCGGTCACAGTCGGCGCAGGTCCCGCAGTTGGCGAGGGTGGACAGCGCCACGTGGTCGCCGGGACGGACATGGGTGACGCCCGCCCCCACCGCGTCGACGACGCCCGCGCCCTCGTGCCCGAGCACCACCGGCGCCGGGAACGGGATCGTCCCGTCCACCACCGACAGATCGCTGTGACAGAGTCCGGCCGCCGCCACCGCCACCCGGACCTCGCCGGGCCCCGGCTCCCGGACGTCGAGATCGTCGACGACCTCGACCCGTTTCCCGTCGAACACCACGCCTCTCACGCCGGCACCCCCCGCCCGTCCGTCGACAGGCCGACCACCCGCAAGATCCTCAAGACCCTCAACCCCTCGGTTCCCTCGGCAGACCGAGCACCCGCTCGGCGATGATCGTGCGCTGCACCTCGTCCGAACCGCCGTAGATGGTGTCGGCCCGGCTGAACAGGAACAGGTGCTGGAACGGATCGAGTTCGTACGGCGTCCGCGGCGACCACTCGGCGGGCCCCACCGCCGCCCGCGCGCCCCGCACCTCCATCGCCAGTTCCCCGAGCCGTTGATGCCACCGCCCCCACAGCAGCTTGGCCACGCTCGGCGCGCCCGGTTCCTCCGAACCGCCCAGCGTCCGCAGGGCGTTCCACCGCATCACCCGCAGCTCGGCCCACTGCCGTACGAGCCGCTCGCGGACTGCGGGGTCGTCGGCGGCGCCGCTCTCCACGGCGGCCCGTACGACGTCATGCAGCTCCTTGGCGAACCCGATCTGCTGGGCGAGCGTCGACACGCCGCGCTCGAAGCCGAGGAGGCCCATGGCGACCCGCCAGCCGTCGCCCTCGCCGCCCACGACGTGTTCGGCGCGCGCCCCGTCGAAGAACACCTCGTTGAAGTCGCTCGTGCCGGTCATCTGCCGGATCGGCCGCACCTCGATGCGGCCCGGCTGGGCCATGGGAACGAGCAGGAACGACAGCCCGTGGTGCCGCTGTGACCCCGGTTCGGTGCGCGCCAGCACGAAGCACCAGTCCGCCTCGTGAGCGAGGGAGGTCCAGATCTTCTGCCCGGTGACGGTGTAGGTCCCGTCCGGGGCGCGCTCGGCCCTGGTGCGCACGCCCGCGAGGTCCGATCCGGCGCCCGGCTCGCTGTAGCCCTGGCACCACAGCTCCTCGCCGCGGGCGATCGGCGGCAGGAACCGCTCCTTCTGCTCCCGCGAGCCGAAGGCGATCAGGGTGGGGGCGAGCAGTTTCTCCCCGATGTGCCCCGACCTGGGCGGCACTCCGGCGCGCGCGTACTCCTCGGCCCACACGACCTGCTGCACGAGCGTGGCCGTCCGGTTGCCGTACCCGCCCTCCGCCCACCCGAGCCCGATCCACCCGTCCGCCCCGAGCGTCCGCTCCCAGGCCCGCCGGTCCCCGGCGCGATGGGCGTGCGCCGACAGCCAGCCCCGCACCTCGGCCCGGAACGCCTCACTCTCCACCCCGAATCCGAACTCCACCCGCCTGCACCGCCTTCGGTCGACCCCATCCAGAGCGACTTGATCCACCAGGCGCGCCCTCTCAAGGGGCGCGGAGAACCGCGCGACCAGCCACGAACCACCCGCACGAACCGGCCAACGCACATCCCCACACGCCCAGGGGCGCGGGAACTGCCTCGACCAGCCACGAACCACGCGCACGCACAACCCAAGGACACGCCCCCACCCTCTGGGGCGCGGGGAACTGCGCGACCAGCCACACTCCACCCGCAGCCGCCCGACAACCCCGGCCCCGAGCTATGAGGCGCCCTGATTCGGCCGATCCCCCGCGGCAGCGGCCCGCGCCATCTCCTCCACCCGCGCCAGCATCGGCATCGGATCCACCCCCACCACCCCGGGCAACACCTCGGCGATCCGCTCCGGCGTCCAACCCCCCTCCGCCCAGGCCGAACGCAGTTCCCGCGGCTGGGCCCACACCGCGATCCTCGGCCCCGCCACCGTGTACACCTGCCCGGTGATCCCCTCCGCCCGAGCCCGCTCGGACAGCAGGTACACCACGAACGCCGCCACATCCTCCGGCTCGCCGATCTCGGTCAACTCCACCGGCACTCCGGCGGACATCCGCGTCCGCGCGACCGGCGCGACCGCGTTCGCGGTCACCCCGTACCGGTGCAGCCCGAGCGCCGCACTCCGCACCAGCGAGATGATCCCGCCCTTGGCCGCGCTGTAGTTGGCCTGCGAGACCGACCCCTGGTGGTTGCCGCTGGTGAAGCCGATCAACGTCCCGCCCCGCTGCTTCCGCATCACCGCCGACGCCGCGCGGAACACCGTGAACGTGCCCTTCAGATGCGTGGCGACCACCGGGTCCCACTCCTCCTCGGACATGTTGAACAGCATCCGTTCCCGCAGGATCCCGGCGACGCACACCACCCCGTCGATCCGCCCGTACGCGGCGACCGCCGCGTCCACCACCCGCTGCCCGCCAGCCATCGTGGAGATGTCGTCGGCGACGGCGACGGCCTCGCCCCCGGCCGCCTCGATCTCCTTGACGACGGTCTCGGCGACGGAGCTGGTCGGTTCGGAGCCGTCGACGGACACGCCGTAGTCGTTGACGACGACCCGCGCGCCCTCCGCCGCCGCCGCGAGGGCGACCGCGCGGCCGATCCCCCGCCCCGCGCCCGTGACGGCGACGACCTTGCCTGCCAAGAAGTTTCCCACCCCGGCCCCTTCCCCTCATCGCGGTTTCTGACGGACCGTTAGATTTGCTCGCACGCCGATTCTACGGCCCGTCAGATACTTCGACACAAGCCCCGGGGAGGGCCGATGTCACTGCCCACGGAGTTCCACGACATCGCCAAGCGCGTCAACAACTGGGGCCGCTGGGGGGCGGACGACGAGATCGGCACGCTCAACCTGATCACCGACGAGGTGGTCCGCGAGGCCGCCGGTTCCGTACGTTCCGGACGCCGCGTCCCGCTCGCGCTGCCCCTGCAGCAGGACGGGGTGCAGACGGGGATGATCCCCGGCCGGGTCAATCCACTGCACGTCATGGTGCAGATCAACCAGGAGATCTTCGGGCCGGGCACGGTCGCGTGCAGCGACGACGCCGTGACGATGGGCCTTCAGGCGGGCACCCACTGGGACGCCCTCCCCCATGTCTCCCACTCGGGCCGTGTCTACAACGGCCGCCCGGCGGCCACGGTCACCCCCCACGCCGGGGCCGCGTTCGCAGGCATCGACAAGGTCCGCCACGTCGTCTCGCGCGGCGTGCTCCTCGACGTCCCGCGCGCCCTGGGCCTCGGCGACGGCCGCCTGCCCGGCGACCACGCGGTCACCCCCGAAGACCTGGACGCGGCCGAGGAGGCGGCGGGTGTGCGGGTCCGGGCCGGCGACATCGTCCTCGTCCGCACCGGGCAGGTCCAGGCGTACCTCGCGGGCGACAAGCACGGGTACGCGTTCCCGTCACCGGGGCTGTCGATCCGCACCCCTGAGTGGTTCCACGCGCGTGACGTCGCCGCCGTCGCCAACGACACCATGACCTTCGAGATCTTCCCGCCGGAGATCGAGGACCTGTGGCTCCCGGTGCATGCGCTGCACCTGGTCGAGATGGGGATGCCGCAGGGCCAGAACTGGAACCTGGAGGAGTTGTCCACAGCCTGTGGACAAACGAGGCGGTACGACTTCCTGCTGTCGGCGATGCCGGAGCCGTTCGTCGGCGCCACGGGTACACCGGTGGCCCCGGTGGCGGTGTTGTGAGAGCCCCACCCCACCCTTTGCCGGATCGGCTGGCGGCGCGCCGCTGCCCGCCCCGAGCTCGGCACCGCGCGCCACCATCCGCCTCGGCGTACCCGCCCCACTGCCCGGGCCCAGTGGGGAGCCGACGCCGAAACACGACCCACTCTCGTCGAGGGCTTCCGTCACCGAAGCCCTCGTCGTCCCCTCGCGGCGAATCGATGACCACAAGCGTGATCAAACGGACAGGGCCCGTCAACACCCGTTCGGGGATTTGCCGCTCAGGCCCCGGGTGCCGACGCCGCGTACGGGAGCACCACCGGCGCACTCGACCGCCACCTGAGCAGAACGGGCCGGTGCCGTGCTTCGGCGCGCAGGCGCGTGCGACGTGAGCGCGAGCCGGGCGCCCGACCTTCTCAGCGGTACGGCCGCGTGGCTGCCGCAGCCGAGTCGCAGCCGTCGCGCAGTCTCCCGCGCCCTTCCGTACCCGTCCCGAGGCCCCACCGGCCAACCCATACGGGCGGCCGCTAGACCACCCCGTACGCCAACCCGCCGCGCGCCACCGCCGCCACGCCTGTGACCGCGCGCGCCGACGGGCACACGGCGGGGGTCGCGACGCCACCCGCGCCCGTGCTTGCGGGCGGGCCGGGGATGACGCGGTCCAGTTCGCACCAGATGCGTTTGCCGATGCCCTCGTGACTCCAGCCCCATCGGTCGGCGAGCCCCTCGACGAGCGCGAGGCCGCGTCCGCCCGTCTCGTCGCCGTCGGCACAGCGGGGTGCCGGCGGACACGCGCTGGCGTCGGCGACCTCCAGGCGGACCGTGCCGGCCGAGCCGTCCCGGAGCCCGGACAGCAGCAGACGCAGGACGGCCGGCCGCCCGGTGTGGACGACCGCGTTGGTGACCAGCTCGGAGACGAGCAGGATCAGCGTCTCGCCCAGCGGCTCGTCATCCCTTATCCCGGACCCGGCGAGCCGTGAACGGGCCCATCTCCGGGCGCGACCCACTTCTGCGGGGTCGGGCCGGATCTCCAGCTGCACTTGAAGCACCTGCACCGCTCACACCATCCGAACCGGCGGACACATCGCCGCACGCCCCTCAGGGGCCACGATCGTGGTCATCTTCTGCACGGCCGACTCCCCTGTCGTCGGCACCGGAATCACGGAACGTGATCCCCTTACAGGACAGCATGGTTGACGTACAGTCACCCCAACAAGCGCTTCGGGCATATTCCAGCGCGAAGGAGTACGCCTGGGGCATACTGTGCGACGCTCATCGCGGAGAGTCGAACAGACCGGAGCGACACACCTCCGGCCCACTTCACGGGCGGCGGACATCGCCGGATCCGGGGCCGCCACAAGGGCAACACCGGGCTGGCTGGGCCTCGGAACCACTCGCATCCCCCAGAAGGTACCGGAGTACGACTCCGACTCCAGGCCGTGACAAGTCACACGTAGGACACAACCCGGTATCAACGCTCGGTAATTCCGGTATGCCACGTTCCGCGACATTCACACATGATGCCGCCACAGACTTCACGGCCGCCCTGGTCAGCGTGCTCAACCCGCCTCGACCAACAGTTCGCCGGCCAGCACTTCCTCACTCTGCGTCATCAACCCGCCACGTTCCGCCCGGACCCATGCCCGCTTCAGACACAGGTGTACGTCGGCCTCCCAGGTGAACCCCATGCCGCCATGGACCTGGAGGCAGTCGCGGGCTCCGCGCACCGCCGCCTCGTCGGCCAGCAGCCGGGCCGCCGCGATGTCGGCCGGGTCGGCGGTGACGGCCGCCGCATAGACCGCCGCCCTGGCCATTTCCACCCGGACCAGCAGTTCGGCGCAGAGATGCTTGACCGCCTGGAACGCCCCGATCGGCCGCCCGAACTGCTGCCGGGTCCGGGCGTGTTGCACGGCCGCCTCGCATGTCCGCACCGCCGTGCCGAGCTGCTCGGCGGCGGTGAGCAGCACGAAGAGGTCGTCCGGCCGGCGGGAGTCCACCGGTACCCGGTGCAGCGGCGTCAACGGGTCGACCGAACGCACCGCGACCGCACCGGCCGTGTCCCCCGTCACCACGTCGGCCGCGTCCAGCCACTCCACCAGACCGCCGCCCCCGACCGTCGTCACCACGGTCTCTCCGGTCGCGGCCCCCGGTACCCCGCCCGCCGCCAGATGCGTGGCCACCAGCGGCCCGGGCAGCAGCGCGCGCCCCGCCTCCTCGAACACCAACACGGCCTCGGGCAGCCCGAGCCCCACCCCGCCCTCCGCCTCCGGCAGCCGCAGCGAGAAGAACCCGGCCGCCCCCAGCTCCCGCCACAGCCCCCGGTCGAGCCGCGGCTCGTCGACGGCCTCCCGCAGCACGCCGGGCCCGAACCGCCGAGCGAGCAGTCCCCGGACCCCGTTCTTCACATGCCGCTGATCATCACTGAGTTGAAACCGCATCCCAGGAGCTCCTCGTCACAGCCCGACAGACACCCCACGCCCTGGGCGCCCCACAACCACCCGCCCTCACCCCTTCGGCAGCCCCAGAATCCGCTCCCCCACGATGTTCCGCTGGATCTCCGACGTCCCCGCCGCGATCGTGTACGACAGCGAACTGAGCCGATCGAGAACCCACGGCCGCCCGAGATCGAGCCCCTCCGGCCCCAGCACCTCCGCCGCCGCGTCGTACAGCTCCTGACGGGCACGCGAGTACCTCAGCTTGAAAACCGATCCCCCCACCCCCGGCACCCCGCCGGAGGACTCCGCCTCGCTGACGTTCCACTGGGTGAGCCGCCACAGCGTCCGGAACTCGGCGTTCAGCCGCCCCAGCCGCCGCCGGACCCCGGGGTCGTCCCAGCGCCCGTTCGCCCGCGCCTCCCGCGCGACCTCCCCCAGCACCCGTCGGCAGGCGACCACTTCGCCCACGAAGGCGGTGCCCCGCTCGAACGACAGGGTCACCATGGTCACGCGCCAGCCGTCGTTCTCCTCGCCGACCCGGTTGGCCACGGGGACGCGCACCTCGTCGAGGAAGACCTCGGCGAACTCGGTGGAGCCGGCGAGCGTGCGCAGCGGCCGTACGGTCACGCCGGGCGCGTCCATGGGCAGGGCCAGCCATGAGATGCCCCGGTGCTTGGGGGCCGAGGGATCGGTCCGCACCAGCAGCTCGCACCAGTCGGCGACTTCCGCGTGGGAGGTCCAGATCTTGGAGCCGCTGACCACGTAGTCGTCGCCGTCGCGGTACGCGCGGGTGCGCAGCGCCGCGAGGTCGGATCCGGCGTCCGGTTCGCTGAAGCCCTGGCACCAGACCTCCTCGCCACGCAGCACGGGCGGCAGCCAGCGCGCCCGCTGCTCGGCCGTGCCCTCGGCGGCGATGGTGGGCCCGGCGTGCAGCAGCCCGACGAAGTTGGCGCCGACGTAGGGGGCGCCGGCCTTCTCGGTCTCCTCCAGGAAGATCAGCCGTAGGGTCGGGGAGGCGTCCCAGTGGACGTCGGCGTACCCGGCGTCGTACAGCGTCCGCTGCCAGCCGAGGTCGTACGCGCGCCGCGCGGGCCAGTCGTCGGGGGACGGCTTCGGCGGCAGGGAGGGCAGGACCTTCGCCAGCCACTCCCGCAGCCGTGCCCGGAATTCCTCCTCCTGCGGGCTGTACGAGAGATCCATGACCGGGGGCCGCCCGTCACCTGTCGAAGTCGAGGTCGAGCATGCGGATCGCGTTGCCGCGCATGAGTTTGTAGACCGTCTCGTCGTCGAGGCCCTTCACATGGTCGAGGGCGACCTCCTTGGTGTGCGGGAAGGTCGAGTCGACGTGCGGGTAGTCGGTCTCGAACGTCGCGTTGTCGCGCCCGACCACGTCCAGCGACGCGACCCCGTGCTTGTCACGGAAGAAGCAGCAGAACATCTGCCGGTAGTAATAGGTCGACGGCGGCTCGGGGATCAGATCGCGGACGCCGCCCCAGGCGCGGTGCTCCTCCCAGACGTCGTCCGCCCGTTCGAGCGCGTACGGGATCCAGCCCATCTGCCCTTCGCTGTACGCGAGTTTCAACCGCGGAAACCTCACCAGGACCCCGCTGAAGAGGAAGTCCATCATCGAGGCCATCGCGTTGTTGAAGGACAGCGAGGCCTGTACGGCGGGCGGGGCGTCGGGGGAGGCGGCCGGCATCTGGGAGCTGGACCCGATGTGCATGTTGATCACCGTGCCGGTGTCCTGGCAGACCGCGAAGAACGGGTCCCAGTGGCCGGAGTGGATGGAGGGCAGCCCCAGGTAGGTGGGGATCTCGGAGAAGGTGACCGCCCGGACCCCCCGGGCGGCGTTGCGGCGGATCTCGGCGACGGCCAGGTCGATGTCCCACAGCGGGATCAGGCACAGCGGGATCAGCCGGCCGCCGCTGTCGCCGCACCACTCCTCGACCATCCAGTCGTTGTAGGCGCGCACACAGGCCAGGGCGACCTCCTTGTCGTGCGCCTCGGCGAAGGTCTGCCCGCAGAAACGGGGGAAGGAGGGGAAGCAGAGGGAGGCCTCGACGTGGTTGAGGTCCATGTCGGCCAGCCGCGCCTTGGGGTCCCAGCAGCCGCGCCGCATCTCCTCGCGGGTGATGCCCTCCAGGGTCATCTCGTCGCGGTCGAAGCCGACGGCCGCGATGTTGCGCTTGTACGGGAACTTCAGGTCCTCGTAGATCCACCAGTCGGTCGGCTGGCCCTCGGGGTCCATCGTGATCTGGTATTTCCCGGCGACATAGGCGAGCTCGCCGATACCGGCGGTCAGCGGCTGGGGACCGCGCTCCCGGTACTTCTGCGGCAGCCAGGTCTCGAAGAGATGTGCGGGCTCGATCACATGGTCGTCGACGCTGATGATGCGGGGCAGTTCGGTCATGGATCCCCCACTCAGTTATCTGATGGACCGTCAGATCCTTGTCGAGCAGGTTAGTGGCACACCCCTGGACCGACAAGGCGCCTCGGCCTACGCTCTGCCCACCATCTGACAGCTCGTCAGCTCTTCGGACGAGTCCTCCGGACAGGGGGCCGCTGTGAACGAAACCGCCCACGCACTCGGCACGTCCCGCACCCTCTGGGAACTCCTCGACCGCCGTGCCGTGCTCACCCCCGACCGGCCGGTCCTCCTCCAGGACGACCGCACCCTGAGCTTCGGCGAGCTGCGCTCCCGCGCCGAGCGGGTGGCGGCGGGCCTGTCCGACCTGGGCGTACGCCCCGGCACGGTCGTCGCCTGGCAGCTGCCCACCCGGATCGAGACGGTCCTGCTCTCCTTCGCCCTGGCCCGTCTGGGCGCCGTACAGTCCCCGGTCATCCCCTTCTACCGCGACCGCGAGGTCGGCTTCGCCCTCCGGGAGTCGAAGGCGGAGTTCTTCGCGGTACCCGGCGAGTGGCGCGGGTTCGACCACACCGGCATGGCCCGGCGGCTGGACGCCCGGGGGATCTTCGAGGCGTACGACGGCCTCCCGGACGGTGATCCGGCCGCCCTGCCCGCACCGCCGGCCGACGGCACCTCGGTGCGCTGGATCTACTGGACCTCCGGCACCACCTCCGACCCCAAGGGCGTCCTCCACACGGACCGTTCCCTCATCGCGGGCGGCTCCTGCCTGGCCCACGCGCTGCGCCTCACCCGGGACGACGTGGGCTCGATCGCCTTCCCGTACGCGCACATAGGCGGCCTGGACTACCTGGTGATGCTCCTGCTGTACGGCTTCCCGGCCGTGCTGTTCGAGCACTTCGCGCTGCCGGGCGCGCTGGAGGGCTACCGCAAGCACGGAGTGACGGTCGCGGGCGGGTCGACGGCGTTCTACTCGATGTTCCTCGCCGAGCAGCGCCGGCAGCCGGGCGTCCCGGTCATCCCCTCGCTGCGGCTGCTCGCGGGCGGCGGGGCACCGAAGCCGCCGGAGCTGTACCACGCCGTGGTACGGGAGATGGGCGTGCAGCTCACCCACGGGTACGGCATGACCGAGGTCCCGATGATCACGATGGGGGCGCCGGACGACTCGGCGGAGAACCTGGCGACCACGGAGGGGCGGCCGCCGGAGGGGATGGAGATACGGATCGTCGACGGGGAGGTGCGCCTGCGGGGGGAGGCCGTCTGCCAGGGCTATCTGGACCCTGAGCAGTCGGCGGCGGCGTTCGACGCGGACGGGTTCTTCGTCACGGGCGACCTCGGCCGGCTGACGGACAGCGGGCATCTGGTGCTGACCGGGCGGCTGAAGGACGTCATCATCCGCAAGGGCGAGAACATCTCCGCGAAGGAGATCGAGGACCTGCTGCACCGGCACCCGGCCGTGCGGGACGTGGCGGTGATCGGGCTGCCGGACGCCGAGCGCGGGGAACGGGTCTGCGCGGTCGTGGAACAGCCGCCGGACACCGAGCCGCTGACCCTGGCGGCGGTGACGTCACACCTGCGTGCGGAAGGGCTCTCCGTCCACAAACTGCCGGAGCAGGTGGAGGTCGTGGACGCCCTTCCCCGCAACGAGACCCTGCGGAAGGTGCTCAAGTACAAGCTCCGCGAGCGTTTTGCGTGAACCGGCCGGAAGGGGTCACGAACCGAACGGGACCCCCTTCGGTGATCACTCGGGCACGGTGAAGTAGCGGGCGAACGCGGTCACCACCTCCACCTCGTCCACCTTTCCGTCGGCGTTGGTGTCGAGGGCGGCGGCCGAGGCGGTGGCGAGGTGCTCGGGGACGCCGAGGGCCTTGAGGATGCGGGCGGTCTCGTCGACCGTGGCCGAGCCGTCCCCGTCGGCGTCCGCGACGGCGAGGGCCGCGTGCAGGAACGGCCGGGCGATCTCGGTGAACCGCTCGGGGTTGTCACGCAGCCGCTTGACCGCGCCGTTCACGAACTCGTCCCGGGTGATGCGCTGGTCGCCGTCCCGGTCCGCGATCCCGGCCATGCCCTGCCAGAAGGCCTCCGCACCGCCGTACAGGGACTGGCCCTTGTCCGAACGGGCGGGGGTGCCGAACTCGTTGAGAACCGCCTTGGCCGCCGCGCTGAAGTCCTCGCGGTCGATCCAGCCGTTGCCGTCCTGGTCGAAGGTGGCGAACCGGGCGGCGATCCGGCGCTCGTACTCGCTGCTGACCATGTTCTTTCGGGCCCGCCTTACGTCGAGTGGAATGCTTGTCCGTGCCTGTCGGTGTTCCTCGGACGGAGCGTACGACGTCTTCGGGCGGGGCGGAGCGCGAAAGCGACGCTTGTACCAAGACTGCGGGAATTCCGGGACAACAGTGTGGCTCCCGGCGCGGTCAGGCCGAGAGGGCGTCGGTCTCGCCCTCGGGCTCCGGCGCCACCGCCGAGATGACGTCCGGGTGGACGTCGAAGAGACGGCGGACGCCGAGGGCGGCCATGACCCGGTTGACGTGCGCGCCGTCCGTCGGGCCGCCGGCCCTGCCGTCAGGCGGCAGGATCAGCCGCAGCCGTCCTTGGCAGGAGCGCATGAGGCGGCGGGTGGCGATGAGGACGCCCACACCGCTGGAGTCGCAGAAGACGACGCCGGAGAGGTCGAGGACGATGCTGCGGCGGCCGTCGGCCACCGCCTCGTGCACCCGCTGACGGAGCACCGGTGAGGTCACCAGATCCATCTCTCCCGACACCCGCAGCACGGCCCAGTCACCCTGCTCGCCGTCGGTCACCTTGAACTCCACCGCGATGCCTCTCAGTCGCCGAACCGGAAGCGAATACACCGCTTCCTGCTGCGCGGCTGCCCCGCCGTCGTTCCATGAAACACCCGTACTCCGCCGGGAGCGCGTGGTAAGCGAGCCATTTCACGGGCCTTTTCGGTGAGATTTGCATCGAGTACGGTCACTAGTGATCGAGAACCGATCAACAAGCGATTGAGATCAATACAAGTGCGGTCCGGAGTGGCCAGTTTCGCGCTGCAGGAACGTCGCACCGGACCTCGGAGGACGGGCGGACGCCCATGTGGGCGGCCTGAACAGCGCATCGGAGGAGGTCCCTACCACCTTCGGCCTCGCGAGGGGCGCACATTGCCATAAAGGGGCGTGCGCGGTCAGCGGTGCCGACTACATTCGAGAACGCGGTGCACAGAGGCTGGACACGGCGCGGAGCGACGGCCCGGCCACGGGCCGGACGGAACGGCCCGCGAACAGGAACGGCGCAGACAGAAGCAGGGTGAGGGGGCCGCATGGCGACGCAGGACGCACCGCCCCGCTGGGACCTCAGGATGCGACAGCGGCTGACGCGCGGCGAGGCGGCCGCGCTCGGTGAGCTGTACGACCGGTTCGCGTCGCTCGTGCACGGCCTCGCCCACCGCGTCCTCGGTGACGAGCGGGCCGCCGACGGCATCACCCGCGAGGTGTTCGTCCAGATCTGGGAGGACCCCGAGGCGTACGACCCCAAGCAGGGCCCCCTGCGCTCCTGGGTCGCCGCGCTCACCCACCGGCTGGCCGTGCAGCGGCTGCGCGCCACCGAGACGGCCGCGCTCGCCCGGGGCGGCGACGGAGGCGCCGAGGAGCTGGAGCGCAAGGTCCACCAGGCGTCGGTCGCAGCCCGCGCGGACTACATAGTGCAGGCCATGCCCACGCCGCTGCGGGCCGCCCTCGAACTGGCGTACTTCCAGCGCCGCGACTACCGGCGGACCGCCGCCGACCTGGGCGTCACCGAGGACGAGGCCCGCCGCCGCCTCCGCCTCGGCCTCCAGCTCCTCGCCACCGCCCACGACACCCGGCCCTCCGGCACCCCGCCCGAACCCGGGGGTACGGCGTGACCAACGGAACGACCCCCTCCGGCGCCTACGGGGAAGAGCCGGAGGACACGGAGAACGCGGTGGCGGGGCAGAGCGAGCAGGAGGCGAACGGAGACGGGCGGGAGCGGCCGGAACAGCCGGAGGGCGCCGAGGATACGTCGGCGGACGCCGGGACAGCCGCGGGTAGCGAGCAGGAGGCGAACGGAGACGGGCGGGAGCGGCCGGAACAGCCGGAGGGCGCCGAGGAGACGTCGGCGGATGCCGGGACAGCCGCCGGTACCGGTGGCGCGGAGACCGGTGGCTCGGAGACCGGTGGCGCGGAGACCGGTGGCGCGGAGACCGGTGACACCGGCGGTCCGGACGGCGACGCGTGCGGCCTGGAGCACGGCGACGGCACCCGTGGGCCGGGGAGCGGTGCGGGTGACGCGCCGGTGGGGCCGCCCCTGATACCGCTGCCGCGGTCCTCGGTGGAGGACACGGGACTGCCCCTGCCGGACCCCGCCCCGCGGCAGACGCCCCCGCCGGCTGCCCTCGACGAGGAGCGCCCGGCGCCACCGCACGACGCCCCGGCCGCGTCACCCGAACCCTCGGCCCCGTCCCGTCCCCCCGCCCCCCTCGTGCTGGAGCACCGGGTGCTGAAGGCGTTGCTCGGGGCGTGGGCACTGACCGTGTGCTCGGCGGAGGAGGCGGCGGCGGTGGAGGAGCACCTCGGGGTGTGCGGCGGGTGCGCGGAGGAGGCGCGGCGGCTGCGGGAGGCCGTGGGCCTGCTGCACCCGCCGGAGAGCCTCGACCTCCCCCCGTCCCTGCGCACCCGGGTCCTGCGGAGCTGTCTGGACCGCCGCGCGCCCCGCATCCCCGTCCCGGGCTGGGCCGCTCCGTACGACGCGGAGGCGGCCCGGCTGGATGCGTTGCTGCAGGACATCGACGACGCCGACTGGCACGCGCCCGTGCGGCTGCGCTGGTTCGAGGGCGAGGGCCCGGTGACCCGGCGGACGACCGTCGCCGGGGTCATCGCGCACCTGCTGTCCGTCGACGGCCTCGTGGCGACCGCGCTGGGCCTGGAAGACCCGCTGGAGCACCTGGCGGCCGCCCCGGACCTGCGTACTCCCGAGGCGCGCACCGAGGCGTACTGGAAGGACTCGCGTTTCCCCCATGGCCGTGCCGTCCGCGGGCCATGGCGGGAGCAGAGCCACGACATCGTCCGTACGACGTCGTTCAGGGGCTACGGTCCCGAGGACGCCGACGGCCCCGAGGACGCGGACGGCCCCGAGGGTGCCACGGGTTCCGGGGGCTCCGGGCGGCTGGTCGTCCCGTACGGCGGGTTCGAGCTGCCGCTGCGTGACGCGATGCTCGACCGGGCCTTCGAGTGCTGGATCCACGCGGAGGACATCGCGGAGGCGGTGGACTACCCGTACACGGCCCCCTCCGGACGCCATCTCCACCAGATGATCGACCTCGCGGCGCGGATGCTGCCGTTGGTCCTGGCCGAGCGCCGGCGGACGGGCCTGGCGTCGCGGTCACCCGCTGCGGGCCGCCATCTCGTGGCCGTCGGCGCGCCCGGGCGCAGCCTCCGTCTGGAGATCGAGGGCTCCGGCGGCGGCGTGTGGCTCATCCCGCTGGACTCCCCCGCCGCGGTCGGCTCCGCCGAGCACGAGGTCGCCCACGTCGCCCTCGACGGCGTCGAGTTCTGCCGGCTCGCCGCGGGCCACGTCCCGCCCCAGGAGGCCGCGGCCGGCCAGATGGGCGACCGCAGCGCCATCAGGGACGTCCTCTTCGCGGCGGCGTCCCTGAGCCGGATGTGACCGGCGCGTCGTCCTACGCGAAGACGACCGTCCGGCGCCCGTTCATCAGGATGCGGCGCTCGGCGTGCCACTTGACCGCCCGCGCCAGCGCCTGGCACTCCACGTCCCGCCCGATCGCGACGAGCTCCTCGGGGGTCACCCCGTGGCCGACGCGCTCGACTTCCTGCTCGATGATCGGCCCCTCGTCGAGGTCGGCGGTGACGTAGTGCGCCGTCGCCCCGATCAGCTTCACGCCCCGCGCGTGCGCCTGGTGGTACGGCTTCGCGCCCTTGAAGCTCGGCAGGAACGAGTGGTGGATGTTGATGATCCGCCCGCTGAGCTGCTTGCAGAGGTCGTCCGACAGCACCTGCATGTACCGGGCGAGCACCACCAGCTCGACCTTCTCCTGCCGGACGATCTCCAGCAGCCGCGCCTCGGCCTCGGCCTTGGTGTCCTTCGTGACCGGGATGTGGTGGAAGGGGATGTCGTACGAGGCCACCAGCTCGGCGAAGTCCGTGTGGTTGGACACCACGGCCGCGATCTCGACCGGCAGCGCCCCGATCCGCGCCCGGAACAGCAGGTCGTTCAGGCAGTGCCCGAACTTGCTGACCATCAGGACGACCCGCATCTTCTCCTCGGCGCGGTTGATCTGCCAGTCCATGTGGAAGGAGTCGCCGATCGCCGCGAAGCTCGCCCGCAGCTTGTCCAGGCTCACCGGAGCCTCCGCCGAGAAGTGGACGCGCATGAAGAACAGACCCGTGTCGTGGTCGCCGAACTGCTGACTGTCCTCGATGTTGCAGCCGGTCATGAAGAGGTAGCTCGACACGGCGTGCACGATGCCCTGCTTGTCGGGGCAGGAGAGGGTGAGGACGTACTGGTCGGCGGGCGCCGCGGTGCGAGTGGGCTGCGCGTTCATGCCCGACAGGGTCGCATATGGCGTACCCATGTCGGCAATCGTCCCGCGGACCGGACCGTCCCGCGCTTCCCTTATGCCGCCCTCGTCATGATGCGCAGCACCTCCAGCGTGCGCGGCGCTGTGTCCGGGTCCTCGCCGTCGCTCACCGAGAGGCGCACATGGGCCTCGCGGGCCGCACGGACGGCCTCGGGCCACGCGGGGTGGTCGAGGTACGCGGAGACGGGGGCGTCCGGCCCCACCTGGTGCATGATCCGCAGCACGCGCAGCACGGCGGTGTCGACGAGCGCCGCCTCCTGCGCGTCACGGAAGATCGCACCCACGTACTTCTCCGCGGACCAGTTGTCCAGCCAGGTGTCCTCGACCAGGCGGTACACGGCGTCGGTGACGTCACCGTAGCCGTCGACGCCGGCCAGCCAGACGTCCCGCTGGAACACCGGATCGGAGAGCATGTGCAGCGCGGAGCGCACATTGCTGCGCCAGCGCCACCAAGGCATGTCGTTCAGTGGCATGCCGCCCATGGTGGATGAGCGACGCCCGCGACGGGAAGAGTTCTCCGAACCTTGGACGGTCATCGCTCCCGCGTTCCTCTCTGCACTCCCTCGAAAATACGATCGTAGCTTCCCGTAATTCACCTCTCGGTCACCCCGCGTTGGCCGATCGTCACGCCCGGGTTGGTGATGTGGCGGAATCGTGCGGAGCCATGACCGGCAGGCGACGCACCTCAGCAGACCGTCCCACGCACCTCCGCCCCGGCGGTTTCCGTCGTACCAGGACGAAACGGGCCGGTACCGCGAGAGTCGCCGCTCTGGCGCTGTGTGCGTCGCTCGCCGCCGGGTGCGGGGTCGTCTCCGGCGTCACGGGGGGTTCCGGGGACGGCCCCATCACGGTCATGACCTGGGCGCCGGAGAAGACCGCCGCCACCAACAAGCCCGGCATGCCGGCCATGGCCAAGGCGTACGCCCGCTGGGTCAACGCGGGCGGCGGCATCAACGGCCGTGAGCTGCGCATCCTCACCTGCAACGACCACAACGACACGGTGGGCGCCGCGAAGTGCGCCCGCCGCGCCGCCAAGGAGGACGCCGTCGCGGTCGTCGGCTCCTACAGCCAGCACGGCCGCTCCTTCCTCGCCCCGCTGGAGTCCGCCGGCATCCCGTACATCGGCGGCTACGGCGTCACCGACGACGAGTTCTCCAGCTCCCTGTCCTACCCGGTCAACGGCGGCCAGGCCGCGCTCATGGCCGGCCTCGGCGAGCAGCTCGCGGACGCCTGCGGGCCCGTGGCCCTGGTACGCCCCGACTCCATAGCGGGCGACCAGCTTCCGCTGCTGCTGAACTCGGGGCTGCGCTCCGGGGGCCACCGCGGGGCCGAGGACCAGCTGGCCGCGGACGACGCCACCGAGTACTCCGACCACGCCCGGCAGGCGCTGCGGCGGGCCACCGGCGACCCCGCGAAGCGGGGGTGCGTGGTGTCCGCGCTCGGCGACCGCACCTCCACCTTCATGGACTCGTTCCGCCGGGACCGCAAGGACTACCCCGCCGTACACACCGCCTCCGTGCTGGGCAGCGTCGACCAGTCCCTCGTCGACGCGACCGGCGGCAGGTCGGGGCCCTATGAGGGGACGTACGTCACCGGCTGGTACCCGGTGGAGACCGACAAGCGCTGGGACCGGATGAAGAAGGTGATCCGGGAGCACGCCTTCGGCGACAACCGCATCGACCCGGCGGACCCGGGCGTGCAGACCACGTGGATCGCGTACACCGTGCTGAGGACCGTCATCGAGAGGATCGGCGACGGCGAGGTCACCTCCCAGGCGATCCGCAACACCCTCGACGACGGTCTGAAGGTCACCACGGGCGGGCTGACACCGCCGCTGACCTGGCGCTTCGAGGACCTGATCGCCGCCGCCGGCTTCCCCCGGCTGATCAACCCGGAGGTCACCTTCCAGGTGGTCCGCAAGGGCCGCCTGGTCGCCGCCCGCCAGGGCTTCGTGGACGTGGAGAAGACCCTGGTCGACGCGGAGCTGTGACCCGGCGGCCGACCCCGGGCCGACGCTGGTTCGTGTCGAGTTCCGGCGCGACCCGGCCGACGGCGTCTCCGGCGTCGGTGACGCCCCGGCGGGCGGACGTCGCCGAGGCCGTAGCCGCTGGTGGGTCCACCGGCTCGACACGTGTCGCGATCGTACTGCTGAGCCCGGTCAGGGGAGCGGGCGACCCTAGAGCTGGCCCGCCTGTCGCTGGGTCAGGCCGTACTTGGCGGCGATCGAGTTCCACAGTCGGGCCGCCTTGGTCTTCTCGGCGCTCGCCGTGCTGCTGGCCTGGTTGCCCGCCTGGGTCTCGCCGGTGGAGCGGGCCTGGCCCTTCCTGCACAGCTTCCCCTTGCCGGCGACCTGGTCGGCCCACGCGGCGTAGTGGTTGTCGGCGGAGGCGGATGCCTGCCACGCCTTGGTGAGCGCGGTGGTCAGGGCGGCGTTGTCCGGCAGCTTGTCGACGGACAGCTCACCGAGCTCCGTCACGAGGCCGTCGCGCTGCTTGGCGGCGTTCCGCAGGTCCGTGGCGGCCTGGCCCAGGTTGGTGCAGGACCGGATGTTCCCGACCGCCTTGATCACGCTGCTGCGGCTGTCGCCGCTGTCCGCGAGCAGCTTGTCCAGCGCGACCGCCTGTTCCTTCGCCGGGTCGGCCGGCGCGGACGCCGACTCCTCGGCCGACGAATCGGACGCCGACACGTTCTGGTCGTCGCCCTGCCCCTGGTCGTCCTTGGCGCCCCCGGCCATCAGGGCGCCCGCCCCGATACCGAGGACGGCGATGCCCACGCCCACGGCGGCGATCAGCGGCACCTTGGACCCCGTGCGGCCCCCTGAGCCACCACCGTCACGTCTCGCGGAGGCCCGCCCTCCGTGCCCCCCGGGGCCCTGGGGCGGCTGCGCGGCGTACGGCTGCTCGATCCTGGGCATCTGCTGCGTGGCGCCGGCAGGTCCGGCGGCCGCGGGCTCACTGCGGAAGAGACTGTCGAACACATCCGGCTGCTGCTGCGGCGCGCCGTACCCCTGAGTGTGGGCCCGGTCCGGCGCCTGCTGCTGGGCGGCCACCGGCGGTATGTACTGGGTGGCGTCGGCGTCCGGGTTCCCCATCGGCGCCCCGTGGCCGGGGTGCGGCAAGGGGCCGGCGCCGTTGTCCGGGACCCGCCCCAGGTACGTGGTCGCGTCGGCCGATGTCTCCGGCGGCAGCGCGCCCGGGCCGACCGGAGGCAGGTACTGGGTGGCGGCCTCCGGGGCCGCGGGCACCGGCGGTATGTACTGCGTCGCCGCCTCGTGCCCGGGCACGGGGCCGGCCGACGGCACCGGCGGGAGGTACTGAGTGGCGCCCTCGTCCACCGGCGCGGCCGGCGGCATCGGCGCCCCGCCCGACGCGGGGGAGACCTCTCCCGCGACCGGCGGCAAAGGCGTCCCGGAGCCGGCCCCGGTGTAGCCGTCGCCCCCGTACGCGGCCTGCGACGCCCCCGGGGCTCCGTAACCGCCCTGCGACGCCCCCCCGGGGCCGTAACCGCCCTGCGACGGCCCCTCGGGCGGCAGCGGCAGACCGCCGCCCCGAGCCCCGTGGCCGCCCCACTCGGGCGCGGGAGCGGCGCCCCAGGAGCCGGCCGGCGGCTGGTCCCGCTCGTCGTGACCGCCCTGGCCCCACGGGTGGGCCGACGGAGCCGGGGGAAGCGGAGCCGGGGGCAGATCGCTCGGGAGCAGCGGCGCCCCACCGTCGGAGGGCAGCACGATGCCTTCGTGCGCGGGCCGCGCCGAGGGCTCCTCGCCCTGTCCACTCTGCGTCACCGGGACTCCTACGAACGGGGGACTTGCGGAATCGTCGCCTCACGCTACCGGTTCCCGGCAACGACCTCAGCACACCCGCGGCCCACCAATCGGCCAAGCCCCCCTCAATCGGGCGCGGGGAATCGCACGACCGCCCCCCCCGGCAGGAGCTACGCCGCCTGCAGATCCATGCGCGCCCCGAACTCCCTGACCACCGCCTCCTCCCGGAACGGCTCCAACCTCTGCTGGAAGTCCTCCAGATACTCGGCCCCTCGATTCGACCGCAGCGACCCGAGCAGTTCCACGGCCTTCAATCCCGTGTGGCAGGCCTGCTCGACCTCCCGCTGCTGCACCTGCGCCGTGGCGAGCAGCACATAGCCGATCGCCCGCCGCCGGGCCCGCGTCTCGGGGTGCTTGGCCAGCGACTCCTCGGCGTGCCGCGCCGCGGCCTCCGCCTGCCCGAGGTCCCGGTGGCAGTGCGCCAACTCGTCGGCGAGATAGGCCTCGTCGAAGTGCCTGATCCACGCCGGGTCGTCCCCGGACGCCGGGTCCGCCGCCTCCAGCGCCTCGACGGCCCGCCCGGCCGCCGTCTGCGCGGCGCGCGCGTCTCCCATCAGCGCGTGCCCGCGCGCCTCCGCCGCGTGGAACATGCACTCCGCGCGGGGTGTGGCCCGCCCGCGCGCCCCTTCCTGCGCCGCGCGCGCCAACTGCGCGATCTCGCGGGGGTTCCCGAGCTGGGCGGCGAGGTGGCTCATGGACGCGGCGAGCACATAGCCGCCGTACGCGCGGTCACCCGCGGCCTGGGCGAGCCGGAGCGCCTGGATGTAGTACCGCTGGGCGAGCCCGGGCTGACCGGTGTCGACGGCCATGTATCCGGCGAGTTCGGTCAGCCGGGCGACCGCCGCGAACAGCTCGCGGCCCACGGCCTCCCGGTACGAGCCGGCCAACAGCCCCGAGACGACGCTGTTCAGGTAGTGCACGACGACCGGCCGGACATGGCCGCTGCCGTACTGGTGGTCGAGGTCGACGAGCGCCTGGGTCATCGCGCTCACGGCCGCCACGTCGGCCAGCCCGACCCTGGGTCCCGCCGAGCGGGCCACCTGGGGGTCCGGTGCCGAGATCAGCCAGTCACGGCTGGGCTCGACGAGCGCGGAGGCGGCCACGGACGACCCCGACAGGAAGTCCCGCCGGCCCACGTCGCTGCGCCAGAGCTCGCAGACCTGCTCGATGGCCCCGAGGACCGTCGGCGAGAACTGGAGCCCCACACCGGACGCGAGGTGCTTGCCGTTGGCCATGCCGATCTCGTCGATCGTGACCGTACGGCCCAGCTTGCGGCCCAGCGCCTCGGCGATGATCGCGGGGGCCCGGCCCCGCGGCTGCTGTCCGCGCAGCCAGCGCGCGACGGACGTCTTGTCATAGCGGAGGTCGAGACCGTGCTCCGCGCCGCACATGTTGACCCGCCGGGCGAGCCCGGCGTTGGAACAGCCCGCTTCCTGGATGAGCGCCTGCAGTCGTTCGTTCGGCTGCCTGGCGACGAGCGGCCTTGCGGCCATGGCGTACCCCCTGTGGCTGTGGTGCCTGCCCATGCACCGAGTTGACGTGTCTTCAGCGCCGAACCCCTTCGGAATCGCGGTCACGCGGCCCGGTGCGCGCACCGAACACGCGTACCGAAAGCGCATACCCGCCAGTCGAAAGGTTCCGGCCTCGAAGATCAATGCCCCACCGACATACCGAAGATGCGAGACATGCCAGGATTGCCGGGGTAAACACGGATGCTGTACCCCACACGTGGCTACCCGGCTCACTCGGCGATCCCTCCCGCGCGCCCCCGGACATGCACCCATGCGCCCCGGCCCCGTTGGCGATGCTCTCCCCCGCGCATGTGACATCCGTAACCACCGATGAGCGCTAGAGTTGTGTTCATCGTGGAAGAGACCATCGCGGGCCCTGAAGCTGCCCACATCCCGAAGCAGCGTGGTGAAACGCTGCTGGACACCGCCGTTCGATACGCCGAAGAACGTCATTGGGACGTGGTTCCCGGTACGTGGCTGGAGGCAGTCGACGGGGTGCAGCACTGCTCTTGTGGCAGCACCGCGTGCGCGACCCCCGGCGCGCACCCGGCGCGTGAGGACTGGGCGACCCAGGCGACAGGCAGTGCGACCGTCGCACGCCGTCTGTGGTCCAAGCAGCCGACCGCGTCGATCCTGCTGCCGACAGGGCGTACGTTCGACACGATCGACGTTCCCGAGACGGCCGGCCTGCTGGCACTGGCCCGGATGGAGCGCATGGATCTGACGCTCGGTCCGGTGACCTGGACGCCGGACCGCCGTATGCACTTCTTCGTGCTGCCGGGCGCGTCGGTCAAGCTCTCGGATCTTGTACGGAAGTTGGGCTGGTCCCCGCTCTCCCTCGACATCAGGGCGCTGGGCGAGGGCGAGTACGTGGCGGCACCGCCGACCCGGTACGGGTCGCGGGGGGCCGTGCAGTGGGCGCGTCGTCCCACTTCGGCGAACCGGTGGCTGCCCGACGCCGAGGAGCTGATCTCACCGCTCGCGTACGCGTGCGGGCGGGACGGACGCCGATAGACAAACGCTCTGGGTGGGGGCTGCTCGTCATCCCGCGGTCGCGGGGTGGACGTGGCTGTTCGCGCAGTTCCCCGCGCCCCTGAGGAACCGGGGGCGCCGTCGACCGGAAGGAGCAATCGGCGTGAGCGTGTCCGCCGCCGTACGCGTCCATGGTCTCTGGAAGCGGTTCGGGACCCAAGTGGCCGTCGCCGGGATCGACTTGGAGCTGCCGGCCGGGCGGTTCATCGGTCTCGTCGGGCCGAACGGGGCCGGGAAGACGACGACCCTGTCGATGGTCACCGGGCTGCTGCGGCCCGATCAGGGTTCCGTCGAGGTCGTGGGGCACGACGTGTGGCGGGACCCGGTCGAGGTGAAGGCCCGGATCGGGGTGCTGCCGGAGGGGCTGCGGCTCTTCGACCGGCTCACCGGCGCCGAACTCCTCTCGTACACAGGTCGGTTGCGCGGACTGCCCGGCTCCGAGGTGGACAAACGGGCCGCCCAGCTCCTGGACGTACTGGACCTCGCGGGCGCCCGGCACAAGCTCGTCGTCGACTACTCGACGGGCATGCGGAAGAAGATCGGGCTCGCCGCCGCCCTCCTTCACAATCCCGAAGTCCTTTTCCTGGACGAGCCGTTCGAGGGCGTCGACCCGGTGTCCGCGCACACCATCCGGGGCGTCCTGGAGCGGTACACCGCCTCCGGCGCCACCGTCGTCTTCTCCTCCCATGTCATGGAGCTCGTCGAGTCGCTGTGCGACTGGGTGGCCGTCATGGTCGCGGGCAGCATCCGCGCGCACGGCCCGCTCGCCGACGTACGGGGTGCCGCGCCCTCGCTTCAGCGGGCGTTCCTGGATCTGGTGGGGGCGAGCGGACGGGACGCCGGGGCGGATCTGGACTGGCTGGGCGGCGGCGGGACGGCGCCATGACGAGCGCGGCGAGCGGGGCGCGTACCGAGTCCGTGACCTCCGTAGTCGTCCGTCTGAAGCTGTCGCTGCTGCGGAACGGCCTGCGGCAGTCGGCCGGGCGGCGTGCCGTGTACGTGGCTTCGGTGGTGTTCGCCCTGCTGTTCGCGGCGCTCACGCTGGCGGGGCTGGTCGCGCTGCGGGGCGAGGCGGACGCGGTGGCCGTGATCGTGCCGCTGGTGGCGGTGCTGGCGCTCGGCTGGGCGGTGATGCCGCTGTTCTTCCCCAGCGGCGACGAGACACTGGACGCGACCCGGCTGGTGATGCTTCCGCTGCGGCCACGACCGCTCGTACGGGCACTGCTGGCGGCCTCGCTGGTGGGCGTCGGTCCGCTGTTCACGCTGTGCGTGCTGGCGGGATCGGTGGTGGCGGTGGCGCACGGGACCGCGTCGTACGTCGTCGCCGTGGCCGCCGTGCCACTGGCACTCCTCGGCTGTGTCGCACTCGCCAGGGCGGTGGCCGCCGCGAACATCCGCCTGCTGACCAGCCGCCGGGGCCGCGATCTGGCGGTGTTGAGCGGGCTGGTGATCGCGGTGGGCATGCAGGTCGTCAACTTCGGTGTGCAGCGCCTGGGTTCGTCCGGGCTGGGGCGACTGGAACCGGTGGCGGACGTAGTGGCCTGGGTGCCGCCGGCGTCGGCGATCGGCGCGGTGCACGCGGTGAGCGAGGGCGCGTACGGCATCGCGGCGGCCCAACTGCTGCTCTGCTGCGCCGCCTTGGTGGCCCTGCTGCGGTGGTGGTCCGGGAGTCTGACGCGGCTGATGACCTCGCCGGACGGCTCGACGCTCCCGTCCGTCGACGCCGGCGCCCCGGGGCGGACGCGGTCCACCGGGCTGAGCCGGCTGCTGCCGTCGGGGCGTACCGGGACGACCATGGAGCGGAGTCTGCGCTATGTGTGGCGGGACCCCAAGACGAAGGCGGCGTGGGTGACGTCGCTGGCCATCGGGTTGATCGTGCCCGTCTTCAACGCGCTCCAGGGCACCGGCACGGTGTACTTCGCGTGCTTCGCGGCGGGGATGCTCGGGATCCTCATGTACAACCAGTTCGGGCAGGACGGTTCCGCTTTCTGGACGGTCGCCATGACGATCTCCTCCACCAGGGACGCGTACGTCGAACTCCGGGGCCGGGCACTGGCGTTGCTCGTGATCACTCTCCCGTACGCCACCGTCGTGACGGTGGTGACCACCGCCCTCCTCGGTGACTGGGACGCCCTGCCGGAGGTGCTCGGGCTGTCCTTCGCCCTGCTCGGCGCGATGCTCGCCGCGGGCGCCTGGTCCTCCGCCCGCTTCCCGTACTCCATCCCCCAGGAGGGCTACAAGAACGTCGCGCCGGGTCAGGCGGGCCTCGCGTGGATCTCCGTCTTCGGCGGCATGGTGGGAGCCGCGCTGCTCTGCCTGCCTGTCATCGCGCTCACCCTCTGGGTCCACGTGGTGGAGGGCGGAACCGCCTGGGCCTGGGTGACGCTGCCGGTGGGGGCGGCCTACGGGGCGGGCGTGGCCGAGCTAGGCATCCGTCTGGCCGCGCCCCGCACGGCGCGGCGGCTGCCCGAGATCCTGGCGGCGGTGAGCAGGGCCTAGCGGTCAACAGCCGCGCGTCAGAGTGCGGCGAACAGGTCGTCAAGAGGGGCGGGTACGCGATCGGGGTCGAGGGCCTCGACGAGGACGCGCCCGTACTGGATCTTGCGGCCCTTCTTCGTGCCGAAGAACCGGCGGAGCTGCTGCTGGGAGGGGCGGCCCTGCTGGGCGGGCTGGCGGAGGAAGGTCTGCAGGGGGCGCAGGTCGCCCTCCGCTCGGACGAGTTCCCGGACGCGGGTCACGCCGAGCGCGCGGATGAGTTCGTCCTCCAGGTCGGCCGCGCAGACGAAATACCCCTCGGGAGCCGCACCGGCCCGTTCCCAGCCGCGGGCGTAGTAGCCGCGTTCCCGCTCGTCGCACAGCCCGGTGAGGCGGAGGCCGAGGCCGGACGGGCCGAGGAGCCCGGCGAAGCGGCCGACGCTCATCGCGCCGCCCATCGGCAGGACGCAGACTCCTTCGGCGGCGAGGTCCCGCCCCCGTCTGCCGGCGAGCGCGTCGACCGCCGCGACATCGCTCGGCCCTTCGAGCAGTACGACCGCCCGGACGCCCACCGTCGAGGCCAGGTCCCGCGCGGGGTCTCCCGGCCCCCCGGCCGCCCACCCGATGACCGCCTCACGGAACGCCCCCATGTCACCCATACGACGAGTGTCCGTCCTTCCCGCCCGCTGGGACAGGGATTTTCCCCCGCGCCGATCGGAAGCGCCGACGACGGAGCCCGTCGGCAGCGCCGTTCGAGGCTCACCGCGGGAAGCCGGGGACCGGCGTCAGGACGCCGAACCCGGCCGGGCGGAGCCGGGCCGGGCCCGCGCCCCGGCTCAGTCCGTGGCCGTACGGCTGGCCCCGGAGCGACTCGCTCCGGGGCCCTTGCCCACCGGTTCGGCTCGCTCAGCCGGTGAAGCCGTCCAGGAACGGCTCAATCGCGGCACGCCATGCCTCGGGCTGGTCGTAGTGGACGAGGTGGCCGGCGTCGGCGACCTCGGCGTACTGGCCGTCGGGCAGGACGCGGACCATCTCCTGGGCCTCGGCGCGGCCCAGTTCGCCGTCAAGTCCGCGGACGACGAGGGTGGGGCACCGGACCTGGGTGAGTTCCTCCCAGTGGGCGTCGTACACCCAGGTCTCGCGGGTCTTCAGCATCTGCTCGGGGTCGAAGACAGGCCGCCAGCCGTCGGGGCCCTCGTGCATGACCTCGGCGTAGAACTCGCCGCGTGCGGGGTTGGGGCGCTCCACCCAGGGATCGTCCTCCCCGAACCACTTGCGGACATCGGCGAGGGTCGCGAAGGGCAGTGGCCAGGCCTTGAACCAGTTCTCCCACTCGCGCTGCGAGGCGGCGCCCAGCGCCGACGCCCGCATGTCACAGATGATCAGACCGCGTACCAGGTCCGGGCGCTTGGCGGCCAGTTGCCAGCCGGTGAGCGCGCCCATGGCATGGCCGATGAGGACGACGGGGGCGAGGCCGAGCTGTTCGATGGCCGCCTCGGCGTCCTCCACATAGGCCTCACGGGTGTAGGCGGCCTGCTCCGGCTTCTCGCTCCGGCCGTGACCCCGCTGGTCCAGGGCGACGGCGCGGTGCCGCTCGGAGAGCCAGCGGGCGGTGGGAGCCCAGTGCGAGGCGCGGCCCATGAGACCGTGCAGTAACAGCACCCCGGGCCTCTGCTCGCTCCCGGGTTTCTCCCCCGCCCCGGTCTCCGTCCGGTCCCCGGTCAGGTCGCCGGGTATGTCCCCGGTCTTGGGCGGGTCCCCGAACTCCCAGGCAGCGAGACTCACGCCGCCCGTTCCGGTCACGTCGATGCGCTGCGTCATTGGCACCCCCCACACTTCCGCTCGGACCGCTCGCTTCCCGGCTCCCGCCGCGCATGGAACCGGGTGGTCCATTCGTTCTGACCGCTGTCGTACCGCTGTCGTGCTGCTCCTGCTGTTCGCGCCGTGGTGCGCGCCGCTCGCACGGCGCGCACCTGTTGTTACAGCGTGCATTTCGATCGGCACGTTACGTATGGGATGCGTGGGCCGGTCCGGGACGGGCCGCTCGACGCGACGCCACGCCGTACACGTTATCGAATACACATTCGAAGATGCCGTTTCTGGCGACAACACCCCTCATTCGAGTGACCTCCCCCAAGGATTGCCCGCCACCGGTGAGGGGAGATCTTCAACGGGAGGCGGACCACTCGGGGAAAACGGTCCGAGGGGGATGACCCTGAGAGCTCGGGGCTCCGGGTCAGCACAGGGGAGGACAGGCCCCGGCGCCGCATGGCGCCGGGGCCCTCCTCACGTCCATGGCACATCCGCCCCGCCCCCTCCTCCGCCACCGCGAGATGCGCCGTCTCGGGCGGCCAAGAGCCCCTCAGGTCATATGCCTCACGGGCAAGCCTCGCACGCGAACGGTCGCCGCGCTGCCATTCGGCGCAGCGAATCTCGGACTTCGGCGAGCGGTCGGCGGACGGTCGAGGTGGCGGGCGTGACGCGTCGGCGGACGCCGCGGCGAAAGCCTCAGCGCTTGGCGACGAACACGTGCGAGGCGACGTCCGCCGCGAGCTCCGCGGCCTCACCGCCGCTGCCCACGAGGACCCCGCCGGCCGCCTCCGTCACACTCACCACGGAGCCGGGCTGCACTCCCGCACGCCGCAGCGTGTACATCAGCTGCGCGTCCGTCTGGATGGGCTCGCCGATCCGGCGCACCACGACGGTCTTGCCCTCGTGGCCGGGGTCGAGATCCGCCAGGGACACCATGCCCTCGTCCAGGAACGGGTCGGCGCCGTCCTTCTCGCCCAGCTCCTCCAGGCCCGGGATCGGATTGCCGTACGGCGACTCCGTGGGGTGCCGCAGCAGTTCGAGCACCCGGCGCTCCACGGCCTCGCTCATCACGTGCTCCCAGCGGCAGGCCTCCGCGTGGACCTGCTCCCACTCCAGGCCGATGACGTCGACGAGCAGACACTCCGCGAGGCGGTGCTTGCGCATCACGCGCGTCGCGAGACGACGACCCTCCTCGGTGAGCTCCAGATGCCGGTCCGCCGCGACCGAGACCAGGCCGTCGCGCTCCATGCGCGCCACCGTCTGGCTGACCGTCGGACCGCTCTGATCGAGGCGCTCGGCGATCCGGGCACGCATGGGGACCACACCTTCCTCTTCGAGCTCGAGGATGGTGCGGAGATACATCTCCGTCGTGTCGATCAGTCCGGACATACGTGCCCCTCGATGAGATTCAGCGGCTTCGCTGCGCTGGCCCTGGAGTCAATTCTTACGCATCCCACTGACAACCGTGCCGTCGCTGCCGTTTCTTCACGGGGCAGGCCCGCCCTTCGCCCCGGCCCGGAACGTGAGGACGACGGGAGGGACACCCCTCCGCCGGGCCGTCCGCGACCGATCGCGCGGGTCCGCGGCACCGGTGACCTCCCGCGCACACCGCCGCACGCCGTATTGACACACCACTGGTCCAGACCTTTAACGTGATCCGCAGGTCGGACGGAGCGGAGGGGTGCGGGCATGACGGACGGCACTGCGGCGGCACGGCGTTTTCTGGACGCGGCCATCGGTCTGGTGGAGCGGGTACGCGACGAGGAGGCCGACGCCGTCGCCGCCGCCGGGAAACTCGTCGCGGACACGGTGATCGACGGGGGCCGCCTCTTCGCGTTCGGCGCCGGACACTCCTCGCTCGCCGCACAGGATCTCGTCTACCGGGCCGGCGGCCTCGCACTCATGAACCTGCTGGCCGTCCCCGGCGCCGTCGGCGTCGACGTGACGCCCGCGACGCTGGGCTCCGCGCTGGAGCGGGTCGACGGACTGGCGACCGCCGTACTCGACAGCAGCCCCCTCGGCGCCGGCGACCTCCTCATCGTCATCTCCCTGTCCGGCCGCAACTCACTCCCCGTCGAGATGGCCCGGCACGCCCGCGAACTCGGCGTGAAGGTCATCGGCGTCACCTCCGTCGCCTACGCCACCGCGACGACTTCACGCCACTCCTCGGGCACCTTCCTCAAGGACCACTGCGATCTCGTCCTCGACTCCAAGATCGCCGTCGGCGACGCCGAACTCACCCACGACGCCGTGCCCGCCCCCTTCGCCCCGGCGTCCACCGTCGTCACCTCCGCCCTCCTCCAGGCGGTCATGGCCACCGCCGCGACCGACCTCGCCGACCGGGGCGTGCAGCCCCCGCTGCTGCGGTCCGGGAACGTCGACGGCGGCCTCGACTGGAACGACCACGTCTTCCGGGAGTACGGCGACCGCATCTTCTACCTGCGCTGACACCGCCCCGCCCGGCGAGACCGACGCACCCCCTCGGGTGTGTAGGGCGCAGGTGCGTGGGAACGGTGAGAAGGAAATCCGGCGTACAACGATTTCGTCCAAATCTTGCGTGAACCAGATGTGGGCTGGGTCACGTTCGAGTTGAATGATGACGAGTGAGCGAACCGACGCGCCGTACGTGCGGACGCAACGCAGCCTGCAGGGGGTTCAGGTGAGTGCTTCCCGACGTAGTGGGGCCACCGACGCACTGGGGCCCGACGAGCCCGAACGCAACGGTCCGAGGGACGGCCGGACCGGCAGGAACAACCAGAGCGACCAGAACGACCGGATCGACGACAGCGAGCACGGCGAAGACGGCGAAGACGGCGAAGACATCGACACGGAGGACGCCATGGACTCCGTGGATCCCGGTGGCGCGGACCTCCTCGCCGCCCTCCTCGACGGCATGGACGCGGCCCTGTGCGCCTTCGACGCCGACGGGGTCGTCACCCACTGGAACCGCGAGGCCGAACGCATCCTCGGCTGGAGCGCCGAGGAAGCCGTCGGACGGCACGGCTTCGCCGGCTGGGCCATACGGACCGCCGACGCCGAGGAGGTCGAGGCGCGGCTGATGGCCGCCATGCACGCCTCCGGACGGCAGGTCCACGAGTTCGCCCTCGTCACCAAGGACGGCGGACGCGTCCTCGTCCGCACCCAGTCCGCCGGCGTACCCGGCCCCGACGGCAAACCCGCCGGCCTGTACTGCGCCTTCAGCGAGGTCCACGCCCAGATCGACCTCGAACGGTCCATCGCGCTCAGCGAGGCGCTCTTCGAGGACGCCTCATGGGGAGTCGTCCTCGTCGACGCCGACCTGCGGCCCGCCGTCGTCAACACCCACGCCGCCCGCGCCCTCGGCATCGGCCGCACCGCCGTCCTCGGACGCCCGCTCGGCGAACTCCTCACCCAGGGCGTCGAGGAAGTCGAGAGCGCCCTCACCCACGTACTCGCCGAGGGCGCCCCGCCCGCGCCCGCCGAGATCTGGGTCGGCGTCCGCACCCCCGACGGGGAGAAACGTCGCTGCTGGCGCAGCGGCTTCCTCCGTCTCGCCTCACCCCTGGCCGAGGAACCCGTACCCCTCGGGGTCGGCTGGCTCTTCCAGGACATCACCGAGGCCAAACAGAGCGAACAGGAGGCCGCCCTCCTCCGTTTCCGCGTCAACCAGCTGCACCGGGCCGCACGCGCCGCCGCCGAGTGCGAGGACCCCGGCGAGGCCGCCACCGTCCACCTCGACTTCGCCCTCGCCGGCTTCGCCGACCACGCCCTCATCGACCGGGTCGCGGGCCCCCCGCCGGCCGACGACGGGCCCGTACGGCTCGTGCGCGCCGCCGCCACCCCCTCCGGCGCGCCCGGCCCCAGCCACCTCGCCGGTCACGCCGGCATCCCCGTCCGCTACGGCCAGGGCCACCCCGCCCTGCAATGCGTGGAACGGGCCGGATCGGTACGCGCCAGCGCCGGATCCGCCTCCCCGGAAGCCGCCCGTGACTGGGCCACGGCCCGCCAGTGGCCGCCGGAGACCGTGCACGCCCTCTGCGCCGTCCTGCGCAGCCGCGGCCGCACCCTCGGCGTCGTCACCTTCCTCCGCGGCGCCGGCCGCACCCCGTTCGAACGCACCGACTCCCTCTACGCGGAGGACGTCGCCGTACGCATCGCCGCGGCGCTGGACCTGGGGGCGGCCGGGGAGGCGGCAAGGTAACCGACGGCGGGCACGGTGAGCGGCTGACGCGAGGAAAGCCCCTGCGTGCGAGCGGGTGGGGGTGTGCGCGGTCGGAGACCGGGCGAGGGGAAAACGCTCGCGTGGGGTCGGGAGGCGGGCGGAGAATCGGGGGATGGCGATCATTCACCGCACCACTCTCACGCCCACCAAGCTCGAACTGCTCACCTCCTGGCTGCCGGGCCGCCCGTGGTACCGGGGCGGCGCGGGCGAGCCGCAGTTGACCAAGGCCGGAGGGTTCCGCCTCGACGACCCGGACGGCGAGGTCGGCATCGAGTTCATGGTGGCCGCCGACGCCGCCGGCCCCGAACCCGTCCACTACCTGGTGCCCCTCACCTACCGCGGCGCCCCCCTCGAAGGCGCCGGGCACGCCCTGATCGGCACCCTGGAACACGGCGTACTCGGCACCCGCTGGGCCTACGACGGCTGCCACGACCCCGTGCTCGTCACGGAACTCCTCGCCCTCTTCGAGGGTCGCGCCCAGGCCCAGGCCCAGAGCCTCACCGACACCCCGGACCACGAGATCACCCGCTCCTGCGCGGCTTCCGCACCGCTGCCCGCAGCCGCCGCACCCCTCTCCGTCGAGGACGACAAGGAGGCCAGCGAACTCGCGGTCGCGCCGGGCCTCACCCTCCGGCTGAACCGGGTCCTGCGGCCCGCCCCGGACGGCGCGGCCGACCGCCCCGGGGACGTGACGGGACATGTGGCCGGCCACTGGGACCTCCCGGACGGCGACCGGACCCGCGCGGTCTTCGCCGTGCTCCGCGGCTGACCGCCCTGACACACCTCTTCCGGGCCCGGTCGCCCAAAGCGCCGGACCCGGAAGGGAGTCACCGTCGGCGTCGCGCCTCGGCTGCTCGGCCCGCGGCTACTGCTTCCACGCCCAGTGCAGACGGTCCAGCCCGCTCTGGTTGTTCACCGTCAGGCTGAGGCGGGTCCCCGTGCCCTGGAGGGTGGTCAGGGAGTACGTGTCGCCGTTGCGCAGACCCGGCCAGTAGACCGAGCCCAGGCCCAGCTCCCGGATGACGTCGGTCGCGGCCTGGATGTACGCGACCTCGTTGGAGCCGCCCACCGGCCCGTTGTAGTCCAGGCCGGTCGTCATGGAGGCACCGAACTCGTCGAGGACCGTGCGCGCGGCACACGTACCGATGCGCTGCTTGAAGTCCGCCTTCCACTGGTCGACGCTCGTCCAGTCGGTGTGCCAGAAGCCGTAGTTGTGCAGCGCGATCCGGGTGCCGTCCAGCCGGCTGTCGGCACACACCGGCTTGACGTCCTCGCTGTACTTGATGCCGCCGATCAGGATCCGGTCGCGCGGCACGAAGCGGTGCGTCCTCAGCCAGCGGGCGGCGACATCACGCCACTCCTGCGAGGTGTAGCCGAACGGCTCGTTCATCGGCTCGAAGTACACCTTCGCGTTGCCCGCGTACGAGGAGGTGATCCGCGCCCACATGCGGTCCCAGGCGGCCTGGTCGTCGATCTTGCCGTCCTTGGCGTTGTCGGCCTCCCAGTACCCGAGGACGACCTTGAAGCCCTTGGCGGTGGCGGCGTCGATCGCACCCCGGTACGACTTCCAGAACGGGCCGTTCACGGAGGTCGGGTTGACCGGCAGACGGACCGTGTTGGCGCCGAGCTTCGCGAACCCGCCGACGATCGCCTTGGACTTGGCGTAGGTCGTGGCGTAGCTGTCCGACGTGGACAGGCCCGAGGGCACCACCGCGTCGTCGGCGTAGTTGTCGCGCGGGTCGGCCCAGTTGACGCCTTTGAAGGCGCTCACCGGAAGAACGGCCTTGGCGGTGGAGGAGCCGGACGCGGAAGCGGCCGACGCCGGGGCGGCAAGGACCCCGCCGAACACCGTGGCGCCGGCCAGCAACGCCCCCAGACAAGCGGTCCCGCGATGGTTCTTTCGTGGCACGACATCCCCTTCTGGGCAGTTGCGTCCGCGAAACCTCAACATCAGGTCGGCGGCTCTGTGCTCCCGCAACGTAGAAGAGACCTCAAACAGAGGTCAACACATCAGCACACCAAATCTCATCAAGAACCCAGAGCCGCTTGCCTGATCCAGGTCATCGACGAGCGAGGCTCACTCACCGCCCACAGCCAACTCCGAAACCTCGAGGCGCACCCGGATCCCGTCCTCCTCCACCCGCACATCCCGCAACCGCACATCCCCCCGCTCCGGCTCCGGCAACTCGAAGGCCAGCGACAGCCGATCGACGAGCACCGGACGCGTGAGCCGGGACAAGGCGTCCAGCAGAGCGGGGTCGAACCCCAGAGCGCGCAGCAACTCCGGGTTGTCCAGCGCCAGATCGAGCAGATTGAGCCCCTGGGCCTGCCGGACGAACCGCGGGGAACCGGTCAGCTCCGCGAGCCTGCCGTCGTCGCTCAACGCCTCCCGTACGGTCGCCTCGGGCACCCCCATCCGCCGTACGACCGCCGGCACCGACAACAACGCCCGCGCCTTGCGCGCCTCCCGCGCGAGACCGGCGGACGCCTTCGGCGTCAGATGCAGCCCCTCCGAAGCGCGCGAACCGGGCCGGTACGTGGCCACGTCACCGATGTCCAGCCGCATACCGCCGATCTCCGTGGCGACCCCCCGCGCACCCTCCCGCTCGACCCGCGCCTCCGCACGCACCCGCACCTCGTGCCCCGCGACCGGCAACATGCCCCGCGCCCGCACCCGGTCCCGGCCGTCACCGCTGAACTCCACCTGGGAAGCGCCCAGTTCACGATTGAGGTCGGCGAACGACAGCAACACGTCACCATCGAGCCGAGGCACCCGCGCACCCCGCAACGAGGTGAACCCGTCCGCGTCCAGCCGTATGTCATGTGCCGTGGCCGACACCCTCGCCAACGAGACCCGGTCCGCCGCCACGTCCGGAACGGTCACCCGCACCGACTCCAGCCGCTCACCGGCCAGTTGCGTCAGGAACGGGAATCCGCCGATCTCCACCTCGGGTGCCGCCGCCAGATCCAACCGCTCCCGCAGCGCCTCCCCGGCCCGATGCTCGGCGTACAGCAACGCCCACCGGTCCCCGAGGCCGACGACCCCGGCCAGCACGACCAGCCCCACGACCCCCTTCACCACCCAGGGCAATCCCGAGAACCGCCCCGGCCGCCGCCGACGCCCACCCCGCCGACGCCCACTCCGCCGCCGCCCCGCATCCGGACGACGGGGCCCGCCGGAACGATCATCGAAACGATGCTGCGAATCCATCACCTGAGCGCTACGCATCACCTCATCCGAACACGCCCACCACCCCCGCTCGCAAGCCGGACCCCACGCGTGCGACATAGTTCACGATCGCGATCTGGCCCACCCCGGCCGGCGCGGGAATCCGCGCGGGGCCGGCGCCGAGTAATCCTCTCGGAAAATCGCTTGAGCATGTCCGGACCGCTTCTTAGGGTGTGCGGTACACGAGAAGGGAGGTGGTTCGGCAGATGTATGACAACCGGACGCGTGAGGTGGCTGCGGGCTAGCGGCCCGGCACCACGCACAGTGCGGTGCCGGACCAGCGCGTGATCGCACGCGCAGCCGGCCCAATCTCAAGCAGTCACCCGACCCGTAGGCTCGCCGGTACGTCCGGCCGGCTCTCTCTTCCTTGGGAAGAGGGACCTGAGCCTGCGGGTCGCCTGCGTTTGTGGGGGGCGGAGTATTCTGGGGGCATGGTTCTGATGCTTGTTCGACGCCGGCACGTGGATTTCGTGCGCGTCACGAGCATGGGCTGTCGGCGTTTCGCCTGAGATCGGCCTCTTCGACCTTCCTCTTGGTCTGACTTCCTGCCCTTTTTCGGTTGGCACCCGTGGCCGCGCCCCACCCCTGGCGGCGGTCCGGGCTCCCGTACACCCTGCGGACGTGTCTCATGATGTATCAGCAGCTTCCCATCATCGATCTTTCGGCGGCCGATCGTGGGGCCGAGGCGCGCGGGCTGTTGCACGCGCAGTTGCACAGTGCGGCGCACGATGTGGGGTTCTTCCAACTCGTCGGGCACGGCGTGGAGCAGGCGGAGACCGAGCGGCTGACCAGGGTGATGCGGGAGTTCTTCGCGCTGCCCGAGGGTGAGCGGCTCGCCATCGACAATGTGCGGTCGCCGCATTTCCGGGGGTACACCCGGACCGGGGACGAGCGGACCGGCGGGCGGCAGGACTGGCGGGATCAGCTGGACGTGGGGGCCGAGCGGGCGGCTCGGGTGCCCGGGGAGGGTGAGCCCGCCTACTGGTGGTTGCAGGGGCCCAATCAGTGGCCCGCGGCGCTGCCCGAGCTGCGGGAGGCCGCGCTGGGGTGGATCGACCGGCTGAGCGGGGTCGCCGACCGGTTGCTGAGGGAGCTGCTGGTGTCGATCGGCGCTCCGGCGGACTTCTACGCGCCGATCTTCGGGGAGTGGGCGCATCCGCATCTGAAACTGGTGCGGTATCCGGGCAGTGCCGCGGACGGGGCCGAGCAGGGGGTGGGGGCCCACAAGGACTACGGGTTCCTGACCCTGTTGCTCCAGGACCAGGTGGGCGGGTTGCAGGTGGAGCGGGAGGACGGGCGGTTCCATGACGTGCCGCCCCTCCCGGGGGCCTTCGTGGTGAATCTCGGGGAACTGCTGGAGGTGGCCACGAACGGGTATCTGGTGGCGACCAACCACCGGGTGGTGAGCCCGCCGGGGGCGACCGAGCGGTTCTCGGTGCCGTTCTTCTACAACCCTCGGCTGGACGCGCGGATAGAGCCGCTGGTGTTCCCGTATGCCTCGGGCGCGCCGGGGGTGACCGATGATCCGGCGAACCCGCTGTTCGCGGAGTACGGGTTCAACGAGCTGAAGGGGAAGCTGCGGGCGCATCCGCTGGTGGCGGAGCGGCATCACGCGGGGCTGCTCAGCCCCGCGTGACGGTGCTGCCGTGTCAGTGGGCGATGTCCTCGTAGCCCTCGATCTGGCGGGGGCTGCGGGGGCCGGGGCCGATGTAGCGGGCGGAGGGGCGGACGAGACGGCCGGTGCGCTTCTGTTCGAGGATGTGGGCGGACCAGCCGGCGGTGCGGGCGCAGGTGAACATCGAGGTGAACATGTGCGCCGGGATCTCCGCGAAGTCGAGGACGATGGCCGCCCAGAACTCGACGTTGGTGGCCAGGACGCGGTCGGGTCGGCGGGCGTGGAGTTCGGCGAGGGCGGCCTTCTCCAGGGCTTCGGCGACCTCGAAGCGGGGGGCGCCGAGGTCGCGGGCGGTGCGGCGCAGGACGCGGGCGCGGGGGTCCTCGGCACGGTACACGCGGTGGCCGAAGCCCATGAGGCGTTCGCCCTTGTCGAGGGCCCGCTTGACGTAGGCGTCGGCGTCGCCGGTGCGCTCGATCTCCTCGATCATGCCGAGGACGCGGGAGGGGGCGCCGCCGTGGAGGGGGCCCGACATGGCTCCCACCGCGCCGGAGAGGGCCGCGGCCACGTCCGCGCCGGTGGACGCGATGACACGCGCGGTGAAGGTGGACGCGTTCATGCCGTGCTCGGCGGCGCTCGTCCAGTACGCGTCGACGGCGGCGACGTGCTTGGGGTCGGGTTCGCCGCGCCAGCGGATCATGAAGCGTTCGACGACGGACTGGGCCTTGTCGATCTCGCGCTGCGGGACCATGGGCAGGCCCTGGCCGCGGGCGGACTGGGCGACGTAGGAGAGGGCCATGACGGCGGCGCGGGCGAGGTCCTCGCGGGCCTGTTCCTCGTCGATGTCGAGGAGGGGTTTGAGGCCCCAGACGGGGGCGAGCATGGCGAGGGCGGACTGGACGTCGACGCGGATGTCGCCGGAGTGGACGGGGATGGGGAAGGGTTCGGCGGGGGGCAGGCCGGGGCGGAAGGCGCCGTCGACCAGCAGGCCCCAGACGTTGCCGAAGGACACATGGCCGACGAGGTCCTCGATGTCGACGCCGCGGTAGCGGAGTGCGCCGCCTTCCTTGTCCGGTTCGGCGATCTCCGTCTCGAACGCGACGACTCCTTCGAGACCGGGTACGAAGTCGGACATCAGGCGGCTCCTCGTGATGTGTGCGACAGGGGTTCGGCTGTTCGGGGGTCTATCCGGAATGTTCCTGCACGATACGCCTGAGTGCCATGTTTGGGGAGGGCATGCGGCACTCAGTGCCATCAGCGGCCGGGGCTGTCGGTCGGCGGCGGGTGTGCGCGATACGGCAGGATGACCATGTGAACGATCCCGGTCTGGAGCCCGTGCCCGATCCCGCTGCGATGCGCAAGCAGTACCGGGCCGACGGGCTCGACGAGAGCGAGCTGGCCGCCGGTCCGATGGAGCAGTTCGGGCGGTGGTTCCTGGAGGCCGCTCAGGAGGGCGGGCTGTTCGAGCCGAACGCGATGGTGGTGTCGACGGCCGACGCGGAGGGCCGCCCGACGTCTCGTACGGTGCTGATGAAGGCGTACGACGAGCGGGGTTTCGTGTTCTACACCAACTACGAGTCCCGCAAGGCGCGTGATCTCGCGGAGAACCCCCATGTGTCGCTGGTCTTCCCGTGGCACGCGGTCGCCCGGCAGGTGATCGTGACGGGGACGGCGCGGCGGACGGGGCGGGACGAGACGGCGGCGTACTTCCGGTTGCGGCCGCACGGGTCGCAGTTGGGGGCGTGGGCGTCCGCGCAGTCCTCGGTGATCTCCTCCCGGGCGGAGCTGGACGCGGCGTACGCCGAGTTGAACGCCCGGTATCCGGAGGGCGAGCAGGTGCCGGTGCCGCCGCACTGGGGCGGGTTCCGGGTGGCGCCGCAGAGTGTGGAGTTCTGGCAGGGGCGGTACAACCGGCTGCACGACCGGTTGCGGTACGTGGCGCTGCCGGACGGGTCGTGGCGGGTGGAGCGGCTCAGCCCGTAGAGGGGGGATCGGGCCGCGGGGGCTCAGTCGAGGGCCGCGTCGAGGAGTGCGGCCCACTGGGCGACGACCTTGTCGCGGCGGCCGGTGTCGTCGGTGAGGAGGTTGGCGAGGCCGAGGCCGCGGGCCATGTCGAGCATGCCCTGGACGGTTTCGCGGACGCCGGGGACGGTCTCGTCGGCGCGCAGCAGGTCGACGGCGATGCGGTGGGTCTCGCGGCCGACGCGGGCTTCGAGTTCGGTGACGCGCGGGCGGAGCTGCTCCTCGTTGGAGGCGGCGACCCAGAGGTGGAGGGCGGCCCGGAAGAGGGGGCCGGTGTACAGGTCGACGAGGGCGGCGACGACGGCGCGGCGGTCGGCGGGGCCGTGGGGGAAGAGGGCGCGCAGGGCGAGCGAGCGTTCTTCGGCGACGTACTCGACGGCGGCGGTGAAGAGGTCCTCTCGGGTGCGGAAGTGGTGCTGGGCGGCGCCGCGTGAGACGCCGGCGCGTTCGGCGACGACGGAGACGGTGGAACCGGCCCAGCCGTGTTCGGCGAGGCAGGAGACGGCGGCTTCGAGGAGCCGTTTGCGGGTGACGCGGCTGCGGTCCTGCTTGGGGCCGCGTTCGGCCACGGCGGCGGTGTCCACCGAGGAGGTGTCCGTGTCCGCCGTGCTGTCCGTCGCTGTGTCCTTGGACGTGTCCGTCGATGTATCCGCCGTGCTCACAGCACCCATCCCGGTTCTCGTCTTTCGAGGAAGGCCGTCATGCCCTCGCGGGCGTCGTCGGAGTCGAACAGCCGGGACGAGAGCCGGGTCAGTTCGCCCGCGTCCAGGTCGAAGTTCTCCAGCACCTTAGCCGTGAGCAGGCGTTTCGTCTCCGCCAGGGCCCTTGGTGCGGCTCGGCGCAGTCCGTCGAGGACGGGTTCGAGTACGGCGTCGACGTCGGGGCCGGTGGTGGTGAGCAGGCCGAGGCGGGCGGCTTCGGCGGGGCCGAACCGTTCGCCGGTGAGGTAGTGGCGGGCGAGGCCGCGGGGGTCGGTGCGGGGGCGGAGGGTGAGGGAGATGACGGCGGGGGCGACGCCGATGCGGACCTCGGTGAAGGCGAAGGTGGCGTCGGGTCCGGCGGCGGTGATGTCACAGGCGCCGAGCAGGCCGAGGCCGCCGGCGCGGACGTGGCCGGTGACACGGGCGACGACCGGCTTGGGGAGGTCGACGATCTGGCGGAGCAGCCCGACGAGGGCTTCGGGCCGGGGCGGTCGGCGCAGGTCGGCGCCGGCGCAGAAGGTGGTGCCGGTGTGGGTGAGGAGGACGGCGCGGGTGGCGTCGTCCTTGCCGCAGTGGGCGAGGGCCCCCGACAGGTCGTGCACGAGGTCGGCGGAGAGGGCGTTGCGGTTGGCCGGGGAGTCGAGGGTGAGGGTGGTGATGCCGCGGTGGTGGGCGGTGTGTACGAGGGGCTGGGGTGTGTCCGTCACAGGCGCTCCCTGAGTGCTCGGCGGCTCCTGGCAGTACGGCTGGTGTCGGCTGCGGCGTGCGCGGCTGGGGCCCGGCGGCCGCCGTCGCCGCCTGTGGGGCGTCGGTGGCCCGGTGCGCGTGGGGGCGGCTCAGTAGGACTTGGGCAGTCCGAGGGTCTGGTGGGAGACGTAGTTGAGGATCATCTCCCGGCTGACGGGGGCGATCCGGGACACGCGTGCGGCGGTGACCAGTGAGGCGAGGCCGAACTCGTGGGTGAGGCCGTTGCCGCCGAGGGTGTGCACGGACTGGTCGACGGCCTTCACACAGGCCTCCCCGGCGGCGTACTTCGCCATGTTGGCGGCTTCGCCGGCGGCCGCGTCGTCGCCGCTGTCGTAGAGGTGGGCCGCCTTCTGCATCATCAGGCGGGCCAGTTCGAGTTCGATGTGGGACTGGGCGAGTGGGTGGGCGATGGCCTGGTGGGCGCCGATGGGCCGGCTCCACACGGTGCGGTCGCGGGCGTACTCGACGGCCTTCGCGAGGGCGTAGCGGGCCATGCCGATGGCGAACGCGGCGGTCATGATGCGTTCGGGGTTGAGGCCGGCGAAGAGCTGGAGCAGGCCGGCGTTCTCGTCGCCGACCAGGGCGTCGACGGGGAGCCTGATGTCGTCGAAGGCCAGCTCGAACTGCTTCTCGGCGGCGCGGAGTTCCATGTCGATGGGCCGGTACTCGAAGCCGGGGGTGTCCCTGGGGACGATGAACAGGCAGGGCTTGAGGGCGCCGGTGCGGGCGTCCTCGGTGCGGCCGACGATGAGGGTGGCGTCGGCCTTGTCGACGCCGGAGATGAAGACCTTGCGGCCGGTGAGCAGCCAGTCGGCGCCGTCGCGGCGGGCCGTGGTGGTGATGCGGTGGCTGTTGGAGCCGGCGTCGGGTTCGGTGATGCCGAAGGCCATGGTGCGGGTGCCGTCCGCCAGGGCGGGCAGCCATTCGCTCTTCTGGGCGTCGGTGCCGAAGCGGGCGATGACCGTGCCGCAGATGGCGGGCGATACGACCATCATGAGCAAAGGGCAGCCGGCGGCGCCGAGTTCCTCCAGGACGATGGAGAGTTCGGCGATTCCGCCGCCGCCTCCGCCGTATGCCTCCGGCAGGTTGACGCCGAGGTAGCCGAGCTTGGCTGCCTCGGACCAGAGGGCCTCCGGGGTGAAGTCGCGGCCGTGGCGTTTGCCGAGGGCGGCTACCGCGGCTCGTAGGGCCTGGTGTTCTTCGGATTCGATCACGGGGGACATGGGGGCTCCTGAGGGGGTGGGTGCGTCGGTCGTTCGGAGGGTGCGGGTGTGTGGGGGTTCCTCGCGCTCACGCGGCGGAGCCGCATATCGAAACAGCCCCGCGCTCCTAGCGGCGTTCGTCTTCGACCACGGCGAGAAGGGTGCCCGGTTCCACCTGGTCGCCTACGGCCACGTTCAGGCTGGTCAGGGTGCCTGTGGCCGGGGCGGTGACCTTGTGTTCCATCTTCATCGCCTCCAGCCAGAGGAGGGGTTGGCCCGCCTCGACCGGGGTGCCCGGTTCCGCGTTCTCCGCGAGGCGGACGACCGTGCCCGGCATGGGGGCCAGGAGGGAGCCGGCGGCCTGGGTGGTGGTGGGGTCCGGGAAACGGGGCAGGGCCCTCAGCTCGGTGGCGTTGACGTGGCGGATGTCGCCGTAGCGGGTCACCTGGTACGTCCTGCGGATGCCGTCGGCTTCCAGGACGACCCGGCCGGCGTCTGCGTGGACGACCGTCACGCCGTCGGCGTCCAGGCCGGTCCTGGTGTGGCGGTACGTCACCTCGTGCTCTTCACCGGCCAGTTCGTAGCGCCTGGTGTGGGGCCGGGAGGGGAGGTTGCGCCAGCCGCCGAAGCGGCGGTCGCCGTGGGCCCGCGCGTCGGCGAGGGCGGCGGCCAGCGGGGCGTGCGGGTCGGGGGCGGGGTCGGTGAGGTGGGGCAGGTGGCGGTCGTAGAAGGCCGTGGTCATGCGGGCCGTCGTGAACTCGTCGTGGCGCAGGGAGTGGATCAACAGGGCGCGGTTGGTGGTGGGACCGTGGATCGTCGCGCGGTCCAGGGCTCCGGCGAGCTTGCGGACGGCCTCGGCGCGGGTGGGGGCGTGGGCGACGACCTTGGCGATCATGGGGTCGTAGTGGACGCCGACCTCGTCGCCGTCGGTGTAGCCGGTGTCGAGGCGGACGTCGGCCGGGACGGTCAGGCGGTGCAGGGTGCCGGTCTGGGGGGTCCAGCCGGTGGCGGGATTCTCGGCGTAGAGGCGGGCCTCGACGGCGTGGCCGTGCGGGACCGGGGGCTCGGCGGGCAGGGCGGCACCTTCGGCGACGCGGAGCTGTTCGGCGACCAGGTCGAGGCCGAACACGGCCTCCGTCACCGGGTGTTCGACCTGGAGGCGGGTGTTCATCTCCAGGAAGTGGGCGCGGCCGTCGGCGACGAGGAACTCGACGGTGCCGGCGCCGGCGTAGGAGACGGCGTGCGCGGCGCGTACCGCGAGGGTGCGCAGTTCGGCTTCGAGGTGCGCCGGGAGACCGGGTGCGGGGGCCTCCTCGATGACCTTCTGGTGGCGGCGTTGGAGGGAGCAGTCGCGGGTGCCGAGGGCCCACACGGTGCCGTGGGTGTCGGCGAGGATCTGCACCTCGACGTGGCGGCCGTTCTCGATGTACGGCTCGATGAACACCTCGCCGTCGCCGAAGGCGCTCGTGGCCTCGGCGCGGGCGGCCTCCAGGGCGGCGTCCAGGTCGTCGAGGCGGCGGACGACGCGCATGCCGCGGCCGCCGCCGCCCGCGGCGGCCTTCACCAGGACCGGGAGGTCGGCGTCGGTGACCTCGGTGAGGGGGGCGAGGCCCATGAGCTGTTTGGCGCGGGTCTTCGAGGCCATCGCCTCGATCGCCTCGGGGGGCGGGCCGATCCAGGTGAGGCCGGCGTCGAGGACGGCACGGGCGAAGTCGGCGTTCTCGGAGAGGAAGCCGTATCCGGGGTGGACGGCGTCGGCGCCGGAGGCGAGGGCGGCCTTCACGACGAGGTCGCCGCGCAGGTAGGTGTCGGCGGGGGCCGCGCCAGGAAGGCGTACCGCCTGGTCGGCGACGCGCGTGTGGAGGGCGGTGTCGTCGGCGTCGGAGTGGACGGCGACGGTGCGGATGCCCAGCTGACGGCAGGTGCGGAAGATCCGGCAGGCGATCTCGCCCCGGTTGGCGACGAGCACTGAAGTGATCACGTGGTCCCTCACATCCGGAAGACGCCGAAGCCGCCGCGGGCGCCCTCGTAGGGGGCGGTGTGGATGGCCGACAGACACAGGCCGAGGACGGTGCGGGTGTCGCGCGGGTCGATGACGCCGTCGTCGTACAGCCGCCCGGACAGGAACAGGGGCAGCGACTCGGACTCGATCTGCTGCTCCACCATGGCGCGCAGCGCGGCGTCGGCGTCCTCGTCGTACGGGTGGCCCTTGGCGGCGGCCGACTGGCGGGCGACGATCGACAGGACGCCGGCGAGCTGTTGGGGGCCCATGACGGCGGACTTGGCGCTGGGCCAGGCGAAGAGGAAGCGGGGGTCGTAGGCGCGGCCGCACATGCCGTAGTGGCCGGCGCCGTAGGAGGCGCCCAGGAGGACCGACAGGTGAGGGACCTTCGAGTTGCTGACCGCGTTGATCATCATCGCGCCGTGTTTGATGATGCCGCCCTGCTCGTACTCCTTGCCGACCATGTATCCGGTCGTGTTGTGGAGGAAGAGCAGCGGGATGTCGCGCTGGTTGGCGAGCTGGATGAACTGGGCGGCCTTCTGCGACTCCGCGCTGAACAGGACGCCCTGGGCGTTGGCGAGGATGCCGACGGGATAGCCGTGCAGGGTGGCCCAGCCGGTGGTGAGGCTGGGGCCGTAGAGGGGCTTGAACTCGTCGAAGTCGGAGGCGTCGACGATGCGGGCGATGACCTCGCGGGGGTCGAAGGGCACCTTCGGGTCGGCCGGGACGATCCCGAGCAGGTCCTCCGCGTCGTACTTCGGGGGATCCGCGGGAGCGGGGTCGGGGTGGGCCTTGCGGTGGTTGAGGCGGGCGACGACGCGGCGGGCCTGGCGCAGGGCGTCGTGCTCGTCGACGGCGAACTGGTCGGCGAGGCCCGACACGCGCGCGTGCATCTCGGCGCCGCCGAGGGACTCGTCGTCGCTCTCCTCGCCGGTGGCCATCTTCACCAGCGGCGGGCCGCCGAGGAACACCTTCGCCCGCTTCTTGACCATGATCACGTGGTCGGACATGCCGGGGACGTAGGCGCCGCCCGCGGTGGAGTTGCCGAAGACGACGGCGATGGTGGGGATGCCGGCGGCGGACAGGCGGGTGAGGTCGCGGAAGACGGCGCCGCCCGGGATGAAGATCTCCTTCTGGGAGGGCAGGTCGGCGCCGCCGGACTCGACGAGGCTGATGCAGGGCAGCCGGTTGGCGAGGGCGATGTCGTTGGCGCGCAGGGCCTTCTTCAGTGACCACGGGTTGCTGGCGCCGCCGCGTACGGTCGGGTCGTTGGCGGTGATCAGGCATTCCACGCCCTCGACGACGCCGATGCCGGTGACGAGGGAGGCGCCCACCGTGTAGTCGCTGCCCCAGGCGGCCAGCGGGGAGAGTTCCAGGAAGGGCGTGTCCGGGTCGAGGAGCAGTTCGATGCGTTCGCGGGCGAGCAGCTTGCCTCGCCCCCGGTGCCTGGCGACGTACTTCTCGCCGCCGCCGGCGAGGGCCTTGGCGTGCTCGGCGTCGAGTTCGGCGAGCTTGGCGAGCATCGCCTCGCGATTCGCGGTGTGGTCGGGGCCGCTCGGGTCGAGGGCGGAGGCGAGGACGGTCACCGGTACACCTCCGGCGGGGCGGGGCGGACCTCCGGCGGGGCGGCAGGCTCCGGCGGGGCGGCAGGCTCCGGCGGGGCGGCAGGCTCCGGCGGGGCGGCAGGCTCCGGCGGTACGGGGCGGACCTCCGGCGGTACGGGGCGGACCTCCGGCGGTACGGGGCGGACCTCCGGCGGTACGGGGCGGACCTCCGGCGGTGCGGGGCGGCGGGCGGTCACAGGAGTACCTCCGGGATGTCCAGGTGGCGGGAGCGGAGCCATTCGCCGAGGGCCTTGGCCTGGGGGTCGAACCGGTGCTGGGAGGCGACGCCCGCGCCGAGGATGCCCTCGACGACGAAGTTCAGGGCGCGCAGCCCGGGCAGCGGGTGGCGGGTGACGGGCAGGCCGGCGGTCTCCGGGAGGAGGGCGCGCAGCCGGTCGGTGGTGAGGGTGTGCGCGAGCCACCGCCAGGCGTCGTCGCTGCGGGCCCACAGCCCGATGTTGGCGTTGCCGCCCTTGTCGCCGCTGCGGGCCCCGGCGACCAGCCCGAGGGGCGCGCGCCGGGTCCGGAGCCCGGCCGGCAGCGGCTCCGGCAGGGCGGGCTCACCGACGGGACGCGGTACGAGGGTGTCGTGCGGCGGGGGCACGGGGATCCGGCGGCCGTCGTGGAGGACGGCGGTGTGCTCCACGTCCCCCTGGTCGACGTACACGTCCTCGAAGACCCCGTAGGGGGCGCCCTTTCCCGGCGGTTGCAGTACATGGAAGCCGGGGTAGCTGGCGAGGGCCAGCTCGACGGCCGCTCCGCTGAGGGCGCGGCCGACGGCCTCCGGGTCCGGGTCGCGTACGACGAGCCGGAGCAGCGCGCTGGCGGTCTCCTCGGTGGGTGCGTCGGGACGGTCGGTCCGCGCCAGCTCCCAACGCACCTCCTGCGGCGGCGACTTGGCGAGGGCGTCCGTCATCTGAGCCTTCACGACGGCGGCCTTCGCCTCGATGTCGAGGCCGGTCAGGACGAAGGCGACCTCGTTGCGGAAGCCGCCGAGCCGGTTGAGCCCGACCTTGAGGGTGGGGGGCGGGGCCTCGCCGCGTACGCCCTGGACGCGGACCCGGTCGGGGCCGTCCCGGGTGAGCCGTACGGTGTCGAGGCGGGCGGTGACGTCGGGTCCGGCGTAGCGGGCACCGGCCGTCTCGTACAGCAGTTGGGCGGTGACGGTGCCGGTGTCGACGAAGCCGCCGGTGCCGGGGTGCTTGGTGATGACGCTGCTGCCGTCCTCGTGGAGTTCGGCGAGCGGGAAGCCGGGGCGGCGGATGTCGCCGTCGGCGAAGAAGGCGTAGTTGCCGCCGGTGGCCTGGGTCCCGCACTCCAGTACGTGCCCGGCGACGACGGCGCCCGCGAGGCGGTCGTACTCCGTGGGCCCCCAGCCGAAGTGGGCGGCGGCGGGCCCGGTGACCAGCGCGGCGTCCGTGACCCGGCCGGTGACGACGATGTCCGCGCCCTCCCGCAGACAGGCCGCAATGCCGAAGCCGCCGAGGTAGGCGTGCGCGGCGAGGCTGCCGGGGTGCCGGGCGGTGAGGTCGTCGCCCTCGACGTGCGCGACCCGCACGGGGATGCCGAGCCGGTCGGCCAACGCCCGTACGGCGTCAGCGAGTCCGGCGGGGTTGAGCCCGCCGGCGTTGGTGACGATCCGCACGCCGCGTTCGTGGGCGAGACCCAGGCACTCCTCCAGCTGGCGCAGGAACGTCCGGGCGTACCCGGCGGCGGGGTCCTTCAGTCGGTCGCGGCCGAGGATGAGCATGGTCAGCTCGGCGAGGTAGTCACCGGTGAGGACGTCGAGGTCGCCGCCGGTGAGCATCTCGCGCAGGGCGTCGAAGCGGTCGCCGTAGAACCCGGAGGCGTTGCCGATGCGCAGGACGGTCATCGCGCCGCCTTCCCCGGCTCGCGCCCCCTTCCCGGTGGGCCCGCGAAGGCCTGGGCGATGTCCAGCCAGCGGTCGGCGTCGGCGCCCTCGGCGCGCAGGGCGAGGTCGGCGCGGTGGGCGCGCTGGGTGACCAGGAGGCAGAAGTCGAGCGCGGGGCCAGTCACGCGCTCGGCGGCGTCCTCGGGGCCGTACGCCCACAACGCGCCGGAGGGGGCGGTGAGTTCGACGCGGAACTCCTCGAAGGGCGGGGTCAGTGAGTGCACCCCGAAGGAGAAGTCGCGGGTACGGACGCCGAGCCGGACAACATGGCGGAGCCGGTCGGTGGGGACACGGGTCACGCCCAGTGCATCGGCGACGTCCTGGCCGTGGGCCCAGGTCTCCATCAGCCGCGCGCTCGCCATCGAGGCGGTCGACATGGGCGGCCCGAACCAGGAGTACCGCGCGCCGTCGGGGGCGGCCCGCAGCGCACCCTCCAGGGCCTCGCGCCCGGCCCGCCAGTCCGCGAGCAGTTGTTCCGGGGGTTTGCCCGCGCCCTCCTCGGCCCCGTTGTCCACGAAGTCGCCGGGTTGCGTCAGCGCGTTCTCCACCTCGTGGGCGAAGGCGCCCTGATCCGTGACGGCGAGCAGCGCGGCGCGGTCGGTCCAGGCGAGATGGGCGATCTGGTGGGCGATCGTCCAGCGGGGCGCGGGGGTCGCGAGCGACCAGCGTTCCACGGGCAAATCGGCGACGAGCGCGTCGAGTTGTTCGCTCTCGGCGCGTAGGTCGTCGATGACGGGCGTCGGGTCGGCCATGGAGGGGAGGATGACAGGACGACCATAAACAAGCAAGCATGCTTGCATTTTTATTACCGACAGGGTGGGGCGCCGGGAGGGAGCGCGTAAGCCTCAAAAGGATTTACACCCCTGTCCCAGTCCATTAGCCTGGACTGTGCAGTCATCCATACTGAACGCACCACCACTCCCCCGCTCCTGGACGGCCCCCGTGACACCTCCCAGCGCTGACCGGCCCGCATCCGCCACGCCCGCGCCCGCCCCCGCCACGCCCATGTCGGCCGACCCGGCTTCCGCACCTTCCGCCCGCCCCGCCCGCCCCGCCCCTTCCTCCCGTTCCGCCCGCGCGCGGGGTCTCGGCTCGCTCGGGCCCGTCGGGCTGGTGCTGGCGGGTGGGGTGTCGGTGCAGTTCGGCGGGGCGCTGGCGGTGAGCCTGATGCCTCGGGCGGGGGCGCTCGGGGTGGTGACACTACGGCTGGCGGTCGCCGCGCTCGTGCTGCTCGTGGTGTGCCGGCCCCGGCTGCGCGGGCACTCGCGCGCCGACTGGGGCACGGTCGTGGCCTTCGGTATCACCATGGCCGCGATGAACGGCCTCTTCTACCAGTCCCTCGCCCGTATCCCGCTCGGCCCCGCCGTCACCCTGGAGGTGCTGGGCCCGCTGACCCTGTCCGTCATCGCGTCCCGCCGCGCGGTGAACCTCGTGTGGGCGGGGCTCGCGCTGTGCGGTGTCTTCCTGCTCGGCGGCGGGGGCGGCGGCTTCGGTGACCTCGACCCCGTCGGTGTGGCGTTCGCGCTGTCCGCCGGGGCGATGTGGGCGGCGTACATCGTCTTCAGCGCCCGTACGGGCCGACGGTTCCCGCAGGCCGACGGGCTGGCGCTGGCCATGGTGGTCGCGGCGGTGCTGTTCCTGCCGCTCGGCGTGGTGGAGTCCGGCGCCCGGCTCCTCGACCCCACGACCCTGGCGCTGGGCGCCGCCGTCGCCGTCCTGTCCTCCGTCCTGCCCTACACCCTGGAACTCCTCGCGCTGCGCCGGCTGCCCTCCTCCACCTTCGCCGTCCTCATGAGCCTGGAGCCCGCGCTCGCGGCGGCCGCCGGTTTCCTCGTCCTCGACCAGACCCTGTCCGCGCCGGAGTCCCTCGCGATCGCGCTGGTGATCGGGGCGAGCATGGGGGCGGTACGGACGCAGGTGGGGCGGGGGAAGGCGGATGTGGCGGGGTGAGCGCCGGGGGCGGGCCGCGTGCCGGACCGGCGCGCGGTCTGGTCCGCCTCGTCGTGCCTCACTAGGTTGAGGGCAGCCCCGCCGGTCCTCGGGGGGTGAGCCGTCGGACGGGGGTGCCGTTGTGCCGGAGGTCGAGCTGTCGGCCGGGACGATCGACTATCAGGACACCGGCGGGGACGGGCCCGTGCTCGTGTTCGGCCATGGTCTGCCGATGACCGGGACGCAGTGGCGCAAGGTCGTCCCGCTCCTGGACGGCTACCGCTGCGTCCTGCCCACGCTGCCTCTCGGCGGCCACCGCCGGCCGATGAGACCGGACGCCGACCTGTCCCACCGCGGCGTCGCACGGCTGCTGGGCGAGTTCATGGAGCGGCTCGGCCTGGACGACGTGACGCTCGTCCTCAACGACTGGGGCGGGGGCCAGTTCCTGGTGACGGAGGAGCAGGGCCGCAGGGTGGGTCGGCTGGTGCTGGTCGCCTGCGAGGCGTTCGACAACTTTCCCCCCGGCCCCGCGAAGGCCCTGGCCAAGGTGTGCAGGGTGCCGGGCGGCGTCCGGCTGCTGACCCGCCTCATGCGGGTTCCCGCGTTCCGCGACAACCCCAAGGGGTACGGCGGGATGAGCCTGCGCGGCATCCCGGACGAGATCATCGCCGAGTGGTTCGGCCCCGCGACCCGCAGCAGGGCCATCCGCCGGGACTTCGCCAAGTTCGCCACGTCGGCGCCCGGCCGGGCCGTCCTGCTGGAGTGGAGCGAGGGGCTGCGGGACTTCGACCGTCCCGTCCTCGTCGTCTGGGCCACGGAGGACCGCCTGATGCCGCGCGAGCACGGCCCCCGGCTGGCCGCGCTGTACCCGAAGGGCCGGCTGATCGAGATCGAGGACTCCTCCACGCTCGTCCCCGAGGACCAGCCGGAACGCCTCGCCGAGGCGATCAGGGACTTCGTCGAGGAGACGGGGGCGGGGCGCGACGCTTGAGCGCCGGGGTCGCTGGACGAGGTGCTCAGGGCCTGTCCTTCGACCGAACGATCAACGCGTTGAAGACCTCCCGGGCCGTGGCCACGAGGTTCGACAAGCGCGGCTACATCTTCCACGGCACCGGCACCGTCGCCTGGTCGCCGGTCGTGCCGTCGAGCATCTCGCGCACGATGTCCAGGTGGCCGTTGCGGCGGGCCGTCTCCTCGGCGAGGTGGAGGAGGATCCGGCGCAGGTCGGCGTGGAGGCCGTTGCGCACGGCTCGCTGGACCTGCTTGTCCAGGCCGCTCCCGGCGACCAGTTCGCGGTGGCGGGCGCTCTGTCCGGCGTATTCGTCGAGCAGCTGCGTGAGCGGGAAGTCGACGGCGATACGCATCTCGCGGTGGGGGTCCTCCTCGCTCCAGGGCCCCGGGGTGCGAATCGGATCAGTTCAGCCGTGGTGACACCCAGGCGTGATGGCGAAGGATCATGCGGGTTGCGAGGCGGGAGGGTGTCAGCCGCATTGCCGTGTTGCGCAGGGTGACGGCCAGTGGGTGGGAGAGCTGCTGGCCCATTCGCCCGGCCTGCCGGGCGGCACGCGCGACCGCCTGGCTGCGCGGCCGACGTTCGGCGTCGTAGCGGGCGAGCGCGGCTTCGACGGTGCGCTCGGTGGCGAGCGCGGCGGCCAAGGTGATCGCGTCCTCCAGCGCCTGGCAGGCGCCCTGTCCGAGGTTGGGGGTCATCGCGTGTGCCGCGTCACCGAGCAGCGCGACCCGGCCGACCGCGTACGAGGGGAGCGGCGTGCGGATTTCGTTGACGTCGTGGTGCAGCACGGCGGCGGGTCGGGTCGCGTCGAACAGCGCGGGGATCGGGTCGTGCCAGTTGCGGAACCGTCGGCGCAGTTCGGCCAGCGGGTCGGCGAACCGCGTCCCGGCGGGCATGTTGAGGACGGCGTGCCACTCGGCCCGCCCGTCACGAAAGGCGATGTGCCCGAACTCGGCCCCCTGCCCCCAGGTCAGCTCGAAGTCGGTGCGCAGTTCGACCTCCTGCTCGGTGATGGCGCGCAGCACTGTCGAGCCGCTGTAGACCGGGCCGGGGTGGGCTGGGAAGAGAAGGCTGCGCACCTTGCTGCCGATGCCGTCGGCCGCCACCACCAGATCGGCGTCCAGGACCGTGTCGCCGCAGCCGACTCGAACCGTCCCGGGGCCGGTCTGCCGGACCGGGCCGGCCTCGGAGCCGATCAGCAGTGCCTCGGCGGGCAGCGCCTTGCGAAGCAGCCGGTGCAGGATGGCGCGCGGGATGCTCATGATCGGCGTGCCCACCGCCTTCTCCAGCACCGCGCCGTCCATCCGGGTCAGCCAACCGCCCTCCGGCGTACGGGTGCCGCCTGTGTACTGGCCGCGCGAGGCGTCCCGTACCGCCTCGCCGACGCCGAGTTCGTCAAGTGCCCTTACTCCGTTGGCGGCCAGTGATATGCCCGCCCCCGCGTCCTCAAGCATGGACGCGCGCTCGACGACCGTCACTTCCCATCCGATGCGGCGCAGGCCGATCGCGGCGGCCAGCCCGCCGATGCCCCCTCCGACCACCACTGCCGTGTTGCCCATGCCGAACCCCCAGCATTTCTACACCTGTAGAAGGGTCACCCTATCCGAGGCTCTACAGGTGTAGAAAGGAGCCATGGCTTCGGATCGGCGCACCCTCCTCGCGGACGCGGCTCTCGACGTACTCGCCGACGAAGGGATCCGCGGCCTGACCCACCGGGCAGTCGACCGCAAAGCGTCCCTGCCGCCCGGCACTACGTCGGCGTACTTTCGCACCCGGGCCGCGCTGCTCACCGGACTCGTCACACGCCTGGTCCAACTCGACCAGGAGGAACTGCAAACGATGGCCGAGCACCTCCCGCCCATCCGCACGGTCGAGGAACTGGTGGACGGCATGGTGTTGCTCACCCGACAGCGACTCGTCGGCGAGGGCCGCCGGCGCTCGCTCGCCCGTTACGCCTGTGCCGTCGAGAGCGTGCGAGACCCCGAACTGCGCGAGATTCTCATCCCCCGCGAGAACGCCGGCCGCGAGGCCGTCCGACTGTTCCTCGCCAATCAGGGCGTGACGGATGTGGAGAACCGCACACACACTCTGCTGACCTGCATCGACGGGCTGGTCTTCGACCGGCTGGTGTGCGGCGGCGAAGTGCCGCGCGAGCCTCTCGAAGGCGTTGTCGCGGCCGCCCTACGTTAGACCCCAGCCGCCCGTTGGACCCCAGCCGCCCGTTGCACCCCAGCCGCTCACCGTTCCGGCCCGTGACCTCAGGCCTCCGCCCCGTTCAAGCGCTCGGCATCCGTTTTCGCGTGGCGCGTCGACCTCGGGCAGCGCCTTCTGCACCGTGGCGTTGGACGCGTCGAAGCGGGCTTTCAGGCGGCCTGGGAAGGGAGGTTGCTTCCGGGGTGCCGCCCATGATCTCGTCGCGCAGCTCGGCGGCAATGCGTTCGTGCAGCGAGCGGCGGCCGGGACCTCGGGCCGGGCCTTGGGCACGGTCAGTCCAGCCTGATCTCGTAGCGCAGCCGCTGCCGTCGCCCCGGCATCACCATGCGGTCGATCTGGATCGGTTGACCGTTGCGGTCCAGCGTGAGCCGGGTCAGCCGCAGGACCGGCTCCCCGGGCGCGGTCTGCAAAGCCTTCCGCTCTTCCTCGTCCGCCACGTCCGCCACGACATCCTCACGTACGAGAGAGCCGACGTGTCCGAGTCGGGCGAGCAGCGTCACGGCTCCGCCCCGGATCTTGGCCGTGCCGGCCAGAGCGGTGCCGCGAGCGATGGAGGTCGGATAGTAGGTGTCCGTGAGCTCGTTCGGCTGGTCGTCGAGAAGGATGACACGACGGCGCACGACGACCGGCTCTCGCTCCGGGACCCCGAACAGTCGCGCAACCTCGGCGGGTGCGGGAACCTCACCGGCGTGCACGATTCGCTGCGTGCCGCGGCGGCCCTGTGCCGCCGCATCAGCGGCCCACGCGTCGCCCTGCCCGTTCTCGCGCGGCGTCAGGTAAGGCATCGAGGCGCTGACCCACCTGCTGCCCAATGAATCCTCCCGGACCTCAAGGTTGCCGTTCGCGTTCCACTCGGAACCGGACTGCCGGCGCCGCTGGAGTCACGGAGGCGATGGACGGAGCCGACCTCGTCGCCTGTTGTATAACCAGGCAATGATCCACCACGTCGTGTCACTCGAAGCCTGGAACGCCCGGCCCGATCAGCCCTATGCTCCCGACTCGCTCGCCGAGGAGGGGTTCGTGCACTGTTCGCCCGACGAGGCGACGACCCTGGCCGTTGTCAACGCGTTCTACCGGGACGCACCGAAGCCGTTGCACGTGCTGATGCTCGATGAGGGACGGCTGGACGCCCGTGTCGAGTTCGAGGCCGCGGCGCCCGCCCCGCCGCCGGGTGTCGGCGACGACATCCTGTTCCCCCATGTCTTCGGGCCGCTCAACCGGGACGCCGTGGTGGGCGTCCAGGAGGTGGAGTGGGACACGGAGGGGCGGGCGACGGCACTCAAGGACGTGTAGGGAGGAGCACCGTCAGCCACGGCGTCGGCAGTTCGGCCTCTCAGCCCCCTCCCCATCCCCCCTCCCCAGCTCCCGCTACAGCCCCTCCGCCAACACCTCCGCCAGATGCACCGCCCGCCTCCCCGCCAGCTGCTCCAGCTGGGTCCGGCAGGAGAAGCCGTCCGCCAGGACCACCGCGTCGTCGGCCGCCGCCCTCACCGCCGGGAGGAGTTGCTCCTCGGCGCAGGCGACGGACACGTCGTAGTGGCCCTTCTCGAAGCCGAAATTGCCGGCGAGGCCGCAGCAGCCGCCGCTGAGGTCGCCGGTGAGGCCGGCGGCGGCGCGGAGGCGGCGGTCGGGGGCGTCGCCCAGTACCGCGTGCTGGTGGCAGTGGGTCTGGCCGACCACCGGGCGGTCGAGCGCGGGCGGGGACCAGCCGGGGGCGTACCGCTCCAGGGCCTCGGCGAATGTGACGACGGAGGCGGCCACCCTGGCGGCCCGCGGGTCGTTGGGGAGCAACTCGGGGAGGTCCGAGCGGAGGGTCGCCGCGCAGCTCGGTTCGAGGACGACGAGGGGCGGGCCGGCCGGGGTGAGGTCGGGGTCCTCCTCCAGCGACGCCTCCGAGGCTGGGACGAGGAACGGGTCCAGCAGGTCCAGCGTGCGGCGCAGCACCGCGCGGGCCTGGTCGAGCTGGCCCGTCGAGATGTACGTCAGACCGCAGCAGAGCCTGCCCTGCCGCGACGTGAACAGGGTGCGGGCGAGTGTCCCGCGGGTGCGGTCGGCCTCTTCGCCCGCCTCAGTCCGCTTCAGCCAGGCCGGTTTCCGCCTCGTCCGGAGCGTCGGCGGCACGATCACCTCAAGCCCGGCCGCCTCCAGCACGCGCAGCGCGGCCCGCCCCACGGACGGGGAGAGGTACTCGGTGAAGGTGTCGGTCCACAGCAGCACGGTGGTCGGCGGCTCGTACGCGTCGCCGTCCCCGTCGTGCTCACCGTCCTCGGCACCCGCCCGGAGCCTGGCCCCCTCGCCCGCCCGAAGCCTTGCCTCGGCGGGGGTGCCCGCCGCCAGTTCCTCGGGGCCCGGCGGGCGGAGGACCCGTCTCGGCCCCCACCGCTGTCCCCGCCCCTCCGGACGGTCCCGCTCCACCCACTCGACCCACTCGACACCCTCGTCCGGCTCGACACCCTCATGCGGCTCGACACCGTCAACCGGCTCGTCCCCCTCGTCCCGCTCCCCGGCCCACCCCCGGTACCACCGCGAGAACGGCACCGTCGCCAGCCGTGGCAGCTCCCGCTCCCCCGCGATCCCTCCCAGCCGTTTCGCCAGGCCGGCCAAAGGGCGCGTAACGGCCAGGAAGTTGGCGAGGCGGGCCGTGCGGGTGCGGGCGACCAGGCGGAGCCATACCGGCAGCCGGCCCATGGTGTAGTGGGCCGCGGGGCGGCGCCGGCCCGCGTAGTGGTGGTGGAGGAACTCCGCCTTGTACGTGGCCATGTCGACGCCGACGGGGCAGTCCGAACGGCAGCCCTTGCAGGACAGGCAGAGGTCCAGCGCGTCCCGCACCTCGGGCGAGCGCCAGCCGTCGGTGACGACCTCGCCGGCCAGCATCTCGTGCAGGAGGCGGGCCCGGCCGCGGGTCGAGTGCTCCTCCTCACCGGTCGCCCGGAAGGACGGGCACATGACGGCCCCGGAGCCCGGGACGACCTGTGTGGTACGGCACTTGGCGACGCCCACGCAGCGCCGTACGGCCGCCGAGAAGTCACCGCCGTCCTCCGGGTATCCGAACACCACCGGCACCGGTCCGCGGGGCAGCGGGGCGAAGCGCAGGTTCGTGTCCAGGGGGGCGGGGCGGACGAGCATGCCGGGGTTGAGGAGGCCGTCGGGGTCCCAGAGGGCCTTGGAGTGCTCGAACAGCGCGATCATCTCGGGGCCGTACATCTTCGGGAGCAGTTCGGCCCGTGCCTGGCCGTCGCCGTGTTCCCCGGAGAGCGAGCCCCCGTGGGAGACGACCAGTTCGGCCAGGTCCTCCGAGAAGCGGCGGAAGCGGGCGATGCCCGGCCCGGTGAGGAGGTCGAAGTCGATGCGGACGTGGATACAGCCGTCGCCGAAGTGGCCGTAGGGGGTGCCGCGCAGGTCGTGGGCGCGGAGGAGGCCGCGGAAGTCCCTGAGGTACGCGCCGAGCCGGGCGGGCGGGACCGCGCAGTCCTCCCAGCCCGGCCAGGCCTCGCTGCCGTCGGGCATCCGGGTCGCCGTACCGCTGGCGTCCTCGCGGACGCGCCACAGGGCGCGCTGGGCGGCAGCGTCGGTGACCACCAGCGCGTCGGCCGCGTCCGCAGCGCGCACGATCGCGGCGGCATGCGCCCGCGCCTCGGCCGCCGTGCGGCCGCCCGTCTCGACGAACAGCCACGCCCCTCCCGCCGGCAGCCCGGACGTGCCCGGCGGCACGAGGTCCGCCGCCATGCCCTCCACGGTCAGCGGGCCGTGCGACAGCAGCGCGGGGGCCGCCTCGGCCGCCGCGCTCTCGTCGCCGTACGCCAGGACGGCGAGGGCACGCGCGCGGGGTGCCTCGACGAGCCGTACGACCGCCTCCGTGAGGACGCCGAGGGTGCCCTCGGAGCCGCAGAAGGCGCGGGCCACATCGGTGCCCTTCTCGGGGAGCAGGGCGTCGAGGGCGTAGCCGGAGATACGGCGGGGCAGGTCGGGAAAGCCGGTGCGCAGCAGCGCCAGCTCCCCCTCCACCAGCGCCCGGAGGCCGTCCGGGGCGCCCGACCAGCCCTGTCCGAGCCTGCGGGCCCCGCCCCTCCCGTCGAGCACCGACAGCTCCCGCACGCTGTCGGCGGTGGTGCCCCAGGCCACCGAGTGGGAGCCGCAGGAGTTGTTGCCGATCATGCCGCCGAGGGTGCAGCGGCTGTGGGTGGAGGGGTCGGGGCCGAAGCGGAGGCCGTGCGGGGCGGCGGCGTCCTGGAGGCGGTCCAGGACCAGGCCCGGCTGGACCACGGCCGTGCGCGCCTCGGGGTCCAGGGAGACCAGCCGGTTCATATGGCGGGTGAAGTCCAGGACGACACCCGTGCCCGTGGCCTGACCGGCGATCGATGTGCCGCCGCCGCGCGCCACCACCGGCACGCCCCGCTCCCGGCACACCGACAGGACGGCCGCCACGTCGTCCGCGTCCCGTGGCGCGACCACACCGAGCGGCACGCGCCGGTAGTTGGACGCGTCCATGGTCATGAGCGCCCGCGCGGTCACGTCGAACGCGACCTCGCCGCGCACGGACGCTGTCAGCGCCGTCCGGAGCTCGGCCGCCGCACGCGACTCCGCCGCACCCGGCTTGGACCCGCCCGGCTTCGACCCGCCCGGCGTCGACCCGCGCTGCTCCGGCGCGCCCGACTCGGCCGTCGACCGTGACCGTGCCGCGCGCGCCCCCGCCGTCGGCCGGGACCGTGCCCCCGCTCGCGTCTCCCCTGGACCTTCCATCCCCCCAGCATGCATCCGACCACTGACAGTGACCACATGGTGACGACGGGGCGGCCTCGGGACAGTGGCCGGATTATGGGGGAGCTAACCGGAAACCGCCCGACCACGGTCACGAACTCCCATATAGTGACGCCCAATTGAGCACCAGGTGTCGCTTCTCGCACAGGGACCGACCGTGTTACCGAGACCAGGAACCGACTGAGTTACCGAGTCCAGAACCGACCGAGGACAGCAGACCATGACCGCGCCCAGCCCCCCACGCCCCCCGGGCGACCGCCCCGCGCTCCGCTCAGTCCTGCCCCTTCCCCTGGTCACCGCCGTGTTCGCCGCCGCCGCGGCCGGCGGTTCGGTCGCCCTCGCACCCGAGTCGGTCCGGGTCCCCCTGGCGGGTGGCGCGGGCGCCGCCGCCCTGCTGCTCACGCTCGCCGTCGCGGTCGCCGTCCACGCCCGGCAGTCGGCGCGGTCACTGCGGCACCGCCTCGACGCCGTGTCCCGTGACACCGGGATGCTCCTCCAGGAACGGGCCCGGATGACGGCCGAGTTCGGGCAGGAGCGGGCGCGGCTCGCCGAGGAGTTCCTGCAGGACCGTGCCCGCATCGCCGCCGACTACGCCCGTGAACGGACGCGGCTCACCGCCGAACTGGACCACGAGCGCGGCCGGCTCGCGGAGGAGCGCACCCAGCTGGAGAGCAAGGCCGAGGAGGAGAGGTCCCGTCTCCTCGACCGCGCCCGGCAGGCCGAGGCCGAACGCACCGCCGCCCTCGCCGTCACCGCCAACGTGGCCGGCCGGATGCAGGCCCTCGCCACCGGCACCCTCGCCGATCTGCGCGCCATGGAGGAGCGCCACGCCGACGAGGACGTCCTCGCCGACCTGCTGCACCTCGACCACCGCACCGCCCAGGCGGGCCGCCTCGCCGACTCCGTCGCCGTCCTCGCGGGCGCCCGCTCCGGCCGCCGCTGGGCGAAGCCGATCCCCATGGAGTCCATCCTGCGGGGCGCGATGGGCCGTATCGGCGCCTACCGCCGGGTCCGGCTGCACTCGTCCAGCGAGTCCGCCGTCGCCGGGCACGCCGCCGAGGGGGTGATGCACGCGCTCGCCGAACTCCTCGACAACGCGGCGAACTTCTCACCGCCGACCGCCGAGGTCCACGTCTACGTCGAGGAGGTCCCGGCCGGCGTCATCATCTCCGTCGAGGACGCGGGCCTCGTCATGAGCGACGTCCAGCTGCGCCGCGCCGAGCGGGCCGTCTCCGGCGAGGACTCCGACATCACCGGCCTCACCGGCACCCGCCTCGGCCTCGCCGTCGTCGGCCGCCTCGCCCGCAAGCACGGTCTCAAGGTCTCCTTCCGCCCGTCCGCCCGCGGCGGGACGGGCGTTCTGATGCTCGTCCCGCAGGACGTGCTGGCCGGTACGGTGCCGTCGGCGGGGGCACCGGAGGAGGCCACGGCCCCCACGGAGGAGCGGGCGCCCGCCCACGCCGACCGGTCGACGTCGTACGCCGCCGTCCCCGCGCCGCACGACCTGGACGACGAACCGACGCCGACCCACGAGTCCCCGTTCGGCACCGTCCCCGGCGCCGGGGAGCCCGCGACGGCCCCCGGCGGCCTCCCCCGGCGCCGCCGCGGCCGGTCCCTCGCCGAGGCCGAGGCCCGCACGCGCGCCCAGGCCGCCGTCGGCCGCCCGGCCCGTGACTCCCGGCCCGCCGACGACGCCGGCTCCGGCGCCGTCCGTTTCAGCAGCTTCCGCCGCGCCGTCCGCGGCACGAGCGGCCTCGACCAGGCCTTCGTCCAGGGCACGGCCACCGGGGACGAACCGTCCCCGACGACCTCGGGGACGGGGACCACGGGGACCACGGAAACCTCCGGGGCGCCCCTCGCGTCCGGCGCTCCCCGCCTGGAACCCGCACGGGAGGCACAGCCGGAACCCGCACGACAGAGCCGGCCGGAGTTCCTGCCGGACCTCTTGCCCGAACTCCCGCGGGAGCCGGTGCGCGAGCCCGTGGGGGAGGCGGCGCCCGGCCCGGCACCGGACGGCTCGGCACCGCACGACGCGGCCGTACCGCCGCTCGCGCTGGAGCCCGTACGGGAACCCGAATGGGGCGTCGCCCAGGGGGCGGCCTGGGAAGTGTCCCCGGCCCCGGAACCCGAGTGGGAGCCGACCGCTCCCGTACCGGACCCCGGCTGGGAGCCCGAGCCCGTGCGCGGCGCGCGGTGGGAGTTCGAACCGGTACGGGACGAGCCGTGGGAGCCGTCCTCCGAGACACCGTGGCAGCCGGGACTCGCCCGGATCCCGCTCCAGGAATCCGAGCCGGTCCAGGAAACCGCGTGGCAGCCCGACCCCGCCCGGACTCCGCCGCAGGACCCCCAGCCGGTCCAGGAAACCGCGTGGCAGCCCGACCCCGCCCGGACTCCGCCGCAGGACCCCCAGCCGGTCCGGGAAACCGCGTGGCAGCCCGACCCCGCCCGGACTCCGCCGCAGGACCCCCAGCCGGTCCAGGAAACCGCGTGGCAGCCCGAGCCCGTACCGGGGCCCGAGTCGGCGCGGGACATCCAGTGGAAGCTGGACGCGTTGCGGGAGCTGGCCCGGGAGCCGGTGCGGGAGGCCCGCCCCGAGCCGGCCGACGGCAACGCCCCCTCCGCCCACGCCCCGTCGTCCCACGCCTCCGCGGCCCCGTATCCGGCACCCGACGGCACCGGCCCCGATCACGTCCCCCACCCGGACCCCCATCCGCATCCCGACCTGGAAGGCGACCACACCCCATGACCGGCACCGGCACCACCGCCGACGACAGGCTCACCTGGCTCATGGAGGGTTTGCTGGAACGCACTCCGGGCGCCCGGCACGCGCTCGTGCTCTCGCGGGACGGTCTGAAGCTGTGCCGTACGCCGGAGCTGTCCGTGGACCAGGCCGACCAGCTCGCCGCGATCGCCGCCGGTATGCAGTCGCTGTCCCACGGAGCCTCCGTGGAGTTCGGCGACGGCAGCGGCGGCGTGCGGTCGGCGATGGCGGAGTTCCACGGCGGGGTCCTGTTCATCGTGGAGGCCGGCGAGGGAGCGCATCTGGCCGTCGTCACGGACGAGGAGGCCGACGCGGGGCTCGTCGGACACAACATGAGCGAACTGGTGGAGCAGTTGGGAGCGCACCTGAGCGCCCGCCCGCGCCACCGGCCGGCCGCGTCCTCGGACACGGCCCTCAGCCCGACAGCTTCCACCGCGACGGCTTCCATCGCGACGACGGCGACCACCTCGGCTACTTCGGCTACGGCTCTGGCGCCCCGTACGTCATGAGCCGGCCCGGCAGGGACGACCTGCCCGACCGGCTGTACACCCTCACCGGGGGACGCAGCCGGTCCGCGCCCGGCACCCCCTTCGACCTGGTCACCCTGGTGACGGCCGAGTCGCGGCCGGTACCGGGAATGCAGTCGGAGCACGCGGCGATCCTGCGGCTGACGGAACGCCCCACGGCGGTCGTGGAGATCGCCGCCGGGCTGGCGCTGCCGGTGAGCATCACCAAGGTGCTGCTGTCCGACCTCCTCGCCGCGGGCCGGGTCAGTGCCCGGCACCCGCACAAGGCCACGCTGATCGATCTGGACATCCTGGAGCAGGTACTAGTTGGACTTCGCAACCTCTGAGCACGACGGTGACGGCCGGGCGCCGGGACCCGCCCCCGTCCCCGTCCCCCTCACCGGCCCCCGCTTCCGCCTTGACCCCGCCGCCCTGTACCGCGAACTCCGGCGCGAGCACGGCGAGGTCGTCCCCGTGCTGCTCGACGGGGGCGTACCGGCATGGCTGGTGCTGGGCTACCGCGAACTGCACCAGGTGACGAGCGATCCGGAACTGTTCAGCAGAGACTCCGGGTTGTGGAACCAGTGGCCGGACATCCCCGCCGACTGGCCGCTGTTGCCGGTGATCAGCAGGGAACAGCCGTCGATCCTCGGCTCGGTCGGCGAACGGCACCGGCGGCGCGCTCAGCTGCTCGGCGAGGCGCTGGAGGCGGTCGACCCGTTCGCCCTGCGCGGCCATGCCGAGCGGTTCGCGGACGAGCTGCTCGACGCGGTGTGCGGGGCGGGCACGGCCGACCTCGTGGCGCAGTACGCGGCACTGCTGCCGGTCCGGGTGCTGGCCTACCTCTTCGGGTTCCCCGAGGAGCAGGGGCCTGCCCTGGTCACGGCGTTGACCGACATCCTCGACGGCCAGGGCCGGGCACGGGCCGCCGAGGCGGAGGTGACGGCGGCGATGACGCGGCTCGTGGCGGAGCGGCGGCGGCGTCCGGCGGACGACGTGGTGTCCCGGCTGCTGGCGAACGCCCCCGCGTACGGCTTCTCCGTCGAGGAGGTCACGCACGACGTGACGGTCATGCTGGCGGCCGGACACCAGCCGACCACCGACTGGATCGGCAACTCGCTGCGGCTGATGCTGACCGACGAGCGTTTCGCGGCCTCCCTGTTCGGGGGGCGCAGCAGCGTGGCCGAGGCCATGAACGAGGTGTTGTGGGAGGACGCCCCCGTCCAGAACGCGGCCGGCCGCTGGACCACCCGCGACACCCGGCTCGGCGGCCGTGCCCTGCGCGCCGGCGACCTCGTCGTCCTGGGCCTCCAGGGTGCCAACTCCGACCCCCGCGTCCGCACCCCCGGCTCCGCCCTCACCGGCGGCAACAACGCGCACTTCTCCTTCGGACACGGCGAGCACCGCTGCCCGTTCCCGGCGCGGGAGATCGCCGAGGTCATCGCGCGGACCGGCATCGAGGTCGTCCTGGACCGGCTGCCGGACCTGGACCTCGCCGTACCGGAGGAGGCCCTCACCCGGCGGCCCTCGCCCTGGCTGCGGGGGCTGGTGGAACTGCCGGTGCGGTTCTCGCCGTCGCCCGCGGTCGGCGGCCGGTGACCCGTGCCGCGTCGAGTGGCGGGGTCGGTCGCCTGCTGGTGAACTGAAGGCAGGGATCCCTCCGCCCCTACATCCGCGCCCGGAAGCGTCGGCCCCCGGCCGATCCCGGCCGAGCCGACGGAGTGGTGGTCGATGGGATACGCACTCCACCCGCACAAGGTCAAGATCGTCACGGGGCCACCGCAGGCCGGCGCTCTCCACGAGGTCCGGGCGCGTCTGCGACGTCCTTTCGTCTCCGTCTTCTGGCATCTGCGCGGCCGTTGGCTGCTGCACCGGGGCGTGACGCGTGCCGGGCGGTGGTGGAACCCGCCGTGGACGACCGCGTTGGTGGCGCTCATGGGCCTGCTGACGGCGGGGCTCCTCGCCTGGTGCTTCGTCGCGGTGGTGGACCTCATCGGCAAGACCTCGCTGGTGAACGGCTTCGGACCGCACGACCTGTGCCAGGGGAACGGCAGGAAGGAGAACAACAACGCCGCCGCGTGCGACGCGGTGACGGGCGTGGCCATGCCGATCCTGCTGCTTTCGGCGTCCACCATCCTCTTCCTCTCCTGGCGCCTTTGGCAGGTGCGCCGCTTCTGCACGTACCAGGCCCGGCACGTGCCCGGGCGGCTGGTGCAGACGGCCGGGAGTCTGATGGACGAGGTCGTCGGACGCGACCAGCTCTGCAACGCCATCATGAGGAACCTGAACGACAAGAAGGTCCGGCGGCCTCATGTCGTGGTCGGGGGCGTCGGGGTCGGCAAGACGGCGCTGCTGGTGCGGCTGGCCCAGAAGCTCGCCGCGGTGGGGGCGGTGCCCATCCCCGTGCGGCTGCGGGACGTCCAGGGCGACGAGCCGCTGGACTTCGACGAGTTGGCGCTCGCCCGGTTCCGGGAGATCGTGCGGGCGAAGGTGCGGTCCGAGGGCGAGGTCGACCGGATCTGGCGGTGGCTCAGACAGCGGGCGGACCGGATCGTGGTCCTCGCGGACGGCCTGGAGGAGGCGTTCGCCGAGGACGACATGAGCGGCCGCCGGGACAATCTGATCCGTGACGCGATCCGCAGGGCCGGTGAGGAGGGCCTGCCGCTGGTCATCGCCTCACGGCCGCACGACCCGCTGCGCGCGATGCAGGCGGCCGTGTCCGAGCTGGAGCCGCTGAGCAACGAGGCGGCGCTGCGGTACATCGCCAGCAGCGGCAGCTGGCGCGCCGACCTGACCGTGCTGGACCGCATCGTGGAGGCCGCCGACATGGCGGAGTCCCCGATCTATCTGAAGATCGCCAAGGACCTGCACGCCAAGGACCTGCTGGAACCCCTGTGGGACGGCGGCGGTGATCAGGACCTCCTGCTCTACGACAGCTGGAGGCTGCGGGCGGAGCTGATGGAAACGTGGATCCACGCGCTCATCGACGGATACGTCCACCCCGAGCTGCCCATCGACCACGACACGAGGCTGGCGGTGGTGGAGTACGTCTCGGCGCTCGCGTGCGTGGGGCTGGCCTCGGACAGTGCCGACGTGGGCCTCGGGGAGCTGGGCTCGGCCCTCGGGGAGGCGGACGGCGCGCCGGGGGGCCGGGGTTTCGGGGTGCGGGCCGGGCAGAACACGGAGTGGAACCGGCGGGTCGCCCGCAAACTGGACCGGCGGATGGCGGAGCTGCGGTGGCGCCCGCGGACGTACGCCCTCCGGCGCGGCGCCCCCTGGACCGTGGCCCAGCACCCCTGCCAGGAGGCACCGGGCGGCGCCGACTGGTGGGTGGGGCCCAGGGTCGACATCAGGATCGCCGCGACCTGGGCCACGCGGATGGGGCTGGTCCACGAGAACGGCGACAAGGTGCGCTTCCAGCACAGCATCGTGCAGGCGTATCTCGGCTCCCGGTTCCTGGACGAGATCTTCGAACCCCCGGGCTCGGTGAGCCCGCAGGCCGCCCCGGCCCCCTCGCCCGACGCGCACATCGCCCGGGCGCTGCGGCAGGGCGGGCGGGAACTGCTCATCGCGCTCACCCTGTACTCCCGGTCCCGGAAGGGGCGGTGCGTGTGCGGATCCTCCGGGACGGGCCGGCAGACCTGTCCCGTCGACCGGATGCGGGGGCTGCTCACCGCGCAGGCCAAGGACCTGCTGACCGAGGCGGCCGGCGCCTCGCACACGGTCGGGCGGCAGAGCGACCAGGGTGTGCTGGACGACCGTGACGGTCCCCGGCTGCGGGCGCTGGAGAGCTACGGCGCGGCCGTGGAGATCGACAGTGTCGGGATCGCGCCCCGGCAGGAGGACCTCGTGAAGGAGATCGAGCGGGACTGGCACCGGCTCGGCCGGAACGAGGACCCCGCGCGGCTGCGGGAGGCGAAGCTCGCGCTGGTCAAGCAGTGCGGCACGGCCGTGCGCCGGCTGGCCGCCGTGCGCAGCCGCGCGCCGGGCGACGAGCATCCGGCGTACCCAGTGTACGAGGTCATGTTCAGGATCGGCCGCAAGGAGACGGACCGCCGGGTGCGTGAGGCGCTCGTGAAGGAGGTGGGCGCGGGCGGCGAACCGGCGTACCAGGCGCTGTGCCGCAGGCTCGCCGAGGCGTGCGCCGCCGTCGAGGCCGGGCCACGCCGGTGCCGGGCGGGCCGGGTGACGCCGTCGCCGGACGAGGTGGACGGGCATCGCTCGTTCGGGTGGGACCTGGCGGAGCAGCGGGAGCGGGAGGAGCGCCGGGCGGCGGAGGAGGAGGCGCTGGCGGAGAAGGGCAGATGGAGCTGCAACGCCATGCGCGCCTGGCTGCTGCCGCTGCTCGTGGACTCGTCGATGATGGCCCGGCGCCAGGCGAGTCCCCGTGACGACCTCGACAACTGGGTGCGGGTGGCGTCGCGCGGGGCGGGGGCTCCGATCCACGACGACGGGCCCGGCGCGCCCGTCGGACTGGGCGTGGCGCTGGCGCAGGGGTTCAAGTACGCCGCCAACCGGCGTCCGGGGCCGGGCACGAACCGCCGGGCCCGGGAGTTCCTGGTCAAGCAGGCGCAGGAGCTGCTGAAGGAGAGCAGCTTCTGGTACACGCGGCTGACGCTGCTGCACGCCCTGACGCTGTGGAGCCTGCCCGACGACGTCACCGCCGACCAGCCGATCCGCGGTCCCGGCTCGGACCCCCGGGGTCAGGTGCGGGAGTGGCTGGCGCTGGGCGGCGGGGGCCGCACGGAGCATCCGCTGGTGGCGGGGGCGGCGAAGCTGGCGGTCCGCGCCCTGCAGACGCGGCGGCCGGAGCGGTTCCTGTGGATCGACGAGGCGTCCATGGCCTCCTGCATCGGCACCGAGGTGGGGCTGCCGGGCGAGCAGCGGGCCCACAACCTGTGGATACCGCCGTCCACCGGCTGGAGCACCCTGGATCCGAGGGCGCAGCAGCTGCTCGCGGACGTCCTGCTGCTGATGGTGCTCGGTGAGCGGTCGCACCGCCCGAAGGACGCGTTCCGCATCCTGGAGCTGTGCGCGCGTGAGCCGACCCAGATGCCGTCGTGCGTCCGCAGGGACCGTACGCGGCTGAACCCGGTCCGCGGGGCGGAGCGCGCGGCGCAGCCGGGTTCGAACTGCACGGACGACTGCCGGCTGAAGATGTGCCCGTATCCGGCCAAGGTGGAGAGCCTGCGCATGGAGTTCAGTGAGGTCTTCTGTCTGCACCAGCGGGACATGCTGAAGAAGTGGCAGCCGCGGGCGTGGGCCTCGCTGCGGTTCCGGCGGGAGGCGCCCTGGCAGCGCGAGGTGCCGGTCGCGGGGATGCGCCGCTTCTGGGACCAGATGAGCGACCGGGCCCGGGACATCGACCCCGACTCGGCCCCCGTCTCATCCGACGGACGACGTTTCGCCCGAGTTTCGCGGAGCCGATAGGCTCGCACCCGTGGCTGATATCCAGATCCCCGCTGACATCAAGCCCGCCGACGGACGTTTCGGCGCTGGCCCCTCCAAGGTGCGGACGGAGGCGCTGGACGCGCTGGCCGCGACGGGCACCTCCCTGCTCGGCACCTCCCACCGACAGGCCCCGGTGAAGAACCTGGTCGGCCAGGTGCGCGAGGGCATCAGCGAGCTGTTCTCCCTCCCCGAGGGCTACGAGGTGATCCTCGGCAACGGCGGCTCCACCGCGTTCTGGGACGTCGCGACGCACGGCCTGATCGAGAACAAGAGCCAGCACCTGACCTTCGGCGAGTTCAGCTCGAAGTTCGCCAAGGCCGCCAAGCTGGCCCCGTGGCTGGCCGAGCCGACCGTCGTCTCCTCCGACCCCGGCACGCACCCGGAGCCGGTCGCCGAGGCGGGCGTCGACGTCTACGCCTTCACCCACAACGAGACGTCCACCGGTGTCGCCGCCCCGATCCGGCGGGTGTCCGGTGCCGACGAGGGCGCGCTCGTCCTGGTCGACGCCACCTCCGGCGCCGGCGGTCTGCCCGTCGACATCGCCGAGACCGACGTCTACTACTTCGCCCCGCAGAAGTCCTTCGCCTCCGACGGCGGCCTGTGGATCGGCGTGTTCTCCCCGGCCGCGATCGAGCGCGCCGAGCGGATCCACGCGAGCGGGCGGCACGTCCCGGAGTTCTTCTCGCTGCCCACGGCGATCGACAACTCGCGCAAGAACCAGACGTACAACACCCCGGCGCTCGCCACGCTGTTCCTGCTGAACCAGCAGCTGGAGTGGATCAACGGCCAGGGCGGTCTCGCCTGGTCCACGGCCCGGACGAAGGACTCCTCGACCCGTCTGTACAGCTGGGCGGAGGAGTCGAAGTACGCGACGCCGTTCGTCTCGGACCCGGCCAAGCGCTCCCAGGTCATCGGCACGATCGACTTCGCCGACGAGATCGACGCCGCGGCCGTCGCCAAGGTCCTGCGCGCCAACGGCATCGTCGACACCGAGCCGTACCGCAAGCTGGGCCGCAACCAGCTGCGCGTCGCGATGTTCCCGGCGATCGACCCGGCGGACGTCGAGGCCCTCACCAAGTGCGTCGACTACGTGATCGAGAAGCTCTAGCCGTTCAGCGGTACGACGCCGAAGGGCGCCCGGTGCGGTCACCGGGCGCCCTTCGTGTCGTCCTGCGGGGTGTTGCCCGTGTCGTACGGAATCAGCCGCGGAAGCCGAGGATGCCGTGCAGGGCGGCACCGCCCGTCGCGGTGGACGCACCCGACTGCGCCGACATCTTCTGCGCGGCCTGCGGCTTCGGGTCCGGCAGCTTCTTGCAGACGGCGTCGATCTGGCCCTTGCCGTGCGGCACCTTGCCGTTGCTCAGGTAGGTCGCCAGGTACTTGTCGAGGCAGGAGTTGCCGCTCAGCGAGATGCCGTGGTTGCCGCCGCCCTGCTCGACGACCAGGCTGGAGTTCTTGAGCAGCTTGTGGACGGTGAGGCCGCCCTGGTACGGGGTGGCCGCGTCGTCCGTCGCCTGGAACAGCAGCACCGGCGGAAGCTTGGAGTTGGCGACGTTCACCGGCTTGAGGGTCTTGGTCGGCCAGAACGCGCACGGCGCGTTGTACCAGGCGTTGTTCCAGGCCATGAAGGGCGCCTTCTTGTAGACGTCCCAGTTGTCCTTCTGCCACGTGCTCCACTTGCGCGGCCAGGACGCGTCACGGCACTGCACGGCGGTGTAGATGCTGTAGCCGTTGTCGCCGGAGGCGTCGACGGCGGCGATGTTCTGGTACGCCTCGACCAGCGGCTCGGCGTTCTTGTCGCCCACGTAGGCGGCGAACGCCTCGGCGAGCGTGGGCCAGTAGCCGTTGTAGTAGCCACCGGGGATGAAGGTGTCCTCCAGCTCGGAGGCGCCCACCTTCACCTTGCCGCCCACGGGCTTCTCGGCGAGGTCCGCGCGCATGGCGTACCACGCGGCCTCGATCTTGGCCGGGTCGGTGCCGAGCTTGTAGGTGGCGTTGTTCTTGGCGATCCACTTCATGAGCGCCTTGTGGCGCTTGTCGAAGGCGTAGTCCTGGTCGAGGTTGTCCTCGTACCAGACGCCCGTCGGGTCGACGATGGAGTCCAGCACCACGCGGCGCACGCGCTCGGGGTACTGCTTGGCGTAGACGGCGCCGAGGTAGGTGCCGTACGAGTAGCCGAAGTAGTTGATCTTCTTGGCGCCGAGCGCCTTGCGGATCGCGTCCATGTCCTTCACGGCGTTGGCCGTGTTGATGTGCGGCAGGACGTCCTTGTACTTGGCCGCGCAGGCCGCGGCGAAGGACTGGGCTCGGTCGAGGTTGGCCTTCTCGAGCGTCGGCGTGCTGGGCACGGAGTCCGGGCGCACCGGGTTGAAGTGTCCCGGCTTGCAGTTCAGGGCGGGCTTGCTGGCCCCCACGCCGCGCGGGTCGAAGCCGATGACGTCGTACTGGGACGCGACGGCCTTGGGCAGGGAGCCGGCCACGAAACCGGCCAGCGACAGGCCGCTGCCGCCGGGGCCGCCGGGGTTGACCAGCAGCGGGCCCTGGTATTTCTTCGCGGTGTGCGGCACCCGTGACAGCGCCAGCGTGATCTTCTTCCCGCCCGGCTTGGCGTAGTCCAGCGGCACCTTGACCGACGCGCACTGCATCGTCGGGGCGCTGTCCGTGGCGCACTTCTTCCAGGAGACCTTCGCGGCGGCGGCCTGCACGGTGTTCACGGAGTGCGGCGCGCTGGCGTTGGCGGGGGCGGCTGCGAGCGTCCCGGCCAGTACGACGGTGGCGCCGCTGAACACGGCTGCGCTTCTCTTCATGGAGTTCTCTCTGAACAGTGAGGGGGGTTCCAGGTCCGCGAGGTACGCGGCCCGTGCCGCATGGTTCCCGAAGATCGCGCCGCGCATCAGCAGATTCGACCAAGACTTGACTGAATTGAGTCATTGGAAACCCTCAAATTACCCACAGAAAAGGCGACTTGGCCCATCCGGGACATCGGCGAGCCGGCCCTTCGACAGAGCGCCCGGCGGTCACCGGGCGCCCCCGTCTCATGTCGCCGCGCAGCTCACGCTCGGCACACCTCCGCCCCCGGGCGCGCCCCCGAAACCGAGGGTCGCCGAAGTGCCCGCGGCGAGAGCGCCGTTGTGGGCGGCGTTCGTCGCGGTGACCGTCGATCCGGTCTGGGTGTACGTCGCGTTCCACATGTTCGTGACCTTCTGGGAGCCGCTCCAGGTCCAGGTGACCTTCCAGGACTTGAGCGCGGTCGTCCCGGTGTTGGTCACCTTCACCTCGGCGTTGAAGCCGCCGCCCCAGTCGCTGCTGACGGTGTAGACGGCGGCGCAGGAGGGCGCCCCGCCGCCGGGGTCACCTGGGTCGCCGGGATCGCCCGAGCCGCCGCCCGGTGGGAAGCCCGGCGCCTTGACGCTCGTCAGATAGCCGTCCTTCACCGTGTCGACGGTCTGCCAGTCGTCCTTCAGGATGCCTCCGGTGTCACCGGAGTTGGGGTTCCAGGACCAGAACGTCCAGTGGAAGGAGTCGTTGCCGTACGTCGAGGTCGAGCGGAGGTACGTCACCAGGGCGGCCAGCCAGCGCTGGTCGACGGTGGACTGGAGGGTCGTACCGAACTCGCCCACCCAGACGGGGGCGATGTTCTGCTTGAAGATGTAGCCCCAGTAACGGTCCCAGACGCCCGGCATGTTGGCGGGGAAGTTCGGGTCACTGAACCAGCTCTGCTGGGCCACGCTGGTGGCGTAGTCGTGGGCGGAGTAGACGAGCCGGTTGGGCACGTCGAGCCGTACGGGGTGGTCGGCCACGCCCATCAGGTTGCCGCCCCACCAGCCCGAGACGCCGTTGTACGACTGGACGCCCTCGACGAGGACCAGGAGGTCGGGGTTGACGGAGAGGACCGCGTTGCCGGCGCGTTCGGCGGCGAGACGCCAGTCCCTGGCCGTGTCGCCGCAGCCCCAGCAGGCGGGGTCGTGCGGCTCGTTGTGGAGGTCGATACCGATGACGGTGGAGTCGCCCTTGTAACGGACCGCCAGTGCCTTGAGGTTGGCGATCCACGTCGACTCGGGGACCGCCGAGGTGTACCAGAGCGCCGACTGGCCCGCCGCGTCCGGGCGGTGCCGGTCGAGGATGACCTTCAGACCGCTCCGCCCGGCGTGCGCGACCATCTTGTCCAGGACCTGGAGCGAGGTCAGACCGCGCAGATCGGCGTTCTTGCCGTCGGAGAAGTTGAGGCTGTCGGGCATGGTGCCCGGCTTGAGGATGTCGTCGCTGTAGGGCACGCGCAGGGTGTTGTAGCCCAGCGACCTGATCTGGTCGATCATGCTCTTGTAGTCGCGGGACCAGAGGCCGTGGGGCACGTGGTTGGTGGTCTCGAAGCCGAACCAGTTGATGCCGGCGATCCGCACCGACTGGTTGTTCGCGTCCAGGATCTGGCGCCCGTCGGTGTGCCAGTAGCCGGCACCGGCGGCGGCCTCGGCCGCGGCGGCCGACTGGGCGCCGCCGGCCAGTGGCAGCACCAGCACGGCGGCGGCCGCGCACAGGGCGCCCAGGGTTCTCCGTAAGCTGCGGAACATGACGCTGCTTCCTCCTCGGGAGGCGGGGCCCGGAACAGGTGGGAGCGCTCCCACCACCCGCACCCCCCATGGAAGACAGGTCACATGAACACGTCAAGGCGTCCGACGCACCGTTGTGCGCCGGACGCCCTCACCGTGCGACCCGCAGACCGTACCCGCGTGCCGTACGTCAGCGGCTCAGCTTCTTGAACCTCCGCACCGCCAACGGCAGGAAGACCAGCGTGATCACCACCGGCCACACGCCCGCCATCAGCAGCGCGTGCTGCTCGACCCAGGAGTCACCACCGCCGACCGGGGTCCCGAACAGTTCACGGGTGGCGGCCGCCGTGGAGGAGAGCGGGTTCCAGGCGGCGACCCAGCCGAGCCAGTCGGGCATGAGCTGGGGGGCCACGTAGATGCTGGAGATCATGGTCAGCGGGAAGGCGACCACGAAGAGGCCGCCAGCCGCCTCCGGGTTGGGCACCAGGAGGCCGAGCCAGACCCCGATCCAGATCAGCGCGAACCGCAGCCACAGCAGCAGACCGAACGCGGCGAGGAAGCCGGGACCCGCGTCGGGGCGCCAGCCCATCGCGAGGGCCGTCAGCATCATGATGGCCAACTCCGCGCAGGCGACCAGCAGATCGGTCACCCCGCGCCCGGCGACCACCGCCGACGGCGCCATGGGCATGGAGCGGAAGCGGTCGATGACTCCCTTGGTCGAGTCGTGGACCACGAGGGTCGCGGTGTTGATGAACCCGAAGGCCATCGTCATGGCGAACATGCCCGGCATCAGGAAGTCCCGGTAGTCGCCGCCACCGGGCACCTGCATGGCGCTGCCGAAGACATAGCCGTAGAGGAGGACGGACAGGATCGGGAAGCCGAGCTGCCAGGCGATGTTGACCGGCTGGCGCCGGTAGTGGGTGAGGCCGCGGCCGACGATGTTCCCGACGTCGGCGAGCAGCCAGGACGTACGGCCGCGGACGGGGCGGTCGGTGAGGTCCAGGGCGCTGATGCCGGCGCCGGAGCCGGCGCTCGGACGGGTACCCGGGCTGATGCCGGTGCTCATGCGGCGGCCTCCTTCGGCTGCGACGCGGGCTTCAAGGGGTCCCGCTCCCCGGGCGGTTCGGTGCGGTGTCCGGTCAGCCGCAGGAACACGTCGTCCAGGCTGGGCCGGCGCAGACCGATGTCCTCGACGGCGACGCCCTCCTCCTGGAGCGTGCGGGCCACCTCCGTCAGCGCGTTCACCCGGTCGGTCACCGACGCGTGCACGCGCAGTTCGGTCTCGTCCGACTCCGGTTCGCCGTCGGCCACGCGGGCGACGACCTTCACCGCGCGCGGGATGTCGGCGCGGTCCGCCACGACGACCTCGACGCGGTCGCCGCCCACGGTGTTCTTCAGGCCGTCGGGGGTGTCGTCCGCGATGGCCCGGCCCTGGTCGATGACGGTGATGCGAGAGGCCAGCTTGTCGGCCTCCTCCAGGTACTGCGTGGTCAGCAGGACGGTCGTGCCGCCCGCGACCAGCGCCCGCACCGAGTCCCAGACCTCACCCCGGCTGCGCGGGTCGAGGCCGGTGGTCGGCTCGTCCAGGAAGAGGACGGCCGGGGCGAGGATCATCGAGGCGGCGAGGTCCAGACGGCGCCGCATACCGCCGCTGTACTTGCCGACGCCCTTGTCGGCGGCGTCGGCGAGGTCGAACTGGTCGAGCAGCTCGGTCGCGCGCAGCTTGGCCTTCCGGCCGCCCAGATGGAAGAGCCGGCCGAACATCTCCAGGTTCTGCCGCCCCGTCAGCACCTCGTCCACCGCCGCGTACTGGCCGGTGAGGCCGATCCTCGCCCGGACCTCACGGGGCCGCCGGGCCACATCGAGACCGGCGACCGTCGCCCGTCCGCCGTCCAGCCTGACCAGGGTGGAGAGGATGCGGACGGCGGTGGTCTTGCCCGCGCCGTTCGGACCGAGGAGGCCGTGGACCGTGCCCTCGCGGACGGCCAGGTCGAAGCCGTCGAGCGCGCGTTTCTCGCCGTACCGCTTCTCCAGGCCCTCCGCCCGTACCGCGTACCTGTCGCCGTTTCCCTCGCTCACGGGTCCCCCTTCGCTAGAACTGAGTACACCGTACCCTAATTCGCGTACGTCGTACTCAGTTTTTTCCCGGGGGCTTAAACTCGGGCGCATGACAAGGGGCGAGAGCGGTACGGAGACCAGCGGCAGCGGCGACATCGTCCGTACGCTCGAACTGCTGTGGGACACCGGGCGGCGTCCCAGCCGGGGGCCCAAACCGGGGCTGACGCTGGAGCGGATCGTGGAGGCGGCGGTCCGGGTCGCCGACGCGGAGGGGCTGGAGGCCGTGTCGATGCGGCGGGTCGCCACGGAACTGGGGACCGGCACCATGTCGCTGTACCGCTATGTACCCGGCAAGGCCGAACTCCTCGACCTGATGCTCGACCGGGTGCAACGGCCCTCCGACGATCCGGCCGGCCTCGGTGACGGCGGCTGGCGGTCCGCGCTGGAGGCGCTGGGCCGGGCGACGCTCGCCCTCTACCGCCGCCACCCGTGGCTGCTCCAGGTCAACCAGACCCGGCCGATCCTCGGGCCCGGCGCGCTCGACGGCATGGAGAAGGTCCTCTCCCGGATCAAGTCCATGGGGTTGACCGACCCCGAGCTGGTCTCCGCGATCATCGCGATCGACGGCTATGTGGTCGGCGCCGCCCGCACCCAGCTCTACGAGGCGGAGGTGGAACGCCGGACCGGGCTCACCGACGCCGAATTCTGGGCGGCACAGGCCCCCATGCTGGAGAAGTTCATGGCGTCCGGCCGCTATCCGATGCTGGCCGGACTGTCCGAGGACGCGTTCGGCCGGGACTTCGACCACTTCGAGTTCGGCCTCCAGCGGATCCTGGACGGCCTGGAGGTGCTGGTGACCCGGCGGGGCGCGGACAAGGGCGCCGTGGGTGAGGGCGAGGGCAGGAACGCCGCCGCAGGCGGGGGCGTGGCGGGCTGAATCAGTGCGGGGCGAGGACGCAGAACTCGTGGCCCTCCGGGTCGGCGAGGCAGGTCCACGGGACGTCGCCCTGGCCGACGTCGAGGTCGGTGGCGCCGAGGGCCCGCAGCCGGTCCACCTCCGCCGCCTGGTCGTCACCGGGATACGGCAGCAGGTCGAGGTGGACCCGGTCCGGCACGGTCTTCACGCCGGGCGTGCGCAGGAACTCCAGATACGGGCCGACCCCCTGGGCCGAGCGCAGCACCGCATGGTCGTCGGTCACCTCGTGCAGAGCCCAGTCGACTCGCCTCGCCCCAGAAACGGGCCATGGCCCGGGGGTCCGCGCAGTCGACGACCACCACGGCGATCGGCCCGGTGTCCCGGTAGACCTCCCGGGGCTCCAGCACACAGAACTCGTTGCCCTCCGGGTCGGCGAGGACCGTCCACGGCACGTCGTCCTGGCCCACGTCTGCGGGCGTCGCACCGAGCGCCCGCAGACGCGCGACCAGCTCCGCCTGCTGGGCTGCCGAGGTGGTGGCGAGGTCGAGGTGCACCCGGTTCTTCGTCGGCGACTTGCGCTCCGGCACGGGGACCACGTCGACCCCGACGGCGACCGGATGCGGCCAGACGAGACCGCCGGGGGGCCCGACGTAGGTGGCCACCCCGGGGCTGTAGGCGGTCCAGCCGAGCGCCTGCGCCCAGAACCGGCCGACCACCGAGGCGTCGACGGCCTTGACGATCACATGAACGGGTCGCAGCGCCATACCGGTGATCCTATGCGGCCCCTGACGGACGACCCGTCAGGACGGGCGGCGCCGGACGCGTTTGACGCCCCACACGACGACGATGGCCCCGGCCACGGCGATCGCGCCGACCTTGAAGCCCGGACTGGCGCCTGCGCCGTCCTCCGCGGCGGACGAGCCGCCCTCGTCGGAGGAGGACGCTCCGGAGCCACCGCCTGAGCCGCCTTTGGAGCCGCCGGGGGCCTCCCGGGCGACGACCGTGCTGCCCTCACCCTCACTGCCGTACATGATCTTCGAGCCGTCGGTGGTGTACGTGAGGGACTCCCCCTGCCGTTGCAGGGGCACGCTCAGCCGGTCGGCCTTCTTGATCTCGCCGCCGTTCCAGTCGTAGAGGACCGCGCCGAAGTACGAGCGCAGGGCGAGGTGCTTCCCGTCGGGCGAGAACGCCCCGTCGGTGACCTCGAGGTCGGGCACGGAGGCGACCTTCCTGAAGACGTTCGTGCCGGACGCGGAGAGTTCGGCCGGGGCCTCGTACAGCGAACCCCCCGCCTCGTTCTTGTCGGCGATGTAGACCCGCCCGGTCTTCGGATGCACCATCAGCGCCTCCGCGTCCCGCGCCCCGTCCTCGTACTTCACCACGTACTGCGTGGCCCTGAGCGTCTGGTCCTTGAGCTGCTTCGGCTCCGGCAGCTCGTAGATCCACACGTACTGCCAGGTACCGCCGAGGTTGTCACCGATGTCGCCGACGTAGAGGTGGTTGTCCGGGCCGATGGAGATCGCCTCGACGTCCCGCGGTGTGCCGACGCCGGTCAACGTCACCGTCGCGACCGTCTTCCCGGTCCTGCCGTCCACGGCGTACAGGAACGCCCCGTCGTCGCTGTCGTTGTGGGTCCAGTACACCCCGGGGTGCTGACGCGAGGCGGCGAGACCGCTGGACTCGGTGATCCTCGTGTCCTTCATCGTGAAGGTGCCGTCGTCGGCGACCGCGGGCAGGGCCGGCACGGCGGCGAGCAGAGCCCCGGCGAGCACGGCGAGACCGGCGAGGAGGGGGCGGCGGGGTGGTCGGCGCATGCCTCCCACCCTGCCATGCCGCTCCGCCGGGCGGGGGTGGTGAAGCGCCGTGGGGGCGGGGTGGGTGGTCGCGTACTGGTCGTGCCCGGCCGATCTCACCGTTCCCCGCGCCCCTGACGGTGCCTGCCGCCCTTCACGACGTGGCGATGCTCACAGGAGGACGTCACGCGGCCCCTCCTACCGATGGGTAGCGATCGTTCATGATGAAGCAATGCTCAGGTTCATGCCCGTAGGCGACTCCATGACGATCGGGAGCGCGGGCGAACACACATGGCGCTACCGGCTCTGGCGGCACCTGTGCGCGTCGCACGACGGCCCCTTCCGGATCGTCGGCCCGCGCGAGACGCTGTACGACAAGGCGACCGACGCCCCCACGTCGTACGAGTACGCCGACAGCGACCCCCGCTTCCCCCGCGCCCACCTCGCCGGGTGGGGCGAGGGCTGGCTGCACATGGCCCCGCTGATCGCCGACGCGATCCGCGCCCACCGCGCGAACGTCCTCCTCGTCTCCCTCGGCCTCATCGACCTGGGCTTCTACACGGACGCCGAGCAGACCATCGAGAACACCCGCCGCTTCGTCACCGCCGCCCGGGAGGCCGACCCGCGCATCCGCATGGTCCTCCTGCCGGTCATCCCGAACGTCCGCGCCGAGGGCGACGCCGCCTTCGCCGCGCAGGTCGCCCGCTTCAACGAACTCCTCGCCAAGACGGCCGCCGACCTCGACGAACCCCGCTCCGAGCTGCTCCTGGCCTCCCCGCCCCCGGCGTACGACATCCACCTGGACACCTACGACGGCACCCACCCCAACGCTTCGGGCGAGCACCGCATCGCGGCGGCCTTCGCGGGTGCGATGCACGAGGCGTGGGGGCTGGGCGGCCCCTACGAGCTGCCGTAGCGCCGGGCCTCCCCCACCGGGGCACGTCCGTCAGACGCCTCCAGGGGTCCTCCTGGTGGCCGTCACCAGCGCGAACGACAGGTACTCGCCCCCGTCGGCCTCCAGCATGTCGACGACGGCCTGGTTGTCCTTCTCGGGTCGCCGCTCGGCGACCGCCCGCGCCCAGAGCAGCCAGTCCCGCCAGCCGTCCTCCTGGAGGCGCGCCGAGGTGACGTCGACGAGCTCGGTGATCGCCCACTGGAACCGCCACCACTCGGCGGTGTGCCAGGCGATGGCCTCCCAGCCCACGAGGTCCTTGATGTGGGCGGGGATGCGCCCGAGGTCCCGCGCCTCCCGCGTCATGGCGGGCGTGGCGACGCCCAGCTGTCCGCCGCTCCGCAGGAACCGCACGAGGTACGGCAGATAGCTGTCGGCCGTCCCGAAGTACTCGAACACGTCGACGCTCACGACGGCGTCGAAGCTCCCCTCCTCGAACGGCAGGGTGTGCGCCTCCGCTCGCACGGCCGTCACCCGGTCCGTCACCCCGGCCGCCTCGAACACGACCGCCGCCTCCTCCGCCGCGATCCACCAGTCGGCGGCGACGACCTCCACGCCGAACTCCCGCGCCAGGAACACCGAGGTCGCTCCCTTCCCCGACCCGAGGTCCAGCACCCGCATCCCCGGCCGGAGTTCGAGGTTCTCGACCAGGTTCTCGAGCAGCCACAGCGGATTCGGCCCCATGTCGAGACCGAGCAGCCAGGAGGGGTCGTAGGCGGAGGAACGGGGGTAGCGGTCGGGGCGTACGAGGGCGTCCAGCGCGGTGGTGGTCATGACAGCCGACCCAACCGGGCCGGTCCGCGGCTCCGCAACCGAGTTCCGCGGCACCGCACATGTCCTGGTCACCGTGCGTATCGTTGTACTGCGCGGCTGTTCGCGACCCAGCGGCAGCCGGGGAGGAGCGCCACGATGACCTTCCTTGACGACAGGATCGAGATGGCCGAGCACAACGGCGAACTCACGCTCGACACCATGTTCGAGTGGCTGGAGCAGATGCCCGTCCCCGAGGGATTCAAGGTCGAGATCGTCGAGGGGGCCATCTTCATGTCGCCGCAGCGGGACACGCACTGGGAGATCATCCTGGACATCATCGAACAGTTGCGCACCGCATACCCGCGCAAGCGTCTGAAGTCTGACGTCCGTATCGACTATCCGGGCCACCTCAACGGGTTCTCGACCGACGTGACCCTGATGTCCCGCGACGCCGTCAAGGACTCCAAGGGCCTGTGGAGCTGCGAGGACGTCGAGTTCGTCGCCGAGGTCATCTCCAAAGGAACCGCGGCCAACGACTACGGCCCCAAGAAGACCGCCTACGCGACCGCCGAGGTCCCCGTCTACCTGATCGCGGACCCGTACCAGGGCAAGTGCCACCTGTACCGGCATCCCAAGCAGGGTGAGTACATCACCGAGACGACCGTCCCGTTCGGCTACGAGCTGGACCTCACCGACACCGTCGTCGGCCTCACCCTCAAGACCGACGAGTTCCCCCGCGACTGAGCAGCGGCCCGGCCTCGCCAAGGGGCCGCCAAGGTGTGGCCAAGTCCCGTTCTCGGGGCGGGCGTCGGCTTGCCCGGGAGGCGCCCGCTCGCTTGGATGGCGCGGTCGGCGTGAGCACGGGCTGCGTCGCGCACGGCGACGGGGGGTGGGCCCGAGGTGGTGGCGACGGGGGCGGCCGGGCGGGCTCTGGGCCGGGAGTTCCGGTGGCTGTGGACGGCGTACGCGGTCAGCACCTGCGGTACGCGCCTGGCCTTCGACGCACTCCCCCTGATCGCGGTCCTGGTCCTGGACGTCGGCCCGGCGGAGGTCTCGGCCCTGGCGGCCACCGGTCTGGCCGTGGGCGCGGCGGTGGCCGTACCCCTCGGCCCCTGGGTGGAGTTCCGCCGAAAGCGCCCGGTGATGATCGGGACCGATCTGCTCCGTGCCGGCGCGCTACTGACCGTCCCCGCTGCCTACGCCCTCGACCTGCTGTCCTTCCCACAGCTGCTGCTGGTCTCGATCGTCGTCGCCGCGGCCGACATCACCTTCGGCGCTGCGAGCGGCGCCTTCCTCAAGTCCCTGGTCCCCCCGGAGCACCTCCTCGCCGCGAACGGCCGCTTCGAGGCCACCAACTGGACCGCGACCATGCTCGGCCCGCCGCTGGGCGGCGCCGCGATCGGTCTCCTCGGCCCCGTGGTCACCCTTATCACCGACGCGGTCAGCTATCTCCTCTCCGCGACGGCCCTCCGGGCGATCGGCGACACCGAGCGCCCCGCGAAGCGCCCCGCGCACCCGGCGAAAGCGCCCTCGGACGGAACACCCTCCCAGGCGACGGCGCCCCGCCTCCGCGCCCGCGACCTGCTCGACGGCTGGCGGTACATCCTCACCAGCCCGGCGCTGCGCCCCCTGTTCTTCAACACGATCCTGGTCAACGGCCTGATCATGGCGACCGCGCCGCTGCTGCTGGTCCTGATGGTCGGCGAGCTGGGCTTCGCGCCCTGGCAGTACGGTCTGGCCTTCGCGCTGCCCTGCATGGGCGGTCTGATCGGTTCGCGGCTCGCCCGGCGGCTCGTCGCCCGCCACGGACAGCGCCGGGTCCTGCTGGCGACGGGCGCGCTGCGGGCGTGCTGGCCGGTGGGGCTGGCGTTCATCCACCCCGGTGTCACCGGGCTGGTCCTGGTGATGGCCGTGGAGCTGGGCCTGATCACCTGCATGGGCGTCTTCAACCCGGTGATGGCCACCTACCGCCTCGACGAGACCCCGCCGGACCGGGTCGCCCGCACCCTGTCCGCCTGGTCGGTGACCAGCAAACTGACGATCGCCGCGCTGACCGCCCTGTGGGGCCTCCTGGCCGCCGTCACCGACCCCCGCACGGCGGTCGCCGCGGCCGGCGCCCTCATGCTCGCCACCCCGCTGCTCCTCCCCCGCCGCCGGCGGTCACAGCCTTCCCCGGAGGACCACGGGGCCGAGCTGAAGGGCTGACGGCTGGTCGCCGGGCGGCGACAGGGCCGGGCCCACCCACGCGGCCGGCCGTCCGGGGCCCCCTTGCCTAGAGCGCACTCCACCGCCTTGGCTGGGCAACCATGGAGTACACACAGCTCGGACGCACGGGACTCAAGGTCAGCCGGCTGGTGCTCGGCACCATGAACTTCGGGCCGCAGACCGACGAGGCCGACAGCCACGCGATCATGGACGCGGCGCTGGACGCGGGGATCAACTTCTTCGACACGGCAAATGTGTACGGCTGGGGCGAGAACAAGGGCCGTACGGAACGGATCATCGGCGATTGGTTCGCGCAGGGCGGCGACCGCCGCGACAAGGTCGTCCTCGCCACCAAGGTGTACGGCAACATGGCGGCGGACGGCGTCGCCTGGCCCAACCACGACAAGCTGTCCGCGCTGAACATCCGGCGGGCGGTGGACGCCAGCCTGAAGCGGCTGCAGACGGACTACATCGACGTCTACCAGTTCCACCACGTCGACCGCGCCACCCCCTTCGAGGAGATCTGGCAGGCCGTCGACGTACTGGTCCAGCAGGGCAAGATCCTCTACGTGGGGTCGTCCAACTTCCCCGGCTACAAGATCGCCCAGGCCAACGAGACCGCCGCCCGGCACGGCCGCATGGGTCTGGTCAGCGAGCAGTGCCTCTACAACCTCGCCGAACGCCGCGCCGAGATGGAGGTCATCCCCGCCGCCCAGGAGTACGGCCTCGGGGTGATCCCCTGGTCGCCACTGCACGGCGGTCTGCTCGGCGGTGTCCTCAGGAAGGAGGCCGAGGGCAGCCGGCGCACCTCGGGCCGCGCCGCCGCCACCCTCGCCGACCCGGCCGCCCGCGGCCGGATCCAGGCGTACGAGGACCTCCTCGACAAGCACGGCGTCGAGCCGGGCGAGGCCGCCCTGGCCTGGCTGCTGACGCGCCCCGGTGTCACCGGCCCGATCGTGGGGCCGCGCACGGCCGCGCAGCTGGAGTCCGCGATCCGGGCGGCCGAGCTGGAGCTGAGCGAGGAACTGCTCGCCTCCCTGGACGAGATCTTCCCGGGCCCTGGCCCGTCCCCGGAGGCGTTCGCCTGGTAACCGCCGGGCTCCGCCTCCCGAGGGGGCGCGGGGAGCCGCACGACCGGCCCGCACGGGCCCCGGGTCACTCCGACGGTCCGCGGTTCCCCGGCCCGCGCCCGACCGCCGCCGCGGTCACTTGCCGAGCGCCGCCGCGAGGGCGACCACCACGAACATCAGCACAAGCACACCGGCCATGATCCGGTTACGGGTCTTCGGGTCCACATCACCGAGCCTAACCGCCCGGCCCCGGCCCGCCCGAGACGCCCCCCGCGGTCGCCCCCGCCCCCGGCGGGGTGCCCCGCGCCCCGGCCCGGCGGTCAGGGGCCCAGCTCCCACCGCTCCACGGTCTCGTACCGCGGCTGTTCCCCCGGAACCCCGGAGGTCGGCAGGTTGCTCCGCACCAGCGCCAGGTCGGCGACGGTCCAGGTGCGCCCGACGAACGCGTTCAGCATCTCGACGTACGGCCGCACCTCGAAGGCGTCCCGGCTGCGGGCCACCGTCAGATGCGGGGTGTAGCGGCGGTGCTGGCCCATGTCGACGCCGGCCTTGCGCCCCGCCGCCTCCGCCCGGTCGGCCAGCAGCCGCAGGGTGCGCAGCTCGCCCTGGGCCCCGGCCCACAGTGCCCGCCCGTGACCGAACTGCCCGCCGCCCGCCACTGCCAGCGGGAACGACTCGCTCCGGTGCGCAGCCCGTGCGAGCCGTTCCACCAGGTCCGGGACGAGCGACGTGTCGACCTCTCCGTAGAAGGCGAGCGTGAAATGCCAGCCGGGCGGCTCGGTCCACCGCATCCGGTCGGCACCGGCCAGGTCCTTCAATCGGCTTACGACCAGACCGAGTTCGTCCACCACATCGGCCGGCGGCAGCACCGCCGCGAACAGTCTCATGGCACTCATGCCCGTCACCCTTCCAGGGAAGGGATCACCTGGCGAGCGCTCCCGGATCTCCAAGGGCTGTCCCGTGATCCGCGGTGGATCAGCGCACGCCGTCGGATGCTGGGGGCACCTCCCACGCCGTTCAGGCAGTGGGGGAGCGTCGCAAGGCGGAGGGGCGTCCGCGTACCGGATGCATGCGGGCGTCCGACGACGCGGCGAGGTGCCGTGGCCGGCGTCGTGCGCCCGCCACGGATTACGGCCGGCCTTTAGGCCTTGACCAGCTCCTTCTTCGCCGGCGTCTTCGGCACGAACCGCAGCCTCGGCTGCCTGCCGTGCCAGCCCACCGACAGCCGCATCCCGCCGGACCTGATGAGCACCAGGCCCACCACGACGGCGGCGACCGTGGAGACGACTCCACCGGCGAGGAAGCCGATCCGGGGGCCGTACGCGTCGGTGACCCAGCCGGCGATCGGCGCGCCCAGCGGTGCGCCGCCGAGGAAGACCATCATGTAGAGGGCCATGACCCGGCCGCGCATGACGGGGTCGGTGGCCATCTGGATGGCCGTGTTGGTGGTGACGTTCACCGTGAGGCCGAACATCCCCAGCGGGACCATGAACAGCGCGAAGATCCAGTACGTCGGTGCCAGCGCGGCCACGATCTCCAGCAGACCGAAGGCGAGGGCGCCCGCGATCAGCACCCGCAGCCGGGCCGTGCCGCGCCGGGCCGCGAGGAGGGCGCCCGCGACGGAGCCGACCGCCATGAGTGTGTTGAAGAGGCTGTACGAACCGGCGCCGGTGTGGAACACGTCGTCCGCGTACGCCGACAGCCAGACCGGGAAGTTGAAGCCGAAGGTCCCGATGAAGCCGACCAGCACGATCGGCCACAGCAGTGCGGGGCGCCCGGCGACATAGCGCAGGCCCTCGCGGAGCTGGCCCTTCTTGCGGGGCGCGCGGCGGGCGGGGTGCAGCTCGCGGCTCCGCATCAGCAGCAGGCCCGTGATGGGGGCGATGAAGGAGAGGCCGTTGTAGAGGAACGCCCAGCCGGTGCCGACGGTGGTGATCAGGACGCCCGCGACGGCGGGGCCGACCAGCCGGGCCGACTGGAAGTTCGCGGAGTTGAGGCTGACCGCGTTCTGCAGCTGGTCGGGGCCGACCATCTCCGAGACGAACGACTGGCGGGCCGGGTTGTCGACGACGGTGGCCATGCCGACGGCGAAGGCGGCCATGTACACGTGCCACACCTGGACCTGGTCGGAGAGCGTCAGTGCGGCGAGCGCGAGCCCCGTCACCGCCATCGACGTCTGGGTCACGAACAGCAGCCGCCGCTTCGGGAACCGGTCGACCAGCACCCCGCCGTACAGCCCGAACAGCAGCATCGGCAGGAACTGCAGTGCCATCGTCACCCCGACCGCGGTCGATGACCCGGTCAGGCTCAGCACCAGCCAGTCCTGTGCGATCCGCTGCATCCAGGTGCCGATGTTCGACACCACCTGTCCGGTGAAGAACAGCCGGTAGTTCCGCACCCGCAGGGACCGGAACATGGACACGCGCTCACGGGGGGCGGGGGGTTCGGGGGTGACGTCCGCGGGTCGGGGGGCGGCCGGGGCGTCGGGAACGCTCGCCTGGGAGGGGGCGGCGGGTGAGGGGCCGGGGGTCACGGCGGGCTCTGTGGCGGCGGCGGTCGCCGGGGCCGGCTTCTCGGAGGCGCTCGGGGGCGTGGCCGGGAGCGCGGGGGCCGCCTGGGCGAGTGTGGCCCGGGTGGCGGTGATCGTCGGGGCCGTGTCACGGGGTTCGACCGTGGTCGGGGCCGTGGGGCGGGGGTGGGGGGTCGTCGGCGAGCCGGGGAGCACGAGGGGGGCCGGGGCCGCGTCGGGGGCCTGGGAGCCGGTGGTATCCGGCGGGGCCTCGGGGACGCCGTGGGCTGGCGGGGTCTCGTGGGCGGTCGTCGGTGCGGGGGCGGAAGCTGCTCCGGTTCCCGTACTCAAAGGGGTTCGCCTCCTTGCGCTGAACACGTGTACGTCCTGCGGTTGCGTGAGCCTCACTGCTCCTGTTCTGTCTGCTGGTTTCCAGGTCCGCCCATGCCGGGCCCACGGCGGCGCACGGGCTGATCGGCGGGGCGCACCGGCGGCCTCACCGGAGTGCGGTGCGGTGGTCCCACCGGAGTGCGGCGGTCCCGGCGGGGGGCGGTCGCCCGGCGCGGGGACGGCCTCGGTGGCCACCCGTGGCGCTCGGCGCTCACCGGGCCGGTCTCCGAGCGGCCCGGCCGCCGTCCGCCCGCTCAGAGATGCGCGAGCTTCTCCAGCACCGGCGCGGCCGCGCGGAGCGTCTCCCACTCGTCCTCGTCGAGCCCCTCCACGAGGGACGCGAGGAACGCGTTGCGCTTGCGGCGGCTCTCCTCGAGCATCGCCTCGGCCCGCTCGGTCTGGGTGACCACCTTCTGCCGCCGGTCCTCGGGGTGCGGCTCCAGCCTCACCAGCCCCTTGCTCTCCAGCAGGGCGACGATGCGGGTCATCGACGGCGGCTGCACATGCTCCTTGCGGGCGAGCTCACCGGGTGTGGCGGTGCCGCAGCGGGCGAGCGTCCCGAGCACCGACATCTCCGTCGGACTCAGCGACTCGTCGACCCGCTGGTGCTTCAACCGGCGGGACAGGCGCATCACGGCGGACCGCAGCGCGTTCACGGCGGCCTCGTCGTCGCCATGGGTCAGGTCAGGCATGTTCTTTAGCTTAACTCATTACTCTCGCTAAAGACCACCGGAGCTCCCGCCCGGGGCGTGAGTCCCACCACTCACAGGGAGCCCCCGGCCGTTCACAGGGCGCCCCCGGCCTCCCCACCGCCCGGCCCGGGCTGGGAGCCGACCCCCAGCACACCTCCCACCGCCCCCACCATCCATCTCACTCATACGAGTGACTAATACGCAGAACGCCGCGCGGCGGCCCAGACCGCACCTGACCCTCGTACCCATGGGGACCACTGTGCTCAGCCTGCGGATAGACCGGGAACTGCTCGACCGGCTCCGGGACCACGCGGCGAAAAGGGGGATGAGCGTCCAGGACTATGTCATCGGGACGCTCATGCGGGACGACTTCGACCAGCGGTTCCGGACCGCCGTCGAGGAGACCGAGAAGTTCTACGGCGTCACGTGAGCCCCAGCGCCGGCATCAGGTAGTAGAAGCCGAAGACCGCCGCCACCACGTACATCGGGACCGGGACGTCCCGGCCGCGGCCGACGGCGAGGCGCAGGACGACGAAGGTGATGAAGCCCATGCCGATGCCGTTGGTGATCGAGTAGGTGAACGGCATCATCACCATCGTCACGAAGGCCGGGACCGCGATCGTGTAGTCGGCCCAGTCGATCTCCCGCACCGAGTTGGCGAGGATCAGGAAACCGACCGCGAGCAGCGCGGGGGTCGCCGCCTGGGACGGCACCATCGTGGCGACCGGTGTCAGGAACAGTGCGAGCCCGAAGAGAGCGCCGGTGACCAGGTTCGCGACACCGGTGCGCGCACCCTCGCCCACCCCGGCCGTGGACTCCACGAAGCAGGTCGTGGCCGAGGAGGAGCCGGCACCGCCGGCGGCGACCGCGATGCCGTCGACGAAGAGCACCTTGTTGATACCGGGCATCTGGCCGTCCGCGTCGGTCAGCCTGGCCTCGTCACCGACGCCCATGATCGTGCCCATCGCGTCGAAGAAGCACGACAGCAGCACGGTGAAGACGAAGAGGACGCCGGTCAGCATCCCGACCTTGCCGAAACCGCCGAAGAGGCTGACCTCGCCGAGCAGCCCGAAGTCGGGACTGGCGACGGGGTTGCCCGGCCACTTCGGGGTGGTGAGCCCCCAGGAACCGGCGGGCAGCTTGGCGGTCGCCTCGATGACCACGGCGAGCAGGGTCATGGCGACGATCGAGATCAGGATCGCGCCCGGCACCTTGCGCACGATCAGCGCCAGCGTCAGCAGCGCGCCGAGCACGAAGACCAGGACGGGCCAGCCGTTGAGGTGCCCGGTCGCACCCAGCTGGAGCGGGACGGTGGTCTTGGCGACGTCCGGGATACGGGTGACGAAACCGGCGTCCACGAGCCCGATCAGCATGATGAACAGGCCGATACCGATGGAGATGCCCTTGCGCAGGCCGAGCGGTACGGCGTTCATGACCCGCTCCCGCAGCCCCGTCGCCACGAGCAGCATCACCACGAAACCGGCCAGCACGACCATGCCCATCGCGTCCGGCCACGACATGCGCGGTGCGAGCTGAAGCGCGACGACGGTGTTCACGCCGAGGCCCGCCGCCAGCGCGATCGGCACATTGCCGATGACGCCCATGAGGAGGGTGGTGAACGCGGCGGTGATCGCGGTCGCGGTGACCAGCTGGCCGTAGTCCAGCTGGTGCCCGTACATGTCCTTCGCGCTGCTCAGGATGATCGGGTTCAGGACGATGATGTACGCCATCGCGAAGAACGTGGCGAAACCGCCGCGGATCTCCCGCGACAGCGTGCTGCCGCGCTCCGAGATCCTGAAGTAGCGGTCGAAGGGGCCCTGCGGGGACATACGGAACCTCATCCCCAACAGGTCCCCCTGTCTGTTGGAGTTTTCTACGAACAGAAATGGTCAATCAGAAACCGTTTCAGTATGAACATATGATGCCGCAATCTCCATCTCCGCGCGTAGACCCTTGGGGCGCCGCGGTTCCCCGAGGCCCGGAAGGGCCGGGCCGGGTGTGCTCGTAAGCTGTGCGCATGGCGAAGTGGACCCCCAAGCACGAGGCGCCGGAGCCCCTGGAGGGCCCCGTGGTGCCGACCATCATCGGCGGCACGATCCTGTGGTTCGTCCTCTTCGTCGTCCAGGTCCCGTTCTACGGGTGGTACGAGGACCACGGCCACACATGGTGGGTGTGGACCTGCCTCGCCGGCGCCGGACTCGGTCTGATCGGCATCTGGTACGTCAAGAAGCGGGACACTGCGATCAAGAGGGACGCGGCCCGCAAGGCCGGGGCGGACGCGGAGGCCGGGGCGGAGGCCGCCGCCGGGACGCCCTCCGACGGGACGCCCGCGAACCCGGTGGAGCCCGTGGAGTCGGAGACCCAGTGAGCCTCTTGGGACCCCTAAGGCGATCGTAGGTCGCTCGCGGGCACTCCCTGCGGATGGCCCGTACGACCACGGAACCGGCCCCGCCCCCGGCCCCTCCTTCCCCGGTCGGACTCTGGCGCACTCGGCGGGTGAACTCCCCGGTCCGCACGTACCGTCGAAGGCATGACGCACATCGACGCGGGCACCGACCTCGATCCTGTGCACCCCACCACCGCCCCGGTCCCGGGGCGGGCGCGCGGTCTGACCGCCGCCGAGGTGGCCGAGCGAGTGGCCCGCGGCGAGGTGAACGACGTCCCCGTACGGAGCAGCCGCTCCACGGTGGACATCGTCCGCGCGAACGTCTTCACCCGGTTCAACGCGATCATCGGCGTCCTCTGGCTGATCATGCTGTTCGTCGCCCCGATCCAGGACGGCCTGTTCGGCTTCGTGATCCTCGCCAACACGGGCATCGGCATCATCCAGGAGTGGCGGGCGAAGAAGACCCTGGACTCGCTCGCGCTGATCGGCGAGGTGAAGCCCACGGTGCGACGGGACGGGATCGCGGCGGTGGTCGGCACCTCCGAGATCGTCCTCGGGGACCTGCTCGAGGTCGGCCCCGGCGACAAGATCGTCGTGGACGGCGCGTGCGTCGAGACCGACGGCCTGGAGATCGACGAGTCACTGCTCACCGGCGAGGCCGACCCGGTCGTCAAACACCCCGGGGACCGGGTGATGTCCGGCAGCTTCGTCGTCGCGGGCAGCGGAGCCTTCACCGCGACGAAGGTGGGCCGGGAGGCGTACGCGGCACAGCTGGCGGAGGAGGCGAGCCGCTTCACCCTCGTCCACTCGGAGCTGCGCTCCGGTATCTCCACGATCCTCAAGTACGTGACGTGGATGATGGTCCCGACCGCGATCGGCCTGATCATCAGCCAGCTGATCGTGAAGGAGAACGCCTTCAAGGACTCCGTCGCCCGCACGGTCGGCGGCATCGTCCCGATGGTCCCCGAGGGGCTGGTCCTCCTCACCTCCGTCGCCTTCGCGATCGGGGTGATCCGCCTCGGCCGCAAGCAGTGCCTGGTGCAGGAGCTGCCGGCCATCGAGGGCCTCGCCCGCGTCGACACCGTCTGCCTGGACAAGACGGGGACGCTCACCGAGGGCGGCATGGACGTCACGGAGCTGCGCCCGCTGAACGGCAGTGACGAGGCGTACGTCCGCAAGGTGCTCGGCGCGCTCGGCGAGTCCGACCCCCGCCCGAACGCCTCCCTCCAGGCCGTCATCGACGCCTACCCCGACAGTGACGACTGGCGCTGCACCGAGGCGCTGCCCTTTTCCTCCGCCCGCAAGTACAGCGGCGCGTGCTTCAACGAGGGCGACGGACAGTCCAGCTCCTGGCTGCTCGGCGCGCCCGACGTCCTCCTCCCCGACGGCGACCCGGCACTCACCGAGACCGAGCGGCTGAACGAGGAGGGGCTGCGGGTCCTGCTGCTGGCACGGGTGACCCGCGAGCTGGACGACCCTGAAGTGGCGCGGGGCGCCCGTCCCACGGCCCTCGTCGTCCTCGAACAGCGGCTGCGCCCCGACGCCGCCGACACCCTGCGCTACTTCGACGATCAGAACGTCCGCGCGAAGGTCATCTCCGGTGACAACGCGGTCTCGGTCGGCGCGGTGGCCGGGAAGCTGGGCCTGACCGGAGAGGTGGTCGACGCGCGCCGCCTGCCCGCCGAGCGGGAGGAGATGGGGAAGGCGCTGGACGGGGGCACCGTCTTCGGCCGGGTCACCCCGCGGCAGAAGCGGGACATGGTGGGCGCCCTCCAGTCCCGCGGCCACGCCGTCGCGATGACCGGCGACGGCGTGAACGACGTCCTGGCCCTCAAGGACGCCGACATCGGGGTGTCGATGGGGTCGGGCTCGGAGGCGACACGGGCGGTTGCCCAGATCGTGCTGCTGAACAACAGCTTCGCGACGCTGCCGTCGGTGGTGGCGGAGGGCCGCCGGGTGATCGGCAACATCACGCGGGTGGCGACCCTCTTCCTGGTGAAGACGGTGTACTCGGTGCTCCTGGCCGTCCTGGTGGTGTGCTGGCAGGTGGAGTACCCCTTCCTGCCCCGCCACCTCACCCTGCTCTCCACGCTGACCATCGGCGTCCCGGCGTTCTTCCTGGCCCTGGCCCCCAACAAGGAGCGCGCGAGACCCCACTTCGTCCGCCGCGTCATGCGCTACGCCATCCCCGGCGGCGCGCTGGCGGCGCTGTCCACCTTCGCCACGTATCTCGTCGCCCGCCACTACTACGCGGGCGAGGACGCGTTGGAGGCGGAGACCAGCACGGCGACGCTGACCCTCTTCCTGATCTCCATGTGGGTCCTGGCGATCATCGCCCGCCCCTACACCTGGTGGCGCCTCGGCCTGGTGGCGGCGATGGGCGGCGCCTTCCTCCTGGTCCTCGTCGTCCCCTGGCTGCAGGACTTCTTCGCGCTACGCCTGGTGGGGACGACGATGCCATGGACGGCGGTCGCGATCGCGGCGGGGTCGGCGGCGGCCCTGGAGTTCCTGTGGAAGTGGGTGGACCGCCGCTTCCCGGCGTAGATGACGCTTTTCCGCGTCGGGGCTACTGCACGTCGACGTAGTCCCCGGTCGCGTTGACCGGGGCGGTCGTGGTCGTCCCCGCGAAGCTGAGGCGCCAGTAGCCGTCGTAGGTGGCGGTGCCGGTGGCCTTCACATTGCCGTGGGAGTCCGCCTTGGCTCCGCCCTTACGAAACGAGCCACTCCTCACTTTCGAGAGCCTCAGAAGCTCCTCAGATTTCTTGTCCGTTCACGAACAAGATCGAAGAATGGGCCGTCGACCACAAGGGGGAACCACATGAGCACGGCCGGAAAGACGATCACCGTTGTCCTCGCGGTTTTCATCGCTCTCGTGATCGCCGGGTTTTCCTTCTGGGCCTCCGGTGAGGCCCAGACCGGCGGAACCAGCCGGGCGGGCAGCGCCCATTCCGTGATCGAGAGGTAGGGCGGGGACGGAACGAGAAAGGCACGAGGCCCCCGGGAACGGCGCCCTCCCTGCGGCCGGCGGTTCGCCGGCCGTTCGGGGACTCCGTTGCCAGGGGCCCTTCACCGCTGACCGTCCAGCGGCGTACTCCTCCTGCTTACTTCACGTCGAGCGTGTCGCCCACGGCCGTCGCGGCCGCCGTGCCGGAGCTGCCCGCGAAGACATAGCGGTACGTGCCGTCGACGGTCGCCTTGACGGTGGTGGACAGGTCGCCCGTGGCGGACGTCTTGACCGTCTTCACGCTCTTGTAGGCGGACGCGCCCGCCGCCTTGAACTGCAGCGTCACCGACTGGTTGCCGTACGCGGCATTCTTGCCGGCGTCCCAGTTGGCGCGGGTCAGCTTGCTGGTGACGGTGACCATGTCGCCCTTGGCGACCGGCTCCGGGGCGACGTCCGCGCCCATGAGCTGCGTGGCACGCTGCACCTTGAAGGACTTGGCGCTGTCCTTCTGGATGTAGTCGCCGTCCTTGGCCTGGGCGATCACCCAGGTCTTCCAGGTACCGGCGACCTTGTTGATCGCGTTCTTGCCGGCCGCGAAGGTGTAGTTCGCCGAGCAGGTCGACTTCGTGGAGCTGACCTTCTTGCACTTGATCCAGGTGCTGCCGGACGCCGCGGCGCTGTCCGCGGTCTCGAGGCTCTTGCCGTGGAACAGCTGCGCGGCGGCACGCCAGGCGCCGGAGTTGTCGGTGACGGTGAAGGACAGCTTGACCGTCTTCTTGCCCGTGGCGCCGACGACGACGGGCTTGCCGCCGTTGATGACGAAGTTGGAGACCTTGACGTTGCCGACCTTCTCGTCGGCCTGCGCGGCCGGGGCGACGAAGGCGGTCAGGGCCAGGGCGCCGGTGATGACGCCCAGGGTGGCACGCTTGTGCAATGTATTCCCCACGTGGAAGGGACCTCACGGCAGGTCGTTGGAGCGCGAGATCCGGTTGTTGGTCTGAGAGCGCGTGGGCTTGGTGAGGCTTCGGAGGTTCAGGGGACCCCTGGGGCTCACGAGAAGCCGGTCGTCTCGGGTGATCAGATCCATGAGTGTGGCGAATGGTTGTACGAGATGCGGACATCTTTCGGAGATGTTGCGCACGTCACATCCACCCCCTCAACCGCAGGGCCCCAAGGCGTGACAACAGGGACGGACCCGGCCGACTGACCCGGCCCGGTCAGTCGAACCAGCGGTCCCGGGCCAACTCCTCCGTCCTGGAGGGGTCTTCGAGCAGCGCCGCGACCTCGAAGCGGCGCGGCCACTGACCCGCCGCCCACGCCAGACCGGCCGCCACGCCCTCCAGGGTCGCGGCGTGCAGAACGCCGTCCCTCGTCCGGCGCCAGTCGAGTTCGACCCCGTCGACGACGAGTTCCTCGTGCTCGACATAGGTCGCGGGGGTGGCCGGCCCGAGCAGGACCCGCACGGAGTCCGGCACATCGTGCTCCGTGCCCTCGGAGTCCACCTCTCCCGTCACCGACTCGCTCAGTCGCCGCACCTGGAACAGTTCCGCCAACTCGGCCGCACGGGACGGCCGTACGGGCAGCAGGGGTACGCCGGAGGTGAAGGGCAGCAGGTCGGGCGAGTCGACGACGACCGCGTCGGCGGCGTCCACTACCGTCACATCGCCGTCCACCACGGCCCGCAACTCATCCGGAAGCGTGACCTGTTCGGGGTCGAGGTCCGCCAAAGCGCCGTACAGGCCGTGGAGTTGCGCCGCCGTCACCTCACGATCCGGGTCGGCCAGACGGTCCAGCAGTTCGGCGGCGCCGCCCGGCTCGTCGAGCAGCGCGGCGACGGATGTGCGCACTCCCAGCGCCCGCAGGACCTGTTCGTCGTCGAAGCCGGTGGCGTCGGCCTCGTCGTACAGGCCCCGGAGCAGCGGGTCGCCGCCGGACGCGAGGAGACCGGCGGGGCGTCGGCCGTCGAGGACGGGGTGGCCGCGCAACCACCAAGCGGTGTACGGGCGTACGACCTCGTGTGTGCCGTCGGGCAGCAGGATCCGCACCGGCTGCACCAGCGCGTCCCTCAGCGGGGGCCGGGCGAGCAGGGTGAGGGCCTCGGGCCAGCGGTCCTCGTCGACGAGGTCCAGGTCGCGCACTGCGACGATCTCGGTGGCGACGGGCGGGACGGGGCTGTCCGGGAACCGGTCGAGGATGTCCTCGCACCACACGTCGACGGCGTCCAGCAGCCCGGCGTCGTCGGGCTCGGCGAAGTCCCCGTCGCGCGGCTCCAGTTCGTCGGGGTCGAGGACGACGTCGGTGGCCCGGACCAGGGCGAAGTCGGCGAGGACGCCGCACGCGGCCAGCGGCTGCTCTCCCCAGCGTTCGGCCAGCTCCGCGTCCACGAAGGCCAGTTCGTCCTCGCGCATGATCCGGGCGAACGGGCTGCCGGGCAGGACGAGTTCACCGGCCGGTGACAGCTCGCCCTCCTCGTCGGGCAGGGCGAGAGCGCCCAGCCAGGGCTCGTCGCCGGGATCGAGGGCGGCGTCGCGGACGAGGGTCAGGACCAGCTCCGCGAGCTCGTCGGCGTCCGGGCGGCCGTCCTCGTCGTCCCACGCCATGCCCTCGTCGTCCAGCGAGGCGGCCACGGCGGCCCGCACCTGCGGGGTCGTGAGCACGGCGCGCGGGGTCGCGGGCAGGGCGCCCAGCTTTTCCAGGAGCGGGTGCGCGGCATCCGGGTGGGCGACCTTCAGGCCGAGCCGGGCGAGGGTCTCCGGGGCCGCCCGCACACCGTCGGGCGTGGGCAGCAGCACCTGGCGCGGCCCGATCGTCGTACGGCCGTCGGCGAGCGGCACCGGAAGCCCCGAGAGCCGGTCCGGGTCGACGCCCGCGAGGCTGTCGTAGAGCCGCCGCCACCAGTCGGGCGCCTTCTCCAGACCGGCGAGCCGGTCGATCGTGTCGCCCAGCGGCAGGCGCGCGACACCGAGCGTGCGCAGCTCCGCGCGCCGTTCGAGCCCGGCGGGCAACAGGCAGGGCAGCACCTCGGCGAGGACCCGCACGGTCTCCGCACCGGCACCCTCGACGATCTCCGCGTCGCGCGGCCGGATCGCCTCGGGCAGCTCGTCGTCCTCCGCGGGCGGCAGCGCGCGCGGCAGGAACGCGGTGCGCGGCAGCCGCTCCAGGATCGCCTGCCGCAGCGCCCCGTCCAGCTCGCCCTTGCCCAGCGGGCCGGGCACCAGATCGATGATCCGCTCGCTCACCGGCTGCCAGGCGGCGAGGAGTTCGGCGTACGCGTCGGCCGCGCGCTGCACGAGGAAGTCGGTGAGCGGGCCGGGCGCGGCGTGCCGCCGGGTCGTGTCGAGAGGGAAGGACGCGATGAGCAGCGCGGGCACGCCGAGGGCCTCGTCGCTGGGCGTCGGCGCGTGCACCACGGGGCTGGTACGGGGCCGGACCGGCGCGCCGTCGGGGCCCGTCGGCACCGCCCAGGTGACGGACCAGTGGGGCCGCAGCCGCTCCTCCACGGGCCGGTCGGCGAGCAGCGCGGCCTCGATTCCGCCGTGCTCTGCGACCGTGCGCCAGCGCGTGACGCCATCCCGCGAGTCCTCGATGACGACGTACGCCCCTTCCTCGCGCCGTCGCACGGTGCGCGCTGGAGCGTCACCGTTCTCGATGACGACCTCCTCCAGGCCGGGCAGGGCGAGGAGGAGTGCGTCGTCGACGGCGTTCAGCAGCCGCTCGGCGAGATCCCCGGCGGCGGCGTCGCGCAGCGGCAGGATGACGACGGTGTCGTACGTCTCCGGCGCGGAGCCCTCGGCCGCGAACGGCAGCCGCAGCAGCGGTACGTGGCCTTCCCTGCGGCGGATCTCGTCGCCGAGCCCGGGGCTGTGCCGGGCGGTCTCGGCGGCCAGCAGCCGGGCCTCGGCCAGCGACCAGCGGATACCGCCGTGCCGGCCGACGACGGCGGGCTCGTCGGTGACGGCGAGGACGGCGGCGAACCCGACGCCGAACCGGCCGACCGCCTGGTCGTGGCCCTCCCGCTTCGCGGAGGCGCGCAGCGTGGACAGCGACTCGACGCCGGCCGCGTCGAGCGGGGCGCCGCTGTTGGCGGCGACGAGGACGCCGTCCCGGAGGGTGAGCCGCAGCCGTCCCGGCACCTTCGCCCTGGCCGCCGCGTCGGCGGCGTTCTGTGCCAGCTCCACGACGAGCCGGTCGCGGTAGCCGCCGAGGGCGAGGTCCTCCTCGGCGTTGGCGTCCTCACGGAACCTCGCCGGGCTGGTCGCCCAGGCGTCCAGCACTCCGCGCCGCAGCCGCGCCGTCCCGAACGGATCCGCACCCTCGGCCGCCGGCCGCACGAACTTGCTCACGGTTCACCTTCCATGTCGCCGCTGAGCACGAACGTACCGCGTCGCTGCGTCGGCTTGCGCCGGGGCGCCTCGGGGGAAGGGGGGCCAGGTGCGTCGACGGGTGCGGGTGGGTGGGGGTTGTTCGCGCAGTTCCCCGCGCCCCTGAAGGCAGGGCCTACGGCCCGCCTTCATCTGAAAAGCCCGGGGCCGCGGCCCCCTGCGTTTCAGGGGCGCGGGGAACTGCCCGAAAAACCACGACGCACCCCGGGAGAACTCCCCCAGCCCCCCATCACACCCTGAAGCAGGCCGCAGGCCAGAGCTTCAGGGGCGCGAGGAACTGCCCGAAAAACCACGACGCACCCCCGGAGAACTCCCCCAGCCCCCCATCACACCCTGAAGCAGACCGCAGGCCAGAGCTTCAGGGGCGCGAGGAACTGCCCGAAAAACCACGACGCACCCCCGGAGAACTCCCCCAGCCCCCCATCACACCCTGAAGCA
>NZ_JBVIDX010000017.1:112931-188422 GCF_055572155.1 Streptomyces sp. NPDC030814
AGGCCGCAGGCCAGAGCTTCAGGGGCACGGGGAACTGCGCGAGAAACCACGAGGCATCCGTACCCGCCAACGAACCCGCACCCCCGAGCTGGGTAGGTCCCTCACACCACAGCTCTGGTCAGGAGTGACCCAGGTCCGCCTCGGCCTCGGCGTCCTCCGGACCCAAAGGCACCGACCCGGAGTCGGGCGACGGCCGCAGCGGGAAGGGATCGACCCTCGTCTCGTCGAGCCGCGGCGGAGCCGGCTGCGGCGGCTTCGGCATGACCGCCGCCTCGGAGTGCCCCCCGCATCCGTACGTCAGCGACACGACCCGCCCGTCCGCCGGGGCGAACTCGTTCGCGCACACCCCGAAGGCCTGCCCGAGCGACCCCCCGATCGGCACGAGGAACCCGCAGCTGACACAGGACGCGGGCGCGGCCTGGGCCATCGCGGTCTTCGCCCCGAACCCTTCCTCCCAGCGGTCCGCGGCGGTGTGCAGCCCGTACCGGGACAGCACCCGGGCCCGCCGCAGACCCAGCTCCTCGGCGACGGCCGCGATGGACCCCCGGCTCGGCGCGATCGGCAGGTTCGCCGGGACACCGCCCGCTACCTCCGCGTCCTCCGCCTCCACCAGCTCCGCCATGTCCTCGGAGACCGGGGAGTTCGGCGGCGGCTCGTCCTCACCGGAAAACCCGGGCTCCAGCCGCAGGTCCTCCGCGTCGGTGGGCAGCAGATCGCCGGGACCCATGTCGCCGGGCCGGAGCCGCTCGCTCCACGGCACCCACTCCGGCGCGAGCAGTGCGTCGGGGCCGGGCAGCAGGACGACCTCGTCCAGCGTGACGGTCTTCGCGCGGGAGGCCCGGGCGACCGTGACGGCCCAGCGCCAGCCTCGGTAGCCCATCTCCTTGCACTCGAAGAAGTGCGTGACAACACGGTCGCCCTCGGAAACGAGCCCCGCGTGTTCCCCCACCACTCCGGGCGCGGCCGCCTCCTCGGCGGCGGCGCGGGCGAGGTCGACGGCCTCGGCGCACAAGCGGTCGGGGGTGCGGCTTCGCGTTGTCGCTGCGCTCACAGGTATCGCTTCTCTCCTACGCCGTCTCACGAGTGCGCCTCCCTCGGCGGGGGTGCGGACGGAGCGGACCAGAGGGCCGCGTCGACGTCCGCGCCCGATCGCACTCGGGCGCACCTATGTCATCCATTCTGCGGGATGAACTTCAGGCGCGCGGCCGAGAACAACCGCCGCGGGCGCGCTATGCACGCTACCTTCTCCAGCGCCCGGCGCCCACACCGACGTTACGGTTCCGCTGCGCTCGGCTCGGGCCGGGGTGGGTTTCGGGGGTTGGATCAGAGGGCTCGGGGTTGGCGTGAACCGAGTACGTGCGGTGCGTGGGGGCTGGTCGCGCAGTTCCCCGCGCCCCTGAAGGCATGGGCCCGCGCCCCCTGAAGGCATGGGCCTACGCCCCCTGAAGGCATGGGCCTGCGCCCCCTGAAGGCATGGGCCCGCGGCCCCCAGAGGGCATGGGCCCGCGGCCCTGCCTTCAGCCTGAAAAGCACGGGCGCAGCCCCGGTCGCTCTTCAGGGGCGCGGGGAACTGCGCGAGCAACCACGACCCACCCGCACCCGCCGACGCACCCGAACCCCCGAGCCACCAGGCGCACCCGACCCCCACCCCCACCCCGTTCACCGCCATCCGAGCGGTAACCGCACTACCGCCCCCGATCTCGGGGCACTATGACGAGGTGACCGGCGCCGAGCGGAGCGGAACCCGCGGCGGTTCAGGTCGACTGACCGGAGCCGTCCGCTCGCTGACCCGCGCCCTCCACCGGCCGGTGACGGCCCCGGCCCGCGGTATCCGCAAGGCCACCCACGCCCACGGCGCCGGCGAGTCCGGCCTCGGCAAACTCATCGAGCTGCACGGGGTGAACGGCGCGGGCGATGTGATGATCACCGTCTCCCTCGCCTCCACCGTCTTCTTCTCCGTCCCCACCGACGAGGCCCGCGGCCGGGTGGCCCTCTACCTCGCCATCACCCTCGCCCCCTTCGCCCTCCTCGCCCCTGTCGTCGGCCCCCTCCTGGACCGCCTCCCGCACGGCCGCCGCGCCGCGATGGCCGGCGCGATGCTGGCGCGGGCGTTCCTCGCGCTCGTCCTGGTCGGCGCCGTGGAGACCGGGGGCGTCGAGCTCTACCCCGCCGCACTGGGCGTCCTCGTCGCGTCGAAGGCGTACGGGGTGGTCAGAAGCGCGGTCGTCCCCCGTCTCCTCCCACCAGCGTTCTCCCTGGTCAAGGCGAACTCGCGGGTCACCCTCAGCGGTCTCCTCGCCACCGGCGTCGCCGCGCCGATCGGGGCCGGGCTCCAGGCCCTCGGCCCGCGCTTCCCGCTGTACGGCGCCTGCGCGATCTTCATCGCGGGGACGTTCCTCTCCTTCACGCTGCCGCCCAAGGTCGACTCCGCGAAGGGCGAGGGCATCGCGCTGCTCGCCGCCGACCCGGAGCATCTGCACGGCCCGCACCGCGCGAAGACGCTGAAGCGGCCGAACCTGCGGACGGTCGGCCCCGCCGTCACCCACGCCCTCGCGGCCAACGCGTCGCTGCGCTGTCTCTCCGGCTTCCTGATCTTCTTCCTGGCGTTCCTGCTGCGTGAGCACCCGCTCCCCGGGCAGAGCGCGGCCGTCTCCCTCGGCATGGTGGCCGTCGCGGCGGGCGTGGGCAACGCGCTCGGTACCGCGGTGGGGGCCTGGTTGAAGTCGCGGGCGCCGGAGCTGATCATCGTGACCGTCGTGGCCGTGGAGCTGGCCGTCGCCGTGCTGGCGGTCGTGTTCTTCAGCGCGTTCTTCATCGCCTGCCTCGCCGCGTTCGCCGGCCTGTCGCAGGCCCTGTCGAAGCTGGCCCTGGACGCACTGATCCAGCGGGACGTCCCCGAGGCCGTCCGGGCCTCCGCCTTCGCCCGCTCCGAGACGCTGCTGCAGATGGCGTGGGTGGTCGGCGGCGGGATCGGTATCGCGCTGCCCCTCCTCGGCACGCTCGGCATGGCCGTGGCCGCCGGGATCGTCGCGCTCGGCTGGCTCACCACGGTCCGCGGCCTGCTCTCCTCGGCCCGGCGCGGTGGCGCGCCCCGGGCCGAGGTGGTGTGATCCGGGGCGGAACGCAGGCCCGGTGACGCCGCCCGGCCCGGCACGCCGTACCCCACGTAGGGGCACCCCTGGACATGCCAGATAGCCTTCGCCCATGACCTCCCAGCGTTCCCGTCGCGCCGCAGCCACTCTCGGCGCTGTTTCCGCCGGACTCCTCGTGCTGTCTGCCTGCGACAAGCCGACGCCGATGGCCACCGTCACGTTCGGCACCGACTCGGTGAGCACCGAGGCCGAGTGCTACGAGACCCTCAGCGCCGAGCAGGCCACGAAGTGCGCCAAGGAGAAGCCCTCGAAGTCGATCGACGTGCCCCAGGGCGAGACCCTGCGCATCGGCGTCGACCCGGAGGTCGCGGAGACCGGCTGGGCCCTGTGGATCAACGGGGAGCCCGCCACGGACACGTTCAAGAAGACCTACTGGGCCTTCCAGAACGCCGACCTCTTCGCCACGCAGCCCGGTCAGACCGCCCAGAAGTCGCTGACGATCAGCGTCGTCGAGCAGAAGAAGGGCTCCATGGAGTACAAGGGCGTCTGGAACTTCAAGTTCGAGAACCCGGACGCCTGATCCGCGTACGCCGCCCATGCGCATCCTCGTAGCCACCGCGGTCCCCGCAGAACGGGACGCGGTGGCGCGCGCGTTTCCGGGCCCGTTCACGGAGATCCCGCTGCCGGCGGCGTCCCTCCACCGCCACCGCACCGCCGACGCCGTCCTCGACGTCCTCGCCGCCGGTGTGGGACCCGCGCTCGCCGCCGCCTGCACCGCCGCCGCGCTGACCGCCGGGGTGCTCGGCGGGGCGCCGTACGACCTGGTGGTGTCGGCCGGGATCGCGGGCGGCTTCCAGCCGGAGGCCCCCCTCGGCTCCGTGGTGCTGGCCGCGCAGATCACGGCGGCCGACCTGGGCGCCGAGACCCCCGCCGGCTTCGTCCCGGTCACCGGTCTCGGGTTCGGCACGGTCACCCATCACCCCCCGAAGGCACTGGTGCTCCGGGCCGCCGAGGCGACCGGGGCCCGTACCGGCACCGTGCTCACCGTCTCCACGGTCACCGGCAGCGCCGAGCGCGCCGCGGACCTGCGCACGCGGCACCCGGACGCGCTGGCGGAGGCGATGGAGGGCTTCGGGGTCGCCGAGGCGGCCGCCGCGCACGCGACCCCCGTACTGGAACTGCGCGCCGTCTCCAACCCCGTCGGCCCCCGTGACCGCGCGGCCTGGCGCATCGGCGACGCGCTGACCGCCCTCACCGAGGCCTTCGGGAAGCTGACGCCCGTACTGGAGAGTTGGGACCCACATGAGCCGGATGAGCCACAGGAACAGCACGAGCGGCATGAGCGCTGAGCGGGCGGCCGACACCGTGCGGATCGCCTACTCCCCCTGCCCCAACGACACGTTCGTCTTCGACGCCTGGGCCCACGGCCGGATCCCGGGCGCCCCGGCGGCGGACGTGACGTTCGCGGACATCGACATCACCAACGGCATGGCCGAGCGCGGCGACGGCCTGGACGTACTGAAGGTGTCGTACGCGGTCCTGCCCTACGTCCTCGACGACTACGCCCTGCTGCCGTGCGGCGGCGCGCTGGGCCGGGGCTGCGGTCCGCTGGTGCTGACGCGGGAGCCGGGCACTGGGGGCACCTCCCACGCTTTCGGCAGTGGGGGACTGACCGGCCGTACGGTGGCCGTGCCGAGCGAGCGGTCGACGGCGTATCTCCTCTTCCGCCTCTGGGCGGCGGACACGCTGCCCGGCGGGGTCGGCGAGATCGTCGTCATGCCGTTCCACGAGATCATGCCGGCCGTGCGGGACGGGAAGGTCGACGCCGGACTCGTCATCCACGAGGCCCGTTTCACCTACCGGAACTACGGTCTGCACAAGCTCGCCGACATGGGCGAGCACTGGGAGTCGACGACGGGCCTGCCCATCCCCCTCGGCGCGATCATCGCGAAGCGCTCGCTGGGCGAGGAGACGCTGCGCGGGCTGGCGGACACGATCCGCGCGTCCGTCCGCGCCGCCTGGGACGACCCCGAGGCGTCCCGCCCGTATGTCCTCGAACACGCCCAGGAGATGGACCCCGCGGTCGCCGACCAGCACATCGGCCTGTACGTCAACGAGTTCACGGCGGAACTGGGCGAGGAAGGCTACGCGGCGGTCCGGGGCCTGCTCACACGCGCGGCGGCCGAGGGACTGGTACCGCCCCTCGGCCCGCACGCACTCGACTTCCCGTAACCGGCCCGCGGCCGACGGGACTACACGTCCAGCTGGTCGGCCACCGCCCGCAGCAGGCCGGCGATCTTCTTGCCGGCCGCGCGGTCGGGGTAGCGGCCCCGCTCCAGCATCGGCGTGATGTTCTCCAGGAGGGTCGTCAGGTCCTGCACGATCGAGGCCAGTTCGTCCGGCTTCTTGCGCTGGGCGGCGGCGACCGAGGGGGCCGGCTCCAGAAGCGTCACGGAGAGCGCCTGATCGCCGCGCTGACCGGCGACAACTCCGAACTCGACACGCTGGCCCGGCTTCAGGCTGTCCACACCGGTCGGCAGTACGGAGGAGTGGACGAAGACGTCACCGCCGTCATCACGGGAGAGAAAGCCGAAGCCCTTCTCGCTGTTGAACCATTTGACTTTGCCGGTAGGCACGTCTGTCCTCGTCCTCGTACTCGTCGGGAACTGCGTCTGAAATGTGTTCTCGGTGTGCGGAAACTGCTCTGGATAGCACTACAGCGGGCCGTCGGGACCCGCCGGTACCAGGCTAATGGTCTGGGAGCGGGTGACAAGACGTCACCCGACTGTTCCCTCGCGCTGGGAACTACCCTGGTCCGGTGCGTGACAAAACCCAACCGAATTCCGCCGAGCCCGGTGACCGGATGATCCGTGCCGGCGTCATCGTGTTCTTCGTCGGCGCCGTGGCCACACTGGTCACCATCGCCCCGCTGTTCCTCGGCACGACCCCATTTCCCACCTACATGTTCGGTTTGAGCATGCTCATGGGCGTCGGTTTTCTCATCGCCGGTGTGGGCGTGCTCCAGTCGGTGGCGGCCGGTCGCAGGAGGGCCAGGGAAGCGCGTTACTAGCGTTGCCGGGTCGCAAAGTGGCTCGCCAGCCACTCGGGGAAGGCCGTCAGATCCGTGAGGACGACGTCCGCGCCCGCCTCGCGCAGCTCCCGCTCGTCGCACGGGCCGGTGGCCACGGCGACGGAGTACGCCTCGGCGGTGCGCGCGCCGCGTATGTCTCCGACGTGGTCGCCGACGTACACGCTCGCGCCGTGCTCGCGCAGCGCCCCCGCCTTGGCCTCCGCCCACAGGTCACCGATGACCGCGTCCGGTTCCATGCCGAGGTGCTCGATGTGCAGTCTGGCGTTCGGCTCGTACTTCGCGGTGACCACGATCGCCCGTCCGCCGGCCGCCCTGACCGCCGCGATCGCCTCCCGCGCGCCCGGCATCGCGGACACCGCGGCGATGCCTGTCGCCCGGTACATCTCCCGGTAGAGCGTCGCCACCGCCGGGACGTCCTCCGCGGGGAACCAGTGCGCCAGTTCCTCCACCAGCGGCGGGCCCAGCCGGGTGATCGCCAGATCCGCGTCGATGTACGTCCCGGTACGCGCCGCCAGGGCCTCGTAGCAGGCGTGGATGCCGGGCCGCGAGTCGATCAACGTCATGTCGAGGTCGAAGCCGATGGTGAGGGGGCGCGAAGTCATGTCCCCCATTGTGGCGGGTGGCTGCGCCGCCTGGCCGGACGCCGCCTTGGGGCTCGGGAGGGGGGTGCGGGGGTGCGTCGGCGGGTGCGGGCCGGTGGGGGCTGGTCGCGCAGTTCCCCGCGCCCCTGAAGGGACGGGCCCGCGGCCCGCCCTTCATGCATCCACCCGCCCCGGCGGGCGGACCTCGCACCCCCGAGCGATCAGGTGCCCCGAGGCCGTTGGGAGCGCCAGAGCAGGTACAGCGCGGAGGAGACCGCCGCGATGCGCAGTACCCACGGCCACGTGTCCGCGAGGGCGAGGTTCATCTCGCCGCGGGCGATGGGGTCCCCCCACCGCCCGTCGCTGCGCCCCCACAACCACACGATGCCCCCGGCGGCCACCACTCCCGGCACGCCCAGCACCGCCCACTTGGACTCCGCGGGCGTCAACCTCCGCGACAGATAGGCGATCAGCCAGCCGAGGCCCAGCGGTACGAGACTCCCCATGACCGCTCCCGCGACCAACAGCGCGGCGGCCAGCAGCAACAGCGGGTTGCTCCACCCGCCCCCGGCCGGCCGCAGCCGCGGCAGCCGAGGCCGGCGGCGGCCCTCCGGGGCGTCTTCGGCCGCCGTCGCCGCGCCCGCGCCGGCGGCGCCCGCCCCCGCCGCCTTCTCCACGGACGGCGCGGTCGCCCCCGGCGTCTTCCCGTCCTCCTTCGCGGGCGGCGGTTTCAGCAGCTCGGGGATCTCCACGCCGCCGACGAACCCGGGCACCGCGTCCCCGATCCCGAACCCGGTGTCCACGCCGCCGGGGCCACCGCCGCCGACCCGCCACCAGTCGGGCTGTGCGTCGCCGTCGCCCAGTTCGTGCAGCGGGGCGAGGTGCGGTGGGGCGGCGCCGTCCAGGGACGTCCGGGGCGCCGGTTCGGCGGGACGGGGCCGGGGCACGACCTTGCGGAGGCCGCCGGCCAGACGCTTGGCCCGCTCGCCGCGCTCGTCGGCGTCGGCGCCGGTGACCCGCTGCACGGGCACGGCGGCCCGCTCATCGGGCGCGTCGCCGGGTCCGCCCGCAGCGGTCACGACGTCGTCGGGGGTGCCGAGGCGGGCGATGATGCGGCGGACGGCGGCCGGACTGTCCACCGGCGCCTTCGCCCGGCGCCGGTCGATCTCGTCCCGCAGCTCCGACACCAGGCGCATCCGGGTCGCGGACGGCAACTGTCGCTGCTGGGCCAGGTCACCGACCCGGCTCAGGTACTCGTAGACGACCTTGTCGCTCTCAATCCCCACGAAGCCCCTCCGGGGTTGACGCGTGCTCCCCCGACGGTATCGCTTCCGACCGAGCCAAGACCGCACCTCCACCCCACGACCACCACCCCACGGAAAGCAGGGCCACACCCCCGACCGTTCAAGGACGCGCCGACCGACGCACCCAGCCCCCAGGGGCACGGGGAACTGCGCGACCAGCCACACCCCGCCCGCACCCGACGAGGCGAGGCGCGCCCCCGAGCCGTCGGGCCCCCCGATCCGACACCCCCCTCCGCTACCGTTGACCGGATGAGCACCGAGGAGCACAGCCCCACGCAGCCGGCACCCCCCGGCGGAGCTGACACGGCCCCCGGCCAACCCGAACCCGCCGAACCCGGCGGAGCCCCCCGCTCTCTCGCGGAAGCGCTCCGCGGCCGGGACGACCGTTCGCTCGCCGGGCTGCTCCGGGCCCGCCCGGACCTGATCACCCCGGTGCCGACGGACCTGACGCAGCTGGCGACCCGCGCCGGCACCCGCGCCTCGGTGGTCCGCGCCCTGGAACGCCTGGACCGGTTCGCCCTCCAGACCGCGCAGGCCCTGGCCGTGGCCACGGACCCGGCCCGGTACGACGAACTGCTCGGCCTCATGGCGGGCGACGAGCCCGACCCGGCCGTCACCGCCGCCCTCCCCCGCGCCGTCCGCACGCTGCGCGAACAGGCCCTCGTCTGGGGCCCCGACAGCCGGATGCGCCTCGTCCGCACGGCCCGTGAGCTGCTCGCGCCGTCGCCGCAGCACCCGTCCCCCACCGGCCTCGGCCCGACCGTCGCCGAGGCGACGGCAGGCATGTCGCCGGGGCGGGTGCAGGAGATCGTCGCGGCGGCGGGGCTGCCCAGCACCCACGACTCGGTGTCCGCCGTCGCCTCCCTCACCGGCCTGTTCACCGACCGGCGCCGTATGGCGGCCCTGCTCGGCAGCGCGCCCGCCGAGGCCCTCGACGTGCTCACCCGTCTGGTGTGGGGGCCGCCGTACGGCCAGGTCACCGCCGACCCGGCGCCTCACCTGCGCTGGCTGCTCGACCGGGGTCTGCTGCTGCCCACCGCCCCGGGCACGGTCGTCATTCCCCGTGAGGTCGCCCTGCATCTGCGGGCGGGTCGGGCGCACCGGCGGGTCGAGCCGGTTCCGCCGGCCGTCGAGGCGGCGGGCGCGCACCGCCCCCAGGTGGTGGACGCGACCGCGGCCGGGCAGGCGTACACCGCCCTCGCGACCGTGGAGGAGTTGCTGAAGGACTGGGACGAGGGCGGCCCGGCGGTACTGCGGGCCGGTGGCCTCAGCGTCCGCGATCTGAAGCGGACGGCCGTCGCCCTGGACGTCCCCGAGCCGGTCGCCGCCTTCTGGGTGGAACTCGCCTATGCCGCCGGTCTGCTGGCCTCGGACGGTGAGGCCGACGAACGGTACGCGGCGACGCCCGCGTACGACGAGTGGCTGGAACTGCCCCCGGCGGAGCGCTGGGCGCGGCTCGCGTCGGCCTGGCTGACGGCGACCCGCACGCCGGGTGTGGTCGGTGAACGGGACGCCAAGGAGCGGACGTTGTCGGCGCTGGGGCCCGGCCTGGACCGCTCGTCCGCGCCGGAGGTCCGGCACCGGGTGCTCACCCTGCTCGCGGGGCTCCCCGAGGGCACCTCGCCCACGGTGGAGTCCGTTCTGGCGCGCCTGCGCTGGGAGCGGCCCACCAGAGCCGCGCGGCCCCAGCAGACCGGGCAGCCGCCGCAGGGCAGGGGTGATCAGGACTCGTCGGCGCAGAGGTCGCAGGCCCCGGCCCGGCAGGCCGGGCAGCCGGACGATCTGCGGGCCCGGCTGGCGCGTTGGACTCTTTCCGAGGCCGAGTCGCTCGGTGTGACCGGGCGTGGGGCGCTGTCCTCCCATGGGCGGGCCCTCCTCGGTCTGTCGCCGGAGACCCATGCCGCCGCCGATCTGCCGGAGACGCCTGGCGACAAGCTCCCCGCCCATCACGTCCCCGTCCCGGCGGCCCCCTTCCCCTCCCCCGATCCGGTGCCGGAGCAGAGCGCGGTGGCGGCCCGTGCCGCCGCGCTTCTCGCGCCGCTGCTGCCGGAGCCGCTCGACCATGTGCTGCTGCAGGCGGACCTGACGGCGGTCGCGCCGGGTCCGTTGCGGCGTCCGCTCGCCGACATGCTGGGCGTGGCGGCGGACGTGGAGTCGAAGGGTGGCGCGACGGTCTACAGGTTCACGCCGGGTTCCGTGCGGCGGGCCCTGGACGCCGGTCAGACCGCATCCGACCTGCATGACTTCCTGACGGCCCATTCCCGTACGCCGGTCCCGCAGCCGTTGGCGTATCTGATCGACGACGTGGCCCGGCGCCACGGGCATCTGCGGATCGGCTCGGCATCGGCGTATGTGCGGTGCGACGACGACGCGATGCTCAGCGAGATCCTCGCCGACAAGCGGTCGCAGGGGCTCGGGCTGCGCCGTCTCGCGCCGACGGTGCTCGCCGCCCAGGCCGATCCGGCGGCGTTGCTGGAGGGGCTGCGCGCGATGGGCTACGCGCCGGCCGCCGAGTCCGCGGAGGGTGATGTCCTGATCACCCGGGCTCTCGCCCGCCGCACTCCGCCCCGTACGGCTCCGGAGCCCGTCCCGGACGGTCCGCCGCCGCCCGACGACACGCTGCTGGCCGCCGCGATCCGTGCCATCCGCGCCGGTGATCTGGCCTCGACGGCGCCCCGGAGGACGAGCGGCGCCCCGGTCCCGTCCGGCGCGCTGCCGCGCACCGGTTCCGCCGAGACCCTCGCCACCATGCAGGCCGCCGTCCTGACCGGTGAGGCCCTGTGGATCGGCTACGTCAACGCCGAGGGCTCCGCGAGCCAGCGCGTCATCGCGCCGGTGCGTGTCGAGGGCGGCTTCGTGACGGCGTACGACCACACGGCGGACGAGGTCCGGACGTTCCCGCTGCACCGCATCACCGGTGTCGCGGAACTGGAGGACGACTCGATCTGACCCCCGGGGCTGCCACCCTCCGGCGCGGTGATCAAACCGCCTCTCGGGCATCACTCATTCAGGCGTACGCGGCCGTTCATGCAGGCCATCCCCGTTTTTCCCTCCGATGAGGGGCCGTGAGGGGGCGCGCGCATCGGGGTGGGGGCCGGCGGGCAGCCACCCTGGGTCCGATCGAGATCGACTCCCACGCTCGAAGGGTTCACAGGTCCGCATGCGCCCCATCACCACACTGCTCCGCGCCCTCGCCGCCGTCGCCCTGGTCGGTGTGCTCGCCTCTCCCGCCGCGGCGGCCAATCCCCTGCCCGTCCCCGAACTCGGCACCGTCGTCGGCGAGGGCCTCACCCTGGAAGGGCCGCTCATCCAGAACGTCGGCCTGTTGAAGTGAGTCAGCTCGCCGAAGGGACCCGGCGCAGCCGGTAGCTGTTCCCTTCGAGGCGGACGACGTCGGCGTGGTGCGCGAGCCGGTCCACCATGGCCGGGGCTGCCCCGCCGAAGATCTCGTCCCAGCGGCCGAGGGGGCGGTCGCTGGTGACGATCACCGAGGCCCGCTCGTAGCGGTGGGCGACCAGGTGGAAGAGGAGCCGGGCGCTGTCGGGGTCGAAGGGCAGATAGCCGGCCTCGTCGACGATCAGCAGGGGGCAGGCGTCGAGCGCGGACAGTTCTTCGATGAGCCTGCCCTCGGCCCGTGCCCCGGCGAGCCGCGCGGCCCACTCCTCGGCGGTGGCGAACAGCACCCGGTGCCCCGCCTGGCAGGCCCGTACGCCGAGGCCGATCGCGAGGTGGGTCTTGCCGGTGCCGGGGGCACCGACGAAGACCACATTGCGCCGGTCGGCCATGAAGTCCAGCGTTCCGAGGCGGGCCAGGAGGTGCCGGTCGAAGGTGCGGGGATGGTCCGGGTCGAACTCCTCCAGCAGCTTGCGGGCGGGGAACCCGGCGGCCCGCACCCGGCTCTCGCTTCCCGTCTCGTACGGCACGACGTGCGCCCCGCCCTGTGCGAAGCCCGTCCCGTGCTCGCCGGCCCCGTGCTTCGCGTACGGCGTGGCCTGCGCCGGGATCGGCAGGGGGTCGGGGCGCAGGACCGGTGCCGGGGGGAGGGGCGGCCCGGCGGTCCGGTGTTCCTGCTCCTCCGGCGGGTCGGCCGGTTCGCCGGTGACCGTCGGCTCCGTCGGTGCCCTGTGCGCGGGCGGGGCCGGGTCGACGGGGCCGCCCGGGTCGCCGTGAGGGGCGTGGTGCGGGCCGTGGCCCTTCGCCTCCCGCAGCATGGGTCCCGACATGTAGGCCAGGAGCACCGCCGAGGCGATGAACGCCATGTGGATCACGGTGCCCCACAGCAGCGCGTGGCGCGAGGTGTGGTGGACGTCCACGAACATCTGGAGCAGATGGACGGAGGAGATGCCCACGATGGCGGTGGCGAGCTTGACCTTCAGGACGTTGGAGTTGACGTGGGAGAGCCATTCGGGCTGGTCGCGGTGGCCCTGGAGGCCGATGCGCGAGACGAAGGTCTCGTAGCCGCCCACGATGGTCATGATCAGCAGGTTGGCGATCATGACGACATCGACCAGTTTCAGCACCGCGAGCATGACGTAGGTCTCGGTGGCGCTTCCGCTGACGCAGCTGACGATCAATGTCCACAGCTCGTTGAAGAACTTGTAGACGTACACCCCTTGGGCGGCGACCAGACCGAAGTACAGCGGCGCCTGGAGCCAGCGGGTGGCGAACAGGGCGTAGCCGAGCGTGGTGCCCTGCGGGGAGGCGGACGGGGTGACCGGGTCGGCCGGGGAGGATGGCTGCACGGTTCGACATTCTTGGGGAGCCATTGCCCCATATCTGAATTCCCTCCACTCATCGGAATGAAAAGACATCCAATAAGACTGATACGGGGGGGGCGGGCCGGGGAGAACAGGCCCGGCGAAAAGGCAGAACGATCAGGCACACTGGACGTTTGACCGAAACGAAAGGGTGTCGCGCGTGAATGGTCCACTCATCGTCCAGTCCGACAAGACCCTGCTCCTGGAGGTCGACCACGAGCGGGCGGACGACTGTCGTCGGGCCATCGCGCCGTTCGCGGAGCTGGAGCGGGCGCCGGAGCACATCCACACCTACCGGGTGACGCCGCTCGGGCTGTGGAACGCGCGGGCCGCCGGGCACGACGCGGAGCAGGTCGTGGACGCGCTGGTCGAGTTCAGCAGATACCCGGTTCCGCACGCGCTGCTCGTCGACGTCGCCGAGACCATGGACCGCTACGGCCGTCTCACCCTGAGCAAGCACCCGGCGCACGGCCTCGTCCTCACCACCACCGACCGCCCGGTCCTGGAGGAGATCCTTCGGTCGAAGCGGATCACCCCGCTGGTCGGTGCCCGGATCGACCCGGACACCGTGGTCGTGCACCCCTCGGAGCGGGGGCAGATCAAGCAGACGCTGCTGAAGCTGGGCTGGCCGGCCGAGGACCTCGCCGGGTACGTCGACGGTGAGGCGCACCCGATCGAACTGCACGAGGACGGCTGGGCGCTGCGGCCCTACCAGAAGCAGGCGGTGGAGAACTTCTGGCACGGCGGCAGCGGTGTCGTCGTCCTCCCCTGCGGCGCCGGGAAGACGCTGGTCGGGGCCGGCTCCATGGCCCAGGCGAAGTCGACCACCCTGATCCTCGTCACCAACACCGTCTCCGCGCGGCAGTGGAAGCACGAGCTGGTGAAGCGGACCTCGCTGACCGAGGACGAGATCGGCGAGTACAGCGGTACGCGCAAGGAGATCCGGCCGGTCACCATCGCCACGTACCAGGTGCTGACGACGAAGCGGAAGGGCGTCTACCCGCACCTGGAGCTGTTCGACTCCCGTGACTGGGGTCTCATCGTCTACGACGAGGTGCATCTGCTGCCCGCGCCGGTCTTCAAGTTCACCGCGGACCTCCAGGCGCGGCGGCGGCTCGGCCTGACGGCGACGCTGGTCCGCGAGGACGGCCGGGAGTCGGACGTGTTCTCCCTGATCGGGCCCAAGCGGTTCGACGCGCCCTGGAAGGAGATCGAGGCGCAGGGCTACATCGCGCCCGCCGACTGTGTCGAGGTCCGGGTGAATCTCACGGACTCCGAGCGGCTCGCCTATGCCACCGCCGAGCAGGAGGAGAAGTACCGCTTCTGTTCGACGACGGCGACGAAGCGCCGGGTGGCCGAGGCGATCGTCCGCCGCTTCGCGGGGCAGCAGATCCTCGTCATCGGCCAGTACATCGACCAGCTCGACGAGCTGGGCGCCCACCTGGACGCGCCGGTGATCAAGGGCGAGACGTCGAACGCGCAGCGCGAGAAGCTCTTCGACGCCTTCCGCGAGGGCGAGATCAACGTCCTGGTCGTCTCGAAGGTCGCCAACTTCTCCATCGACCTGCCGGAGGCGACCGTCGCCATCCAGGTCTCCGGTACCTTCGGCTCCCGCCAGGAGGAGGCCCAGCGGCTGGGCCGGGTCCTGCGCCCCAAGGCCGACGGCCACCAGGCGCACTTCTACTCCGTGGTCGCCCGCGACACCATCGACCAGGACTTCGCCGCCCACCGCCAGCGCTTCCTCGCCGAACAGGGGTACGCCTACCGGATCATGGACGCGGACGAACTCCTGGCGGACGGCGCCTGAGCGGAAGCACCCGACGCCCCCACGCCCCGACGCCCGGTGGACGAGGGGGGTGCGTGGCCGGAGCCGAGGGGGGACCGGCCCCGGCCACGCGGGGGGGGGTGGGAGGGATGGTTTCGAAGGCGCGCGGAGCGCCGTGGCCGACGACGGAGGCCGCCACCTTGAGTGCGGACAGCGGGTGCCGGGTCGTCGGGCCGGGCGATGACGTGATGTGCGGACGGGGTGCCGGGCGCGGTGCTGGTGCGGAGCCCTGAGGAGGCGCGGGACGGCTCCTGCTCCGACGCGGACGTCGGGGCCTGTTCCCGTGGGCGGGGGTCCGTCAGGAGGGGCGGCGTACGCCCGCTTCCTCCGCGTACTCCCCGAGCACGATCACGCCGAAGGCTGCTCCCGCGAAGACCTTGACGGCCCGGAGGGCGTCGGCGAGGCGGTGTCGGTGGTGGCGGTCGTCGAGCCCGGTCGCACCGGACGGCGGACCGGGTCGGCCGGCGGCCGAGGCTGGGATGAAGGTCGCTGCACTCATGTATCCATGGTGGAACGTGCGCCTGTGTTTCACGTCAGTCCGCGGAGTGAACTGGCTGAGCCCTCCGCTCACCCTCAGGTCGTGCCACCCCCTAGTACCCCCGACCTACCCACCCCCTAGGGGACCGGTGAACACGGACCGCGCGGGGCCGCCGCCCGCCGCGGAAAACCCATTGGCCCTCGCCCCCTCGTCTCCCCTAAACTCTCCGCCCTTGCCCGCCTCCCGCACGTGGAGCGCCGCCGCCCGGACGGAAACCGGTCGGCTCACCCCACCCCCACCCACCGGATCCCGTGGATCCCGTAGGCCCTCGGAGGCACTCCCTTGTCCGCGCCCGCCGACGAAGAGCTCAACCCCCTCACCCGCGAACGTGACCATCTCGCCGCCTCCCGTTCCGCGCTGCGGGCCATGCGTGAGGACGTGGAGGCGCTGGACATCCGGGACGTGACCGCGAACTGGGTGAACGCGGAGGTGCTCGCCCGGCAGATCGACGAGCGGATCAAGGCGCTCGCCGACCTGAGCGACACCCCGCTGTTCTTCGGCCGCCTCGACTATCTGCACGCCCCCGGCGCCGACCGGGCGGAGGGCGCCGAGGGGGAGAGGTTCTACATCGGGCGCCGGCATGTGCACGACGCGGACGGCGACCCGATGGTGATCGACTGGCGCGCCCCCGTCTCGCAGCCCTTCTACCGGGCGTCCAAGAAGGACCCGATGGACGTCGGGCTGCGCCGCCGCTTCGGCTACACCGGCGGCGACCTCACCGCGTACGAGGACGAGCACCTCTCCGACCCGGCCGAGGCGGCGGCCACCAGCAAGCTGCTCCAGCAGGAGATCGAGCGCCCCCGCGTCGGCCCCATGCGGGACATCGTCGCCACGATCCAGCCCGAACAGGACGAGATCGTCCGCTCGGACCTGTCCGGCAGCCTCTGCGTCCAGGGCGGCCCCGGCACCGGAAAGACCGCCGTCGGCCTCCACCGTGTCGCCTACCTCCTCTACGCCCACCGCGAGCGCCTGTCCCGCACCGGCACCCTCGTCATCGGCCCGAACCGCTCCTTCCTGCACTACATCGAGCAGGTGCTCCCGGCGCTGGGCGAGCTGGAGGTGAAGCAGGCCACCGTCGACGACCTGGTGGCCCATGTGGAGGTGAAGGGGACGGACGAGGCTGCCGCCGCCGTCGTCAAGGGCGACGCCCGCATGGCCGAGGTGCTCCGCCGCGCCGTCCGCTCGCATGTCACCCTGCCCACCGAGCCCGTCGTGGTCGTACGGGGGTCGCGTCGCTGGCGCGTCCCGGCGTACGAACTGGAGGACATCGTCAAGGAGTTGCTCGACCGGGACATCCGCTACGGCGCCGCCCGCGACGCCCTGCCGCAGCGGATCGCGCACGCCGTGCTGGTGCAGATGGAGCGATCCGGGGAGGCGCCCGACGACCGGGTGCAGGACGCCGTGGCCCGCAACACCGCCGTGAAAGCGGCCGTCAAGGCGATCTGGCCGCCCGTGGACCCCGCCAAGCTGGTGCTGCGGCTGCTCACCGACGCGGACTTCCTCGCCGAGCACGCGCAGGGCCTCCTGACCGACGACGAGCAGAAGACGATCCTCTGGGCGAAGCCCGCGCGGAGCGTGAAGACCGCCAAGTGGTCCGCCGCCGACGCCGTGCTGATCGACGAGGCGACCGACCTCGTGCAGCGCACGCACTCCCTCGGCCATGTCGTCCTCGACGAGGCGCAGGACCTCTCCCCCATGCAGTACCGGGCGGTCGGCCGCCGCTGCACCACCGGCTCGGCGACCGTCCTCGGCGACCTCGCGCAGGGCACCACCCCCTGGGCGACCCGGAGCTGGCAGGAGGCCCTCGGCCACCTGGGCAAGGGCGAGGCGCACATCGAGGAGCTGACCGCCGGTTTCCGTGTGCCGACCGACGTCATCACCTACGCCTCCCGCCTGCTCCCCCACATCGCGCCCGGCCTGACCCCGGTGGCCTCCGTCCGTGAGAACCCGGGGTTCTTCGACGTGCGGGCCATCGAGGACGACTCCCAGGTGGTCGCCGCCTGCGAGGAACTGCTGCGCAACGAGGGGTCGATCGGGCTGATCGCCGCCGACGCCCGCGTCCCGGCGCTGGCCGAGGCCCTCACGGCGGCCGGCATCGGCTGCCTCGCACCGGGCGAGGAGACGACGTACGAGACCCGCCTCACCCTCGTGCCGGCGTCGCTCGCGAAGGGTCTGGAGTACGACTACGTGGTGCTGGACGAGCCGCGGGCGGTCGTCGACGGGGAGCCGGACGAGCGGACGGGTCTGCGCCGCCTGTACGTGGCGCTCACCCGTGCGGTGTCCGGTCTGGTCGTGACGCACGCGGCCCCGCTGCCGCCGCAGCTGGCCTGAACCCCCGAGCCCCTGAGCCCCCGAACCCTGAGACGCAGAGCCCCTGAGACGCGGAACGGCCCCCGGCGACCGAGGTCACCGGAGGCCGCTTCACGCGCGGGGCGGCTTACTTGAACTTGTTGCTCGTGACCAGGTAGACCTGCTTGGCGTTCTTCCCGAGCCGCGGGCCGGTGATGAACGAGGAGCGGTCGCTGAGCGAGTTGTTGGAGACCAGGTAGGTACGGCCCTTGTGGCTCATGAACCAGGGGCCGCCGGAGGCACCGCCGTTCATCGTGCAGCCGACCATGTACTGGGCCGGGTAGTCGCTCGGGTAGCTGTAGCCGAGGACGAAGCGCTTGGTGGCGCCCTGGCAGTGGTACATCTTCGAGCCGTCGTACGGCGCCTCGGCCGGGTAGCCGCGCACCTTCATGTTCTTGACCTTGTTGGCGGCCGGGGCGTTGAACCACACCGGGAGCGCCGAACCGACTCGCTCCTCCAGCGACTTGGCGCCCTTCTCCGGCTTCACGTGGAGGACGGCGTAGTCGTACGCGGCGGCCACGGTGCCCTGGCTGGCGTTGCCGCCCTTGATCCAGGTGCCCGAGGTGGTGGCCCAGTCGGCCCAGAAGAGGCCGTACGGGGAGACGTTGCTCGCGCGGTAGTTGCCGGACGCCTGGCTCATGTTCAGCCTGGCGGTGTTGTTGAAGGACGGCACGAAGGCGATGTTGCGGTACCAGCCGCCGCCCTTGCCCGCGTGCACGCAGTGGCCCGCGGTCCACACGAGGTTGGACTTGCCGGGGTGGGCCGGGTCCTTGACCACGGCCGCCGAGCAGACGCTGGACCCCTGGGGGGTGGTGAAGAAGAGCTTGCCGACCGGGGCGGCGTTCCTGTGGTAGGTCGCCTTGACCTTGGAGGCGTTCTGCCGCTTCACCGAGCCGTCGGGCAGCCAGACCCTGGTGGTCTTGTTCGACCCCTTCGAGACATTGCCCGCGTCGGCGATCTCCGGCAGCTGCGTGGGCATCTGCGCCTTGGCCTCGGCGATGCGCTCGGGGGTCCAGAAGTCCGCGATGTAGGGGTTGGCGAAGTCCTCCGCCTTGGAGGCCCAGTTGTCGAAGTCCTGCCAGCCGCCGTTCTTCCACTTCTGCAGCGCGTCACCGGACAGCTCGGTGGGCACGCCCTCGGGCAGCTTGAAGCCGCCGATGGTGGTGTCGCCGCCGCCCTCGTTCTCTCCGGTGTCGACGTCCGAACCGGCGCCCGCCTGGGCGGTCGTCTCGCCCGAGGCCTTCGCGCCGCCCTCGTCGGACTTGCTGCATGCGGTGGTGGTGACCATGACCGCGGCGATCACGGCGGCCGCGGCCGTGAGACCCCGGCGACGTATGAATGGCATGGAGCCGTTCCCCCTGTGACTGAAACTTGTCATGCCCCGGCTTGGCTGGGGCGGACACCACTATGCACGGGGAACGGGGCCGAATGATCGTCGAGGCGGCTCCCGTGACGACTTCGCACACAACAACTACGCGGCGGATATCGATCCGTGATGTGGCGTCACGACCCGTCCCGCGGCACTCCGCGGGCGCCGGGCGGAACATCTCACAGGCCCTTCACAACGTTTGATTCGTCATCACTTGGACACCTCCCGGCTCTTGCGCACTACCCACCAGTAGGGCGAGTCTGACCTGCGCATGCCATACGCATGCCATACGCCGCTCGGCGTGCCCCACCCCGGCCCCCCGGGCGTTCCCCGCGCCGCGGTCCATCAGGAGGTCGCAGTGAAGACAAGTCCGCGCTCAGGCAGGTCCCGTCGGCTCCGCAGATCCGTGCTCACCGTGGGCGGTGCCTTCGCCCTGGTCATCGGTGTGGCGGGCAGCGCGTACGCGGCCCCGCCCAGAGCGCTGCCCGCCAACGCGGAGGCCCTGGAGTCGACTTGGCAGCCGGCCTACGACTACGACACCGACGGCTGCTACTCGACCCCGGCGATCGGCCCGGACGGCACGGTCAACGGCGGCCTGAAGCCCACCGGCGCGCTCAACGGCGGCTGCCGGGACGCGTCGGACCTGGACAACACCAACGGCTACGCGCGCTCCAAGTGCAACAACGGCTGGTGCGCGATCCTGTACGACCTCTACTTCGAGAAGGACCAGGCGGTTGCCGGCTCCAGCATCGGCGGCCACCGCCACGACTGGGAGCACGTGGCGGTCTGGGTGCAGAACGGCACTGCCCAGTACGTGTCGACGTCCGCGCACGGCGGTTTCAGTGTCCACCCGGCGTCGGCGGTCCGCTGGGACGGCACCCACGCCAAGATCGTCTACCACAAGGACGGCATCCGCACGCACTGCTTCCGCCTGGCGGGCTCGGGCGACGAACCCCCGGAGAACCACAAGGGCACATGGCAGTACCCGCCGCTCGTCGGCTGGAACGGCTACCCCTCCGGCATTCGCGAGAAGCTGGTCGCCTACGACTTCGGCAGCGCCAACTTCGGCCTGAAGGACGGCAGCTTCGAGTCGAACCTGGCGAAGGCGAAGCCGTCGGGGATCGCGTTCGACCCGTACGCGTAACGAGACCGCCGCCGGGGGCGCGCGCCCCCGTCACGAACCCGCCGCACATGCGGCGGACGCTGCCCGTCGGGGGCGCGCGCCCGGCTCACGCCTCCGAGGCGCATCCCTTGGTCTCTCGGCTCGCGCCCGGTGGCCAGACGATGTCCACGGGGAGGCCGGCACGGCGGGCGTCGGCCACGGCCGTGGCGGTGCCCCCCTGGGCGGTGGACGTCTCGCCGTCCCAGACGGCGACCAACCGGTGGGCGCGCCGTACCAGTTCACGGTTGGCGTCCTCGTACGCCTGTCCGCCCGCGCTGTCGTGGCCGAGGACGAGCACCTCGGCCGCGGCCCCGACCAGCCGGTCGAACGTCGCGGCCTGCTCGGCGCCCACCTGGCGCTCCCGGTAGTCCCGCGCCGGGATCACCGCGACCAGTCGGCCGCCGAGCGCGAGGACCGCCTCGGCGAAGAGCGAGTCGGCACCGTCGGCGAGACAGGAGAGCCCGGTGATCCCCTCCTGCGCGTACGGCCCGAGGAACTCCCGCAGGGCCCGCCGTACGAGGGGAACGCTCGCCTCGGTCAGGTCCATGTGCCCGGTCACCGCGATGGCGATCAAGAGCCCCCACCCACTCGGCTAGCTCGGCCAGAAGGAATCCGCGGATCGTATGCCGCGGCCCCGCCGACGGGAAGTGCCCAGGGCCCGCCCGGGGGTGGCTGGCCCGACCGAGGTGATGCGTCTGCGCCGCCCGGAGTCCGTGCCGGTCATGCTGTACGCCGAACGGGGCCCGGACCTGTACGACGTGTGGGAGGCGTACGAGGACTTCCGGGCCGCGGCGGAGGAGGTGCTGACCGCGCGGGCCGACGAGCTGCGCGAGGTGCACGGCCCCGGCGCGCAGCCGCCGCGCTTCCCGCCGCTGCCCGACTTCGAGGACCCGGACCGTCTGAAGTGGACGCCGCTGCTGCGGGCCGTCATCCGCTTCCGCTCCGACTGGACGCCCGAGATCGTGCACCTGGACCCCACTGCCGTCACGGCATGGACGCACGAGGGCCGCGTCCGCAAGCTGACCCGCACCGACTGGGCCCGCTGTTGGCCCGGTTGCACGAGGACCTGCACGGGACACCGGGCAGCCACGGCCGGACGGCGGTGTTGCCGGCGGACCCCCACTGAGCCCGTCTCAGCGGACGTCGGTGCTCGTGGTGGCGGGTCGGAGGCGGACGACGGCGTCCAGGCCGCTGCCGGGGGCGGGGTCGAGGGTGATGTGGCCGCCGCTCGCGCGGGTGAGTTGTTCGACGATGGGCAGGCCGAGACCGGTGCCGTCGTGGTGGGCGTCGGAGGCGCGCCAGAAGCGGTCGAAGGCGCGTCGGCGCTCGGCGTCGCTCATGCCGGGACCTTGGTCGATGACGTGGAGCTCGACGGCCTGGGGCGTGTGCGTGGTGGCGAGGGTGATGGTGGTGGCGGGGGGTGAGACGCGCAGCGCGTTGGCGAGCAGGTTGTCGATGATCTGCTCAAGGGCACCGGGGATGGCCCACACACGGCCGGCGGAGTGCCCGGTGACGGCGATGCGGACGTGCTGTTCGGCCGCGAACGGTTCCCAGGTGGCGGCGCGATCGGCGATCACCATGTCGAGGTCGGCCGGCTCGGGGGTGGTGGCGCTGTTCTCCAGGCGGGCCAGGGAGAGCAGCCCTTGGATCATGCGGCCGAGGCGTTCGGTCTCGTCGATGGCTTCGTCGAGGCTGTCGTGGGCGCGGGGGTCGAGGTGGGGCTCGAAGTTCTCCAGGCGGATCCGCAGCGCGGTGAGCGGGGTCTTCAGCTGGTGGGATGCCTCGGCGGCGAACGCGCGCTGGGAGCGCAGCAGGTGCTGCAGGCGGCCGGCGGTGTGGGTGAAGGAGGCCGCGAGGTGCCGCAGTTCGGGCGGGCCGGCATCGGTGGCGGGCGGGGTGGTGAGGTTGCCGTCGGCGAGCTGGGCGGTGGCGCGTTCCAGGTCGTGGACGGGGCGGATGATCCAGCGGGCCAGCCCGACGGCGATCACGGCGACGACGGCCAGCACGCCCAGTCCGACGGCGGCGAGGGTGAGCCAGATGTCGTGGACCCGGCTGTCGAGCGCGGTGGTGGGCTGGCTCAGGCGCAGTGCGCCGCGGATGGTGGTGCCGGAGGCGCCGGGCACGGTGGCGTACCGCGTCTCGTGGCCGGTGGCCGTGTCGCGGGCGGTGCCGACGGTCGGCCGGTTGCGGAGGGCGGCCGCGATGTCCGGTTCGGCGGACAGGTCCGCGCCGGACGGGCCGTCGGTGTCGGTGAGGACGGTGCCGGTCCTGTCGACGATGACGACGTGGGCACCGGTGTCGGCCGCGTAGTCGGCGGCCAGCCGGGGCAGTTGAGCGCCTTCGCCCTCTTCGATGCGTTCCTCGGCGAGTTCGGCGAGCATCCCGGCGTCGCGTTCGATGGTGTTGGAGAGACGGGACAGCTCGTCGTGGGCATAGACGAGGCCGAAGGGGATCTCCAGACCGAGCAGGACCACGAGCACCAACCCGAGGTAGCTGACCAGCAGTCGCCGGGTCACCAGGCGTTCCGCCCATGCTCGGAGCCGGACCGCACGGTGGCCTCGGTGGGGTCGGCGGTCTCGGTGGCCTCGGCGGGGTCGGCGGTCTCGGTGGCCTCGGCGGTATCGGGGACGCGCAGGCGGAAGCCGACCCGGCGGATGGTCTCGATCCAGGCCGGGTCGCCGAGTTTGCGGCGCAGCGCGGCCACGTGCACGTCCAGGGTCTTGGTGGGGCCGAAGAAGTGGGGATCCCAGACCTGGTCCACGATCTGCTGGCGCGAGCAGACGGCTCCGGGATCCTGGGCGAGGTGGGCGAGCAGGTCGAACTCCTTCGGTGCCAGCGCGACGGGCCGCCCGGCGAGGTGGACCTGGCGGGTGCGGCGGTCGATGACGAGCGGCCCCACCTGCTGCGCGGTGTCCGCGCCGACGGGTGCTGCCGCGGACGGTGCGGCACCCTCGGGGCTGCTGGTGGCGGTGATCGCGACAGGACGGGTGCGGCGGGTCACCGCCCTTATCCGGGCGACCAGTTCCCGCACGCCGAAGGGCTTGGCCATGTAGTCGTCGGCGCCCAGCTCCAGGCCGAGGACGCGGTCGATCTCCTCGCCCCTCGCGGTGATCATGATGATGGGCACCTCGGAACGCTGCCGCAGGGCCCGGCAGACGTCGATGCCGTCCATGTCGGGCAGCCCCAGGTCGAGGAGCACCATGTCCGGCTCGTCCGCGGCCAGCGCGGCTGCCCCGGTCCGGACCCGCTCGACGCTGAACCCGTACCGGCCGAGGCCCTCGGCCAGCGGTCCGGCGATCCGTTCGTCGTCCTCGACGAGTAGTACCTGCATACCGTCAGACTCACACAGCCCGACCGTCACCCGTGCCGCTGTCATCCGAACCGTCCCGCCCCGTCCCGCCGTCACCGGCCGCCCACCGCGCCGACCGGGCACCCCCGGCCACCCGTGGGACGGGGGACCGGCGGCGCCCGGGGACCCGGTGATCAGCTGCCGTCGTCGTCGCCTTCCTCGTTCTTGGTCTTGAGGACCTTGTACGTCTTGGGGTCGAGGTAGACCTCGATCTCGCTGCCGTCCTTCTTCTTGATCTCCACCGCGTACGTTCCGGGGTTCTCCGCGTCCTCCTCGGACTTGATCACCGTTCCGGGGAAGGCCGCCAGCGCCGCCGACTCGGCCTTCTGCTTCGCCTCGCCGGTCAGCGGCTTCTCCACCGGATCGCCGCCTTCTGCCCCCTCGCTCCCGGACCCGCCCCCGGCAGCGGCGCCGGCGTCCTGCGCCGCCTGCTTGTCGCTCCCACCGGCGGCGGAGTCACCGGAGTCGGAACCGCCGCAAGCGGCAAGGCCGAACAGGAGAAGGCCGGTGGACAGGGCGGTCAGGGCACGGGTCTTGACGTTCATCGACAACTCCGGGGATCGGGGACTCCATGGCTCGGGCCGCAGTCGGTGAGGTTGCGCGGCCCCGGCCTGGTGAACGTCAACGACCCTAGGAACAGGCGGGCTAAAGACCGGTTAGCCTAAGACCAGGGAGCCACCAGGAAGCGGACAACTTTCCGCCGGGCCACCGGGCACCGGGGACCGCGCGGGTGCGGGCGTCGGAGGTGCCGCGTACGCGCGAGCGGAGCGATCCCAAGGCCCGCCCTGCCGCCTGCGCCGCCACGATGGGCGTCATCAGCGCACGCCCTCTCCCGGTCTCGCTCTCAGTGGGCCACGGCGCTGCCGACGCCCGCGTCGAGCGCGGTCCGCCACTCCCGTACGGCGTCGGCGTCGACCGGCGCGTCCCAGCCGCCGGGGCGGGCGGCGCCGCCGATGTGGAAGGCGTCGAGGCCGGCGGCGCGCAGGCCGGGCAGGTGGTCGAGGCGGAGACCGCCGCCCACCATGAGTCGCGGGGCGTAGCCGGGCTCGCCGCGCCGGGCCGCCTCCGCGAGGAGGGTCGGCAGTCCGTCGTCGACGCCGTCCGCCGAGCCCGCCGTGAGATACGTGTCCAGCCCCGGCAGGTCCGCGAGCCGCTTGCGCAGGGCGTCACGGTCGGCGGCGCGGTCGATGGCGCGGTGGAAGGTCCAGCGGCAGCCGTCGAGTTCGGCGACCAGCCGTTCGAGGACGGGCAGGTCGGGCTCACCGAACGGGTCGAGGAACCCGAGCACGAACTCCTCCGCCCCGGCCGCCCGCATGTCGCACGCGACCCGGACGAGCGCGTCCGCGTCCCCCGCCGCGAACCCGTCGGCGAGCCGCAACATCACCCGTGCCGGGATGTCCGCGGCGGCCCGCACCTCGACGAACGTCCGCACGGTCGGCGACAGCCCGTCGGCGCGCATGTCGGCGACCAGTTCCAGCCGGTCGGCTCCGCCGGTCTGCGCGGCGACGGCGTCCCTGGTGTCCAGGGCGATGACCTCGAGGAGGACGGGCGTGGCCATGGGGCCCCTTCCGGTTCGGGCACGTCGTACGACGACAGCGGACGACAACGGGCGACAACAGGTCTAGTCCAATTTACCAACAAACCCGCCCGTTGGACCGGCCCCTCACGATTCGCATACGACCGACCACGCTCCGCATCTACGCTCGGGAGCGGCGCAGACCCAACAGAACCGGCTGTCAGAGGAGCACGTCGCCCCATGAGCAACACGAAGACCCTCGACCCGTCGCAGTCCACCCGCGCCCTGTACGGCGCGGAACTCCGCCACCGCCGCGAGCGGGCGGGCATGACCCAGGAGGAGCTGGGGGCGGCGATGTTCATCAGCGGGGCGTACGTGGGGATGCTGGAGGTGGGGGTACGGCGGATGCAGCCGGAGTTCGCGAAGGCGGCGGACGAGATTCTCGGCGCCGACGGCTTCTTCACACGGAACCTGGAAGCAGCCCGCAAGTCGCCGTACCGCGCTCACTTCGCGGATGTGGTGGAGCTCGAAGGCCTGGCCGACACGATCAAGGACTGGGCACCCACCTCCGTGCCCGGCGTGCTCCAGACAGCGGACTACAACCGCGCGGTGATCCGAGCGTACGACCCCGTCGCACCCGAGGCGGTGGTGGAGGAGCGCATCGCCTTCCGAAAGGCCCGCGCGCGCATCTTCGACGATCCGGCGACGCCTCGATACTGGGCGGTCATCGACGAGGTGGTCGTACGGCGCCAAGCCGGTACGCCAGCGGTGATGGCTCAGCAACTCCGGCACATCGCGGGCTTGGTACGCCGCCACCGAATCATCGTCCAGGTGCTGCCCATCGCTGCGGGGGTCCACGCCGGCAGCGCGGGCATCATCAAGCTGATGACCTTCAGCGATGCTCCGCCTGTGGTCTACGCCCAAGCGTCCGAAAACGGGCGCTTGATGGACGATCGGGCCGTAGTCGACCGCTCCACACTCACCTACGATCTGCTTGGGGCAGCGTCTTTGTCGCCTGACGCGTCCCTCGATCTGATCGAGCAGGCGGCCGAGGAGTACGAGGATGCGGACCGCGCCCGACCTCAGGACCGCGACTTGGCGTAAGAGCAGCTACAGCGATGGAGCCGGTGACGAATGCGTGGAGATCGCCGGCGACTTCACCGGCGCCGCCCTCTCCTGGCGCAAGTCGAGCCACAGCGGCGGTAACAGCGCGGAGTGCGTCGAAGTCTCCGACGACCTCCCCGGCGTCGTCCCCGTCCGCGACAGCAAGAACCCCACCGGCGCTGTGCTGCTCCTCGGCGCCGCCGCCTGGTCGGCCTTCGTCGCGGCGGCGGGCCGGGAGCTTCGCTGAGAGCGGCCGGTCAGTCGAAGAGGTTCAGCTCGGCCGGCGTCGCCCCGGCCAGCTCGTACGTCGCGGCGGTGAGTGGGCGGCCGGAGTAGAGCCGTACGAGGGTGGTGGCATCGCCGATGTAGCGCGCGGGCGGGGCGTCGCCGCTGGGGGCGCCGAGCAGGAGGGGCTCGTCGGCGTCGTCGAGGTCGGCGTGGAGGGGGCGGGTGCCGCGCACTCGGGTGAGGTGGGCCAACAACTCCACCGCGAGCGGCAGTTGTGAGCCGCCGTAGGCGCCGGGCAGGCCCCAGGCGTCCCGTACGTCCCCGGCGTGCACCCACTCCCCGAGGGCGACGCCGTCCAGGACCCCGCCGGCCTCGGCGATGACGGGGCCGACGTCGGTCATGCCGCGCTCCAGCTCGTCCACGATCTGCGCGACGGACCAGTCCCCGCGCTCGGCGATGTCCCGGTCGTTCGACTCGGGGCTGAACACGCCCTTCTCGAAGCGCCCCTCCACGACGCGCGACAGCGCGGCGGAGCAGTGCGCCAGCACGTCGCGCACGGTCCACCCCGGACAACACGTCCCGGCCCCGAAGTCCTCCTCGGCCCTCCCCCGCAACACCGGCACCAGCACATCCCGCTCGGCCACCAGCAACCGCCCCGGCAGCCCGGGATCCCGCACCTCGTGCACATCAGCGACAGTCATGGCACCCACGCTAGGAGGAGGGCAGCCGGATGTCCCACTCCCACGGCACAATGCCCCCATGTCCCTCGATCCGCTGGAAGCCCGCTGGCTCCGGGCCCTGGTCTCGGCCCGTGACGGCGCGTGCCATCCGAGCCCGCTCCCGTACGCGGCGAACCTGATCAAGCGGTGGTCCGAGCCCCAGCGGAAGTACCACACCCTCGATCACCTCACGGCGGTGCTGGACCGTGTCGACGTGCTGGAGGAGTATGCGGCGGACCCGGCCCTCGTGCGGCTGGCCGCGTGGTTCCATGACGCGGTGTATCTGCCGGAGCGGTCGACGAACGAGGAACGGTCCGCGCGGCTCGCCGAGCGGGCGCTGCCCGAGGCCGGGGTGCCGGCGGTGAAGGTCGCGGAGGTGGCCCGGCTGGTCCGGCTCACCGTCACCCATGACCCGGCGGACGACGACCCCAACGGCCAGGTCCTCTGCGACGCCGACCTCGCGATCCTCGCCTCGCCCCCCGACGCGTACGCCGCGTACGCCGCCGCCGTCCGCGAGGAGTACGGCTTCGTCCCGGACGACGCCTTCCGCGAGGGCCGGGCGGCCGTCCTGCGCCAGCTTCTCGCCCTGCCCCGGCTCTTCAGGACGCCGTACGGGCAGCGGGAGTGGGAGGAACGGGCACGCGACAACCTGCGGGAGGAGCTGACCGGGCTGACCGGACAGGGGGAGTGAGCCCCGGCCGCCCGCGAGGGCTCAGCCGTCCGCACCCAGGAACAGGGCGGCCAGACGCGGAAGCCGTCGGCTCATCTCCTCGTCGTCGTCGAAGTCGAAGTCCTCGCCCATGTCGGCCTCGTCACCGCTGTTCGTCTCGTCGGCGCCACGGAAACTCTTCCAGGCTTCGTAGAAGGCATCCGCATCACCCGTGATCCGCTCGAACGCCCCAGCGGCGACGTAGTTCATGTCCTCGTAGAACAGCACCTCGGGACGGTCCTGGAGATCGGCCGCCGCCTCCCGCACAACAGGATGTGCGGCGAGGCTGTCGGGGTAGGCGGCCACGCGCTCGTACCACGCGCGCCCCAGGGCGATCACCCCCGCGCGGAAGTCCATGAAACCGTCGTCGGAGCACCCACCGCCGATGAGGTAAGCCGCGGCCCACGCGTCCCAGCGGTACAGGGCGTCGTGCAGCTCGTCGAAGCGTTCCGCGTACTCAAGGATCTCCCGCCGCGGTCTGCCCGCGAGCCGCTCGACGAGCACTTCGTCGAGCGGCTCGCCCGCCTCGGCGGCCTCGCCCCGCGCGGTTTCCACGAGGCCCCAGAACGTGTCGTTGTCCATGACCGCGCACTGTGCCAGGCCCCTCTGACAATCGATCCTGGTCGCCCCGGGGGAATGCCACGGCCACGCCTTCGGTTGCCCTTGTATATGTCTTCCGACGCCGCCGCGGACCGTTCCCGCCACCGTCCCGCACCTCAGCCCGGTAACCGCGTCCCGCTCTCGGTCTACGTCCTCGGGCTCGCCGTCTTCGCGCTCGGCACGAGTGAGTTCATGCTGTCGGGGCTGCTGCCGCCGATCGCCGAGGACATGGACGTGTCGATCCCCCGGGCGGGGCTGCTGATCTCGGCGTTCGCGATCGGCATGGTCGTGGGAGCGCCGCTGCTGGCCGTGGCGACGCTGCGGCTGCCGCGCCGGACGACGCTCATCACGCTGCTCACGGTCTTCGGGGTGGGGCAGGTCGCGGGCGCGCTCGCCCCGAACTACGCCGTGCTGTTCGCCTCGCGCGTCGTGAGCGCGCTCGCGTGCGCCGGGTTCTGGGCGGTGGGCGCGGCCGTCGCCGTCGCCATGGTGCCCGTCACCGCGCGGGCCCGCGCCCTCGCGATCATGATCGGCGGGTTGTCGATCGCCAACGTGCTGGGCGTTCCGGCAGGCGCGTTCCTCGGGGAGAACTTCGGGTGGCGGTCGGCGTTCTGGGCGGTCGCCGTGGCGTCGGCGATAGCCCTGGCCGGGGTCGCCGCGCTCGTCCCCGCCATCCCGCTGCCCGCCGAGCGGCCCCGGCTCGGCGCCGAGGCCCGTATCTACCGCGAGCCGCAGGTCTGGCTCTCCATCGCCGTCGTGGCGCTCGCCGCCGGCGGTGTGTTCTGCGCGTTCAGCTATCTCGCGCCGCTGCTCACCGATGTCGCCGGACTCGACGACGGATGGGTGCCGACGGTCCTCGCGCTGTTCGGGGTCGGGGCGCTGATCGGTACGGCGGTCGGCGGGCGCATCGCCGACGCGCACCTCTTCGGGGTGCTGCTCACCGGCATCGCCGCCTCCACCGTCCTCCTCGTCGCGCTGGCGCTCCTCGCCTCGTACGCCGTCGCCGCCGTCCTGCTCTCCTTCCTCCTCGGCGTCTCCTGCTTCTACACGGCGCCCGCGCTCAACGCCCGGATGTTCAACGTCGCCGGGGCAGCCCCCACCCTCGCCGGTGCCACCACGACCGCCGCGTTCAACCTCGGCAACACCGGCGGGCCCTGGCTGGGCGGCGCGGTCATCGACGCGGGGTTCGGGTTCACGTCGACGGCCTGGGCGGGCGGCGCGCTCACGGCGACCGCCATCGGCATCACGGCGGTGTCGCTGCGGATGCACCGGCGTACGGGGCCGTCACGGATCGTGGAAATGGGCACTAACTCGGCGAAAGTGCCGACCTCGAAGTAGGGTGCGGACATGGCAGTGAGTGAGGTCAGCCTCGTCGAACGGGCCCGCACGACGGCCGACGGCGTCACGATGTGCCCGCAGCGCGTCGCCCTGGAGCACATCACCAGCCGCTGGGGCACCCTCGTCCTGATCGCGCTGCTCGACCGCTCCTACCGCTTCGGGGAGCTGCGCCGGGAGATCGGCAGGGTCAGCGAGAAGATGCTCACGCAGACCCTCCAGACGCTGGAGCGCGACGGCATCGTCCACCGCGACGCCAAGCCCGTCATCCCGCCCCACGTCGACTACTCCCTCACCCCGCTCGGCCGCGAGGCCGCCGAACAGGTCCGCGCCCTCGCCACCTGGACCGCCGAGCGCATGACCGCGATCGAGAAGGCCCGCGAGGAGTACGACGCGGCGAAGGGCTGAGCGGGCACGGCCGCGGCCGTGCCCGACGTGCCGCGCCACTCGCCCCGCTGCACCACCGGTGAGCCCCGCCGCCGGCTCCAACGCGGGCCCCTGGGACGTAAATCCGTTCGTCCTCCCGCGCCGCCCCGCCTATCCTCACGCCCATGCGACCTATGGGTGGGGAACAGGTACTGGAAGCCGTCGGGCACAGCGTGGCCGTGCTGCGGGAGGCCGTCGACCGGGACTGGGTGGGGACCAAGGCGGGGCGGCTGGACTGGAACTGCCGTAAGACCGCCGACCACATCTCCTCGGACCTGATCGCCTACGCGGGCCAGCTCGCGGGACGCGCCCAGAGCGCGTACGTACCGTTCTTCATCGACACCACGGAGTGCGAGGACAACGCCGACCTGCTGTACGTCATCGAGACGACGGGCGCCCTCCTCGCCGCCACCGTGACCACCACCCCCGCCGACGTGCGCGCCTTCCACCCCTACCCCTTCCGCTTCGCCGACCGCGAGGGCTTCGCGGCGATGGGCGTCACCGAGGTGCTCCTCCACACGCACGACATCGTCGAGGGCCTCGGACTCACCCCGTACGAGGCGCCGAGGGACCTGTGCGAGTCCGTGCTCGCCCGACTGTTCCCGCACGTCAGGCCCGGGGACGACCCCTGGACGACCCTGCTGTGGGCCACCGGCCGCGCCGACCTGCCGGGCCGCGCCCCGGTCACCTCGTGGAAGTGGAACAACCCGCTTCACATCGACGCCGACCGCATCGTCCTCAAGGGCGTCCACCCGGCCGCCGCCGCGGACCTCGCCGAGGGCGGCACCGGCGGCTTCGACTGGATCGTGGGCGGCCCCGTCGAGGGCACGCGCGTCGGCGCCGGCATGGTGTTCCAGGCGTACGAGGCCGGTGTGCACCGCCCCGAGTGGGGCATGTTCGTCCTCGTCCGCAAGGAGGACGGGCTTGCCGTCGGCGCGCTCGGCTACCACGGCGCCCCCGACGAGGAGGGCCGCGTCGAGATCGGCTACGACCTGGTCGAGGGCGCGCGCGGGCGCGGTTACGCCACGGAGGCGCTGCGCGCACTGGCCGACTGGGCGCGCGAGCGGGCGGCCGAACAGGGCGACGTCCGGTCCCTCTTCGCCGTCGTCGACAAGGTCAACACCCCCTCCCAGGGCGTGGTCACCCGCGCCGGCTTCGAGCAGGTGAGCGACGACTGGGGCGACGGGGAGGACGGCGAGCAGTTCGCGTACGAACTCCGTCTGCGCGCCTGACGTACGCCGGGCCCAACCGTTCCGGTTTCCTTCCGCTTTCCCCTGCCCGGGCCCCCGCGCCGTTCCGATAATTCGGTGACGTGCGGGCGCGCAGGGCGTGTACGGCTGCGTGGGCACGTAGGGGGAAACGGGGGAGCGCGTGATGAGTCAGTACGGTCCTACGCCCACGCCGCAGCCGCAGCCGCAGCCGCCGGGCTCCCCCCGGCCGGACCCGGGCCCCGACCACCGGAACGCCCGTATCGCGATCATCAGTCTGGTCGTCACCAGCGTGCTCACCATCATCGGCATCGTGGTGAGCGTGCTGGTGGCCGACAGGGACGACTCGTCCGACGTCGGCCGGGGCGACCGGCCGACCTCGCACCCGCTGCAGGACGACCCCACCACCCCGGCCCCGGACGACACGACCCCCGAACCCGGGAACAGCACATCGAGCCCGTCCCCGCCCCCGGAAACCACCACGCCCCCGCCCGACGATCCCGAGAACACCGAGAACACCGAGAACGCCGGGAACGAGGACGACGGGCTCACCGCCGCCCAGCGGGAGCTACGTGACTCGCTGAACCCGGAGCAGTGGCGCCGCGAGAGCTGCGAACCGGACACGGCACCCGGCGTCGAGGCGGCGCTGCGCTGCACGGTGACCACGCGGGACCCCGCCTACGGCGCCCTCACCACCAAGGCGAGCATCGCGGTGTACGGCTCCAGGAGCGAGGCGCAGAGGGTGTTCCGGGACTACACGGCCGGCCTCCCCGAGGGCAACTGCGACCAGCAGCAGAACGTCCGCAGCGTCTGGTCGGAGAACGGTTCCGACACCCCGGCCGGGGACGCGGCCTGCTACATGGACACCACGTTCCAGTACGTGATCGCCTGTACGTACTACGACCGGCCCGCCCTGTTCGCCGTCACGGGCCCCGACTCCGCGGCGCTCACCCTGTGGTGGCACGGCCTGGACCCGGTCTTCACGGACTGACCTTCGCCCCGCTGCTCGGCGACCGGCACCCGGTTCCTCAACGACGGGCGCCCGGCTCCCCAGCGACCGGCGACCGGCGCCCGGTTCCTCAGCGACCGGCGACCGGCGCCCGGTTCCTCAGCGACCGGCGCCCGGCGCCTCCGGGAGCGTCCCCCGCCCCTTGGGCCGCCGCAGCCCCGCCCCCGTGAGCCTGCGGAGGAGTTCCTTGGAGCCGACCTCCACCGCGCCCGCGGCCACGACCTCCTCGTAGCGGTGGGACGGAATGTCGTAGTGGTCGCGCTCGAAGGCACGCTCGGGGACGCCCACCCGGCGGGCGAAGTCGTGCAGCTCGTCGAAGGAGACGTCGCTGACCAGGTGGGACCACATACGTCCGTGCCCCGGCCAGGTGGGCGGATCGATGTAGAGAGTCACGAAGGCGACGACCCCCCGGTGGCGGTCCCCAGCGCCCCGACCGCCGCGACCCGGACCCCCGCCTTGTGGCACACCCAATGCGGGTCGGGGCCGAGCTCCGGCTCGACGTCGAGGGCGTGCGGATCACCGGTGCCGCAGACCGGGCAGAGCGGCCAGCGCCCGTACCGCTCCAGCAGGGCGTCCTGGACGTCCTGCGCGATCAGCCCGGCGACGTACTCCGCGCCGTCCGGCCACTGCTCCACCCACCAGCGGCGCTGTACGACGGAGTCCTCGACCATCGAGACGACATCGGCCTCGGCGACCTCTCGGGCGACCAGATCGGCGAGCACGAGCGCACGGGCCGCGTGCAACGCCTGCTCAAGGGGGCTCACGGATTCACTGCCGGGACTCATGCCTCCATTGTGCGCACCCTTGACCGCACCCCCGAGCGGAAAATATCTTTCAATGTGTGAGCGATGAGGTGAAGGAAATTTTCGCGCGAAGGGAAGGACGGACCCAGCCGGAGGGCAGGACGCCGACCACCGAAGGCCGTGACGGTGGCGGTGGGGCCGCTCCCCCGGCCCCCGCCGCGCTCGCCGCGAAAGTACGGATGCTCGCGCCGTCCATGACCCGGTCCATGCAGCGGGTCGCGGAGGCGGTCGCGAACGACCCGGCCGCGTGCGCCGCGCTCACGGTCACCGGCCTCGCCGAACTCACCGGCACCAGCGAGGCGACGGTCGTCCGCACGGCCCGCCTCCTCGGCTACCCCGGCTACCGCGACCTGCGTCTCGCCCTGGCCGGTCTCGCCGCCCACCAGCAGTCGGGGCGTGCGCCCTCGGTCACGGCCGACATCGCGGTGGACGACCCGCTCCCCGATGTCGTCGCCAAGCTCGCGTACGACGAGCAGCAGACCCTCGCGGACACGGCGGCCGGCCTCGACATGGTCCAGCTGGGCGCGGCGGTCGGAGCGCTGGCCGGGGCCCGCCGGACGGACATCTACGGGGTCGGGGCGTCGGGGCTGGTCGCGCAGGACCTCGCGCAGAAGCTGCTCCGCATCGGGCTGATAGCCCAGGCGCACAGCGACCCGCACCTCGCCGTCACCAACGCGGTGCAGCTCCGCGCGAAGGACGTGGCGATAGCGATCACCCACTCCGGTTCGACGGGCGATGTCATCGAGCCGCTGCGGGTCGCCTTCGACCACGGCGCGACGACGATCGCGATCACCGGGCGGCCGGACGGACCGGTCTCCCAGTACGCCGACCACGTCCTGACGACGTCGACGGCGCGGGAGAGCGAGCTGCGGCCGGCCGCGATGTCGTCCCGGACGAGTCAGCTGCTGGTGGTGGACTGCCTGTTCATCGGGGTGGCCCAGCGGACGTACGAGTCCGCGGCGCCCGCGCTGTCGGCGTCGTACGAGGCGCTGGCGCACCGCCACAGGAGCGGAGGGCCTTCGCGGTAGGCGAGGACGCACCGCAGTCGTCGCATCCTCCCGCCCCGCCCTCCGGGGACGCCGATCGCACGCACGAAATGAGTCACCGCATGCCTTCCCTGCCTTCCCTCCCCTACAGCTCCACCCCGAACGACCTCGCCGTACGCGCGGAGCTGGAGTCGCTGACGACCGAGGCGTTCCGCCCCGACCTGGCGGACATCGACCAGCTGCCGACCCTGGACATCGCGAAGCTGATGAACGGCGAGGACGCGACCGTGCCGACGGCGGTGGCCGCACGGTTGCCGCTGATCGCGGCGGCGATCGACGCGATCGCGGAGCGGATGGCGCGGGGCGGCCGTCTGATCTACGCGGGGGCGGGCACGGCCGGACGGCTCGGCGTCCTCGACGCGTCCGAGTGCCCGCCGACCTTCAACACGGCCCCCTCCCAGGTGCTGGGTCTGATCGCCGGCGGCCGGGAGGCGGTGATCACGTCGATCGAGGGCGCGGAGGACTCGGCGGACCTGGCCCGCGCGGACCTCGGCGCGCTGGCGCTGACCCCCGACGACACGGTGGTGGGCGTCTCGGCCTCCGGCCGCACGCCGTACGCGATCGGCGCGGTCGAGTACGCCCGCGGCCGGGGCGCCCTGACGGTGGGCCTCGCCTGCAACGCGTCCAGCGCGCTCGCCGCGGCCGCCGACCACGGCATCGAGGTCGTCGTGGGCCCTGAGCTGGTGACGGGCTCCACCCGCCTGAAGGCGGGCACGGCCCAGAAACTGGTCCTCAACATGCTCTCGACGATCACGATGATCCGCCTGGGGAAGACCTACGGGAACCTGATGGTCGACGTCCGCGCCACCAACGACAAACTCCGGGCCCGCTCCCACCGCATCGTCGCGCTCGCGACGGGCGCGACGGACGAGGAGATCGACAAGGCCCTGACCGCCTCGAACGGCGAGGTCAAAACAGCCATCCTCACCCTCCTGAGCAACACCGACGCCCCCACGGCGACCCGCCTGCTCCAACAAAACCAGGGCCACCTCCGAGCGGCCCTGGCAGCGGCGACGACCTGAGCGGACGGGAAGCTACGGCGTCGCCGGGCGCCGTCGTCCCGCACGAGCCGGCGGCCGTCCGCCGTCCCGGCCTCGTCGCACCATGTGCCGGACCGCCGTCGGCGACAGTCCCACCCCCACGCTGACCAGGAACGCCGCCGCGGCCAGCAGGGTCGACCGCCAGGGCCAGGACGCGCCGGTCAGCTCCAGATGGGCGGAGGGGTACTCGGAGAACTTCGCGGTGGCCAGAGCCGTGCGACGGTCGCCGTGCTCGGCGAGGTCCCGCAGCACCGGATCGAAGCCGAACTCCCCGGACCGCCTTCCCCCGCCGGGCAGTTCGACGGCGAGCCCGTTGCGGCGGGCCCAGGCGCCCAGCACACGCCCGACACCGGAGGCGTTCCTGACGCCGGGCACCACGAAACGGTCCGCACCATGGGCACCACCCCCCGCCGGCCGGGTGACGAGGACCAGGCCGTGGCGCGTGGTGACGGTGTCACCCGCACCGATCATCACAGTCCGTGCGGCGAAGGAGACTCCGCCGTATCCCTCGAACGCGGCAGCCGCGTCGATCTCCTCGACGCCGTCGACCAGACCGATGGCCGTGGTGGGGCGCAGCCACGGGAACGCGGCGTTGAGAGCGTAGGGGAGATCTCCGAGAGCGAGATGGTTGGCCGGGATCGTGGTCCGACCGTCCGGGGACCATCCGGGGTAGGACAGTCCGGTGCCGATACGGGTCGCCTCGGCCCTGCCCGCCAGTTCCTCGACCAACCGCAGCGCGCCGACGGTGCCGGAGGTCACGCCGGCGGTGGTGGTCACCCGCCCGTCCTCGACGTAGCGCCGCCCGCGCTTCCAGTCGACCTCCGGATAACCGCGCTCCAGGGAGTCGATGTTGGACCAGAACGACGTGGCGTCGCGATGGTCGAGCAGCCCGGAGGCGGCCAGCAGCTCGGAGCCCGCGCACACCCCGAGGATCCGGGCGCCCTCGCGGTGCCGTTCGACGATCCACCGGCGCAGGCGCTCCTCGCCCGCGCCGGTGGGGTCGGTCACGGCGGGCACGACCACCACATCGGGTTCCGGCAGCGAACCGTCCGCCACCTCGGCCAGCGTGTGGTCGGGCAGCACGTGGGCACCGCCGGACAGCGGGGAGACACGGCGTTCGGCAGCCACCGTGTAGACGAACATGTGCCGCGACTCGGCGAACACCTGGTAGGGCGCGAGTACGTCAGTGGCCACGGAGCCCTCGTTGCTGACGGCGACCGCCACCGTGATCCGGCCGTCCGGCACCGGCCGGGCGGCAGGCCACGCCCGAGCGTCGGTGCCGCGGGGGACGGCGGCGAAACTGCCTGCCATCGACACGCTCACCCCCGCGAGGGCGATCCCCGCGAAGGACACGGCCGCCAGCACGACGCCCAACAGCACCCAGCCGACACGACGCAGCACCCGGCGCCCCTTGCGCGCCCCTGAACTCATCTCGGACAAGACATACCTCAACAATCCGGGCGCATGTCGGCAGCGCGGTGCCGTCGGCCCTCGCGGTGACGGGAAAAGCGGAAGGAGCGCGGGAAGCCGTCGGCTAGAGCCCTGCGCCGAGGAGGCCGGCTCCGTCAGGCAGTCGGCCGCAGCGGTGCGCGCAGCAGCGAGGGCGGAACACCGAAGGCGTCGGCGACCACTCGGCGCAGCTGCCGGGCGTCACGGAACCCGCAGCGGAGCGCGACCGCCTCCACCGTCAGGTCGGTCCCGGACAGCAGGGTGCGTGCCCGCTCCAGCCGCAGTTGCCTCTGGTAGGCGAACGGGGTGATGCCGGTGGCCGTGGTGAAGGCTCGCGTGAGACCGCGCGGGGACAGCCCGGCGACGCCGGCGAGTTCAGGCAGGGTGAAGGAGGCGTCCAGATGCTGCGCCAGGTGGTCCTGCACCCGGTGCACCGCAGGCTGGACATGGTCACGGTGCCGCAGGAACGGGCTGATCTGGGCCGCGTCCCCGTCGCGCCGCAGATACAGCACCAGTTCGCGCGCGACCGCCGCAGCGAGTTCCGGGCCGCGCTCCCGCTCGACCAGGGACAGCGCGAGATCGATGCCCGCGGAGATGCCCGCGCTGGTGCTGATCCGGCCGTCGTGCACGTAGAGCGCGGCCTCGCGCACCCGGGCCCGCGGGTACCGGTCGCGCATCGCGGAGGTGAGCGACCAGTGCGTCGTACACGCCCTGCCGTCCAGCAGCCCCGCCTCACCCAGCACGACCGCGCCGGTGCACACGGACGCCACCCGGGCACCCGCGTCATGGGCCTCGCGCACCCAGCGCACCACGGCGGGTGCCACCAGCCGGTCGGATCCAGTCAGCCGGGGGCCGGGCACGAGCACCAGATCACCGGCTGCCGCCCGGCTTGTCGCGAGCGCCGCGAGCCCGGCCAGGCGCAGTCCCTGGGCGGACCTCAATCCGTCCGTCTCGGCCACGTACTCCAGCCGGTAGCCCCCGCCGAGATACGCGGCAGCGTCGAAGACCTGTACGGGACCACCGAGGTCCAGCAGGTTCACCTCGGGGAGCACCAGGACCAGCACCCGCCCGGTACACCCCTCCATCTCCTCGTTCACGGCGCCACAGTAGGCCGCGGCGAACCGCCCGCACGAGGTCTCACGAGGGCGAAGGGCGGACAGATCCGGCACGGGGATCCCGGCGTGCCGGGAGGTTGGTGCCCGGCCCGCCGCCGGGCACGCCGACCCCGTTGTCGGTGTGGTGTGGCACCGTGGTGAGGTCCGCCCGCAGCCGCCCCCGCAGGAAAGGCCCGAGCCCCCGTGAACCACGCCCAGCTCACCGCCCTCGGCCGAGCCCTACGCCTCCTCGGTGAACACGGCGACACCCTGACCGCCGACACCCCCGACGCCCGCCTGCACGAGGTGAAGGCGGACCTCAAGCGCGCCCTGGAGCTGTTGGACGAGACGGTCACGACGGCCGCCCCCACCACCCGCTGCCCCGAGCACCCGAACGGCCCGGTGGACGAGGAGGCCCCCGACCGCTGCCTCCTCTGCGAGACCCGCCGCCGCACCGCCCGCCGCACCGAGCTCAACGACAGCTACGGCGGGCCCCGCCCCACGGCCCCCACCACCCCGTCCCCCTCCCGCTACGGCGTCCGGGACGACCGCCCCGAACCCCAGCAGCGTTGGCTCCCGGAGGCGTGGAACGGCCAGGTCTGGCAGCTGTGCGGCACACCGCGCCGCGACCGCCGCGAGGCCGAGCTGTATCTCACCGCCCAACGCCGGGGCCCGCGCCCCGCCATCGCGTACCGCCTGGTCCACGAGTTCACCGACTACGACGTCCTGCGCATCTGGGGCGAGCCGGTCCGCCGGGACATCGAGCCGATGGGAAACCTGTGACGCCATGCCACCCGGATCGCCTCCAGCACTCCAGTGCGGTCCGTGACCGATCCAGCAAGCGCGTCCTCAGCGATAAGGATGCAAAGTTAATTACACACCCTTCCTTGATCCATGCAGAGATAGTTACACCCAGATGTAACTATCTCTGCCAAGCTATGTAATCATTTCTGCATGAACCGCGCTGAACAGCTTGCCGTGCTCTCGTCGGCCGCGGCCGATCAGTGGGGCATGGTCACCACCGCGCAGGCCAAGGAGCTCGGCCTTAACGCGGTCCAGCTGCTGCGCCTGACGGAGGCCGGCCTACTGGAGAACGTCAGCCGGGGCGTGTACCTCCTGTCCGCCAGTGGCATGCCCCAGCACCTGGACATCAAGGCAGCCTGGCTGCGCCTGCAGCCGGGCGAGTTCGCCTGGAACCGTCCTCCCGGGCATCCCAAGTCCGGCGTCGTCTCTCACGCCTCCGCGTGCCAGCTCCATGAACTGGGCGACATCCCCGCCCCTGATGTGGAGATCACCGTGCCTCGTCGGCGCGCGACGAACGAGCCGTTCGTCCGCCTACGCACCGCACCGCTGGATCCCGGGGAGATCACAGTCGTCGACGGGCTGCCCGTCACCACCGCCACCCGTACCATCACCGACCTGCTGAAAGCCAAAGCAGACGGCGGCCACATCGGCGGTGTCATCGCCGAAGCCGAACGCCGAGGCGTGATCACTGTGGACGATCTCGCCGAACATGTGCAGCCCTACGCCCGCAGGTACGGTCTCAAGGCCACCGCCACCGGAAGCGACCTCATCGACCATCTCGTCACCCAGGCCGGCGAGAGCCTGCGCCGCCAGGAGGTCGACCGGGCCAGCCAGGAAGGGTTCAACGCCGCCGTCCATCTCCTGGCCGAACACCCCGACCTTGCCACCGCCCTTGCCCACAGCCGACCCCGCGACATCAATGAAGTGCGCGACGAAACCGCCGCACTCCTCGGCATGCGGCTGGCTGACCTGGACCGTCTCCCACGCCTCAACCCCAGGACCACGGGAAAGGCCGCGGTACTCAAAGCCCTCCAGGACATCGAGCAACGACTGAACAAACCCAGCCTGGCCCTGGCCGAGGCGCTGCGAACGCTGCGGCAGCCCAACCCGGCCCTGGCCGAAGCGCTGCGCACGCTGAAGCAACTCGACCCTGCCACGCTTCGTTCCCTCCAGCAGGCCGGTGCCCTGTCGCCTGCCACCCGCAAGGCCCTGAAGCGCGCGGCGACCCCGAGCAGCAGTCGGCAACCGCCCCCGCCCGCAGCCTCGATGAGCACGCAGGACGACGATCCCGGCGACCACCGCCCAGACAGAGAGGACACCGACTGACCCCACGAAGAAAGGGGAAGGGTGATCAATCCGGGCATAGAGTTGTCTGACTTGAACCAGAACGCCGGGGGGCGAAAGAACCATGGGCAAGACCTACGCGAGCCCGGCGGCGTTCCGGGCGGCCCTGAAGCAGGCCGCACTGAACATGTCCAAGAAGACCGGCATGAGCGTCTCCGACCTCATGAAGATCTTCTACTTCAACCGGCTCGCCGCCCGCGCCTTCACCAAGGAGCCCGACGGCTGGCTCATCAAGGGTGGGCAGGCCCTGTTGATCCGCTACCGCGGCAACGCACGCCTCAGTCAGGATATCGACCTGCAAAGCGCACACCCCGATCGCACTGCCGACGAAGCACGGCAGCTGATCATCGAGGCCGCCTCGCTGGACCTGGGCGACTTCCTGCGCTACACCCCGAGCAAGTTCGAAAACCACAGCGACGAAGGCCGCGGTGGCGCGCAGCACTTCAAGGTCTTCTGCGGCACAGCCCCGGTGGCCGACATCAAGGTCGACCTCGTCGTGGGCCGAACCCTCTCCGGCACCCCGGAAACCCGCACCTTGCGGTCCGCCGTTGACATCGAGTGGCCCGTCGACTGGCCCGACGTGCGTCTCTACCCCGTCATCGACCACGTCGCCGACAAGATCTGCGCCATGTACGAGCGCCACGGCGACAACGCCCAGTTCGGCTCCAGCCGATACCGCGACCTGGCCGACCTCCTCCTGATCAGCCAGCAGGAGGTCGTTCCCGGCCGGCCTGTCACCCAGGCGCTGCACCGGGAAGCCGAACGCCGGCGGCAGAACGGCACCACCCTCGAACTCCCCACGGCCTTCGAAGCGCCGGGACCTGACTGGCACGACGGATACCCCAAGCAAGCAGCGCTGGTCGTCGGCCTCCGCGGTTGCGGCACCTACGCCGAAGCCGCACAAGCCGCAGCCGCCTTCATCAACCCCCTGCTCAACCAGACTGCCCAGGGAACCTGGAATCCAGACGACTCCGCGTGGGCGTAGCCGCTGGGACGGGTGCCTACGGACGGCCCGAGCGTGACCGGCCTATTCGGCCCGCTGCCGGTAGTTCTTCGGCCTGGGCCGGGACCCTGCGGTCACGGTGTGCCGTTCCTCCGCCGCACCGGGCGCCGTGTGGACCGGCGAGGGGCCAGCGCCGGCTGCACGAGTCGTCGCCGGTCCACGCTGCTGCGGGCGTTGATGAGAGCGATCAGCAGGTCGACCGCTTCGGCGCCCACCAGGTCCGCGCGGAGGCTGAGCGTGGTGACGGGCGGGGTCGTCATCGCGTACTCCGGGTCTTCACTGATGCACGCCACCAACAGATCCTGTGGCACCCGAAGACCGTGGTGGCGTGCGGCGGCGAGGATGTTGTGGCCGGAGTCGGAGTAGACACCGATGACGGCGTCCGGTCGTGGATCGCCTTTGAGGAGCCGGCCGACCGCGTCCTGTTCGGCCGTGAAGTAGTCGGGCAGCGCGTCGTACTCTTCGACGAGGGCCGGCAGGTGGCGTCCGTCGCACCACGACTGGTATGCGCGTGCGATCAGGTGCGGGTACGCGTCGTCGTGAAGCGGCTGGGAGAGCGCGATCCGCCGGGCGCCGGCCTCCGCCAGGTGGTCGAGCAGGAGGTGCAGGCCCGCTTCGTAGTCGGTGTCGATCCACGCGTCGTACCAGTGCGGCTGGGGCGGCCGGCCGTCGCAGACCATGGGGATGCCACGCTCCCGCAGGAGGGAACGCACCGGGTCGTCGGCGCGCGGATCGACGTGGATGACGCCGTCCATCGGCGTGTTGAGCCACATCAGCGGTGACAGGGAACTCGGCATCACCGTGAGCAGGTAGCCGCGCTCGTGCGCCGCCGCCATGGCGCTCAGCGTCAGCTGCGCGTAGTACGGGATCTCGGTGTACGGGATGGGAAGGTCGCCGTACGTCGTCATGGTCAGGCCGAGCACTCCGGTGCCGCCACGGGCCAGGGCCCGGGCCGTGCTGGCCTGGGCGTAACCGAGTTCCCGTGCGGCGGTGAGCACACGCTGCCTGGTCGCGTCGGACAGCCGTCCCGTGCCGTTGAGCGCGTTGGAGACCGTGGCCGTGGACACCCCGGCCCGTGCGGCGACCGCGCCGAGTGTGGGCCGCCGCCAGACACGCGAGCTCGTCATCTGTACCCCAACAGCCCTGCGGCGCCTTGTGGTTACGGCATTAAGCACACACGGTACCGGGCGTCGGCGGCCGGTGCGGCCGCCGGGTGAGGAGTGATCAGATGTCAGACGTTCTCGACGGCCCCTCCGCGGGGTCCGCGGGCGGCCCGCTGCGGCGGCGGACGTTCCTGGCCGCGGCCGGGGCGGGCGCTCTCGCGACAGGCGCTCTCGCGGCGGCCGGTACCGGTACGGCGGCCCGGGCCGCGACCGGCCGGCCCCCGGCGCGGGTGGCCACCGTGGTCCTGAACGGGCGGGTGTTCACCGGAATCACCGGTAGCGCGCGGGCGCAGGCGGTGGCCGTCGGCACCGACGGAAAGGTGCTCGCGGTCGGTAGCAACGCGGACATACGCCGGCGCATCGGCCCCCGTACCGTTGTCGTCGACGCAGACGGCGGTACGGTCATGCCGGGCATCCAGGACGGGCACATGCACCCGCTCGGGGCGGCCGCGCAGTCCCTGAACCCGTCCTTGGGCAATGCGAGCATGACGGTCGATCAGTTCCGCGCGAGGATCCAGGAGATGCTGGACGCCTCGGCGGCGCGGGAACCGGACGGCTGGCTCCAGGTGACCGACTGGAACCCCGTCGGCCTGCTGCCCGCGGGCACCGTGGCCGACAAGTCGCTGCTCGACTCGCTGAACACCAGACGCCCGATCTTCCTGCAGGGCTCCGACTTCCACAACAGCCTCGCCAACAGCCGGGCGCTCGCTCTCGCGGGAGTGGACCGCACCACCCCCGATCCCGCCGGCGGAAAGATCGTCCGCGGCGCCGACGGCGAACCGACCGGGCTGCTGGCGGACGACGCCCAAGGGCTCGTCACCCGGGTGATCCCTCCGCACAGTCCCGACCTGGTCCTCGCCGCCCAGAAGAAGATGGCCGGCGCGCTCCTGGCCGCGGGCATCACGTCCTTCCTCGACGCCGCCAGCGGTGAGGGGTTCGTCACGACCTACGCCGAGCTCATGACCACGGGCGTGCTGCCGCAGCGCATCACCCCCGCCCTGGTGATCGACGCGGAACTCGCCAAGAAGCCCAAGGAGGCGGCCGAGTACCTGCGCGGCGTGCGGCAGCGGTTCGCCGGACCGGACGGGCTGCGGCTGACCACGGCCAAGGTGTTCCTCGACGGAGTGATGGAGTTCCCGGCGCAGACCGCCGCCCTGCTGGACCCGTACCTGGACGCCCAGGGCAGGCCGACCGACAACCGCGGCCCCCTCCACGTCAGCGACCGCGACTACCGGGCCCTCGTCCGGGCCCTGGACGCGGACGGCTGGCAGATGCACGCCCACGCCATCGGCGACCGCGCCGTCCGCACGGCCCTGAACGCCTACGAGGCCGTCGCCCGCCCCGGCCGCCACAGCCGACGGCACACCATCACCCACCTCCAGCTGGTGCACCCCGACGACTACCGGCGCTTCGCCCGCGCCGGAGTGGTGGCCAGCATGCAGTTGCAGTGGGCACTGCCCTCCTCGTTCACCAACGACGCGCTCAAGCCCTACATCGGGCCCGAGCGGTACGCCCGCCTGTACCCGGCCCGCAGCCTGGCCAAGGCGGGCGCCGTGCTGGCCGGTGGCTCGGACTGGCCGGTCGACCCGCTGGCTCCCTTCACCCAGATCGCCACCGCGATCGACCGCAGCAACCCCGAGGAGAACCAGCCGCCGCTCAACGCACGCGAGGGGCTGACCCGCACCCAGTCGCTGGTCATGCACACCGGGGGCGCGGCGCACCAGTTGCACGACGGGAACTCGGGAACCGTCTGTCCGGGCAAGCGGGCGGATCTGATCGTCCTCGACCGGGACATCACCAAGGTTCCCGTGAAGGAGATCCGCGCCACCAAGGTCCAGTACACCTTGATCTCCGGACGGGTGGTCCACGACGCGGAGTCCCAGACGGGACGGGCCCGCGTCGAGGCGGCGCGGCGCATCGGCGCGCAGGGCGCCGGCCGGACATCGGGCGGTTCCTGCTGCCAAGGGCACTGACCCGCACAGACCGACGCGCCCCGGATCCCCAAGCAGGGGTCGGGGCGCGCTCGGGAGGGCGGGGCGCAGCAACACGATCGGCCGGACAAGTCCTAGTCGACGCGCAGCTTCGTCACGCTCGACACCGACAGGTGGACCGGCAGGGCGCCCGTGTTCACCTGGGCGGCCAGTTGCTGGGCCCGCTGCTTGGTGAAGTCGCCGGAGATCTCGGCCTTGCCGCCGGTGATCGGGCCGTTCACCTGAGGTGCGGACACCACGACACCGTCGAGGACGATGGCGAACTGGTTCTGGGGCGCCTGCTGCGTCGACAACTGCCCCGTGATGTCGGCGAACTTCGCCCCGCCCGCAGCGGTGAAGTCCAGCTTCACGAACCAGCCGCTGCCCCGCTCCGCGTCGTACGCAGCCTCCGCCTCGGACACGTCCGTACCGGCTACGGCGACCGGCCCGAGCTGGTACGTGGAGACGGTGCCCTGGTACTCCCCGCACGCGGTGAGCGGCTCCGACGGGGACCCCTCCACCGCGGCCGGGCACTTCTCCACACCCGGCTCGGCGGCCGTGCTCAGCACCGGCCGGAACGCCAGCTCCGCCGGCTGCCCGAGCGCCTCCAACGTCTCCTGCCGGGCGGCCGGACCGGACACCGTGATCTGGCTCTTGTCCTCGACGGTCACCTTCACGCCACCCAGCCCGGCCTTCGCCGCCCGGTCCCGGATCAGCTCGGCGGTCCGCTCCAACGTCTGCGGGCTCACGGGTTCCTGCGGCATGAACGTCACGTCGGCCCGCCCTCCGCCGGACTCCCCGTCGCCCCCGGCCTCCCCGGAGGCCGACCCGGACGCGGACCCAGACGCCGACTTCCCCGGCTTCCCCGACCGAGGCCGGTCCGAGTCACCGGAGTCACCCGACCCACCGCACCCGCACACCAGCGCGACCAGACACGCCACCCCGAGCACCCTGCGCAACGCCATCCCGTCCCCCCATCCCCCGACGCTTCATGACCGCCCATCGTGGCACGAAGAACCCGCAACGGGGCACCCTTACGCCAAGTGTCACCAAGCGCTCAACACGGTAGCCGCCCCTGCGCGTTGACCTGTCGCACCCGAGCGCGCAGCACGTCTCCCGGCGCCGCCTCCCGCAGCGAGCCGGGAGGGCAGTCCCGCTCCCGGCCGCCCCCGACGGGTCTCAGCTGGACGTAGCCGCCCTCCTCCCCCATCACCTCGCCGAGCCGCCCGTCCCGTACGTCCACGGCGTACGACCGCCGCGCGGTCACGTCTCCGCCGCCTTGCGCAGGACGGCGGCGAGCCGGGCGGCGACGGTCATGTTGCAGCACCCCAGCCGCACGAGGGGGAACGGCTGGTCGCTCGCCCCGGTCACCGGGTCGATGCCCAGCGACGGCAGGATGATCCCGACGGCACGCAACGCCTGGTCGAGCTGCTCGACGGCCTCCTCGGTCGTCAGGGCGAGAAGCCGCTCGGGGCGCCGCCGTCCGTTCGCCGCGGCTGTTCTGTTCTTCACGGCCACTTCCTCCACGCTGGGTTGCAGATTCACCACACAGCGTGTCCGAGGGGTGTCTAGCCTGGCCAGATACGACGCCCCAACAGGGGGACTGCTGGACAGGGGAGCACGACCATGCCCGGACCGAAGGACCTCGACCCGTCGTCATCACCCCGCGCGCTCCTGGGCGCGGAGCTGCGCCACGCCAGGGAGAAGGCGGGCCTCAGCCAGGAGGACCTGGGCCAACGACTGTTCGTGAGCGGCTCGTTCGTGGGCCAGCAGGAAGCGGCCACACGGCGGATGAATCCAGAGATCGCCCGCCTCATCGATGTTGCCCTGGACACGGGGGACTTCTTCCTGCGTAACTGCAAGGCCGCCGCCAAGTCCACTTACACGGAGCACTTCGTGGAGGCGGTGGAGGCGGAGTCGTCAGCCACGGAGATCCGGCAGTACGAGCCCCTCCTGATCCCCGGGCTGATCCAGACACCCGCGTACGCACGGGCCGTGTTCCGCGCCTACCAGCCCACCGCTCCAGAGGAGGTGATCGAGAGGAAGGTGGCACACCGGATGGAACGTGCCCACATCCTGGAGGGTGCAACAGGTCCGTTGTTTTGGACCGTGATGGATGAGGCGGTGGTGCGGCGAGTGACGGGCGGGCGCGCTGTGATGGCGGAGGCCCTGCGGCACATCATCGCCCTGGTTCAGGAGAACCGGATCATCCTGCAGGTGCTGCCATTCGAAGCGGGAGCCCACGCGTCGATGGAGGGCTCCATCAAGTTGATGGACTTCGTGGACGCCCCCACGCTGCTCTACTTCGAGGGAGTTGGCTCCGGACGACTGGAGGACGACCCCGCGACCGTTCGGTACCAGCGGCGCACCCACGAGTTCCTCGCCGCCGCCGCGCTCTCGCCTGAGAAGTCCCTGGCCATGCTCGAAGCCATGGCTCAGGATTACGAGCATGAGGCACATCCCTGAGCGCGACCTGAACGCAGCCACCTGGCACAAGTCCAGCTACAGCGAAGGCAGCGGCGGCAACTGCCTGGAGGTCGCCGACGGCGTCACCACCCTCGTGCCCGTCCGCGACAGCAAGACCCCCCTCGGCCCGAAGCTCGTGTTCCGGGCCGAGGCGTGGTCCTCGTTCGTCGAAGACGTCAAGCGGCGGCGGGACTAGGCAAAGACGGCCTCCGCCAGGCGTGTCACCTGGTCGGGGTCGGCCGCCCAGCAGTAGAGGATCACCTCGTCCGCCCCGATCCCGGCGTACCCGGCGACCGCCGCGCGGATCGCGTCCGGTGTGGTGAGGAGCCCCTCCGCCATGTACTCGGCGCGACCCGTGAACTCGTAGTAGCGCAGCAGGTTCGCGCGGGCGTCGGCCACCACGGACGGCGCCCCCAGCGCGACGCTCGCCTGAGCCACGAGCTTCGGGCGCCCTTCCCTGCCGTGCTTCTCCCAGGCCCTCTCGACGTCGCGGAACATCCGGTCCATGTACGCCGGGGGCAGCGCCGCCCCGAGGAAGCCGTCGCCCCAGCGGGCCACGCGTTCGAGCGCGGCGGGGGCGAAGCCGCCGAAGAGGACCTCGGGGCCGCCGGGGGTGGCGGGCAGGGGCCCGACCGCGCCGACGCCCTCGGCGTACGGTCGGCCGGCCCACGTCCACCTCAACTGCTCCATCTGCTCGTCGAGTCGGCGTCCGCGCCGCCGGATGTCGATGCCCGCGACCCGGCAGTCGTCCTCGCGCCCGCCGATCCCGATGCCGAGCGTGAAGCGCCCGCCGGACATCCGGTCGAGCGTGGCCGTCTGCTTGGCGAGGATCGCGGTGTTGTAGTGCGGGGCGAGGAGCACCTCGGTCTGGACGCGGACACGGCTCGTCGCCCCGGCGAGGGCAGACAGGGCGACCAGCGGGTCGGGGTTGTCGTAGACGAGGCGGTCAAGGATTCCGAGCGTCGAGAAGGGCGACTCGTCGGCGAGCCGGGCCCAGGTCAGCAGGCCGGCGGGGTCGTCGACGGGCAGGCCGAGCCCTACGGGCACGGACGCAGGGACGGACGCGGGCGCAGCGGCGGGCACGGGTACGGGAACGGGGCTCATGGCGGAACACTCCTGAGCGGTAGAAGGGCAGGGCAGAGTCACTGCCGCCCCTCCATGGCCCGCGCCGTCTCGCGCGGTTGCTCCCGTTCTGCGGCGTACTTCTGGAGAGCGTGTTCGTCAGAGTGCGCCCCACCGTACGCGGGAGCCGCCCCACCCGGCGAGCGAATTAACAGGCCGCCGAGCCGCCCCGAGGCTCAAGCCCCGAGCTCCGAGCCCTCTTTTCATGGAATGGGAGGTGGGCCCCAACCCACCCTCCCACCCGGCATGTTGACGTCCCGCGTTCAAGTTGCCACGCACGGTGATCGTGCTGATAGCGTGCGCGCAGACGAAACAGCCCCCGCCAGGTGCTACCAACACCTGCGGGGGCTTGACCTACAAGATCGAAGAGGAATTTCGATCCCATGGCTGATGCCAAGCTTAGTAGCGCTCCCCTGCCCGCGCACGCGTCCCCGCCCGGGTCGCCCCACCCCATGGCCAACCCGGGCTACGGCAAACGCGCCGCCCCCGGCCAACGCCCCTACTCCGCACACGACTTCGCGCACCTCCCACCCCGCGAAGCAGCGATCGCCGCGTACATCGACCGCCTCCCCGACGGCGCCGACATCTCCGTGAAGACGCTGGCCAAGACGCTCCCGTACGGCCAGTGCGCACTGCGTACGGCCCTCAACAGGCTCCAGCAGGCAGGTCACTTGCGCCGGGGGCGCGAACATCTGACCGCCGAGTCGGGCAGTGCCCGGTGGATCACCCGATCGTGGTTCTCCCGGACCGCGCGGGACGACGACTGGTGGGCGAGCTTCACGCGCGGCGACGTGCCGGAGGCGCGGCGGGAGGCACAGGGGGAGAACCCCGAGCGTGGCCGCCCGACCCGGTCCCGGGCTCACATCCTGCTCGCGGCCCTCGGCCGTACGACCCCGTCCCTGTCCCTCTCCCAGGCGGACTGCGCGGCCCTGGCACCGCTCCTCCTGCCCTGGTTCGAGCGCGGCGCCACGGACGAGGCGATCCGCCAGGCGCTCACCACGGGGCTCCCCACCCCGGTCCACAGCCCGGCGGCCCTCCTCCGCACCCGCCTCACCAGCAAGCTCCCGCCGGAACCGGAACCGGAACCGGAACGGGAGCGGGAACGGGAGCCGGAACCCGTACGGCCACCGCTCCGCATGCTGGAGTGCGCCACCTGCCGCACCCCGGGCCGCCCCGAGGCTCTGCCGGGCGGCACCTGCGGCGCCTGCCGGGGCGAACGCGCCCCCACCCACCACAAGGCGCCCCTCCCGGCGGCCTCGGTCCACGCCCGCGCGGCGGAGATCCGTGCGGCGATGTCCCTACCGCCACGAGAGAGGACACCCGTATGACCGCTCCTACGCTCCGCCGCCACCCTGCCGGGGCACGATGGGAGGAAGGAGGCGACACCATGACCCCTGACACCGCTGAGCACCCGCAGATGTCCGTCGAGGACTTCGAGGAACTCGTCCGCAGGGCCCCCAGGGAGCTGCGGAACCGGCTGGAGTTCCTCGGCGGGAGGCTGTGCGTCCGGCACGGCCCGCTCGACGTCGACGAGTTCGAGGAACTGGCCGCCGCGGCCCCGGAAACCGTACGGCTCGAGTACTTCAGCGGAAAGGTAGTAGTCAAGGCCATGCCGGACGGCAACCACGGCGAGATCTTCATGTGGCTGCTGCGCCAGTGCATGCAGCAGCGCCCCGAGCTGAACCTCATGCCCAAGCGGGGCGTCAAGGCCGAGGCGTACCGCAAGGGCCGCGCCCTCACGGACGGCTTCCTGGCGCCGGAGGGCCACTTCAGGGGCCATGGAAACTGGTCCGACCCCGACGGCGCCCTCATGGCCGTGGAGATCACCTCCCACGACCGTGACACCGACCGCCGCGACCGCGTCGACAAGCCCGTCGGCTACGCGGCGGCCGAGATCCCCGTCTACCTCCTCATCGACCGCGACCACCACACGGTCATCGTGTTCAGCGAACCGAAGGACGGCCGGTACCAGCAGACCGACTCCCACCCGTGGGGCGCGACCGTGGAGATCCCCGCTCCCGTGGGCATCACACTGGACACCGAGAAGCTCAAGGACTACGCGGACTGACCGGCCCGGCCGCTCAGCCGCCTACTTGAACGGCACGTTCACGCAGGCCAGCCGGGCACCCGCCGTCCCCGCGTGCCCCTCGTGCGTGGCCGTGCTCTTCTCGTGCAGCACCACCGAACGCGCCCCGCCCGCCCGGAACCGCCAGTCAACCGTGGCGATCGAACGCGCCGAGCCGTTCTTGTTCGTGTTCACGTCCAGCCACACCTCGTTGTCGGGGTTGGCGAACTTCGGGTCGACGGACGGCTGCACCGGGTCGGCCTGGTCCTGGTAGTGCGGCCCGGCATCGGCGGGCAGCTTGCCGCACGGCTTGGTGTGGACGTGGGCGCCGTACGCGCGGTTCGCGACCAGGTCCCGCAGCCGCAGTTCGATGCGCGTACCGCCGTCGCGCCGCAGTTCCTCCTTGACCTGGACGCGGGCGCCGAGCGGCGCGAGCCCGGTGTCGTAGGTGACCGCCGGTGCCACGTCCGCGGTGGCCGCCGGAGCGAGGACCGACTTCACGACGACCTTGACCACGGGCGTCTTCGACGGCGTGTCGGCCGCCGCCTCGGGCGAAGGCGCGGGGTTGGTCGCGGAGGTGGTCTCGCTGGCGTTCGCGCCGGCCGCGATGCCGAGGCCGCCGGCGACCGCGCCGACGGCGGCGACGGCCGCGATGAGCCGCTTGCGCTTCAGGGTGAGCTTGTGTCGTGCCATGAGCTTGTCCAGTCCCGTTCGTGGGGGGTGAAGGGGAGCCGTCGCACAACAAGAAGGCACCTCAACTGCCGCTCATAAGCTGGCAGTTGAGGTGCCGGGCGACGCTGCGCTCACGACACTACAGCGGCACATTCGGCGGAATTGGATCACTACCGCCGGGTACTGGGGAGACTTGGCGAAAAGTCCGGGACCAGTGGCATGCTCAGCTCAGCGACGCCATGGAGGCGGGCTCGAACGCCTTCAGCTCGTCGAAGCGGTCGCCCAGCACCTTCGCCGCCCACTCGGGGTCCTGGAGCAGCGCACGACCGACGGCGACAAGGTCGAACTGCTCGTCCTCCAGGCCGTCGAGCAGGTCATCGATGCCCCGGACCTCGGAACTCTCACCCTGGTAGGCCGTGGTGACATCACCGTGGAGGCCGACGGAGCCGACGGTGATCACGGGCTTGCCGGTGAGCTTCCTGGTCCAGGCGGCGAGGTTGAGGTCGGAACCCTCGAACTCGGGCTGCCAGTAGCGGCGGGTGGAGGCGTGGAAAGCGTCGACGCCGGCTTCCGCGAGCGGGGCCAGCAGCGTCTGAAGCTCCTCGGGGCTGTCGACGAGCCGCGCGTCGTAGGCGCCGAGCTTCCACTGCGAGAACCGGAAGATGACCGGGAACGTCGGCGAAACCGCCGCGCGCACGGCGGCCACGACCTCCGCCGCGAACTTCGTACGGGCGACGAGGTCACCGCCGTAGGCGTCGGTGCGGCGGTTGGTGTGCTCCCACAGGAACTGGTCGATCAGGTAGCCGTGGGCGCCGTGGAGTTCGACGCCGTCCATGCCGATGCGCTCGGCGTCGGCGGCGGCCTTGGCGAACGCCGCCACGACCTCGTCGATGTCGGTCTGCGTCATGGCCCGGCCGCCCTCCGCGACACTGCCGTCACCGCGCAAGCCGGACGGACCGAGCACCGGCGCCTCGGGGAACGGGGGCTTCCCCTGCTCCCGGACGGTCCCGATGTGCCAGAGCTGCGGCACGATCGTCCCGCCCCCGGCATGCACCGCCTCGACGACCTTCGCCCACCCCGCGAGCTGCTCCTCCCCGTGGAACCGGGGCACCCCGTCGCTCTCCCCCGCCGACTCGTGCCCCACATACGTTCCCTCGGTCACGATCAGCCCGACGCCCGCTGCCGCCCGCCTCCCGTAGTACGAGGCCACATCCGCCCCGGGTACCCCGTTCGGTGAGAAGTTCCTGGTCATCGGGGCCATCACGATCCGGTTCGGCACGGTCAGCCCATTGATGACAGCGGGCCGGGACAGTACATCAGCGGCACGGGAGGTGGACGCGGTGGTCACGTGGGACTCCTCGGAGAGGTCGGTGAGACATCGAGTGGTTCGGTCGGTCACTTCGGCGCCCCGCACGCACTATATGCACATGCATGGATCGCTGTACTCGTCAACCGCCCCGCCCGCCACGGCATTCCGCCGACGGGCGGCGATCCGTGTGACCCCGGACACGCCCGAGGGCGGCACCCCCTGCCGGAACAGGGAGTGCCGCCCTCGGTACTGACGGACCGGGTCCGAACCTTCTCGCTACGAGGAGGCTCAGAAGTCCATGTCACCGCCCGGCATGCCGCCGCCGGCGGGCGCGGCGGCCTTCTCCGGCTTGTCGGCGATGACGGCCTCGGTGGTGAGGAAGAGCGCGGCGATGGAGGCGGCGTTCTGCAGGGCGGAACGGGTCACCTTCGCCGGGTCGATGATGCCGGAGGCGATCATGTCGACGTACTCACCGGTCGCGGCGTTCAGGCCGTGGCCGACCTGGAGGTTGCGGACCTTCTCCACGACGACGCCACCCTCGAGACCACCGTTGACGGCGATCTGCTTGAGCGGGGCCTCCAGCGCGAGCTTCACGGCGTTGGCGCCGGTCGCCTCGTCACCCTCCAGCTCCAGCTTCTCGAAGACCTGGGAGGCCTGGAGCAGGGCCACGCCACCACCGGCGACGATGCCCTCCTCGACGGCAGCCTTCGCGTTGCGAACGGCGTCCTCGATGCGGTGCTTGCGCTCCTTGAGCTCGACCTCGGTCGCGGCACCGGCCTTGATGACGGCCACGCCGCCCGCGAGCTTCGCCAGGCGCTCCTGGAGCTTCTCGCGGTCGTAGTCGGAGTCGCTGTTCTCGATCTCGGCGCGGATCTGGTTCACGCGGCCGGCGACCTGGTCGGCGGAGCCGGCACCGTCGACGATCGTGGTCTCGTCCTTGGTGATGACGACCTTGCGGGCGCGGCCCAGGAGGTCCAGGGTCGCGTTCTCCAGCTTGAGGCCGACCTCCTCGGAGATGACCTCGCCGCCCGTGAGGATGGCGATGTCGCCGAGCATGGCCTTGCGGCGGTCACCGAAGCCCGGGGCCTTGACGGCGACGGACTTGAAGGTGCCGCGGATCTTGTTGACGACCAGGGTCGACAGGGCCTCGCCCTCGACGTCCTCGGCGATGATCAGCAGCGGCTTGCCCGACTGCATGACCTTCTCCAGGAGCGGGAGCAGGTCCTTGACGTTGGAGACCTTGGAGTTGGCGATGAGGATGTAGGGGTCCTCGAGCACCGCCTCCATGCGCTCCATGTCGGTGGCGAAGTACGCCGAGATGTAGCCCTTGTCGAAGCGCATGCCCTCGGTGAGCTCGAGCTCCAGACCGAAGGTCTGCGACTCCTCGACGGTGATGACGCCTTCCTTGCCGACCTTGTCCATGGCCTCGGCGATCAGCTCGCCGATCTGGGTGTCGGCGGCGGAGATGGAGGCCGTGGAGGCGATCTGCTCCTTGGTCTCGACCTCCTTGGCCTGGTCGAGCAGCGCACCGGAGACGGCCTCGACGGCCTTCTCGATACCGCGCTTCAGGGCCATCGGGTTGGCGCCGGCGGCGACGTTGCGCAGGCCCTCGCGTACGAGCGCCTGGGCGAGGACGGTCGCGGTGGTCGTACCGTCACCGGCGACGTCGTCCGTCTTCTTGGCGACTTCCTTGACCAGCTCGGCGCCGATCTTCTCGTACGGGTCCTCGAGCTCGATCTCCTTGGCGATGGACACACCATCGTTGGTGATCGTGGGGGCGCCCCACTTCTTCTCGAGGACGACGTTCCGGCCCTTGGGGCCGAGCGTCACCTTGACGGCGTCCGCGAGCTGGTTCATGCCGCGCTCGAGGCCGCGCCGCGCCTCCTCGTCGAACGCGATGATCTTGGCCATGTGAAGTGGTCCCTCCAGGACTGGGGGTGATTCCTTCGGACCGCGCCCGCGCCCGCGACGGACGGCTCGCCTGCCTCGTGGTTCCTTGCCCCACCTGGCCTGCGGGCCTCACCGACCCGGTCCTTCGTTGTCACTCTCACCTTCAGAGTGCTAACGCCAATGATTAGCACTCGGCATGGTCGAGTGCAAGCGCCTCCGGGTGATCCGCAGGTGAACGCGCCCCTGCGCGCCCGGTCCGCGCCCCGCCCGCGCGGCCGTCGGCGGACGCTTCGGCGGGGTGCGGACACGCGGAAGGGTCCGCACCCCGAGTACGGGGCGCGGACCCTCCGAGAAGAACGAAGAACGTCGCTGCTAACCGGCGCGTTGCTTCAGCCTGCGAGACGGACCATGTCCGCCTGCGGACCCTTCTGACCCTGCGAGATCTCGAACTCGACCCGCTGGCCCTCTTCCAGGGTGCGGTAACCGTCCATCTGGATCGCGCTGTAGTGGACGAATACATCCGCACCACCGTCGACCGCGATGAAGCCGTACCCCTTCTCCGCGTTGAACCACTTGACGGTGCCCTGAGCCATGCCTAACTCCCCTATTACTGGCCCTTGCACAGATCCGCACTTCGCGGACCCGGGTCAGACCTCACCCCCCAACGGTTGGGGGTGTGCGCCGGAACGCGTCGACCGCGGCTGAATGTATCTGCCCAACTGCCGTCTGCAACAGGTCAATCGGACGAGAAAATCTGGACAGGCCCGGTCGGGAATGTACGAACAATTCCCCTGAATTCAGGGCAAGTCGGGCCCCATAAAAGGAGCGAAACACGCAAATGCCCTACAGACTTTGGCTACTTCATATAGGGCGTGCGGCGCGATTGGATATGCACCCGGCATGAAATCACAATGACGATCGGACCGGGTTCCCCAACTGTACCGTGCTCAACCATAGAGAATTGCCCCCTCCGCTTCTCTCGCGGTGGGGGCAATTCGATGAACAGTCCGTAATCACTGTTACCGACGGTTACTACCGACGGGTACGGAACGGGTTCAGCCGCCGGCGACGGCCGGGATGATCGACACGCCCGCCCCGTCCGGCGTTGCGGTCTCGAGGCCCTGCTCGAACCGCACGTCGTCGTCGTTCACGTACACGTTCACGAACCGCCGCAGCTTCCCCTGGTCGTCGAGGACGCGCGCGGCGATCCCGGTGTGGTTCTTCTCCAGGTCCGCGATGACCTCGGCGAGGGTGGCACCTTCGGCCTGCACCTCGGCCTGACCGCCGGTGTAGGTGCGAAGGATGGTGGGGATGCGAACGCTGACGCTCATGACGTGTGACCTCCGGGTGTGTGCGGCAGAGCTATGGGGCGCGGGGTTGTGTTGGATCTGCGGCTGCCGCCGCGTGGGCGCGACCGGCCCCCACGGGCCCGCAGACGAACGACTACCAGGCCTTACACAAGCCCGGCCTCACGGAACGAATCGAGGTTGGGCCGAATGGTCGCGGTGAGCCCCGTCCCGGCGACCGCGTCCAGCGTCTTGAGACCGTCACCGGTGTTGAGCACGACGGTCGTCAGCGCCGGGTCCAGCAGCCCGTTCTCGATCAGCTTCTTGGTGACCCCCACGGTCACCCCGCCGGCGGTCTCCGCGAAGATCCCCTCGGTCCGGGCGAGCAGCTTGATCGCGACGACGATCTGCTCGTCGGTCACGTCCTCCACGGCCCCGCCGGTCCGGCGGGCGATGTCGAGGACGTACGGCCCGTCCGCAGGGTTGCCGATCGCCAGCGACTTGGCGATCGTGTCCGGCTTCTGCGGCCGGACGACGTCGTGGCCCGCCTTGTACGCGACCGACACCGGCGAGCAGCCCTCGGCCTGCGCGCCGAAGATCTTGTACGGCTTGTCCTCGACGAGCCCGAGCTTGATCAGCTCCTGGAGCCCCTTGTCGATCTTGGTGAGCTGTGAGCCGGAGGCGATCGGCACGACCAGCTGGTCCGGCAGCTTCCAGCCGAGCTGCTCGCAGATCTCGTACGCGAGGGTCTTGGAGCCCTCGGCGTAGTACGGCCGGAGGTTGACGTTCACGAACCCCCAGCCCTCGCCGGCCGGGTCGCCGATCAGCTCGGAGCAGAAGCGGTTCACGTCGTCGTAGTTGCCCTCGATGCCGACGAGCTCACCGCCGTAGACGGCGGCCATGACGACCTTGCCCTGCTCCAGGTCGTGCGGGATGAACACGCAGGAGCGGAAGCCGGCGCGGGCGGCGGCGGCACCCACGGCGCCGGCGAGGTTGCCGGTGGAGGAGCAGGAGAGCGTGGTGAAGCCGAAGGCGCGCGCGGCCTCCAGGGCCTGGGCGACGACGCGGTCCTTGAAGGAGTGCGTCGGGTTGCCGGAGTCGTCCTTGATGTAGAGGCCACCGGTGACGCCCAGCTCACGGGCGAGGTTGTCGGCCTTGACGAGGTGGGTCCAGCCGGGGTTGAGGTTCGGCTTGGTGGCCACGTCGGCGGGGACGGGCAGCAGGGGCGCGTACCGCCAGATGTTCGCGGGGCCGGCCTCGATCCGCTTGCGCAGCTCCTCCGTGTCGTAGGCGGAGTAGTCGTACGCGATCTCCAGCGGGCCGAAACACTCCTCGCAAGCGAAGACCGGTCCGAGGGGGACGCGGTGACCGCACTCCCGACAGCTCAGGGCGGCGGCGGGGCCGAGGTCGACGCTCTTCGCGGCACCGTCGGCGGTCGTGGATTCGGTTGCAACAGTCTGCGCAGCCATGTGAGGCGAGGCCCTTTCTCCTCATCTTCCTCACGACGCATCTCGCCGTGAGACGGATTTGGCACCTTCCCTAGCCGGACCTCGCCACGGCGACGTGACAAGACAGCTGGAGGGTTGCCGGGGCTTCATCGGGCCGTATCCCTCTGCCCCTCTGGATGAGCGGTATTTGGTTGTATACGCACACGAGCACCGACATGCGATGGTCATCAGCGTTGTTCAAGACTGTAACCGAAGGCCAGGACAGTTGAGAGAGCCGTCCGAACCGCGAGATGAACGCAGAGGAGCCGCGCACTGTGCTGAAGGAAGTCGAGCGCTGGCTGAGCACCCGCTCCTGGTCCGTGACCGATCGCCCGCTCCACAAGATCCTTGCCGCCAAACGGGCATCGGGCCAGACCGTCAGTGTCGTCCTGCCCGCGCTGAACGAGGAGGAGACGGTCGGCGACATCGTCGCCGTCATCCGCCATGACCTGGTGGAACAGGTCCCGCTCGTCGACGAGGTCGTCGTCGTCGACTCCGGATCGACCGACCGAACCTCCGAGGTCGCGGCGGCGGCCGGGGCACGGGTCGTCCACCGCGACGACATACTCCCGCGCCTGCCCGCCGTGCCCGGCAAGGGCGAGGTCCTGTGGCGGTCGCTGCTGGTCACGACCGGCGACATCGTCTGCTTCATCGACGCGGACCTCAAGGAGTTCTCGTCGGACTTCGTCTCCGGGATCGTCGGGCCACTGCTCACCGACCCCGGCGTCGACCTGGTCAAGGCGATGTACGACCGTCCGCTCGGCGCGGCCGCCGGCCAGGGCGGCCGTGTGACGGAACTCATGGCCCGCCCCCTGCTGAACATGCACTGGCCGCAACTGGCGGGCTTCGTCCAGCCACTGGGCGGCGAGTACGCGGCCCGCCGCTCCCTCCTGGAACGGCTCCCGTTCCCCGTCGGCTACGGCATCGAACTGGGCATGCTCGTCGACGCGCTCCATCTCGTCGGCCTCGACGCGCTCGCCCAGGTCGACGTGGGCGTCCGCAAACACCGCCACCAGGACGGGCAGGCCCTCGGCCGCATGTCCGCGGCGATCTACCGCACGGCCCAGCTCCGCCTGGCCCGCGGCCACCTGATCCGTCCCGTCCTCACCCAGTTCGAACGCGGCGAGGAGGGCTTCGAGCCGCGCACGTACTCGGTGGACCTGGAGGAGAGGCCGCCGATGGTGGAGATCGCGGAGTACGCGGAGCGGAAGGCGGCGTAGGGAGCGGGGGTACGGGTTCGTTGCCGGATGCGGGTGGGTGAGTGGCTGGTCGCGCAGTTCCCCGCGCCCCTGAAGGATCGGGCCTTCGGCCCGCCCTTCACCGGAAAAGCACGGGGCCGCAGGCCCCTGCTTTTCCAGGGGCGCGGGGAACTGCGCGAGAAACCACGAACTGCCCGCACCCGCCGACGCACACGTCCCCCCCACCCCCCAGGGCGCTCCTGTATACGGCCGAACCGCACGTTTGAGCGGTTCGAACGCGGGCTAGGTTGAGCCGTATGGCATCAACGCACGCTGCAGCCCAGGTGCTGGTCGCCTCCAACCGCGGCCCCGTCTCGTACACCCAGGACGACTCCGGCGGTCTCACCGCGAAGCGCGGCGGCGGCGGACTCGTGTCCGGCCTGTCGGCGATCGGCCCCGACGCCGACGCGCTCTGGGTCTGCTCGGCGCTCGGCGACGGCGACCGCGAGGCCGTACGCCGAGGGGTCGGCGAGCCCGGCGTACGCATGCTGGACATCCCGGCCGACATCCACCACGCCGCGTACAACGGCGTCGCCAACTCCACGCTCTGGTTCGTGCACCACATGCTGTACCAGACCCCTCTGGAGCCCGTCTTCGACGCGGAGTTCCGCGCCCAGTGGACCGCGTACGAGACGTACAACCGCTCTTTCGCCGAGGCGCTGGCGCAGGAGGCGGCGGACGGCGCGGCCGTACTCGTGCAGGACTACCACCTGACGCTCGTGCCGAGGATGCTGCGCGAGCTGCGTCCCGACCTCAGGATCGGCCACTTCTCGCACACGCCGTGGGCGCCCGTGGACTACTTCCGGCTGCTGCCCGACGACATCGCCGCGGAGGTGCTGAGCGGCATCCTCGGCGCCGACCGCGCCGCGTTCCTCACCCGGCGGTGGGCGGACGCGTTCACCGCGTGCTGTCACGCCGTACTGGGCCCGGGCGCCACCTCCGGCACCCGGATCGGCGTGCACGGGCTCGGCGCGGACGCGGACTTCCTGCGGAGCCGCGCGCACCAGGCGGACGTCGACGAGCGGATCGTCGCGCTGCGCGAGCAGATCGGGACGGCTCCCGACGGCACCCCGCGCCGCACGATCGTCCGTGTCGACCGCACGGAACTGTCCAAGAACATCGTGCGGGGCCTGCTGGCGTACCGGCAGCTCCTCGATGACCGGCCGGAGTGGCGCGAGCGCGTGGTGCACGTGGCCTTCGCGTATCCGTCCCGGCAGGACCTCGCCGTGTACCGGGAGTACACCGCCGAGGTCCAGCAGGTGGCCGCCGAGATCAACGAGCGGTACGGGACGCCGGGCTGGACCCCGGTCGTCCTGCACGTCAAGGACGACTTCGCCCGCTCCCTGGCGGCGTACCGCCTGGCCGACGTCGCCCTCGTGAACCCCATCCGCGACGGCATGAACCTGGTCGCCAAGGAGGTGCCACTCGTCGCCGACACGGGGTGCGCGCTGGTGCTGTCGCGGGAGGCGGGGGCGTTCGAGGAGCTGGGCGAGGACGCGGTGGTGGTCAACCCGTACGACATCGGGGGGACGGCGGCGGCGTTGCACGAGGCGCTGTCGATGGGGGCGGAGGAACGGACGGAGCGCGCGAAACGCCTGACGGCGGCGGCGACGGCGCTGCCGCCGGCCCAGTGGTTCCTGGATCAGTTGGGGGAGTTGCGGGCCCAGTAGCCCGGGGGTACGGGGTACGTGGGCGGCCGCGGGTGGTTCGTGGTCGTTCGCGCAGTTCCCCGCGCCCCTGAAAAAGCGACCGGGGCCGCGCCCCGTGCTTTTCGGCTGCAGGCCGGGCCGCAGGCCCATGCCTTCAGGGGCGCGGGGAACTGCGCGAGAAACCACAGCGCACCCGCGCCCGCCCCACCACAGGCGGCCCCGGGCTACTGGGCGCCCCCCGCCCCCACACACTCCGCGATCCGCGCCAGCAACCGCACCACCCCCTCCGGCCCGTCCACCACCAGATCCGCCCGCTCCGACAGCTCCGTCACCTCCGTGCTGCCGCTGCACACCAGCAGCCCGGGCACGCCCTCACCCCGCAGTTTCTCCACCGCGGCGAACGCGGGCAGGTCCCCGAGGTCGTCACCTGCGTAGAGGACGGCCGTCGCCGCGGAATCGACGACGTGCCGACGGAGGGCGACGCCCTTGTCCATGCCCGGGGGCCGGAGTTCGAGCACCATCCGGCCCGGTTCGACGATGAGGCCGTGGCGCGTGGCGAGGTCCGTCAGGGGCGCGCGCAGGACCTCGAACGCGGCTTGGGGATCGGCCGCGCGCCGGGTGTGGACGGCGACGGCCCGCCCCTTCTCCTCGATCCAGGTGCCCTCCCCGGCCCCCGCGCGCTCCAGCACCGCGGGGAGTTCCGCGCGGACGGCGGTGACACCGGGGTGCGGGGGCGGCGCGGTGACCGTGTCGGTCGCGGCGTCCCAGCGTTCGGCGCCGTAGTGGCCGAGCACCGTGAGGTGTTCCAGACCGAGGACGCCGGAGAAGCCTCCGTGGCGGACGGCGACGGCGGCGGGGCGGCCGGTCACCACGGCGACGGAGCGGACCTTCGGGGCGAGTGCGGCGAGGGCGGCGACCGCGTCGGGGTGGGCGCGGGCCTGTTCGGGGTCGGGGACGATCGGTGCGAGCGTGCCGTCGAAGTCGAGCGCGATCACCGTACGGCCGGGGTCGGCGAGGATCGCGTCGAGCGCGTCCCGGCCGGCCGGGGTCACAGGTGTCGGCAAGGTGGCCTTGGGGTTCTCGGAATCCTTGTGGCTGCCCATGCCGTCGACCTTATCCGTCACCGCTCGGCCCGGCGGGCCTCCCGCACTCTGCGCAGCCGGTTGACGGTCACCGGGTCGTGGGCCAGGGCCCGTTCGTCGTCCAGCAGGGCGTTCAGCAGTTGGTAGTACCGCACGGGTGCGAGCCCCAGGCGCTCGCGTATGGCCCGCTCCTTGGCCCCCGGGCTCCCCCACCCCTGCCGCTCCAACGCGAGGATGGCCTGTTCACGCGTGTCGAGGCTGTCCATGCGACGACGGTAACGGACGGGACCGACAGGGGGATGACTGGTGCGTCGCCGGATGCGGGCGGGTGGGGGCCGTTCGCGCAGTTCCCCGCGCCCCTGAAAAGCGACCGGGGCTGCGCCCCGTGCTTTTCATGAAGGGCGGGCCGCAGGCCCGTTCCTTCAGGGGCGCGGGGAACTGCGCGAGAAACCACGACGAACCCGCACCCGCCATACGAACGCGCACCCCCGAGCCCCTAGGCGCCCTAGTCCTCCCGCTCCGCGGCCGTCGCCGTCTCCTGCAACCTCTCCAGCACCACCCGCGGCTTCGCGTTCGACGACACGGCCGTCCCTATCTCCCGCTTCACCGCCGCACTGACCTCCGCCCAGGACGTCTTCCCGGCGGGATACAGCTCGGCCGAGGGGAGTTCCTTCAGGAACGGCGTGAGCACGGCGGCGTCCTTGTCGCCCGCCATCGCCTGTGACGCCGAGGACGTCACCGGCAGCAGGTTGTACTGACGGGAGAACGCGAGGACGTTCTTGTCGGCGTAGACGTAGTCCAGGAAGTCGCCGATCTCCTCCTGGTGCCCGTTCTGCTTGAACGCCATCATCCAGTCGGTGACCCCGAGCGCCGAACGCGACGGCCCCGAACGCCCCGGCAGCGCGGCGGTGCCGTAGTCGACGCCCCGGTCCGCGGCCATCCGCATCAGGCTGGGGTGCCCGTTGAGCATCCCGACCTCCCCGCGCGCGAACGCGTCGAACGCGTCGGCGCGGTTCAGTTTCGCCGGCGCGGTCGGCCCGGTGAGGCCCTTGTCGACCAGTTCGTTCTTCAGCCAGGTGAAGGTCCTGACGTTCTCCTCGGAGCTGAGCTGGTACGTGCCGACGTTGTCCACGTATCCAGCGCCGCCGCCCAGCAGCCATTGCATGGTCTCGGCCTGGGCCTCCTCGGGCCCGAGCGGTAGCGCGTACGGGGTCTTGACGCCTGCCGCGCGGAGTGCCTCGGCGTCGGCGGCCAGGTCGCTCCATGTGCGGGGGGCGTCGTCGATCCCGGCCTTGGCGAACAGCTTCTTGTTGTAGAAGAGCACGCGGGTGGACGCGGCGAAGGGCATCCCGTACGAGACCCGCCGCACCTTGCCCGCGTTGGCGAGCTGGCCGAGGAAGTTGGCCTGGACGGGTATGGAGAGCAGGTCGTCCACCTCGTAGAGCTTCCCGGCGGCGGCGTAGTCGGCGTACGTGCCGATCTGCGCGATGTCGGGGGCCTCGCCCGCGTCGACCATCTCCTTGACCTCGCGGTCGATGTCGTTCCAGGAGCGCACGGTGACGTCGATCCCGACGTCCGGGTGGTTCTTCTCGTATGCCTCGACGAGGTCGTCCCAGTACTTCTGGGAGCTGTTGGCCTGCGAGTCGCCGTAGTCGGCGGCCACCAGTTTCAGGGTGACCTTCTGTCCGTCCGCCTCCCCGGCCCCGCAGCCCGCAAGCGTGGACATCAGCCCCAGGGCGGACAGTGCCGCGATCGCCGAGGTGGTCCGGATATGGGTCTTCGTCCGCCGCTGTCGCACTCGTACTGCCCCAAACCTGTCGCACTTATCGAACGGGCTTCGAACAAAACAGCCTGGATCGCAGGCTTGCGTTCAAGCCCGTTAATCCTTCAACTTCTCGAACTCTGCATAAGGTCTACACCACGTGAGTGGACTAGACCTCTTGAGGGTACACGGGCCACACTGTCCCCTGTGAGACATGTCATCGCCCTCGATGTGGGCGGCACCGGGATGAAGGCCGCGCTGGTCGGTGCGGGCGGCGAGCTGCTGCACCAGGCGCGCCTCGCCACCGGCCGCGACCGCGGGCCGGACGCCGTCGTCGCGTCCATCCTCGACTTCGCCGCCGAGCTGCGCGCCCACGGCGAGCGGCACTTCGGCGAATCCGCGTCGGCCGCCGGGGTCGCCGTGCCCGGCATCGTCGACGCCGACCGGGGTGTCGCCGTCTACGCGGCCAACCTCGGCTGGCACGACGTACCGCTGCGCTCGCTCCTCGCCGAGCGCCTCGGCGGCATACCGGTCGCCCTAGGCCACGACGTACGCACCGGCGGCCTCGCCGAGGGCCGGGTCGGCGCCGGCCTGGGCGCCGACCGTTTTCTCTTCGTGGCGCTCGGCACCGGCATCGCCGGCGCGATCGGCGTCGAGGGCCGGGTCGAGGCGGGCGCCCACGGCTTCGCGGGCGAGATCGGCCACATCGTCGTTCGCCCCGGGGGAACCCCCTGTCCCTGCGGCCAGCGCGGCTGTCTGGAGCGCTTCGCCTCCGCGGCGGCGGTCAGCGAGGCCTGGGCCGAGACCACCGGCGATCCGGGGGCGGACGCGGCGGACTGCGCGCGAGCCGTGGAGTACGGCGACCCCCGGGCCCGAGGCGTGTGGCAGAAGGCGGTCGACGCCCTCGCCGACGGCCTCGTCACCGCCATCACCCTGCTGGACCCCCGCACCCTGATCATCGGCGGCGGCCTCGCCGAGGCCGGGGAGACCCTGTTCACCCCCCTGCGGGCCGCCATCGAACACCGGGTGACCTTCCAGAAGGTCCCCACACTCGTCCCGGCCACCCTCGGCGACACGGCGGGCTGCCTCGGCGCCGGCCTCCTGGCCTGGGACCTCCTCACGGACACCACCCCCACGACCCCGACGGACGCTTCGGAGGCAACCCCCTGATGCCAACCCAGCAGGCCTTTTCCGCTTCCGGTCCGAGCAGCAAGCCTGAAGGGGCACGGGGAACCGCGCGACAGGCCCCCCCACACCCGCAGCCGCCGTCGGCAGCGCGGCCCTACGTCCTCGAAGGCGTCAACGTCGTCCTCCCCACCGGCGTCGTCGAGAACGGACGGGTCGTGATCGACGGCAACCGCATCGCCGAGCACGCCCCCGCCGGCGCCCCCACCCTCGCCGCCCACGGCCTCTGGGCCGTCCCCGGCTTCGTCGACCTCCACAACCACGGCGGCGGCGGAGCCTCCTTCACCTCGGGCACGGTCGAGGACGTCCTGCGGGGCATCCACACCCACCGCCTGCACGGCACCACCACCCTCGTCGCCTCCACCGTCACCGGCGACATGGACGGCCTCGCCCACCGCGCCGGCCTCCTGTCCGAACTCGCCGAGCAGGGCGACATCGCGGGCATCCACTTCGAGGGCCCGTTCATCTCCCCGTGCCGCAAGGGCGCCCACTCCGAGGCGCTGCTGCGCGACCCGGACCCGGCGGAGGTCCGCAAGCTGATCGACGCGGCGCGCGGCAGGGCGAGCATGGTCACCCTGGCCACCGAACTCCCCGGCGGCCTGGACTCCGTACGGCTCCTCGCCGAGCACGGCGTCATCGCGGCGATCGGGCACACGGACGCGACGTACGAGCAGACCGTTCAGGCCATCGGGGCGGGCGCGTCCGTGGCCACGCACCTGTTCAACGCGATGCCCCCGCTGGGCCACCGCGACCCCGGCCCGATCGCGGCGCTCCTGGAGGACGAGCGGATCACGGTCGAGCTGATCAACGACGGCACGCATCTGCACCCGGCCGCCCTCCAGCTGGCGTTCCGTCACGCGGGCGCCGAACGGGTGGCGTTCATCACGGACGCGATGGACGCGGCGGGCTTCGGCGACGGCCGCTACATGCTCGGCCCACTGGAGGTGGAGGTCGCCGACGGTGTGGCGCGCCTGGTGCAGGGCGGCTCCATCGCCGGCTCGACCCTCACCCAGGACCGCGCCTTCGCACGGGCGGTCACCGTCGACCGCCTCCCCGTCGAGTCCGTCGTCGCCGCCCTGTCCGCCAACCCGGCCAGGCTCCTCGGCCTGTACGACCGGATCGGCTCCCTGGAACCGGGCAAGGACGCCGACGTCGTACTCCTCGACGCGGACTTCGCGCTCAAGGGGGTCCTGCGCAAGGGCGCATGGGTGGTGGACCCGTTCGCGAGCTGACCCCGGCAGCGGCGGGCGCCGGGACGGCGGACGACGGCGGACAGCCGGGGCGATCGATCCCCAACCGAACCGATGCGCCCCTTTGTTGGCCTGTGGCGCGAGTGCGGCGGTCGGCCCCCCGAGGACTGGGCCGGCCGCCGCTCTTTTGGCATGATCGGGCCTCCGCAACAGCTGTCGCCGGGCGCATTCTGATGTCAACGAAGACCGAACGCGTCGCGCCGTCGAATTCGAGGGGGTAGCACCGGGTGATCCTCACGGTCACGCTGAACACCGCTCTCGACATCACCCACCGGGTACGGGCCCTCAGGCCCCACACCACGCACCGGGTGACCGAGGTGATCCAACGCCCCGGCGGCAAGGGCCTGAACGTGGCCCGGGTGCTCGCGGCTCTCGGCCATGAGGTGACGGTCACCGGCTTCGTCGGCGGCGGAACCGGACGAGCCGTCCAGGACGGGCTCACCCGGACGCCGGGCATCGTGGACGCGCTGGTCCCGGTGGAGGGCGCGACGCGCCGGACGATCGCCGTCGTCGACGCCACCGGTGACACGACTCAGCTCAACGAGCCCGGCCCGCTCATCACCCCGGCCGAGTGGTCGGCGTTCCAGGAGACGTACGAGGTCCTGCTGCGCTCCGCCTCGGCGGTGGCCCTGTGCGGCAGCCTGCCGCCGGGGGTGCCGGTGGGCGCGTACGCGGGCCTGATCCGTACGGCGCGCACCCTGGCCGTCCCCGTCCTGCTGGACACCAGCGGTGAGCCGCTGCGGCGCGGGGTGGCGGCACGCCCCGACGTGGTGAAGCCGAACGCCGAGGAACTGGCCGAACTCACCGGCTCCCACGAGCCGTCCCGCGCGACGCGCGACGCCCGCCGCCGGGGCGCCCAGGCGGTCGTCGCCTCGCTCGGCCCCGACGGTCTCCTCGCCCACACCCCCGAGGGCCACTGGCAGGCAACCCCGCCCCGCCGCTTCCGCGGCAACCCCACGGGCGCCGGCGACTCGGTGGTCGCGGGGCTGCTCTCGGGCCTGGTCGAACACCTCCCCTGGCCCGACCGCCTCATCCGGGCGGCAGCCCTGTCGGCGGCGACCGTACTGGCCCCGGCGGCGGGCGAGTTCGACCAGCGAGCGTACGAGGAACTTCGGACGCAGGTGGCGGTGACGGGGGAGGTCAGCGCGGCCTGAAGCACCTTGATTCCTGACGGGGAAGTCCTCGGCCATGCCCCTGGAGGACTCCATGGTCATCTTCTGGCCGAAATTCGTAATTGTCTTTGGCAAGCGGACGGCATGAGTGACAGGCTGCCCACTGACCGCACTTACGTTCGAGAACAAGGGGGAAGCAACTCCCATGAAGTTGCGCTTGTTCGCACTTGCCGGTGCCGCATTGATCGCGACCCTGCCCGTCACCACTGCCCAGTCGGCATCCGCCGTCACCAGGTGCTCGAGCGGGTATGTCTGCACTTGGTCGGGTGCGAGCTTCGCAGGGACGAAGCACAGCTACAACAACGCGCACGGGTGCTACCCGCGCAGCGGCCGCTCAGTGTCCAACCAGACCGGCAAACTGATCACTGTGTACAGGGAGGAGTCCTGCTACGGGGATAGGATCGACATCCGGTCGGGCCATTACTCGGAGAACACTCCGTGGCGGGTGAAGAGCATGGCCGTCTGGGGCTGACGTCTGCGCCCCTGGTTCGCGCCCACGGCAGGACCTTTGAACACAGCCTCGTGCCACGCCGACGATTCGCGTGGCACGGGGCTGTGCCAGTTGCGCAACGCCTTCAAGTCCCCGGCTCAGGGGTTCACAAGGTAGAGCTGATCAATGTTCGCGTCACACTTGTTGCCCTCGCCACACACGATCTCGATCTGGTTCGTCCCCTTGTTCAGGGTGACGGGGGCCCAAGTGGTCTGCCACCCCTTCTCAAAGTCGCCCTTGGGCGAGTTGATGAAGTTCTTCATCCCAAGCGGCTGGGTGTTGGTCTTACCGTTCACCAGGAGCGTCGCGTCGGCATCGACACCAGGGATGCCATAGCGCACGTACAGGCGGTAGGCGCCGGCCTTCTTGATGCCGCTGAAGCTCCATGTGACCTTGGCGCCGACCTGATTGAAGCCCGTGACGTAGAACCCGCCCTCGGACTTGGCGCCGGGGATGTCGGAGGAGACCGTGGCGTTGCCGCCGAGCTGGAGGGTCTTTGCCTCCGCCTTGGGGAGCTCGCCGGGCTGCTGCTCGGTCTTCTTGGTCGTCGACGGGCTGGGCTCGGTGCTCTGGCCGGCCGTCGGCGCGGTCGAGGCGCCGCCACCGGCGTTGTCGTCCTTGCTGTCGTCGCCGCCGATCATGGCGACGCCGATGCCGATCACCACGGCGGCCACGACGGCGATCGCGCCGATCAGCAGGCCCTTGGTGTTGGGGCCGCGCCCGCGCCCGCCGCCCCCGCCGCTGCCGTGCGGCTGCTGACGGGTCGTCGGGGCGCCGCCGGGGAAGGACTCCGGGGCCTGGTAGTGCGCGTTCGGCTGCCCGTAGGCGCCCTGCTGCTGTACCTGGCCGTACGCCGCCGTGGGCGCCTGCGGGGCCTGGGTCTGCTGCTGGGTCTGCTGCCCGTACTGGCGTTCACCGACCGGCCGCACCCGGTTGACGGCGTTGGGGTAGCCGTAGCTCCCCGTGGGCGGCTGGGCGCCCCGAGCCTGACCGTCGGCGTAGAGGTAGCCGAACGGGTCGTCGTCCTCGGGCGTGCTCGCGCCGTTGCTGCCGGGCGTCATCCCTAGGTCTCCTCAGCGGTGCGGTACATGCGGCGTACGGGTGGCGTTCTTGCAACAGGGGTGTAGGAGAGCGAGCCTACCCGCTCATGCTGAGCCAAACGGGTGACTCGGGCCTCGTGGCCTGAGTCACCATCGCGCCGACAGGCCCCTCGCAAGGGGCCTCACCTGCGCTTTCCCGGGTGCGGGGCTACCGCCCGGCTCTGCTCATCCGGCCCGCCGATGCTGTTTGGGACGAGATCGTTTCTCGACGTACATCCGCTCGTCAGCCGATTTCAACACCTCGTCCGCCGTCATCCCGCAGTGTGCCCACCCGATGCCGAAACTGGCGCCGACGCGCATCGCGCGGCCGTCGACCCGGATCGGCTGGATGATCTCGTTGCGCAGGCGGACGGCGAGGTCCTGGGCGTCGGCGCGGCCGAGCCCGTCGGCGAGGACGACGAACTCGTCACCGCCGAGCCGGGCGACGGTGTCGCCGTCGCGCACGCCCCGGCTGAGCCGGCGGGCCACCTCGATGAGGACGGCGTCGCCCGCGTTGTGCCCGAACCGGTCGTTGATCGACTTGAAGCCGTCGAGGTCGCAGAAGAGCACCGCGAGCCCCTTGGTGCCGTCGTCCCGCTCGTTCTCGGGCGCGACGGTGTGCACATGGTGGTCGAAGGCGTCGTACGGCCCGCCGACCGTGTGGAAGTCGAAGGCGTGCCCGGCGTTCCCGGCGGCCTCGTACGCGTCGAACGACGGGTGCGGCTGCTGGGCGGCCGGGTGCTGGGCGATCCCGAAGTCGCCGTACTGTGCGAAGCCGTCCGCGAAGTTCTCGCCGAAGGTGGCGTCCATGGAGTCGGCCGCCGCGCCGGCCGGGAGCGCCTGGGGGCGCTGGCAGAGGCGGGCGGAGAGCCGGGAGCGCAGCTCGGCGGAGTTCGGCAGGCCGGTCAGCGCGTCGTGGGAGGCGCGGTGGGCGAGCTGGAGCTCGCGGCGCTTGCGCTCCTCGATGTCCTCGACGTGGGTGAGCAGGAAGCGGGGCCCGTCGGCGGCGTCGGCCACGACGGAGTTGCGCAGGCTGACCCAGACGTATGTGCCGTCGCGGCGCCCGAGCCGCAGCTCGGCACGGCCGCCCTCGGCGGAGGTGCGCAGGAGCGTGCCGATGTCCTCGGGGTGGACGAGGTCGGAGAAGGAGTACCGGCGCATGGCGGACGCGGGCCGCCCGAGGAGCCGGCAGAGCGCGTCGTTGGTGCGCAGGATCCGGCCGTGCTGATCGCCGCCCATCTCGGCGATGGCCATACCGCTCGGGGCGTACTCGAACGCCTGACGGAAGGATTCCTCACTGGCCCGCAGCGCCTGCTGCTCCCTTTCGAGCCTGACCAGTGCGCGCTGCATATTCGCACGTAGACGCGCGTTGCTGATGGCGATGGCGGCCTGGAAGGCGTACATCTGGAGCGCCTCGCGCCCCCAGGCGCCGGGCCGGCGGCCGTTGCGCGGCCGGTCGACGGAGATGACCCCGAGCAGCTCACCGCAGGAGGCGCCGCCGGCGCCGGGTGTGTACATCGGCGCGAAGAGGCGGTCGGAGGGGTGCCACTCGTCCTCGAAGCGGGGTGCGGGCCCGTCGGTGTACCACTGCGGCACGTCGTCCTCGTCGAGGACCCAGCCCTCGGTGTGCGGTATGAACCGCAGGTCGCCCCAGGCCTCACCCATGGTCAGCCGGCGGTCCCAGGCGGCGCGGGAGCCGACACGGCCGGTGATCAGGGCCTCGGCGGCGGAGTTCCCGGAGAGGGCGGCGACGACCAGGTCCCCGTCGGGGCGGACGAGATTGACGCACGCCAGCTCGTACCCCAGGCCGTTGACCACACCGTCGGCGACGGTCTGCAGCGTGTCGGCCAGGCTGCGTGCGGTGTTCATGTCCGCCATCACCTGGTGCAGCTGCCGCAGCGTCGTCAGACGGACGTAAGGCTCCGACTCGGTTTCCATTCGCCCTCCCCCCGAGATCTTGTGGCAGCTCCAGGCTCCAGGGTTGCTATCCGGCGTAACTCATGGGCTTACTACCGCTTACAGTTCCTGCTTACAGCTTGCAGCGTCCCCGCCACTGAATCACAGCGCGAAGCCCACTCGGTACACAGGGTCAACAAAATATGGCTCCTGTGACTCAAGTCACAACAAAACCTGAGCAATTGAGTGGAGTTTATGCGTTTCCAGCATGCGCTTCCTGAACAGAATTCAGGACTCTGTGTAGACCCTGTGAGCGGTGATGACCGAGTGCGCTGACAGGGTAGACGGACTCTTTCGAGCCAGCCTTCGAGCCAGCCTTCGAGCCAGCCGGAGAGAGCGCCGGACGGACCGGAACCGGCCGGCGCCGCAACCCCGCCCCCGCCCGTCCGGCTCGATCCAGGTCCCAGGACCGGCGAGGACGACCTAGGTCCCAGGACGGGCGGGAAGGTGGATCTCCGGCCGGATGCGGCGGACGACGGACGCGGACTAGCGTGCCGACGTGCCGAAGCCCTCAGCCTCTTCTTCCACGCCGCCCCTGCCCCCACCGCCCCCGTCCGCACCGTCCCTGTCCCCGCCGCCCGTGTCCCCCCGACCCGCTTACCCGCGACCCGCTTACCCGCGACCCCAGGTGTCTCCCCCGCCTCCCCAGGCCCCCTCTCCCCTCACACCCCCTGGGGATCACCTTCCCCGCCCCGGCGGGCATGCTGAGGGGGTGAGCGAAGACGAGTTCCGTGCCGCGATGTCCCGCCTGGCGGCGGGTGTGGTCCTGGTGACCGCGCACGAGGCGCAGCTGGACCCCGAGGGGCCGCGCGGCGAGGACGTCGGCATGACGGCCACGTCGTTCATGTCCGTGTCCCTCGACCCGCCCCTCGTCCTGGTCAGCCTCCGCGAGGGCTCCCGGATGGACGACCTGCTCGCCGAGCAGCCCCTCTGGGCCGTCTCCGTCCTCTCCGAGCACCAGCGCACCATCGCCGGCCGCTTCGCCATGAAGGGCCGCGTGAGCGACCGCCTGCTCTTCGAGTCCGTCCCCCACACCCCCGGTCCCTTCACCGCCGCGCCCCTGATCACGGACGCCCTGGCCACCCTCGAATGCCGCACCGAGCAACGCGTGCCCGCCGGCGACCACACCCTGGTCATCGGCCGGGTCCTGGAAACGAAGGTGCCGGGCACGGAGGGCGGCCCGCTGACGTACTTCCGGGGAAGGTACCGACAGTTGGGATGAGGGGGATCATTCCCCACCGCAGACAGCAAACAGCCCCAGGCGCCCGGCCCCACGGCCGACCTCCGCGCCCCCCGCCAACCGCTCGGTTTCAGCCACGCCCCCTCACGGGCGTCGCCCACTCCGCGAGCAGACCGAGCATTCGGTAGGCGACGACCCGCAAATGCGCCCGGCACGCCTCGACCGGCCGGACGTGAAATTCGCCGGAGCCCGTCGACGACTTTCCCCTCGCGGCCGTGATCACGGTCATTCCCTCACCGCGACAATGTCGATCGGGCCCCTCCCGTCCGACAACGCCGAATCGTGAAATCCCCACGCGCCCGAACGCGAAAAACGACCGGTCAGGGCGGCCACCCGTAAACGCCGCACGGACCGGCCGCAGCCGAAAACCGGACCCCAAGGGCCTGTCGCTGGGATCGCGCCTGGGCGCGGGGCCGGCACGCACATCTCCCGCGTTGTCGTCGGTCCCCAACTCCCCCGTTCGAACGACCTCGCGCGGAGGGGGCCCCATTCGCGTTGACTCCTCGCCGCCTTGCAGCTGCACGTCTGCACGCACCGAGCCCCGCTCACCGGCAGTCATCAAGGTGCCGTAGCCGGCGTCGTGCGCCCGCCGGGGATTACGGGACAGCCCTCAGCCCCAATCCCGCCCGGACCGCCCCCGCTTGGTCTCGGACCGCTGCTTCTTCTCCCGCAGCCGCCGCTCGTTGATCCCCTTCGGGATGCGGGTCGGCCGACGTGGCTTCGGCGGCGGGGCGGTGGCCTCCGCGAGGAGCGCGGCCAGGCGTACGGCGGCGGTCTCCCGGTTTCGCCACTGTGAACGGTGCTCGGAGGACCGGACGCTGACGACCCCGTCGACGAGCCGCCCGGCGAGCCGCTCCAGGGCCCGCCGCTTCCACACCTCGGGCAGCGCCTCGGTGTTGGCGAGGTCGAACCGCAGCTCGACCTGCGAGTCACTGGTGTTGACGTGCTGTCCGCCCGGACCGGAGGACCGGGAGAAACGCCACATGAGCTCGGCCTCGGGGACGGAGACGGAGCCGCGGATGGTGAGGCCTCTGGAGGGCGGACCCCCAGGCCCCCGGGAAGGACCGGACATGCCCCCATGGTCACCCGGCGCCCCGACGGAAGTCACCCGCTTTTCCCACTCTCCGCCCCTTGGGTAAAGAAAGTAAAAACCCCTGGAACCTCTGGCGCCCCTCTCTGCGTTCATAGGGGTACAGGTAGCTTCGTCCCCGGCACGAAGCCCGTAAGGCACGTACGCAACGAGGGAAGGACTCCCAACCATGGCTGTAAGCCTGTCCAAGGGTGGCAACGTCTCGCTCACCAAGGAGGCTCCGGGCCTGACCGCCGTCACCGTGGGCCTCGGCTGGGACGTCCGTACCACCACGGGCACCGACTTCGACCTGGACGCCTCGGCCATCGCGGTCAACACCCAGGGCAAGGTGTACTCGGACGCCCACTTCGTCTTCTTCAACAACAAGCAGACCCCGGACCAGACCATCGTCCACACCGGTGACAACCGCACGGGCGAGGGCGCGGGCGACGACGAGGCGATCAACGTCAACCTGGCGGGCCTCCCCGCCGACGTCGACAAGATCGTCTTCCCGGTCTCGATCTACGACGCGGAGAACCGCTCGCAGAACTTCGGCCAGGTCCGCAACGCCTACATCCGCATCATCAACCAGGCCGGCGGCAGCGAGATCGCCCGCTACGACCTCTCCGAGGACGCCGCCACCGAGACCGCCATGGTCTTCGGCGAGCTCTACCGCAACGGCGCCGAGTGGAAGTTCCGCGCCGTCGGCCAGGGCTACGCCTCCGGCCTCGTCGGCATCGCCCAGGACTTCGGCGTCAACGTCTGAGCCCCCTGGAGCCCAACCCCGAGGGCCCCGCCCGACACCCTGTCGGCCGGGGCCCTCGGCGTCATATCCGCCACTCCCCCGCGTACCGGATGTGCAGTCGGCCGGGCACGCCCCGACGGAAGCGGGGGCCGGGCCAGGGGCCCGAGGTGAGTTCGACGCAGTAGTGGGACGGGGGCGGGTGGTGGTGGGAGTGGGACGGGGCCCGGGTGACGAGGTCGCGGAGGGCCGTGCCGTGTTCGCGGAAGGCGGTGGGGCTGCCGATGACGAAGAGGGTGTGCGCCGCGATGTCGAAGGACAGGTGGTCGCGATACGTGGGACAGGTCCGTCGCCGGTAATCGATGGCGGTCTCGTCCGGGAAGTCGTCGTCGGGGGTGGCCGCGGTGTGGGGCCGCCCCCGGCCCAGCCTGGCCCGTACCTCCTTCCACGACCCGGTCGGGAACTGCAGGCTGTGGTGGGCGAGGACGAGGTCCAGGGCGACCGGTTCGCCGTCGCTCGTGATGCCGTCGGGGGCCCGGTTCGTCCGGATCGGCAGATGGATCAGCGACCGGGCGGAACGGGCGGCCAGCGACCACAGGGCGACCAGTTGCTCCGCGCTGGACCGGTCGACGTACATCGACAGCCAGTGGTGGTCGTCGCGCAACGCCAGGCGGACAGGGGTCGACGCCGACGCCGGGGACGGCTGGACCACCCGGATCTCCTGGCCGCCCAGCCGCACCTTGTGCACGCGCACTCGCTGTTCCACACGCCTCCTCGGCCACCCCAAGTCCGAACGCACTGCAGGCCCGCGGTGAGCTGCGGAGCTCCGCGTTTTCCGGGCCCCGGCGGCTCCGCTCGACGGGGCGATGTCCGACCTCGTCGACAGCGTGCGGGCATGTTGCTGCTCGCGCCCCTCCGCACCGCCGAGGAGGGGACCGTCCCCGGCCGAGCGCGGACGCCCCTGCACGGTCCTGCGCATGCCCCTCCCCACCGACGGCCCCACGTCAACGGCCCAGGTCGCCGGCCCCTTCAGGCCCGCGTCCGCCCGGCCGGGGCTCACGCCTCCTCCGGCTTCCCCTCCCCGTACAGCCACTCCTCCCAGATCGGGGTGAGGTCGGCGTCCGGGGCCGTCTTCTCCGCGTGTTTCTCGGCGTACGCGGTGAAGTCCGACGTGCTCGCGTTGCCGTGGCGGCGGGCCGTGGCCCAGCCCTTGAGGAGGTCGAAGAAGGCGTCGTCGCCGATGGCCTCGCGGATCTTGTGCAGGACCATCGCGGCGCGCTCGTAGACGGGGCTGTCCGAGATGTGCGCGGCGCTCGGCGGCCTCGCGGGCGGGAACGCCCAGACCGCCTCGTCGTCCTCGGTGTCGTCGAAGTACTCGCCCTCGTAGAGCGCGTCGAACATGTCCTGGGCGGTCTCGCCGCCGTGGTCCTCCTGCCACAGCCACTCCGCGTACGTGGCGAAGCCCTCGTTGAGCCACATGTCCCGCCAGCTCTTCGGGGTGACGGAGTTGCCGTACCACTGGTGGGCCAGTTCATGGACGAGAGTGCTGGTGTCGGGGGCGCCGGGGAAGACCGGGCGGTTCTGCGTCTCCAGCGCGTACCCCGCGTCCTCTCCCCGCTCGACTATCGCGCCGGTGGACGAGAAGGGGTACGGACCGAAGTTGATCTCGGCCCATTCGATGACGTCGGGTATACGGTCGAGGGTCTTCCGGCTGTCCTCGGCCTCCTCGGGGTCGACGGCTGTGTACACGGGCAGTTTCTTCCCGCCCGCCGTGGTACGCCGGATCTCGTACGCGCCGATCGCGACCGTCGCGAGATAACTCGCCATCGGTTCGGCAGAGTGCCAGGCGAACGTCGTACGGCCGTCCTTCGTCGACTCACTGCGCAACTCCCCGTTCGAGACGGCCTGAAGACGCTGCGGGACGGTGACCCTGATGTCGTACGCCGCCTTGTCCGAAGGGTGGTGGTTGCCGGGGAACCACGCCATCGAACCCGCCGGTTCGCCGAGCGCGAGCGCCCCGTCGGCCGTGGGCAGCCAGCCTTCCTCGGAGCCGTCCGCGTCGGTGATCGTCCGCGGGCGGCCCGAGTAGCGCACCGTCGTACGGAACGTCCTCCCCTTCTCCAGCACGTCCTGCGGCCGGACGGTCAGCTCCTGCCCCGCCCGCTTCCACCGGGCCTCTCCGCCGTCGACGGTGACGGACTCGACCTTCATGCCCTTCAGGTCCAGATGGAACGCGCTGAGGTCCTGCTTCGCCCGCGCCGTGACGACGGCCTTCCCCTCGACGTGCTCCTCGACGTCCTCGCCCCGCTTGACGCCGACATCGAGGCTCAGGGCGTAGTGCGTGACGTCGTAGCCGCCGTTGCCGAGCTTCGGGAAGTACGGGTCCCGCAGCCCCGCGGCACCCGGCCTGCCGGTGCCGGAACCCGCAGCCTCGTCCGTGCAGGAGGTGAGGGTGAACGTCAGGGTCGCCGCCAGCAGCGCGGCCGGGACAACCGGTAAGGATCGGGACATGTCCAAGATCCTATGGGGGACATGACACCATCGCCTACGTGCTCGACATCGGCTACGCCCTCTCCAACCGCTTCCCGGACCCGCCGCAGGCGGACTACCGCCGCGTCGACGTCCACACGCTGCGGCACGACCTCTTCTGCGGTGACGTCTACCTCGCCGACACCAAGGAGGACCGGGAGCTGTCCACAGCCTGGGGATGGGTGCCGGTGCTGGACTTCGCGTGGGCGCTCTGCGACATCGTCGAACAGCTGGACAAGGACCCCGCGGGATCCCGCGCGTCCCGGCCGCAGCACGCGGAGCTGGACTTCACCGAGTCGACCGACCGCATGCTCTTCGAGCGCCGCTTCGGCTGGGTGGACATCGAGGCCGACTGGATGCCGGCCGAGGAACCCCCGCTCACCTTCTCCCACGCCGAACTCCGCAGGGAGGCACGGGACTTCCTGCACGACCTCGTCGCCGACCTGTGCGACCTGCACGAGGACCTCGCCGACAACCCGGCGATCTGGACCCTCCAGGCCCGCTTCCCCAGAGTGGGCTAGGGCCTGTCGTTTGGATCAAGCCGGCTTCGGGCTACGGCACCTGCATGGCTGCCGGTGAGCGGGGCTTGGTGCGTGCAGCTGCAAGGCGGAGGAGGGCGTCAACGCGGAGCGTTGGCAACCGACGACAACGCGGCAGATGTGCGTGCCAAGAGCTCCGAACAAAAGGGGAGTCCGATCAGCTTGCGGCGTATGGTGCGTGCGATCGCAAGGCGCCGGAAGCTCCTCGTAGCGGAGCTACTAGGG
>NZ_JBVIDX010000018.1:0-7260 GCF_055572155.1 Streptomyces sp. NPDC030814
CGCATACTGGATGTATGCGGGCGTTCCGACAACGCGGCGAGGTGCCGTAGCCGGCGTCGTGCGCCCGCCGGGGATTACGGGACAGCCCTTAGCGTGCCCCCATGACAGCCATGCAAGCGGAGTCGATGAGCGGTGCACCCCTGTGGATCATAGGGCTGATGGACCGCCTGGGTGCACCGGGGGCGGGGCTGGCCGTCGCTCTGGAGAACCTCTTCCCACCGATCCCCAGCGAGGTCGTCCTCCCCCTCGCCGGCTTCGCCGCGAGCAGCGGCCGGATGAACCTCTGCGCCGCGCTCCTGTGGACCACGGCGGGCTCCGTCATCGGCGCCCTCGCCCTCTACGGCGTGGGCGCCCTCCTCGGCCGCGACCGCACCGTCGCGATCGCCGCGAAGCTGCCCCTCGTGAAGGTCTCCGACATCGACCGGACGGAGGCATGGTTCCTCCGGCACGGCACCAAGGCGATCTTCCTCGGCCGTATGGTCCCCGTCTTCCGCAGCCTGATCTCCGTCCCCGCGGGCGTCGAACGGATGCCCCTCCCCCTCTTCACACTCCTCACCGCCCTGGGCAGCGCGCTCTGGAACACGGTCTTCGTCCTGGCCGGCTACTTCCTGGGCGCCAACTGGACCGAGGTGACGGCGGTCGTCTCGACGTACTCGAAGATCGTCCTGGCGACGGCGGCACTGGCGGTGCCGGCCTTCGCACTGCTCCGCTTCCTGAGGAGGGGCGACCTCGAAGGGGCGCGGGGAACTGCGCGCTCGACCACCGACGACCGGCAGCCCGCGGACCGCAGCACCCCCGCCCCCTGACCGGACAAGACTGACCGGACCCGGGATCACGCCCGGCCGGCGGCCCCCGGCGTCACCCTTCCCGCGCGGCCCGCAGGAACTCCCGGAGAATCCGCTCCCCGGCCATGACTCCCCGCTCCGGCAGAGCCGTGATCGTCGGACCCGACCAGCTCACGTCCGCCAGCTCCCCGTGCCCCGGCCGCCACGCCCGGTCCGCCGCCAGCAGCAGATCCGCGTCGAGCAGCGAGTCGCCGGCGGCCACCGTCAGCTCCGCCCCCGTCCGCCGGGCGACCTCCCGCATCGCCGCGCTCTTCGTCAGCGGCTTCGGCACGGCGTAGAGCTTGCGCCCCTGCAGCGACACCGTCCAGCCCCGGTTCTCCGCCCACGCCGCGAGCCCCTTCACCCACTCCTCGGGCAGCAGCTCACGCTCGACGACGAGATAGACGAAGAGGTCCTCGGCGATGCGGTGCTTGCGCACCCAGGACGGGTCGGCGGTGGCGGCGAGATGGTCCCGGACCTCCTCCAGCGGCGCGCACTCGTCCGCGAGCCGCGCGGTCACACCCGCGTACCAGTCGGGGTCCGAGACCCCGTCGACCAGCAGATGCCCGCCGTTCGCGCAGATCGCGTACGTCGGGGTGGGCCCGGGCAGATTGATCCGCTGGTACTGCTTGCGGGTCCGGGTCGTCGTCGGCACGAACACCGCCGCGTCCCCCAGCTCTGTGAGCAGCCCGGCAGCCGTCTCGGTCAGGTACGACAGCGGCTTGCTCTCGTGCACCTCGACGGTGAGCAGCCGGGGCGCCCGCGCGTCCGGCATGGTCAGCGCGAGCGCGGCGGTCGAGTAGATGAGCGTACGGTCGAGATCGCTCGCGACGAGAACGCGGGGGCCGGGCATCAGACCGCCACCGCCTTGCCGTCGGCACCGGTCGCGCCCCGGGTGTACTTGGGGTGGATCAATCCCACACAGGTGTACGGCAGCTCCGCCACCTCTTCCACCGGTACCCCTCTCTGTTCGGCGAGCAGGCGTACGTGGTCGAGGTCCGCGCCCGCCCCGGCCCGCGCGAGGATCTTCCACGGTACCCGGCGCAGCAGCACCCGGGTGGTCTCCCCGACACCGGGCTTGACCAGGTTGACGTCGTGGATCCCGTACTCCTCGCTGATCCGCTCGACGGCCGCCCAGCCCTCCCAGGTGGGGGTGCGGTCGGCGGACAGCAGTTCCTTGGTGCGGGTGTCGACCCCATCGACGACATCGGCGAAGCGGGCCGAGATCACGTCCAGGAACTCCACGGACACATCGGCGCCGGCCAGCTCCCGGTAGAACTTGGCGCCGTGGAAGTCGTCCGGTCCGACGAGGTCCGCGCGCAGCACGGTCCGCGATATCAGCCCGGAGACGGTCGAGTTGAGGCACGCCGACGGGATGAGGAAGTCCTCACGGGTGCCGTAGGTGCGCACGCACGAGCCCGGGTCGGCGAGCACCGCGATCTCCGGGTCGAACCCGGTGATGCCCTCGGCCTTCTCGAACTCATCGATCGCTGCGGCCAGTTCGCGGGTGATCGCGCCCTTGCCGGTCCAGCCGTCGACGAACACGACGTCCGCCGGGTCGTGGTGCGCGGCCAGCCAGCGCAGCGCGTTGGCGTCGATGCCGCGTCCCCGCACGATCGAGACGGCGTAGTGCGGCAGTTCGACGCCGTGCCGCTGGAGCGCCCACCGCCGCATCAGCACGCCCACGGGCGTCCCGGCACGGGCGAGCGAGACGAGGACGGGACGTGGGGACCGCTCCGCCAGCACGGTCTCGGTCACGACACCGACGGCCACGGCGATCCGCTCGGCCGACGCGTCCAGGGCGCTGTGGAAGAGGGCCTGGTACTGCTCACTCGGCTGGTACTCGACGGGCAACGACTCGGCGTAGTGCGCCCCGCCGCTCTGGATGGCCTCCTCCCGCTCCTCGGTCGGCGCCTCCAAGGTCACCTGGGAGAGATCCTGCAGCAGCCACCCGACCTCCTCGGCCGCATAGGAGGAGAAGGCGGGGCCGCGCAGGGGCTCGGGCAGCATGAAGGGCCTTTCGGTGTGGTGCCGGGTCGACTTCGGGTCTTCCGAGGGGACGTAGGACGGTACGACGGCGAGGAGGACGGCCGGGGTGTGGGCGGCCAGGGTCGCCAGGAGGCCGTCGTGCGCGTGGAGCGCGGCCGTGTCGGCGGTCGAGTCGACGACGGCGACCACCGTGTCGAAGCCGCCCCCGGCCACGTTGTAGGCGTACCGCTCGCCCGGCCCGTCGGCCGGCTCGTCATGGGCGGGGAAGACGATGCGGCTGCGTATCGCGTAGCCGGGGTCGTCGACGGCCAGCACGGGCGACCTCGTGGTGGTGGAGAACCGTATCTCCGCCGCGTCCACCAGCCGCTCCAGCTCCGTCGCCAGCCGCAGCGGCGCGTACATCAGCTCCTCGAAGCCGAGCACGAGGACCCGCCGGGCATCCCCGGGCAGCGCGTCGGCGATACGCGCGGCCATCCCCGGCAGCGCGGCCTCCAGCCGTTCCCGGTGCGCGGGGGCGAACCCGTGCCGTCCGCCGTCGGGCACCCCGTCGGGCCAGCCCAGCTCGATCCGGCGGACCCGCCCGGCGCACACCGGCGTCGCGGGCGCCCCCTCGTGCTCGGCGACCAGCGCCTGCCCCTTCTCCAGGACCCCCTCCGGCAGCCGCACGGTCCCCTTGGCCGCGGTCACCAGATCGATGCGCGCCCCGATCTCCCGCGCGAACCCGGCGAGCCGCCCCTGGTCCTGTGGCGACCGCATGTCGACCAGCGCCACGACGACGTACCTCTCACGCGGATACCGCTCGTGCAGCGCGCGGATGGTGTTGAGGACCGTGTTCCCGGTGGAGAACTCGTCGTCGACGAGGACCAGCGGCCCGGCCCCGGCGAGCAGCTCCGGGTTTTCCGGCAGCAGCAGATGCGACGTCGCGTGGGAGTGGGACTCCTCGAAGCCGCCGGCCTGGGCGACACCCTCGACGGGCCGCCGGGTGGAGTGGAGGTAGGGCGCGTCGCCGAGCCCGTCCGCGACGGAGTGGCCGAGTCCGGTCGCGGTCTCGGCGTAACCGAGGACGACCGAGGCCCGCGCCCCGTCGGCTGCCAGCAGGTCCCGCACCCGGCGGCCGAGGGCGACCCCGTGTCCGTACACGACGGCCGGCGACTGCGGCACATGTTTGCCGAGCACGTTCGACACCAGCAGATGCGCCCGCTTGGGGTTGCGCCGCAGCGCGAGCCCCAGCAGACCGCTCAGCTCCTCGTCACCCACCAGCTCGACCCCGAGCCGTTCGGCGACCCAGGTCCCGGACCAGATCGTGTCGTTCACTGCGTTGTTCATCGATTCCTTCGTCGGTTACGACAGGTGCGGGCGGCGGGCGCCTCAGTCGGGCAGCCCCGCTGCCAGCAGGTCCACGAAGCCGATGTCCTCGTTCGCCACACCGAAGACCTCGGCCCGCTGCAGAACCCTTTCAGCCCAGGCCCGGTGCGGCTTGACCTCGTTCATCTTGTTCCGGGAGGCGGAGCGCAGGACGCCACCGCCGTTGCGCTCGGGCCTCAGGATGTCCTGGGCGTCGCTGTACTCCTCATGGCTGACCACGGACAGCGCGTGCACCGGCAGCACATGCGACGGATGGATGCAGGTCTTGCCGAGCAGACCGTTGGCCTGGTCGAGGGAGATCTCACGCAGCAGTCCGTCCAGGGCGTGCTCTATCAGTGTCTCGCGCAGCCGCCCGGCGCGGTTCTCCAGGAACGGACTGGTGCGCAGCTGCGGCTTGAACATGCGCTCCTGCACCCGGAAGTACTCCCACACGGGCCCCGTCACCGTGAATCCGGTGCCGTCCGCCCGCCCCAGCACGTTCACCACGTCCGCGATCACGGAGGCGACGATCTGCACGTCGTAGGCGGTCATGTCCGGTGCCCTGCGCAGGGCGTACGAGGAGCAGAAGTCGGTGACGCCGAGGCGCAGGGCGAGCACCCGGTCGCGGTACTTGTCGACGGTGTGGGCGATGCCCTGGAGGGCCTCTACGCGCGTCTCCCGGTACATCAGCTCGGGCGACTCCAGCACGGGCATCGCGAACAGCCGCCGGCCACTGGCGGCCTCGGCGGCGGTGAGCGCCTCCAGGAAGGCGATGCCGCGCTCCTCGGTGAACTTCGGGAGCACGAATCCGGACAGCAGCCGTACGGCCGGGCCGAGCCGCTCGACGAGGTCGGGTATCTGCCCGGGGAAGCGGACCCGGATGAACAGCAGCGGCAGCTCGGTGTCCGGTCGCGTGGCGAGGTCGGCGAACTGCCGGACCAGGTTCTCCTCGGCGCCCAGGACCTCCGCGTCGTCGATGGAGTCCTCCAGGCACAGCACCATGGAGACCACACCGCGCCCGGCCTGCTTGACGACGTCGTCGGCCAGCCGCTCGCGCGTCGCCGGGCTGTAGAGCGTGGCCCCGAGGGCAGCGGCGAGCACGCGGGCCGGTGAGTCGGCGGTGAAGACACTCGGCTCGCGGAAGAAGAGACGCTGACGCTCCTCAGGGGCGATGTGCCCGAAGTGACGCATGGAAAATCCCCCGTGGCTGCTGGGCGGCCGGTCTGAAGGTGGCCGGTAATAGTACGTACAAATGTGTGTCTTCAGTTCCCTCCGGACGTGAAGTTCTGGTAACCCGGCCATGTCGGCCCCTCGACGACTCGAACGGCGCATCACCGCCCCCGCGTTGTCGTGGTCAGGACCGAGAGGGCAGGATGAACGGCATGACGCACGCGATGCTGAAGGGGTCGAACGTCCCGATCGAAGCCACGGCGGTCCGCGCCGTGCTGCGCTGGGCGCCCGGACAGGGTGCCCCGGAAGTCGACGCCTCGGCGCTGCTCCTCGGCCCCGACGGACGGGTACGGTCCGACGAGGACTTCGTGTTCTACAACCAGCCGCGCCACCCCTCGGGCAAGGTGTGGCGGCTCGGCAAGAAGCGTGTCGCCGAGGGCCTCACGGACACCATCCAGACTGACCTGGCCGGTGTCGAGTCCGCCGTCGGCCAGATTCTCCTCGTGGCTTCCGCCGACGATGTCCCCTTCGACCGCGTACGTTCCCTGCGCATCCTGCTGTACGACGCCACGGTCTCCGACGCGGAACCGCTGGCGTACTTCGACATCAAGCCGGAGACGGGCGAGGAGACCGCTCTCATCTGCGGCGAGCTCTACCGCCGGGGCGGCGGCTGGAAGTTCCGCGCCCTCGGCGAGGGGTACACCAACGGCCTCCAGGGCCTCGCCACCGACTTCGGCATCTCGGTCGACGAGTCGGAGGCGGCGGCCGCCGCGGCGAACCAGACGGCCACGACCCAGGCCCCGGCACCGGAGGTCTCGGCACCGCTCCCCCCGGAGCAGCCGACCACCGGGGTCCCGTCACAGCCCGCGTACGGCTACCCCCCGGCGGCCCAGACCCAGCCCGCCTACGGCTACCCGCACACCCAGCAGGCTCCCGCGACCGCCGGCGCCCCGGCCTACGGCTACCCCCAGCCCGCGGGCGCGGGCCTGGATCCCGACGTCCGGCTGCCTCCGCAGGGCCCGCAGTTCATCGGCCGGTGACCGCCGCGCCCCGTGAGGGGCGCCAGGACCGTCAGCGCTCGGCCTTGGACTTGAATCCGCGTCCCCACTGCAGGCCCCACCCGTACAACCGGTCGAGCTCCGCCTGGAACCCGTAGACGAACTTCACCTCCCGGCGCACGACGATCTCCCCCTTGACGTTCTCGATCATCACCACCGCGCACGACCGGGCCTGCGGATGGCGCTCGTCGAGTCCGATCTCGATCCGGGGCCCGTTGCTCGGGTACAGCGTCACGACGGCGTGCGTACGGTCGAACGCGGGCGTCTGGTCGTAGATGTAGGCGAAGACGAGCATCCGCTTGAAGTCGTCCCGGTGGTCCAGGTTGATGTACATGGTCTCGCCGGACCCCGACCCGAACCGGTCGTCGCCGCTGAGCCGCATGTACGGCGGGTCGTTGATGTCGCCGAGGAAGCCGCCCAGCGGCTGAACGACCCCCTTCGTCCCGTCGGCCAGCTCGTACAGGCAGCCCAGGTCGAGGTCGACGTTGACCATGCTCTGGCTGTGCGCCACCACCTCCTCCGGCTTGAGCGCCTTGAAGGGGTGCCGGAGCACGCTCTGCCGCTTCGGTCCGCCGATGTCGGAGGTCCGCATCCGCCAGGACAGGTTGACGCGCAGATGACCGGTGGCGGCGCCCTGCTTGCTGAGGGACACCTTCTGGTGCCGCTTGGTCAGCTCGATCGCGTTGGTCGCCGCGTTGCCCGCGTCGAACTCCGAGGCCCGCCCGCGCCAGAGGTTGTCCAGGAAACTCATGCCCGCCCCACAACTTCCGTGTCGTCGCGTCAACCACCGCGGGGGGGGGGGGGGGGGGGGGGGGGGGGGGGGGGGGTTGGGGGGGGGGGGGGGGAGCGCCCCCCGCGGCGCAGAACCATCCACC
>NZ_JBVIDX010000018.1:7270-155987 GCF_055572155.1 Streptomyces sp. NPDC030814
CGATGGGTGTGCGGAAACAACCCCCTCCCCCCCAACCGCCTCTTTGTCTACGCAACAACAGCCGGGGGGGCGGCGGGGGAGGCTCTTTCCTCCCCCCCCGCCCCGCTCAGAGCGTTCCCTCACCTGGAGGGCCGTCACACTCCGGAACCGGTCACACCGGCCCCGGCTTCCGGGTCGGACCCGTCCCCGGGGTCAGACGCCGGACGCCACCTCCTCCTTGGAGGACTCAGCTTTTCCCTCCGCGGCCGCCAGCGCCTTGTTGCGGCGGACCGAGGACCAGAAGGACCAGGCGATCAGGACGACACCGATGAGGCCGGTGATGATCTCGTTGATCTCGTACTGGATGGTGACGAGGAGGATCACGGCGAGGGCGCCGATCGCGTAGTGCGCGCCGTGCTCCAGGTAGACGTAGTCGTCGAGGGTGCCCTGGCGGACCAGGTAGACGGTGAGCGACCGGACGTACATCGCGCCGATGCCCAGACCGAGGGCCATCAGGACGATGTCGTTGGTGATGGCGAACGCGCCGATCACGCCGTCGAAGGAGAAGGACGCGTCCAGGACCTCCAGGTAGAGGAACATGAAGAACGCGGCCTTGCCGGCGAGGGCGACAGCCGAACGCGGCTTGCCGGTGCGCTCCGCCTCCTCCTCCGCCTCGTGCTCACGCTCCTCCTCTTCCTCCAGCCGGTTCTCGAAGAAGCTGGAGAGACCGCCGACGATGAGATAGGTGATGAGGCCCGCGAGACCGGAGATCAGTACGGTCTGCGCCTTGTCGACATGGGTGCCGCCGTGCTGGTGGGCGTGGGTCGCGAAGGTCATCGAGGTGATCAGCAGGACGATCATCGCGATGCAGGCGGACAGCATGTCGATCTTGCCGAGCTTGGCCAGCGGGCGCTCCAGCCAGGCCAGCCACTGGATGTCCCGGTCCTCGAAGATGAAGTCGAGGAAGATCATCAACAGGAACATACCGCCGAAGGCCGCGATCGACGGGTGGGCGTCGGTCACGTACTGCTGGTACTGGTCCTTGTCGGTGAGCGCCAGGTCGACCGCCTCGAGCGGGCCCAGCTTGGCGCTGATCGCGACGATCACGACAGGGAAGACCAGGCGCATACCGAAGACGGCGATGAGGATGCCGACGGTGAGGAAGATCTTCTGCCAGAAGGCATTCATCTTCTTCAGGATCCCGGCGTTGACCACCGCGTTGTCGAACGACAACGAGATCTCCAGGATGGACAGGATGGCGACCAGCCCGAGCGCCGTCCATCCGTCGTAGAGAACCGCTGCAACCAAGCCGAGCGCGGTGACCGCGAACGACCAGCCGAAGGTTTTCAGAACCACTGGCTACCCAATCGTGTGTGTACGGGGTTCCCCCGCGCCGCGCGCGGCTTTACCAAACATTGACTCCGAAGCCGAAGTCTAGTCGGGCACCCCTGGTCCCCCACCAGGCCCCAGGTTTTGCGCATATAGCGCCGGGACCCCTCAGAAGGTCGCTAGGAGACGTTCACCCCGAAATCCAGGGCGATTCCGCGCAGACCCGACGCGTACCCCTGCCCGACCGCGCGGAACTTCCATTCCCCGCCATAGCGGTAGACCTCACCGAAGATCATCGCGGTCTCCGTGGAGGCGTCCTCCGAGAGGTCGTAGCGGGCCAGTTCCTGGCCGTCGAGCTGGTTGACGACACGGATGAAGGCGTTGCTGACCTGTCCGAAGGACTGGCCGCGGTTGTCCGCGTCATGGATGGAGACCGGAAACACGATCTTGTCGACGTTCGCGGGCACTCGGGAGAGGTCGACGATGATCGACTCGTCGTCGCCGTCCCCCTCGCCGGTGAGGTTGTCACCGGTGTGCTTCACCGAGCCGTCGGGGCTCGTCAGGTTGTTGTAGAAGACGAACCACTCGTCCCCCAGCACCCGGCCCCCCTGGCACAGCAGCGCACTGGCGTCGAGGTCGAAAGGGGCTCCGGTGGTGGTCCGGACGTCCCAGCCGAGTCCGACGGTCACCTGAGTGAGGTTCGGCGCGGCCTTGGAGAGGGAGACATTGCCTCCCTTGGCGAGCGTGACGCCCATGGTGCTGGTCCTCCCCGATGTCGAGCTTCGCAGTTGTTCGGTTGTGGTGGTACGAGCGCGTCCGGCGCCGCGGTCGATGATGACTGCGGCGCCGGACCAGTGAGCCGGGTGGTTCTTCCCCGGTGGCTCAGACGTTCACACCGAAGTCCTGGGCGATACCGCGCAGGCCCGAGGCATAGCCCTGGCCGATGGCGCGGAACTTCCACTCGGCGCCGTGCCGGTACAGCTCGCCGAAGACCATGGCGGTCTCGGTGGACGCGTCCTCGGACAGGTCGTAACGGGCGATCTCCGCCTCGCCGGCCTGGTTCACCACGCGGATGAAGGCGTTGCGGACCTGACCGAAGGACTGCTGGCGGTTCTCGGCGTCGTAGATCGAGACCGGGAAGACGATCTTCTCGATCTCGGCCGGGACGGCCGCGAGGTTGACCTTGATCTGCTCGTCGTCGCCCTCGCCCTCACCGGTGAGGTTGTCACCGGTGTGCTCGACCGAGCCGTCGGGGCTCTTCAGGTTGTTGAAGAAGACGAAGTTGGCGTCGCTGCTGACCTTGCCCGACGCGTCCAGCAGCAGCGCGCTGGCGTCCAGGTCGAAGTCCGTGCCGGTGGTGGTGCGGATGTCCCACCCCAGACCGACGATGACCGCGGTCAGGCCGGGGGCCTCCTTGGTCAGCGATACGTTGCCGCCCTTGCTGAGGCTGACTCCCACGAAGTCCTCCCATAGATGTCAGGGGCGGGGAGCCCCGTCGTGCGTTGGTATCGGATCAACGTGTCGATCCTAGTGAGGGGTTCCCGAGAACCGCAGGCCCTGGAGCCGATGAATCACAGGGTGTCGAGAGCGGCGACGTACTCGTTCAGGTCACGGGCGTCCGGCAGGGCGTTGACGACCGTCCAGCGGACGACGCCCTCCTTGTCGATGATGAACGTCCCGCGCACCGCGCAGCCCTTGTCCGCGTCGAAGACGCCGTACGCGCGGGAGACCTCGCCGTGCGGCCAGAAGTCCGACAGCAGCGGGTACTCCAGCCGTTCCTGGTCGGCGAAGACCCGCAGGGTGTGGATGGAGTCGTTCGACACGGCCAGCAGCTGGACGTCGTCGTTGACGAACTTCGGCAGGTTGTCCCGCAGCTCGCACAGCTCGCCCGTGCACACGCCGGTGAAGGCGAACGGGTAGAAGAGCAGCACCACGTTCTTCTCGCCGCGGAAGTCCGAGAGCTTCACCGTGGCGCCGTGGTTGTCCTTGAGCTCGAAGTCGGGTGCCTTGTCGCCGACCTGGATCGCCATGATTTCCTGCGTCCCTTCATGGGGCTGTTCGGGTGGTCCAGCCTACGCAGGGGCCGTCCGGGGAAAGCGGCGCGCCCCTGGACGGGCCCCGAAGGGGCGCCCGTCCAGGGGCGCGGGGAAACTGCGCGGCCGGCCGCGACGACGCCGCGGTGGCGGCGACGCGGAACCGCCGAGTCTCGGGCGAGCCGTTATTTCTTGCCGGACTTCGCCGCCTTCGGCGTCACCAGACGGCTCCCGCTCCAGTCCTTGCCGACGCTGACGCTCTTCGACGCGGACAACCCCGCGGTCGTCGCGGCTTCCGAGATGTCACTGGGCTCCACATAGCCGTCCCGCCCTGTCTTGGGCGTCAGCAGCAGGATCGAGCCACCTTCCTCGATGTACGTGGTGGCGTCCACCAGCACATCCGTCAGGTCGCCGTCGTCGTCACGGAACCACAGCACGACGGCATCGGCCACGTCGTCGTAGTCCTCGTCGACGAGATCGCTGCCGATGACTTCCTCGATGGCCTCGCGGAGCTCCTGGTCGACATCGTCGTCGTAGCCGATCTCCTGGACCACCTGCTCGGGCTGGAACCCCAGCCTCGCGGCAGGGTTCGTCCGCTCCTCCGCGTGGTCCGCGGTCGCGCTCACGGGTTGCCTCCTGATCATGTTTCGGGTGGGGTCGCCCCCGGGGAATCAGCCACGCGCGTACGCGAAGCGTTGGCCGTAGTCCACACGTGCGGGACGGATCGCGCAAGTACCCAGCCTGCGAGACCGCCGAAACGGTGACGATCCGGGCCGTGTCACCGCAACTCCAGGCACCGATTCCGAGCACCACGTGACACACACCACACCATTGTGTCCGTTTTGCGCATTCGGCAACCGTCCGGGGGTACGAGAGCCGCACGTGCTTCCTACTGTGACAGAGCAACCGCCCAGCTTGGTTACCTCTCGGTAGAGATGACGTTTGCGCCCTCGAGGTACACGATGGGGGGCGGTGCAGGCACCCACAAGACCCATGAAGAGTGGCCCTCTGACAGCTAAGGAACAGCGTGGCTTCCGGATCCGATCGCAATCCGATCATCATTGGCGGCCTTCCGAGTCAGGTCCCTGACTTCGATCCCGAGGAGACCCAGGAGTGGCTCGACTCGCTCGACGCCGCCGTGGACCAGCGCGGGCGTGAGCGCGCGCGCTACCTGATGCTCCGGCTCATCGAGCGGGCCCGCGAGAAGCGCGTGGCCGTGCCCGAGATGCGCAGCACGGACTACGTCAACACCATCGCCACCAAGGACGAGCCGTTCTTCCCGGGCAACGAGGAGATCGAGCGGAAGATCCTCAACGCCACCCGGTGGAACGCCGCCGTGATGGTGTCCAGGGCCCAGCGCCCGGGCATCGGCGTGGGTGGCCACATCGCCACCTTCGCGTCGTCCGCCTCCCTCTACGACGTGGGCTTCAACCACTTCTTCCGGGGCAAGGACGAGGGCGACGGCGGCGACCAGATCTTCTTCCAGGGGCATGCCTCCCCCGGTATCTACGCCCGCGCGTTCCTGCTGGACCGGCTCGGCGACCAGCAGCTCGACGCGTTCCGCCAGGAGAAGTCGAAGGCGCCGTACGGCCTGTCCAGCTATCCGCACCCGCGGCTGATGCCGGACTTCTGGGAGTTCCCGACCGTCTCCATGGGCCTCGGCCCGCTGGGCGCGATCTTCCAGGCGCGGATGAACCGCTACATGGAGGCGCGCGGGATCGCGGACACCTCCAAGTCCCACGTCTGGGCGTTCCTCGGCGACGGCGAGATGGACGAGCCGGAGTCACTCGGCCAGCTCACGCTCGCCGCCCGTGAGGGCCTCGACAACCTGACCTTCGTCGTCAACTGCAACCTCCAGCGCCTCGACGGCCCGGTGCGCGGCAACGGCAAGGTCATCCAGGAGCTGGAGTCGGTCTTCCGGGGCGCCGGCTGGAACGTGATCAAGCTGGTCTGGGACCGCACCTGGGACCCGCTGCTCGCCCAGGACCGCGACGGTGTGCTGGTCAACAAGATGAACACCACGCCGGACGGCCAGTTCCAGACGTACGCGACCGAGACCGGCGCGTACATCCGGGACCACTTCTTCGGCGGCGACCACCGGCTGCGCGCCATGGTCGAGAACATGACCGACGACCAGATCCTGCACCTGGGCCGCGGCGGCCACGACCACCGCAAGATCTACGCGGCCTACAAGGCGGCCCACGAGCACAAGGGCCAGCCGACGGTCATCCTGGCCAAGACCATCAAGGGCTGGACGCTGGGGCCGAACTTCGAGGGCCGCAACGCCACGCACCAGATGAAGAAGCTGACGGTCGCCGACCTCAAGGGCTTCCGCGACCGCCTGCACCTGCCGATCTCCGACAAGGAACTGGAGAGCGGACTTCCGCCGTACTACCACCCCGGGCGGAACTCCGAGGAGATCCAGTACATGCACGACCGCCGCAAGGGGCTCGGCGGTTACGTCCCCACGCGTGTGGTGCGCGCCAAGCCGCTGCCACTGCCGGAAGACAAGACGTACGCGAGTGTGAAGAAGGGTTCCGGTCAGCAGTCGATCGCCACCACCATGGCGTTTGTACGGCTGTTGAAGGACCTCATGCGGGACAAGGAGATCGGGAAGCGGTTCGTGCTGATCGCGCCCGACGAGTACCGCACCTTCGGCATGGACTCGTTCTTCCCGAGCGCGAAGATCTACAACCCGCTCGGGCAGCAGTACGAGGCGGTCGACCGTGATCTGCTGCTCGCGTACAAGGAGTCGCCGACGGGGCAGATGCTGCACGACGGCATCTCCGAGGCGGGCTGCACGGCGTCGCTGATCGCGGCCGGTTCGGCGTACGCGACGCACGGCGAGCCGCTGATCCCGGTGTACGTCTTCTACTCGATGTTCGGCTTCCAGCGCACCGGCGACCAGTTCTGGCAGATGTCCGACCAGCTGGCGCGTGGCTTCGTCCTCGGGGCGACCGCGGGGCGCACGACGCTGACCGGTGAGGGCCTGCAGCACGCGGACGGGCACTCGCAGCTGCTGGCGTCCACCAACCCGGGCTGTGTCGCCTACGACCCGGCGTTCGGCTTCGAGATCGCGCACATCGTGAAGGACGGTCTGCGCCGGATGTACGGCGAGACCGCCGACGGCAGGCCCGGTGAGGACGTCTTCTACTACCTCACGGTCTACAACGAGCCGATCCAGCACCCGGCCGAGCCCGCCGATGTCGACGTGGACGGCATCATCAAGGGCGTCCACCGCTTCAAGGCCGGCGAGTCGGGTACCGTCCCGGCGCAGATCATCGCCTCCGGTGTCGCGGTGCCGTGGGCGGTCGAGGCACAGCAGATCCTCGCCGCCGAGTGGGACGTGAAGGCGGACGTCTGGTCGGCGACCTCCTGGAACGAGCTGCGCCGCGAGGCGATCGAGGTGGAGCGGCACAATCTGCTGCACCCCGAGGAGGAGCAGCAGGTCCCGTATGTGACACGGAAGCTGAGCGGCGCCGAGGGTCCGTTCGTGGCCGTCTCCGACTGGATGCGGTCGGTTCCGGACCAGATCGCGCGGTGGGTGCCGGGCACGTACCAGTCGCTCGGCGCGGACGGCTTCGGCTTCGCGGACACGCGGGGCGCGGCCCGGCGGTACTTCCACATCGACGCCCAGTCGATCGTGGTCGCGGTGCTGACCGAGCTGGCGCGTGAGGGCAAGGTCGACCGCTCGGTCCTCAAGCAGGCGATCGACCGCTACCAGCTGCTGGACGTGGCCGCGGCCGACCCGGGGGCCGCCGGCGGCGACGCGTAGCACGGGGCAAACCGTCAAGGGGTGGTGAACCTGCGGGTTCACCACCCCTTCACGTTTCCTACGATGCGCTCATGAAGGAGCGAGTCACCTCGGCGCAGGTCCGTTGGGAACAGAAGACGCAGCGGCCGCTGTTCGGCCTGGCCGCGCTGTTCGCCGTCGCGTACGCCGTGCCGATCGTCCGGCCGGACGCGAGCGCGGACGTGAGGTGGTGGTGCGAGATCGTCGAGTGGGGCGTGTGGGCGGCCTTCGCGTTCGACTACGTGATACGGCTCGGACTCGCCGAGCAGCGGTGGGAGTTCGTGCGGTCGCGCTGGCTGGACCTGTGCGCGGTGCTGCTGCCGATGATCCAGCCGCTGCGGCTGCTGCGGCTGGTGGCGACCCTGCTGCTGGTGGGGCAGCGGGCGCGGATGGCCTCACAGATACGGCTCACGACGTATGTCGGCGGGTCGGTCATCGGGCTGTTGATGTTCGGGTCGCTGGCGGTGCTGTCGGTGGAGCGGGATTCTCCGAACGGGAACATCGACACCCTGGGTGACGCGGTGTGGTGGTCGTTCACGACGATGACGACCGTGGGGTACGGGGACCACGCGCCGACGACCGGGCTCGGGCGGGTGCTGGCCGTCGGGTTGATGCTCTCGGGGATCGCGCTGCTGGGTGTGGTGACCGCGAACATCGCCGCGTGGTTCATAGCGCGGTTCGAGAAGGACGACGCGGAGGAGCGGCGGCAGACCGCGGCGATAGCGGAGCTGACCGAGGAGGTTCGGTTGTTGCGGGCGGAGGTCGTGGCGTTGCGGTCGGGGCAGACGGTGCCGGAGCAGCGGCGCTGAGCGGGGCGCCGGGGCCGTGGGAGCGCCGGGGGCCGTGGGAGCGCCCGGGGCCGTAGGGGCGCCTGTGCGTGGGCGGGTGCGGGTGGGTTGTGGCTGTTCGCGCAGTTCCCCGCGCCCCCAAGGCTCGCTGAGCTTCCCGGGATCGGGAAAGGGGCCCTCGGCCTTCCTCGCCACCCAGGCCGCCGGGCGCCATAGGAGTGCCTGTGCGTGGGCGAGTGCGGGTGCGTCGTGGCTGGTCGCGCAGTTCCCCGCGCCCCCGAAGGCTCCCCCAGCTTCCCGGAATCGGGAAAGGGGCCCTCGGCCTTCCTCGCCACCCAGGCCGCCGGCGGCCGTAAGGGTGCCTGTGCGTGGGCGAGTGCGGGTGGGTTCTGGCTGGTCGCGCAGTTCCCCGCGCCCCAAGGCTCGCTGAACTTGCCGGTGTCAGGAAAAAGGGACCCTCGGCTCGTGGTGCCGAGGGTCCCTGCCCTTTTCCCCTCACTCCTGCGGGAGCGTCCGGATCAGAAGAGTCCGGTGCCGGGAGTGGTGGTGCCGGCCAGCCAGAGGATGGCCAGGAGTGTGTCTATGGCACCCAGAACCACGGCGACGAGGGCGGGGACGGGGCGGGCGCCGGACCAGGTGCGGTTCATGGCCAGCCAGCCGCACACGATCGCGACAGGTCCGAGGATGATCCCCAGGACGAAGAATCCCGCGATCGCGCAGATGAGACCGATGATTCCGAGGGTCGCGCGATCCAGCCCGGTCCGTGACCACGTCCGGCCACGTGAGCGGGGGTGCCTGCGCGTACTGTGTCCGAAACCCGCCATCGTCGACAACTCCTCGAACCTCGCCGTCAGTTCGGGTACGAAGTGGCGAGTAACCCCCCGATGAGGGTTGAAACCGCGAAGTGTTGACGGGCGAGCCTGTGCGCGCTGCCCCCTCCGGCAGCGCGCCGCAGACACCTCGTCCCCTCCGTCGAACATCCATGCCGTGCGGAGGACTTGACTTACTGTGACCTGCGGCGCGTACCAGGTGGAAGCGATCTTCAGTCTTGTCACCCTGATGGGCGAACGCGCGCGGAAACCCGCGCAGGAAGCTCCAGGGCCGTCAGATGTGCGCCGCCCCGGCGCCCGCCTCCGCGTTCTCACCCCGCTTGGTCAGGAACGCGACCAGGACGGCCACGGCGGCCACACCGGCGGCCACGAGGGACGCGAGACCCATGCCGGACATGAACGTGTCGTGCGCGACCGTCGCGATCTTCGCGGCGATCTCCGGCGGGGTGCCCTCGGCGACCGGGGGCACCCCGACCTGGACGGCCTCGGAGGCCTTGTCGAGCTGGGCGCCGGTGAGCGGCGGGAGACCGGCGTCGGCCCAGTTGCCCGGCAGGTCGCCGTCGACCTTGGAGGCCATCACGGCGCCCAGGACAGCCGTACCGAGGCTGCCGCCGATCTGCATGGCGGCCTGCTGGAGGCCGCCGGCGACACCGGACAGCTCCAGGGGCGCGTTGCCGACGATGACCTCGGTGGCGCCGACCATCACCGGGGCGAGGCCGAGGCCGAGGAGCGCGAACCACAGGGACATCACGGCGCTGCCGGTGTCGGTCTCCAGCGTCGACATGCCGTACATGGCGACGGCGGTGCAAGCCATGCCACCGGCCAGCGGGATACGCGGTCCGGCCTTGGTGATCAGTGCGCCGGCCAGGGGCGAGCCGACGATCATCATGCCGGTGAGCGGCAGCAGGTGCAGACCGGCGTCGATGGGGCTCATCCCGTGCACGTTCTGGAGATAGAACGTCACGAAGAACAGGCCGCCCATGAAGGCGATGGCCATCAGGACCATCAGGACCACGCCCGCGGACAGCGGTACGGAACGGAAGAGCCCGAGCGGGATGAGCGGCTCCTTCACCTTCGTCTCCCAGAAGGCGAACAGGGCGAACCCGACGAGGGACGCCGCGACGAACGTCCAGGTCGTGCCGGAGCCCCAGCCCCACTCGGGGGCCTTGATGAGCGCCCAGACGAGGCAGAACATGGCTCCGGAGAGCAGGGCTATGCCGAGGATGTCGAAGGAGCGCGGGGCGTTCTCCGCGCGGTGGTCGAGGAGGATCCCCACGCCCAGCGCGACGGCGAGGACGCCGACGGGAACGTTGATCCAGAACACGGACTGCCAGCTGACGTTCTCGACGAGGAAGCCGCCGAGGATCGGGCCGCCCGCGGTGGAGGCGCCGATGACCATGCCCCAGATACCGATCGCCATGTTGAGCTTCTCGGCCGGGAAGGTGGCCCGGAGCAGACCGAGCGCGGCCGGCATGAGCAGCGCGCCGAACAGACCCTGGAAGACCCGGAACGTCACCACGAAGGCGACCGAGTTCGACAGGCCGATGGCACCGGAGGCCGCGGCGAAGCCGACGACACCGATGAGGAAGGTCTGGCGGTGGCCGAAGCGGTCGCCCAGCTTGCCCGCGGTGATGAGGGTGACCGCCAGCGCGAGGAAGTACGCGTTGGTGATCCACTGCACCTCGGCGAAGCTCGCCTTGAGGTCGTCCGCGATGGCCGGGTTGGCGATGGCGACGATGGTGCCGTCGAGGGCGACCATCATGACGCCCACGGCCACGGTGAGCAGGGTGAACCACGGGTGGCCGCGCAGGCCCCGCCTCTGGCCCGGTGTCGGGTCCGACGGGGCTGCTGGCGCCTTGTCCCCCGGTCCCGTCTTGTCGACAGTGGTCTGACTAGTCATGCCTGCGAGGCTAATGACAGCCACTGACAGTTGACAAACGAGTTCACAAGTCGGTAACTGTCACGTCACTCGGAGCACGGACCGGGTGGAGAAGAGGGTTCATGGAGACGGTGACGGATGCGACGGCGGCGGAACGGCCGGGGCTGCGTGAGCGGAAGAAGCAGCGCACCCACGACGCGCTGCTGCGGGCCGCCCTGGAGTTGTTCACGGCCCAGGGGTACGAGGCGACGACGGTCGATGAGATCGCCGAGGCCGTGGACGTCTCGCAGCGCACCTTCTTCCGCTACTTCGCCGGCAAGGAGGAGGCCGCCCTCGCGGTCCTGGGCCTCACCCAGGAGCACTTCGTCGCGGCGCTGCGGGCCCGGCCCGCCCACGAGGCGCCGCTGGAGGCCCTGCGCAACGCCGTCCTGGAGGGTTGGGACGCCATCGGCGAGGCCGTCGAACAGGTCGTCCCCGTCGACCTCTACCTACGGTGCTACGGGATGATCGAGTCGACGCCCGCGCTGCTCGCCGCGCATCTGCGCCGCTCGGACGAGGTGGCCCGCGAGATCGAGGCGGTCGTCGCCGAACGCGAGGGGCTCGATGTGCGCACCGACCCCCGGCCGCGGGTGGCGGTGGCGGTCTTCGCCGGGGTCATGCGGGTCACCGAGCGCCTGTGGGCCATGGGCGGCGACCTCAGCATGGACGCCATGCGGGAACTGACCGCCGCTCATCTGGACGTCCTGCGGCCCTCCCTGGCCGATAAGTGGCGTACCGACTGAAAACCCCTCATAACGGCATCGCCGGGATGTTCTTTACGCAGTGCACGGAACAGGCGCACCCGAAACGTGATCCCTCTCACTCGGTTAACGCGAGACCCTTCCGTTCTCTTAGTGTGTCCTTCCAGTGACTTCCTTCGACTCCTCCCCGCAACTGAACGTCTGGCGCGCACTACTGGCGCTGGCCGTGGTTTTCGTGATGCTGGCGACCACCGGCTGGACGGCGATCCGCAGCCATCGAGGGGAGTCGCCGCTCCAGGCGTCGCTCTCCGCGTGGCGGCACGGTCAGCTCGACGGGCGTGAGCTGCCCGACGCCGCGTCGGCCCCCCACCGGCTGACGGCCTTCTTCGCCTCGCTCACCGTGCCGCAGCAGCGACGGCTCGCCCACCGCTATCCGCTCGCGGTCGGCAACATGAACGGCGCCCCCGTCGAACTGCGCTACCGGGCCAACCGCATCGCGCTGCGACAGCAGAGCAAGCGCGAGCGGGCCCTGACGCGCGACGAGCGGCTCTCCCCGACCGGCCAGCAGCAGGCGGACCGGCGGATGCACCGCTTCGCCGCGCTGGCCGGGACGGACCGGCAGATCCTCGCCTTCGACCCCGAGGGCAGCGGCCGGGTCGCCGAGGTCTTCGGCGACCTCGCCAAGGCGGAGCGCGTCTCGGTCGTCGTCCCCGGCGTCGACACCAACATCATCAACTTCCAGCGCACCAACCGCAGGTACACGGCGCCCGTCGGCATGGCCGCGGCGCTGTACCAGGCGGAGCGGACGGCGAGCCCCCGGACACGTACGGCCGTGATCGCCTGGGCCGACTACACCGCGCCCGACGGCCTCGGGCTCGACTCGGCCACCGCGCTCCGCGCCGAGCAGGGCGCCGTCCGGCTGAACAAGCTGGTCAGGGCGCTTCCCGGAAGCGCCACCGTCGCGCTGGTGTGCCACAGCTACGGCTCGGTGGTGTGCGGGGTCGCCGCGCACTCGCTGCCGTCGCGGGTGACCGACATCGCCGTCGCGGGCAGCCCGGGCATGCGCACCGAGAAGGTCTCCGCGCTGCGCACCTCGGCGCGGGTGTGGGCCATGCGGGATGCCGACGACTGGGTCCAGGACGTGCCGTATCTGGAGGTCGGCGGGCTCGGTCACGGCGCCGACCCGATGTCGGCGGAGTTCGGGGCGCGCCTGTTGTCGGCGTCCAACGCCGAGGGGCACAGCGGCTACTTCGAGCCCGGGACCGTGAGCCTGTACAACTTCGCGGAGATCGGGATCGGCGCCTACCACCTGGTGGAGTGCGCCCGCAAGAACGAGGGGTGCCGGGCGGGTCTGCCGGACACCACTGCGGCCTGACGCGCGTAGAGGCCGCAAGAGCGCGGTTCGCCATGTGTCGGGACTTCGCCGCGTCGCCCGCATACGATGAGCCGCATGGGTGACGTACTGGCCGGATTTCATGCTGCCTGGGAGTTCGAGTCCGACTCCGTGCTCATCCGCTTCGAACGGGGGATCCGTACGCCGAAGCTGTTCCAGGCACTCGGGGAGCGACGCGTCCCCCTGGAGGCGATTGCGGAGGTGACGCTGACACCCGGGAAGCGGGGCACCGTCGTACTGCGTGCCGTGCCGCGGCCGGGCGCCGACCCCCTGATGGAGGCGGCGGCCGAGCAGCTCAAGGAGGGCTGCGATCCGTACCGGCTGGTGCTGCCGGCCGAGCGGGACGCTCTCGCCGAGTACTACGCGGACGAGCTGCGGGCGCGACTGACCGGGTCCGGCCCGGCCGAGCGGTTTCTGGTGGCGGCGCCGGACGTGCCGTTGCAGTTCAAGGCGTACGACGGGAAGGCGTCGTTCGACGGGCGGTCGGTGTCGTTCCGGTGGTCCTGGACGGGTGCCTCCTCGGCGAAGTGGAAGGCCGGGGACCAGAGCTTTCCGGTGAGTGCGCTGAGCGGGATCGAGTGGCGGTCGCCGGAGGTCTTCGAGGGGTATCTGCGGTTGCTGCGGCGTGACGCCGCCGATGAGCAGCCGCCTCAGCCGGATCATGATCCGGCCTCCGTCGTGTTCGGCCTGGGGTACGGGCCGGTGCACGAGTCGCTGCCGTTCGCCGCGGCGGTATTGGCGGCGGTGCGGGCCGCCGGGCCCGCGGAGGCGCTGCCGGCGGCGGCGCCGCGCCGGGATCCGGCCGACATCGCCGACCGGATCCGGCATCTGGGGGAGTTGCACCAGGCGGGGCTGGTCACGGACGAGGAGTTCAGCGTGAAGAAGGCGGAGTTGCTGGCCGAGTTGTAGGTGCGCGCACGCGCCCGCCCCCCGACTCCGCTGCCCTACTCCCTGCCTGCCGACGTGAACCTCATGTCCGCGTAGCGGTCGCCCGCCACCTTGGCCGCTATCGGCTCCAGTACGGCCATGTCGTCCTCGGTCAGGGCGAGCCCGGTGGCCGCCACGTTCTCCTCGACCCGGCCCGGCCTGCGGGTGCCCGGGATGGGGATCACCGGGAGGTCGTGCACGGACGCCTGGTGGTGGACCCAGGCGAGGGCGACCTGGCCCAGGGAGGCGCCGTGGGCCTCGGCGACCTGGCGGATCGGGTCCAGCAGGGCCACGTTCGCGGCGGCGTTGTCGCCGGTGAAGCGGGGCTGCTGGCGGCGGAAGTCGTCCGGGGTGAGGTCCTCGGCCTTGGCGAAGGAACCGGTGAGGAAGCCCCGGCCGAGCGGGGAGTAGGCCACGAGCGCCACGTCGAGTTCACGGGCCGCGGGGACCACGGTGGCCTCGATGTCACGGCTGAAGAGGGACCACTCGGACTGGAGGGCGGCGATGGGGTGCACGGCGTGCGCGGCACGGAGTTCTCCGGCCGTGACCTCGCTGAGGCCCAGGTGCTTCACCTTGCCCTCGCGGACCAGCTCGGCCATGACGCCGACGGTCTCCTCGATGGGGACGCTCACGTCCCGGCGGTGCATGTAGTAGAGGTCGATCGCCTCGACGTCGAGCCGGCGCAGGCTGCCCTCGACGGACTCGCGGATGTGAGGGGCGTCGTTGCGGATGATCCGCTTGGTCGGGTCGTCCGGGTGCACCGCCAGACCGAACTTGGTGGCGATGACGACGTCGTCACGGTGCGCCTTGAGGAACGGGGACAGGAACCTCTCGTTCTCCCCCGCGCCGTACGCGTGCGCCGTGTCGTAAAGGGTGACGCCCAGTTCCAGCGCCCGCTCCAGGGTGGCCCGGGACTCCGCCGCGTCCGAGGGGCCGTACGCGAAGCTCATGCCCATGCAGCCGAGGCCCTGCACCCCGACCTCGGGGCCGTTCGCTCCCAGTCGTGCCTTCGTGATCGCGCCGTTTGTCATGAGGCCCTCTCCGACGCCAGGGCCTGCCCGGCGTCCGCATAGAAATTGATCTTCCGGTCGAGCACGGCCAGGGTGTCCTGGAGCTCGGCGATCCGGGACAGGACGTCGTCCCGGGTCGACTTCAGCAGGTCGAAGCGCTCGGCGTAGGTGTGGTCGCCCTCGCGCACCAGCTCCGCGTACCGGACCATGTCGGCGACCGGCATCCCGGTGAGCCGCAGCTTGCCCACGAGGTCGAGCCAGTCGAGGTCGCGGTTGCGGTAGCGGCGCTGACCGGTGTGCGAACGGTCGATGTGCGGCATCAGCCCGATCCGCTCGTACCAGCGCAGGGTGTGCGCCGTCAGACCGGTGAGGGTGACGACCTCGCTGATCGTGTACTTGTCCTGCCCGTCCGGCCGCCGGGGCTGCCGCGGCGGTCCGGCGCAACTGTCGGCACTGGCAGTGCTGGTGGTACTCGTGGTCTCCATCACCGTCATGCCCACCACGCTAAAACCTTGGAGTGCGCTCCAAGCAAGCGAATACGGTGAGAAAACCGCTCGCGGCCGTCGTCCGTCCCCGTGCGGCCCCCGGCGTCCGGGGACCCCCTCGGCGCAGGTGGTCCTCCGCCCCGCTTAGGCTCGTCCGCATGTCTTTGCAGAGCCTCGCCCTGATCGAGAACTGGCCGGTTCCCACGGCCGCCGCGGCCGTCGTCCGGGCGGACGGCACCGTCCTCGGGTCGCACGGCCCCACCGGGCACCGTTTCCCGCTGGCCTCGGTCACCAAGCCGCTCGCTGCCTACGCGGTGCTCGTCGCGTACGAGGAAGGGGCGGTCGAGCTGGACGAACCTGCCGGTCCCGCGGGCGCGACCGTACGGCATCTGCTGGCGCACACCTCGGGGCTGGCCTTCGACGAGCACCGGGCGATGTCGGCGCCCGGGGAGCGGCGGCTGTACTCCAACGCCGGGTTCGAGGTGCTCGGGGAGCATGTGGCCAAGGCGACGGACATCCCGTTCGCGGAGTATCTGCGGCAGGCGGTCCTCGAACCCCTGGGGATGACCGCCACCACACTCGACGGGTCACCGGCCAAGGACGGCGTCTCCACCGTCGACGACCTCGTACGGTTCGCGGCCGAGGTGCAGGCGCCCCGGCTGCTCGACCCGCGCACGGTCGCCGAGGCGATGACCGTGCAGTACCCGGGCACGAAGGGCGTGCTGCCGGGCTACGGGCACCAGAACCCCAACGACTGGGGGCTCGGCTTCGAGATCCGGGACTCCAAGTCACCGCACTGGACCGGGACGACGTCATCGCCGGGCACATTCGGCCACTTCGGTCAGTCGGGGACGTTCCTGTGGATCGACCCGGCGGCGGGCCTCGCCTGCGTCGCGCTGACGGACCGGGCGTTCGGGCCGTGGGCGATCGAGGCGTGGACGCCGTTCACGGACGCGGTGCTGACGGAGTCGCGGGGCTGAGGGTACGTCCCTCGCCGGCGGGACGATTGCGTGATTCACATCACCGAGGCGCGACGCTTCGATTACGCTCGGTCACGCAACGAGACGAACGCCGCGAGGCGTTGGAGGCCGGAGGCACCACGGTGGCCAACATCCAATCACTCGATCCCAGCGCTTCCCCACTCGACTACTACGGCTGGGAGCTCCGTCGGCAGCGCGAGGCGCACGGCCTCAGACAAGGCCAGCTCGGCGACATCATCTTCTGCACGGGCTCACTGATCGGCCAGATCGAAACCACGAAGAAGATTCCCACCCGCGACTTCTCCGAGCGGGTGGACGCGGCGCTCGGCACGGACGGTGTCTTCTCCCGGCTGATCGGCCTCGTGCTGCGCAGTCAACTGCCCAACTGGTTCCAGCCGTACGCCGAGATGGAGGCGAAGGCCACATACATCTCCACCTACCAGGCGCAGGTGGTGTACGGGCTGCTGCAGACGGAGGAGTACGCGCGGGCGGTCCTGGCCACCGGCATGCCGGACGACCTCGACGGCCTGGTCGCGGCCCGGATGGAACGCCAGCGCATCCTGGAGAGGGAGCAGCCGCCACTGGCCTGGGCGATCCTCGACGAGGCGGTGCTGCACCGGCCCATCGGTGGCCGTGCGGTCATGCGGGGGCAACTGGCCCGGCTGTTGGAATTCACCGAGCACCGGTGGATGCGGATCCAGGTGTTGCCGAACGCGGCAGGTGAACACGCGAGCCTGGCCGGGTCGTTCAACCTCCTGCGATTCGAGGAGGACCCCGATGTCGTCTATACCGAAGACGTCATCGCCGGTCACATGACCGCCAACCCTGAGACCATCAGGGAGGCCGCACGCCGTTACGCTCATCTCCAGGCCGCTGCTCTCTCCGTTGAGGCTTCGGCGGCATTGATCACACGTGTGATGGAGGAGCGTTATGGCGAACAGCCCCGTCCCGAGGAACGCACGATGGCGTAAGTCCAGCTACAGCGGCAACACCGGCGGCGACTGCGTCGAGGTGGCCGACGGCTTTCCCGGTGCCGTGCCCGTGCGCGACAGCAAGAACGCCGACGGCGCTGTCCTGATCGTCGGCCCTGACGCCTGGCGGGCCTTCGTGGACGGGCTGCGCCGGTAGGAGCGCACCGGACGCGGTGCTCGCCGGGACCGGACCGTAACAGCGCCTCGCGGGAGGGCTGTTGATCCACTCGTATACCCTCCCTCTGCACACACGCCACAGCGAACGCGGAGCCTCGGGGGAAACGATGGGCGAGGTACGAGCGGGCGGGCAGTTCCGTCCGCTGGACGACAACGATCCGAAGGACGTGGCGAGTTACCGGCTCGCGGCCCGGCTCGGCTCGGGCGGCATGGGCACGGTGTATCTGTCGTACACACCCGGCGGGCACCCCATCGCCCTCAAGACGATCCGGCCGGAGCTGAGCGAGGACCCCGAGTTCCGCCGCAGGTTCCGGCAGGAGGTGCAGGCCGCCCAGCGGGTGCAGGGCCTGTACACCGCGCCGGTCATCGACTACGACACCGAGGGCGACCGGCCGTGGCTGGCCACCGCGTACGTGCCCGGTCCGTCGCTGCACTCCGCCGTCGCCGAGCACGGCGCGCTGCCGGTCTCCTCCGTCCTGCTGCTGCTCGCCGGTGTCGCTGAGGCGCTGAAGGTCATCCACTCGGCCGGCATCGTCCACCGCGACCTCAAACCCACCAACGTGCTGCTCGCCTCCGACGGCCCCCGGGTCATCGACTTCGGCATCGCGCGTGCCGCCGACGCCACCGCCCTCACCGGCACCGGCGTCTCCATCGGCACCCCGGCGTTCATGTCGCCGGAGCAGGCGGCCGGGAAGCCGATCACTCCCGCGTCGGACGTGTTCGCGCTGGGCCAGGTGGCCGCCTACGCGGGGCGGGGCAGCGGCGCGTACGGCGACGGGCCCTCGCACGCCGTGCTGTACCGCATCGTCCACGAGGAGCCGGACCTCTCCGGTCTCCCCGGCGAACTCCGCTTCGTCGAGCGCTGTCTGGCGAAGCACCCCGAGGACCGGCCCTCGCCGGAAGAGGTCATCGCGCTGTGCCAGGAGGCCTCGCCCGCCCCGCTGGTCCAGTCCGGCACCTGGCTGCCGGAGGCGATCGGCGCCGACATCACGCGCCGGGTCTCGGCGTCGGCGGAGCTGCTCGCCGCACGGAGCACGGCGGCGCAGGCACCGACCGCGGCGCTCCCGCCGGTTCCGCCCACCGCCCCCGTGACCCAGCTGGACGTCGGGGCCGCCGGCCGGGCCGCGCCGCCGGTGCACGCGGCGCCGACCATGCACGCCGGGCAGTCCGGTCCGCCGGCCCCGCTCCCGCCCGGGCCGCCGTCGACGCCCTACCCGCCGCAGCCGGCCATGGCGTACCGCCCACAGCCGGGGCCGCACACCGTGCCGACCGGGCATCCGGCGCCCTACCCACAGCCGCCGCACACCTGGCATCCGCAGCCGCGCCCGCTTCCCGTCAAGCCGCGCAGGAGCGCGGGCAGCTGGATCGGGATCGGCATCGCGGCCGTGGTCGGTCTGTTCTGGCTCGGCAGCTGCGCGTCGGTCCTCAAGAGCATCGGAGACTCGAACGACAGCGCGAACGGCTCCTCCGGAAGCGGTTCGAGCACCGCGAGCGCCAAGCCGCTGCCCGATCCCAAGCCGGTGACGTACAAGGGCATCGACATCACCGATGGGTATTACGTGCAGTTCGCAGATTCGCCGCCCAAACCAGCAGACGGGGACGAGGACGGCAGCGTCTACAGCCGCGATCTGTACTACTTCGGGGACAAAGTCGGCAGTGGCGGCAGCAAGATCATCCTGCTCAACAACGCCCAGCAGGGCTCCCTGAAGACCTGCCGTGAGGAGACCCGGTTCGCCGAAAGCGTGTCGTTGTCGCAGCTCTCGAAGGGCACGCAGCTCTGCGTGCACACCGACTCCGGACACATCGCACTGGTCACGTACCGGGGCAGCGCCCCCGAGGGCGACCCCAGCGACTACGTCTCGGTGGACCTCACGATCTGGCGCAACGCGGAGGAGCCGGAGAGCTGACCGGGTCTCACTCCCCCAGCTCCCACACCAGCACCTCCACCGGCCCCGACACCCCCACCAATTCCAGCCCCTTCTCGTCCTCCGCCCGCACCGAGTCGCCGGGGCCCAGCTCATGGGGCCCGAGCCGGACCGTGCCGCAGACGACGTGCAGATAGGCGCGCGGTGCGTCCGGTACGGCCGTGCGCTCCCCGGACGTGTCCAGTCGCCGTACGTGCAGCATGGCGCCGGCCTCGGGGACGGCGTACGGCGTGGAGTCGGCGATGCCGCGGACGATCTCGTAGCCGGGGTCGCCGCCGGGGGCCGACGGGGCGAGCCACATCTGTACGAAGGTCAGCGGCCGGGTGCCGTCGTTGCGTTCCACGTGCCGTACGCCGCCCGCCGAGCTGAGCCGTTGGACGTCGCCGGGGCGGACCACCGTCTCGTGGCCGGTGGTGTCGCGATGGGTCAGCTCGCCCTCGACGACCCAGGTGACGATCTCGGTGTGGCTGTGCGGGTGCTCGTCGAACCCGGCGCCGGGTTCGAGCCGCTCCTCGTTGCAGGCGATCAACGCCCCGAACCGGAGATTGCCCGGGTCGTAGTGCGCCCCGAAGGAGAAGGCGTGGAAGGAGGAGATACCGGACGAGGAGTCTCCGCCCGGGTAGCGCTCGTCGGCGCGCCGTACGTCGATCACGCCCCCACGGTAGCCCCGGCCGGCCGCTGAGGGGTCCGGGGCGCGGCCCCCGTTTGACGCGCACCCCAGCTCACGGACCCTACGGCGCAAGCCGGCGCGGCGATAAGGCACTCTTGGTCCCGTGCCCGAACCAGAAGCCAGCAAGTCCGAGACCGCACCGTACGTCCATGCGCACGCCGCGACGTTGAAGCGGCTGGAGAAGTCGTCCGGAAGCCTCGCCGCGCAGGCCATCGCACGGATGGACGAGACGCTGCCCTGGTACCGGGCGATGCCGCCCGAGAACCGGTCGTGGATCGGGCTGGTCGCCCAGGCGGGTATCGCGGCGTTCACTGAGTGGTTCCGGCACCCGGACGCCCCCCAGGCGATCTCGACGGACGTGTTCGGGACCGCGCCGCGCGAGCTGACCCGGGCGATCACACTCCGCCAGACCGTCGAGATGGTGCGGACGACCATCGAGGTCATGGAGTCCGCGATCGACGAGGTCGCCGCCCCGGGCGACGAGAGCGTCCTGCGTGAGGCGCTGCTCGTGTACGCGCGGGAGATCGCCTTCGCCACCGCCCAGGTGTACGCGCAGGCCGCCGAGGCGCGTGGCGCCTGGGACGCCCGCCTGGAGTCCCTGGTCGTGAACGCGGTGCTCAGCGGCGAGGCAGACGAGGGCGCGGTCAGCCGGGCTGCCGCCCTCGGCTGGAACTCGCCGGAGCATGTGTGCGTGGTCCTCGGCACGGCCCCGGACGGGGACAGCGAGCTGACCGTGGAGGCCATCCGCCGGGCGGCCCGGCACGCCAAGCTCCAGGTGCTGACGGGCGTGCTCGGCGACCGGCTCGTGGTGATCGCCGGCGGCAACAACGACCCGTTGCAGGTGGCGAAGTCGCTGATCGGACCGTATGCGGCGGGACCGGTCGTGGCGGGGCCGATCGTGCCCGACCTGCTGGCCGCGACCAAGTCCGCGCAGGCGGCGGCAGCGGGACTCAAGGCCTGTTCCGCCTGGCAGGACGCACCCCGGCCCGTGCTGGCGGACGATCTTCTCCCGGAACGCGCGATCGCGGGCGACCCGAGTGCGCGCGAGCAGTTGGTGGAGGAGATCTACAGACCGCTGGAGGAGGCCGGCTCCGCGCTCCTGGAGACACTCAGCGTCTATCTCGAACAGGCGTCCAGTTTGGAGGGTGCGGCGCGGATGTTGTTCGTCCATCCCAACACCGTGCGCTACCGGCTCCGACGTGTGACTGACGTCACCGGCTGGTCGCCCTCCGATGTACGCTCTGCGTTCACGTTGCGGATCGCGTTGATCCTGGGGCGTCTGGTCGATGGGGATCACCAGCTCTAGGGTTTTGTCGAAGGGCTACAAAAGGCCCTGCTGTTCTTCGTCCCTGTCCTCACGGGCGGCCTCGGCCGTCCCCAAGAGAGAGTGTGAGAGTGCTCGTACTCGTCGCTCCCGGCCAGGGCGCCCAGACGCCCGGCTTCCTGAACCCCTGGCTCGAACTCCCCGGTGCCGCCGACCGCCTCGCCGCGTGGTCGGACGCCATCGGACTCGACCTCGCCCACTACGGGACGCAGGCTGACGCCGACGACATCCGGGACACCGCCGTCGCCCAGCCGCTGCTGGTCGCCGCCGGACTGCTGTCCGCCGCCGCCCTCGGTGACGTCTCCCCCGGTGCGGTCGCGGGCCACAGCGTCGGCGAGATCACCGCCGCCGCCTTCGCCGGCGTCCTCGACGACACGGCCGCGCTGACCCTCGTACGCAAGCGGGGTCTGGCCATGGCCGAGGCCGCCGCGATCACCGAGACCGGAATGTCCGCGCTGCTCGGCGGTGACCCCGAGACGACCGTGCCGCATCTGGAGAAGCTGGGTCTGACCCCGGCGAACGTGAACGGCGCGGGCCAGATCGTGGCCGCCGGCACCCTGGAGCAGCTGGCCGCCCTGGCCGAGGACAAGCCCGAGGGCGTCCGCAGGGTCGTGGCGCTCAAGGTCGCCGGCGCCTTCCACACGCACCACATGGCCCCGGCCGTGGACGCCCTCGCCAAGGCCGCCGAGGCCCTGTCGCCCGTGGACCCGACCGTCACCTACGTCTCCAACAAGGACGGCAAGGCCGTCGCGACCGGCGCCGAGGTGCTCTCGCGACTGGTCGGCCAGGTCGCCAACCCGGTCCGCTGGGACCTGTGCATGGAGACCTTCAAGGAGCTGGGCGTGACCGGCCTGATCGAGGTCTGCCCCGGCGGTACGCTCACCGGTCTCGCCAAGCGCGCCCTGCCCGGCGTGCGGACGGTGGCCCTCAAGACTCCCGACGACCTCGACGCCGCGCGTGAGCTCATCGCCGAGACATCGACACCTGCCGCTGACGCGGCGGGCGCCTGACACCCTAGGAGCCAGACAGAAATGTCGAAGATCAGGCCGAGCAAGGGCGCCCCGTACGCACGCATCCTCGGCGTCGGCGGCTACCGCCCGGTCCGTGTGGTGCCCAACGACGTGATCCTGGAGCGGATCGACTCCTCCGACGAGTGGATCCGCTCCCGCTCCGGCATCGAGACCCGGCACTGGGCGAACGACGAGGAGACCGTCGCCGCCATGTCGATCGAAGCGTCCGGCAAGGCCATCGCCGACGCCGGAATCACCGCCGAGCAGATCGGCGCAGTGGTCGTCTCCACCGTCTCGCACTTCAGCCAGACCCCCGCCATCGCCACGGAGATCGCCGACAAGCTCGGCACCGCGAAGGCCGCCGCCTTCGACATCTCGGCCGGCTGCGCGGGCTTCGGCTACGGCCTGACCCTCGCCAAGGGCATGGTCGTCGAGGGCTCCGCGGAGTACGTCCTCGTCATCGGCGTGGAGCGGCTGTCCGACCTCACCGACCTGGAGGACCGGGCCACCGCGTTCCTCTTCGGTGACGGCGCCGGCGCGGTCGTCGTCGGCCCCTCCCAGGAGCCGCACATCGGCCCCACGGTCTGGGGCTCCGAGGGCGACAAGGCCGGGACGATCAAGCAGACGGTGCCCTGGAACGAATACCAGGTCGGCGACGTCGACAAGCTCCCGCTGGACAGCGAGGGCAACGTCAAGTTCCCCGCGATCACCCAGGAAGGCCAGGCGGTGTTCCGCTGGGCCGTGTTCGAGATGGCGAAGGTCGCTCAGCAGGCGCTGGACGCGGCCGGGATCAGCCCGGACGACCTGGACGTCTTCATCCCTCACCAGGCCAACGAGCGGATCATCGACTCGATGGTGAAGACACTCAAGCTGCCGGAGCACGTCACGGTCGCCCGTGATGTGCGCACCACCGGCAACACCTCGGCCGCCTCGATCCCGCTCGCCATGGAGCGGCTCCTGGCGACCGGCGAGGCGAAGAGCGGCGACACCGCGCTCGTCATCGGCTTCGGGGCGGGTCTCGTGTACGCAGCGACGGTCGTTACCCTCCCCTAGGCAACCGTTCCGGATCTTGTGGTCCGGCGCGGTCAAGCAACACCTGCCGCTGACGCGGCGGACGCCAACCCTCTGGATATCTACGAAGGAGCGCCTGACATGGCCGCCACTCAGGAAGAGATCGTCGCCGGTCTCGCCGACATCGTGAACGAGATCGCCGGCATCCCGGTCGAGGACGTCCAGCTGGACAAGTCCTTCACCGACGACCTGGACGTCGACTCCCTGTCCATGGTCGAGGTCGTCGTCGCCGCCGAAGAGCGCTTCGACGTCAAGATCCCGGACGACGACGTCAAGAACCTCAAGACCGTCGGCGACGCGACCGACTACATCCTCAAGCACCAGGCCTGATCTTCCGGGATCGGGTCCGGTCGCTCCGGCCGCCCGATCCCCGGAATCAGTCCGTCTGCCCCGCCACCCGGCGGTGGCGCCGCTGAATCCTCGTAACCGTTGGAGAACATTCCCGTGAGTTCGACCAATCGCACCGTGGTCGTCACCGGTATCGGCGCAACCACACCGCTGGGTGGCGACGCGACTTCCACCTGGGAGGGGCTGGTGGCCGGCAAGTCCGGTGTCCGCCCCCTGGAGCAGGACTGGGCCGCCGAGCAGGCGGTCCGCATCGCAGCACAGATCGCCGTCGAGCCGACCGAGGTCATCCCCCGGCCGCAGGCCCGCAGGCTGGACCGCTCGGCGCAGTTCGCGCTGATCGCGGCCAAGGAGGCGTGGGCCGACGCCGGTTACACCGAGACCTCCGCCGACGACGGCACCGTCGACGCCGACCGGGTCGGCGCGGTCATCGCCTCCGGCATCGGTGGCGTGACGACGCTGCTCGACCAGTACGACGTGCTGAAGGAGAAGGGCGTACGCCGTGTCTCCCCGCACACCGTGCCCATGCTGATGCCCAACGGCCCGTCCGCCAACGTCGGTCTGTACGTGGGGGCCCGTGCCGGTGTGCACACCCCCGTCTCCGCCTGCGCGTCGGGCGCCGAGGCCATCGGCTACGCCATCGAGATGATCCGCACCGGCCGCGCCGACGTCGTGGTCGCCGGTGGCACCGAGGCGGCGATCCACCCGCTGCCCATCGCCGCGTTCGGCAACATGATGGCGATGTCCAAGAACAACGAGAACCCGCAGGCCGCGTCGCGTCCGTACGACACCGCCCGTGACGGTTTCGTCCTCGGTGAGGGCGCCGGCGTCGTGGTCCTGGAGTCCGCGGAGCACGCCGCCGCCCGTGGCGCCCGGGTCTACGCCGAGGCGGTCGGGCAGGGCATCTCCGCCGACGGCCACGACATCGTGCAGCCCGAGCCGGAGGGGCGGGGCATCGCCGCCGCCCTGGAGCACCTGCTGGAGCGCACCGACCTGGACCCGGCGGAGATCGTGCACGTCAACGCGCACGCGACGTCGACGCCGGCCGGTGACATCGCCGAACTGAAGGCGCTGCGGAAGGTGTTCGGGGACCACGCCGACCACATGGCCGTCTCCGGTACGAAGTCCATGACCGGGCATCTGCTGGGTGGTGCCGGTGGTGTGGAGACCGTCGCGACGGTCCTCGCGCTGTACCACCGGGTGGCTCCGCCGACGATCAACGTCGACAACCTCGACCCGGAGGCCGAGGCCAACGCGGACGTGGTGCGGGGTGAGGCTCGCAAGCTTCCCGTCGAGGGCCGGATCGCCGCGCTGAACGACTCGTTCGGCTTCGGTGGGCACAATGTGGTCCTGGCGTTCAGGACCGTCTGATCACTGACGTGACGGTGGCCCGGCCCCCCGGTGGGGGTCGGGCCACTCGTCGTCGATGGGTCCGTTCCTGGCCCGCTCCCGGTCGGTGGGGGCCGTTCGCGCGGTGCCCCGCGCCCCTGAGGGACCTGCGGCCGGTAGGCGCGGGACGGCGCCCGCTCTCACACCACCTGGTGGAGCCAGCGGACCGGGGCGCCCTCTCCCGCGTAGCGGAACGGTTCCAGCTCGTCGTCCCAGGGCTTGCCGAGGAGCTTGGCGATCTCCGCTTCCAGGTCCGTCTCGCCGCGCTGGGATCTCGTCAGGGCCGCGCGGAGGCGGTCCTCCGGGATCAGGATGTCGCCGTGGATGCCGGTGACTGCGTGGAAGATGCCCAGGTCGGGGGTGCAGCTGTAGCGTTCGCCCTCGGCGGTGGGACAGGGTTCGGCGGTGACCTCGAAGCGGATCAGGTGCCAGCCGCGGAGCGCGGAGGCGAGTTGGGAGGCGGTGCCGGCCCGGCCCTGCCAGGAGAACTCCGAGCGCCAGGTGCCCGGCGCGGCCGGCTGGCGGATCCAGTCGAGGTTCACACGGGTGCCCAGAACGCCCGCGACGGCCCACTCGACGTGCGGGCACAGCGCGCGCGGCGCGGAGTGCACGTACAGAACTCCACGTGTCGTCACCGGGGCCTCCACAGAGCGGGACGTCTTGCAGTTTGACGGAATGGCAGTGGCAGAGCGGCCACGGGCCGAGGCTACCGTGCGGCGGGGCGAGGAGTGTGACGTACCGTCGGAGCCGACGCCGGGAAGCAGCGCGGTTTCACCCGGCGGGACGCGTGTCCGGCCCTTCGGCTGGGCCAACGGGGGGTGGATCTCCGTGCGGACTCGGCCATTTGAGGGGACGTCCGAAATGGCTGGATCGGTTGCGTCGTCCGCCCTATCCGTCCCGGCCCCCTCCGTGTCGGGAACTCTCGCGCGTTGACATGGGTGGGAACTTGCATGGGGAATGACCGAGGAGGGGACCAGGGGATGCGCAAGCGACGACACCGTTCGAGGGCGGTGTCCGGTGCCGTACTGGCGGCCGCTCTGCTGGCGGTGACCGGCTGCGACGACACCGGCGGCAACTCCCCCGGCCCCGAGGGCACCGGCGCGAAGGCCCGGCCCTCCGCGTCGCCGACTCCCACGTGGGACAGCACTCCGAAGTCGTTGGCGGCCGTCGGGGACTCCATCACCCGTGGCTTCGACGCGTGCGAGGTGCTGTCGGACTGCCCCGAGGTCTCGTGGGCGACCGGCGGCAACGCCTCCGTCGACAGTCTCGCCGTGCGGCTGCTCGGCAAGACCGGAGCCGCGGAGCGCAGCTGGAACTACGCGGTCACCGGGGCCCGCATGGCCGACCTGCCGAGCCAGGTGGCCAGGGCGGCGACCCGGAAGCCGGAGCTGGTCACGGTCATGATCGGCGCGAACGACGCATGCCGGGCGACCGCCGAGGAGATGACCCCGGTCGAGGACTTCCGCGCGGACTTCGAGGACGCGATGACCACGCTGCGCGACACCCTGCCCAAGACGCAGGTCTTCGTGGCGAGCGTGCCCGATCTGAAGCGGCTGTGGTCCGAGGGCCGTACGAACCCGCTCGGCAAGCAGGTCTGGAAGCTCGGTATCTGCCCGTCCATGCTGGCCGACCCCGATGTCCTCACCACGGCGGCGACCGAGCGGCGGGAGACCGTCCACAACCGTGTGGAGGCGTACAACGACGTGCTGCGGGAGGTGTGCGCCGAGGACCGCCACTGCCGGTACGACGGGGACGCGGTCTTCGACTACCGCTTCGGGCAGGCCCAGCTCAGCCAGTGGGACTGGTTCCACCCCAGTGTGAACGGCCAGGCACGGCTGGCGGAGATCGCCTACCGGATCATCAGCGGCAAGGAGGGGTGACCTGGTAGGGCTCCCCTTGTAGGACGCCCCCCTGGCAGGACCTCGTCGGGTCTTCCGGGGCGACCGCACCTGTCGTTGCCCCTCGGCCGTTCGGGGGATGCGAGGGCAGGCTCCGGCGCGGCTCCCGCCGTCTCGTGCGCCCGAGGGCGAAGGAACTGCGGGCGATCCCGCGGGCCAGGGCGGCGCCGTCGACGGCCGCGGGCGGCTCGGGGACGACCGGGTCGGCGCCCTCCAGGATGCCGACGCGGGCGACGAGCCGCAGGACGCGGCGGACCGCCTCGTCGACCTGGGCCTCGCTGACCCTCACCGGCGCGTACGGCGGTCGCGAGGGCCTCGCCGTAGACGGTGACCGGGCCGGGCCTGGCGACGTCGAGACCGCCGGTGAGGGCGCCGGTGGTGGAGCGGGCGGCCATCCCCGAGCGGACGGCACCGCAGCCGGTGGCCGTGATGGACGGGTTGCAGTACCAGTGGCTGCTGGACCCGGACGGGGTCGACATGCCGCGCGTTCCGCGGCTTCCTGACCCTGCTCGGGGAGGGCCCGAGGGGCGCGACGGCTGAGCCTCGGGCGGCCCGGCCCTTTCACGGCACGCGGCATGGCGTGTGTCCCTTCCGTCACGCGATACTGCCGCCGTCCGGGCTACACCCCCCACGGCGCGAACGCGCCACAGCTACGGAAGGACTCGAACTTCCTTGCATCGCATAGGACTTGGTTTCAGGCTGGGGCGGCGCGGCAGGGCCGGTGCGCGAGGAGCGGTGGGGCTGGTGGCCCTGGTCGCGGGGCTCGGCCTCCCCGGCTCCGCTTCCGCTTCCGGCTCGGCTCCGGCGCCCGGGACCGTGGCGGCGTCCCCCACCGTCGAGGAGCAGCGGCTCGACCGGGCCGTGCCCCAGGAGATTCTGCGGCGGTCCGGGTTCGACCGCGCGGCACCGGAGTTGGAGCGGGCGCTGGCCGGGGCGCGGTCGTACGCGCAGGCCGAGCGGATCGTCGTACGGCAGGGGTCGCGGCTGTGGACGCGGGCGGTGGACCGGGCGCAGGGGCGGGGGCCGGCGGGCGGTGACCTCAGCCGGGACGACGACCGGCCGCTGTACTGGGCCCGGTTGGGGATGACACGTGAAGTGCGGGAATGGGCACCGGGTTTCGGGCTGAGCGATGCCCAAAGGTCGGCTCTGCTCGACGAGTTGGAGCGGACCTCGCGGGGGCAGGACGCGATCCGCTATCCCCGTGCCGTCGGCGGTGAGGGGCTGAAGCGGATTCTCGTCACCGGGTTCGATCCGTTCACACTGGACCGGGACATCCGCATCTCCAACCCGTCCGGGGCCACGGCCCTCGCGCTCGACGGCACGGTCGTCCGGACCGCCGACGGTCCGGCGCGGATCGAGACGGCCGTCTTCCCCGTCCGCTGGCAGGACTTCGCCGAGGGGACGGTGGAGCGCGCGCTGCGGCGGCAGTTGCCCCGTGTGGACCTCTTCGCCACCGTCAGCCAGGGCCGGGTCGGGCGCTTCGACATCGAGCGGACCAACGGGGCCTGGCGTGGCGGCTTCCCGGACAACGACGACGTCGCGCGCACCGGAACCATCCCGGTGACCGACCCCGCCGCACAGCCGCAGTGGACGTCGACGACCCTGCCGTACGCGGACATCGTCACCGCGGACACGGGGCGCTTCCCGGTGTACGACAACACGAGCGTGACCGAGATACCGGCGGGCGGTTCGGCGGCGGTCGTGCGGCCGGAGGGGCCGACCGCGGGCTCGACCGCCAGGGCCGGGGGCGGCGGGAACTACCTCTCCAACGAGATCGCCTACCGGGCGACGCTGCTGCGGGACCGGCTGGGGCTGCACGACGCGCTGCCGGGCGGGCATGTGCACACGCCGGTGCTGCAGTTCGGGACGGGGAACACCGATCCGGCGACCGGGACGGTCACCGATCCCGAGTTCGTGCGGAACCGGCTGGACATCATCGGGCAGGTACGGGCGATCCTCGGCGCGGCAGCGGACGCGTCGTTCGGGCGGGGGCCGGCGGAGCGGTGAGGTCGGGGACCGACGGAGCAAGGCGGCCGGTGGCGGACCGAGAGTGGCGGCCGGTGGCCGACGCTGAGACGAGGTCGGTGGGCGGCTGCCCATCGGCCGTGTGAACGGCCCTGCGGATCACTGCGCCCGGGGCTTCGTCTCGCGCTCCGACGGAGCAAGGCGGCCGGTGGAGGACGAAGAGCGCGGCCGGTGGCTGAAGGAGCAAGGCGGCCGGTGGCCGACGGAGAGTAGCGAGCGGTGGCCGACAGAGTAGCGGCCGGTGGCTGACGGAGAGTGGCGGCCGGTGGCCGACGGAGAGTGGCGGCCGGTGGCCGACGCTGAGACGAGGTCGGTGGGCGGCTGCCCATCGGCCGTGTGAACGGCCCTGCGGATCACTGCGCCCGCAGCTTCGTCTCGCGCTCCGACGGAGCAAGGCGGCCGGTGGCGGACGAAGAGCGCGGCCGATGGCTGAAGGAGCAAGGCGGCCGGTGGCCGACAGAGTAGCGGCCGGTGGCCGACGGAGAGTGGCGGCCGGTGGCCGACGCTGAGACGAGGTCGGTGGGCGGCTGCCCGTCGGCCGTGTGAACGGCCCTGCGGATCACTGCGCCCGGGGCTTCGTCCAGGGGTCCGCCGGCCGGGCCTGAGGCGCGAGACCACGGCCGTGGCCGTGGCCGTCGTCGTTGCCGTCGCCGGTCCCGTCGTCGTTGCCGTTGGCGTCCGTCGTCTCCTCGCCCAGGAGGTCTCGGGCCATGAGGGTCGCGCCCGCGACCGCGCCCGGCATCAGGAAGACGGCAACGAACGGGACGAGGAAGGCGAGGGCGAGCGGTGTGCCGAAGCCCCACACCAGGGTCCTGCGGGAGCGGAGCAGCCGGAGACGGTCGCGGACTTCGACACGGCGGCGCTGCAGGGCGACCGCCGTCAGCTCCTCGGTGAGGAAGAAGCCGGTCACGAAGAAGCCGATGACGGGGACGACCGTCTGGCCGATGAACGGGACGAAGCCGAGGGCGAAGAGCAGCACGCCCCAGAGGGCCGCCCTGACGACGATGCGGAGGCTGTCGCGGGCCGAGATCCACAGCTCCCGCCAGAACGGCAGGCCGGACTCCGGTGCGGTGCCGTCGGGCGACACGTCGCGGTCGACCTTCTCCGAGAGGTTCTCGTAGAAGGGCTGGCCGATGAGGAGGGTCATGGCCGTGAAGGTGACGACGGAGAGGAGGAGGGCCAGGGCGAACAGGACGGCGGTGAGGAAGCCGCGGAAGAGACCGGCCCAGGGGCTGGACCAGTCGTCGGCGAAGGGGGTGGACCAGGCGACGAAGTCGGGGCCCCAGACGGCCAGGGCGGTGAGGGCGGCCAGGTAGAGGACCAGGGTGATCAGGCCGGGGATCAAGCCGAAGCCGTACTGCCTGCCGTGCCGGGCCACCCACTTCTGGCCCTGGACGAGATACTGGAAACCCACCCCTAGATCGCGCATGGGGGCACTTTATCCGTGGGGCGGGCCGGGCTTCGATTCCGTCATGGAAGAGGAACCTGTCCGACACCCACGGTGATCTGCGCCGGCCGGGCCGACCGCGACCCGGAGGTGGGACATCGCCTTCACACGAGCCTGAAACGCTGACTGAAACGCTGAACGTTACCGTGCGGTGCGCGCCGTCATGGCGTCCGTTGACAACGGGGGCGCCGAGATCAACGCCACTATCGCGACACCGGTCCCGGCCGGCAACGAGGTGACCGGCCGGGTGAACCGGCAGAGCAGGGCGACCGCGGCGGCCAGCAGGCCGATCGCTGTGGCGGGCTGCTCGGGCACGTGGACGGCGCCGGTGACGATGGCCGTGACGGGCCGGAACAACCACAGGCCGGCAGCAACCTGCCCTGTCGGGCCAGGAACTGCCAGGCCGTCACCACCTCGGCGGTGACGACCTCGGCGAGTTTCGCCCAACCGGCCACGGCTCCTCCACGACGACGGCGGTGGGCGGCGAGCCGGGCGGTTGTCGGACCGATGACCGCAGCTGCGTCTGTGCCGCACAGGATGACTGCCGGCCGGGAGGTGCCGTGTCCGAGCGCCATCAGCGCGGGGCCGGGCGCGGCCAGCCGGCGTTGCACCGCACCGGCGGCTGCGCCCCTTCAGGACGCGAAGGGGCCCTCGGCTGTGAAGGCATGGGCGGCGAAGCGGTGGGCCATGAGCCGGTGGGTGGGGGCGTCCGGGTGGAGGTCGTCGGGGAGGGGGTGGGCCTCGGCGTCCGACTCGCCGTACAGGTCCCGGCCGTCCAGGTAGTGGAGGTGCGGGTCGCTCTTCGCCCGGTCCGCCACCAGGCGGGCGAGTTCGGCCCGGATCACCTGGAGGTTCAGTTTGCCCAGGGACACCTCCCCGGGGTCGCCCATGGCGCGGAAGCGCAGGAAGCCCTCTTTGATGCCGGTGAAGTCGGGGGCGCAAGGGCCGGGGGTCGTCTCGTGGATGGGGCAGAGGATGGGCGAGACCACCAGGAGAGGGGTGGTGGGATGGCCGTCGCGGATGGTGTCGAGGAAGCCGTGTACCGCGGGGGCGAAGGCCCGTTGGCGCATGAGGTCGTGGTTGACGAGGTTGATGCCGATCTTGAGGCTGATCAGGTCGGCGGGGACGTCACGGATGGTGCGCGCGGTGAACGGGTCGAGGAGGGCGCCGCCGCTGAAGCCCAGGTTGATGAGTTCGACGCCGCCGAGGGAGGCCGCGAGGGCGGGCCAGACGCCGGTGGGGCTGGTGGCGTCGGAGCCGTGGCTGATCGAGCTGCCGTGGTGCAGCCAGGTCCGGCGGCCGGGGTCCGGGGCCGGTTCCACGGGGGCGTCGGTGCGCAGTGCGACCAGTTCGGTGGTCTCGTTGTGCGGGAGCCAGATCTCGACCGTCTTGTCGGTGTCCGGGAGGTTCGTGAAGCGGACGGTGCCGGGGTCGCCCGGCTCGCTCTCGGTCGTTCCGGCGGTCATGTCGATGGTCAGAGTGTTGCCCGAGGTGACGTTTCCCTGGTCGGTCAGGACACCGTCCACCAGCAGGTCGTAGACGCCGTCCGGGCGGGGCGGGGCCCCGACGTAGTTCCGCTTGGTGGGCAGGGTGTCGAGTTCGACGGTGGTCGCGCGCGTGCGGAACGCCAGGCGTACGCCCGAGGGCTGGGCCTGCGCCATGGCCAGTTGCGGGTCGGCGCATTGGGCGCGGGCCCGTGCGGGGAGCCGGTGCGGGAGCAGGCCGTGCTCGGTGCGCTCGAGGTCGAGGGCGCCGCGCAGCAGGTCGGCCGTGAGGGGGGTGGTGATCCAGTGGTCGTCGGTGTGCATGCCTCACCTGGGGTCAAGGAGCGGTGGGTGCGGGCCAGTTGCGCAGCAGGGCGTCGAGGGCGTCCAGCATCCGGGTCCAGGTCTCCTCGGAGTCGGGGAGGCTGTGGCTGAACCCGCCGCTGAGTTCGAGACTGACGTAGCCGTGGAAGAAGCTGCCGAGCAGCCGGACGGCGTGGGTCTGGTCCGGTTCCTCCAGGTCGTAGCCGCGCAGGATCGCCCGGGTCATCCGGGCGTGCCGGACGCCCGCGCTCGCGGCGGCCGTCTCGGGATCGAGCCGCATCCGGGCGGCGGTGGCGCGGCCGGGGTGTTCGCGGGCGTAGTCGCGGTACACGTTCGCCATGGCGGCCAGGGCGTCCTTACCGGCACGTCCGGCGAGCGCGGCGGCGCCCCGGTCGGCGAGTTCCTCCAGCGCGAGCAGCGCGATACGGGTCCTCAGGTCCTGCGAGTTGCGCACGTGCGAGTACAGGCTGGCCACCTTGACGTCGAACCGCCGGGCCAGCGCCGAGACGGTCACCTCGTCGAACCCGACCTCGTCCGCCAGCTCCGCGCCGGCCCGGACGAGACGTTCCGGGGTGAGCCCCACGCGCGCCATGATCTTCCTTCCGCCGGGTGAGATCGATTATGGAGTTGCCTAAAGCTTTTAGGCAAGAAGGGGTCACCCTTAGGCGGCGAGGTCAGTCGGTGCGAGCATGCCCATCACGCCGACGCCACCGGGCCGTTCGATGCGTCCGTGACGTCAAGGCCCTCTTGTTGCACGGGAGTCGAACATGTAGACCACCTGTGGTCGACACCCGCTCACCGGCCGTCAAGGAACCCCCCACTCCAGGAGGTAGTGTGCGTCCGCCGCAACCCGGTCCGAGATCCACGCTCTTCAGTGCCGCCGTCGTCGCCGTCACGGCAGGCGCGCTGCTGATCGCCCCGTATCCCGCGGGCGCCGACCCCAAGCCGACGGTCCGCGAGGGCACCCCGCTCCCCCGGGGCGCGTCCGACGCTCCCGCGAGCGCGGCCCGACGGGCCCTCACCGCACCGGAGACGGACCTGGCGGACGACGCCATGCGCTCCGTCCGCGGCTACCCCCGTGAGCAGGTCCTGGCCCCGGACCCGGAGAACCCCGCCGACAAGTCCATCAAGCTGGGCCTCACCCCGTACCACGCCATCGCCCCGAAGCTGAACGCCCTCCAGGGGCTCGGCGACCGGGTGAGCGTCGAGATCGCCGGACGCTCGGCCGGCGGCCACCGCCTCTATCTGGTCACCGTGACCGCCCCGGAGACCGCCCGGCAGGCCCGCGCCCAGGCCCGGATGCGCGAACTCATCGAGAACGCGCCGCGGTCGGCGGCCAGGGACCGGGCCCTCAAGAGGACGTACAAGACGCCCGTCTTCTTCAACAACAACATCCACGGCAACGAGTGGGAAGGCACCGACGCGGCCCTGCGGCTCATCGAGCGGCTCGCGAAGGCGAAGGACACGAGGACGAAAGACCTGCTGGCCCACAGCCGTCTGTACTTCAACATCACGGCGAACCCGGACGGCCGTATCGCCGGCACGCGCGCCAACGCGAGCGGCTTCGACATGAACCGCGACTTCGTGACCGCCTCGCAACCCGAGGTGCGCGCGATGCGGCGGATCCAGATCGACAAGCAGCCGGCCGTCATGCTCGACCTGCACGGGTACGTCAACGGCACCCTCATCGAGCCCACCACTCCCCCGCACGGCGAGAACTACGAGTACGACCTCTTCCTGAAGAACACCTACGCCAACGCCCTGCGCATGGAGGCCGCCGTCAACGGCCTCGGCTACACCCCGGACAAGGACGGCGTCGACCCGGCCCAGATCCCCTTCCGTGACTCGGCGGAGGGCTGGGACGACTGGCCGCCGGTCTTCACCCCGCAGTACGCGGCCTTCCACGGCACGGTCGCCGCGCACACCGTGGAGATCCCGCTCCAGGTCAACAACGCGGCGTACGAGTCGCTGCCGGTCGCCGAGTTGCGCCGCCGGGCCGCGATCAACGTGCGGGTGGCGGGGGCGGCCATGGACGCCACCCTCGGCTTCGTGCGGGAGAAGCGGTCCTCGCTCATCGCCGACCAGATCGAGGTGTTCCGCCGCGGCGCCGCGGGCGCCGCCCAGGTGCCGGTGTCCGAGGAGACCGTGCCCGGTGTGCCCGGCATCGGCCCGGAGGACGTCTACACGGCCGAGTTCCCGCGCGCGTACGTCATCCCTGCGGGCCGTGCCCAGCGCTCCGCCACGGCCGCCGCGCGTCTCGTCGACCATCTGCTCGCCAACGACGTGCGCGTCACCCGCGCGACCCGCGGCTTCCGGCTCGGCGGACGGGCGTACGCGAAGGGTTCGTACGTCGTCGACATGCGCCAGGCCAAGCGCGGGCTCGCGAACGCCCTGCTGGCCGACGGGCGGGACATCAGCGACAAGGTGTCGGTGATGTACGACATCTCCGGCTGGAGTCTCGGCCGGCTGTGGGGCGCGACCGTCGTGGAGGCGAGGAGCGGCCGGGTGTCGGCCGTGCCCGTACGTCCGGTGCGTTCCGCGGCCCCGGTCGGCAGGGTGGCACCGCACGGGAGGCTCCGCCTGCGCCTCGACACCCCGCAGGAGATCGCCGCCCTCAACTCCCTGCTGAAGGACGGTGTCCGGATACGGCGGTTGGCCGACGGCAGCGCGCTCGTGCCGTCCTCGGCCCGCCGGAAGGCCGCGGCGCTCGCCCGGTCGTACGACGTGGTGTTCGAGGCGACCCGGGCGAGCGGCGGCACCGTGCTGCGCCCCGTCCGGGTCGCGGCGGCCGTCTCGGCGGGCGAGCTGTTCGCGCTGCGGGAGATGGGCTTCGACGTGGTCCCGGTGTCGACCGCGGTCCTCAACGCGGGCTTCGACTGGTCGCGGGCCGATGTGCTGTTCGTGTCGTCCGGTCTGTCGTACGACGGTCTGAACGCATCCGCGCGGACGGCGCTGACCGGCTTCCTCACCGGCCACGGACTCGTCGGCGGAGGCACGGCCGGCGCCGCGCTGAGCACCGCCACCGGGCTGCTGAAGGCGACGGCGGTCGAGGGCAACGGGGACGCCAACGGCGTGGTGCGCGTGGTGAACGCGGGCGGACCGGTGACGGGCGGCGCGCCCGACCACGGCTTCGTCTACGCGCCCGTCTGGTTCACGGGCCTCGGCCCCGAGGTCACCGTCGAGCAGTCGTACGGCACGGGAAACCCGCTGGTGTCGGGGCACTGGCGGCCGCAGGGCGACGGCACCGGCGGTCCGGCAGCGGCGGCGGGGCAGGCGTCCGTGATCAGCGGCTCACACGCGGTCCTCTTCGGCACCGAGCCACTTTTCCGCGCCCATCCGAAGGGTGAATTCCCGCAGGTGGGGCGGGCGTTGCTGGCCGTGTCCTGAGCGGCCGTCGAACCTGTGGCCGTCGTCGGCCGAGCGAGGAGAGCATGCATGACCGAGGCGAACCGGACGGGTACCGTCCAGGGCGCGTGGCCGTCGGGCTCGAGGAGGTACGGGAGCGCTGGACGGCGTTCGTGGCGGTCGAAAGGCCCGACCGGGACGGCCAGTTGGCTGCCTACGTGCATGGCGCCCCGACGGGGAGGCGACCGCGGACGCGCCGCACGGAGTGTTGTCCTCCACCAAGGGTGCCGCCCCCCTCGCGTCGCGCTCCTCGTCCAGGACGGCGCCCTCGAACTGGACCGTGAAGACGCCCGCCACTGGCCGGAGTTCGCGGCTGAGGGCAAGGGGGTGGTGACGCCGGGCGGGGCGGCACCGGAGAACGTGGGGCTGGTGAGGGCGGTCCACACGGCGGCGCTGAAGGTCTGAGCCCGGGCGGCCGAACGCGACGGAGTCCGCACCCCACGTCCAGGGGTGCGGACTCCGTCGTGTGCAACGAACGCGACCGGGGACGCGTCACGGGGTGGGGCTCAGAGCTTGACGATCATCTTGCCCGTGTTGTCGCCCCGCAGGACGCCGAGGAAGGCCTCCAGGTTGTTCTCGATGCCCTCGACGACGGTCTCGCGGTACTTGAGCTCGCCGGAGCGGACCCAGGCGCCGACTTCCTGGACGAACTGCGGCTGGAGGTCGTAGTGGTCGCCGACCAGGAAGCCCTCGATGCGGCCGCGGGTCTGGATGAGCCGGGCGAGGTTCTTGGGGCCGGGGGCGGGCTCGGTGTTGTTGTAGACGGAGATCATGCCGCAGACCGCGATGCGGCCGTCGCGGTTGAGCTGTCCGATGGCGGCCTCCAGGTGGTCGCCGCCCACGTTGTCGAAGTACACGTCGACGCCGTCGGGTGCGGCCTCGCGCAGCTGCTCGGCGACCGGGCCGTTCTTGTAGTTGAAGGCCGCGTCGAAGCCGTACTCCTCGACCAGGAGCTTGACCTTGTCGTCGGAGCCGGCCGAGCCGATCACGCGGGAGGCGCCCTTGAGCTTGGCGATCTGGCCGACCTGGCTGCCGACGGCACCGGCCGCGCCGGAGACGAAGACGGAGTCGCCCTCCTTGAAGGAGGCGGTGCGCAGGAGACCGGCGTAGGCGGTGAGGCCGGTCATGCCGAGGACGCCGAGGTAGGTGGAGAGGGGCGCGGCGTCGGGGTCGACCTTGACGGCCTGCTTGGCGTCGAAGGTGGCGTACTCGCGCCAGCCGCCGAAGTGCAGCACGTGGTCACCGACGGCGATGCCGTCCGCGGCGGAGGCGACGACCTCGCCCACGGCACCGCCCTGCATGGCCTTGCCCAGTTCGAAGGGGGCGACGTAGGACTTGGCGGCGCTCATGCGGCCGCGCATGTACGGGTCCACGGAGAGGAACTTGTTCCTCACCAGGACCTCACCGGCGGCGGGCTGCCGGATCTCCGCCTCGACCAGGGCGAAGTCCTCGGACTTCGGCCAGCCGACGGGGCGGCTGAGCAGGTGCCATTCACGGCTGGTGGCGGGGAGGGCGGAGGTGTCGGACATGGGGGGCCTTCCTGCGGGTGCGTTCGTCGTACGGGTCATCGGTTCGTCCGTACATACCGTGCGGTTACTTCAGTACCTGAAACAACCATGCTCCTGAATATTTCATGATGTCAAGTAAAGAGGTAGCCTGGAGACCATGGCCACACAGAGGACGACCCCCCGCATCGACCCGCTGACCCTTGAGGTCGTCGAACTCATCGGCACCGTCGTGGCCCGCTATCACGCGGAGTACGAGGACGCCGCGGCCGAGCACGCCCTCACCGGAGCGCAGGCCCGCCTCCTCGGCCTCCTTTCCCTCGAACCGCTCCCCATGCGTCAACTCGCCCAGAAGCTGCGCTGCGAGCCGTCGAACGTGACCGGCATCGTGGACCGGCTGGAGGCCCGGGGCCTGGTCGAGCGCCGCCCCGACCCCAAGGACCGCCGGGTGAAGCTGGCCGCCGCGACGACGGAGGGCCGCCGCGTCGCGCGCAGCCTGCGCGAGTCCCTGGACTTCGCCCGGGAGCCACTGGCGGGCCTGTCGGCGAAGGAGCGGGAGTCCCTGCGGGATCTGCTGCTCCGGATGCTGAAGGCGTAGTCCCGCACGTAGCCTTCACTTACATTCATTGCAATGAATTCCGACCTCGGTCGTTGCGTTAATTCCAGGTCCATTGCAATGATTTCCCGACCCTGACCTGCATATATGTTTCACATGCGCAACACGCCAGTTGCCCCATACCTGAACGCAACGTAGCGTTTCCATCGTTGGAAACGACGGATGGCGAGCGATCAGGGGGCCGGGTCATGGAAGCAGCACAGCGCGGGCAGCGGACCGCGCCGGGAGCCTTCGCGGCCTTCGCCCGGTTCGTGGTCTGCGGCGGCGGGGTGGGGGTCGCGTCCAGCTTCGCCGTGGTGGCCCTCGCCGCCCGGCTGCCGTGGGGGCTGGCCAACGCGCTGATCACCGCGGTGTCCACACTCCTGTCCACCGAACTGCACGCCCGCTTCGCCTTCGGGACCGGCGGGCGCGCGACCTGGCGTCAGCACGCGCAGTCGGCCGGGTCCGCGGCGGCGGCGTACGCCGTGACCGGCGCGGCGATGGTGGTTCTGCGGCACCTGGTGGAGACACCCGGCGCGCTGCTCGAACAGGTCGTCTATCTGTCGGCCTCGGCGCTCGCCGGGGTCGGGCGCTTCGCGGTACTGCGCCTCGTCGTCTTCGCCCGGAACCACACCCGGGGCCCAGCCGCGGCCCCATGTGCGAAGACGGCCGGAGCGGTCCGGCGCACGGGGCTCGCGCGCCGGACCGCTCCGGTGTCGAAAACGGCGGTTCTTCCCCGCGGTCAGGTCTTCTTGCGGGCCGTCATCGCACGCTGGATCAGGATGAACGCGCACAGGAGGACGCCCGTGGCGATCTTCGTCCACCAGGAGCTGAGAGTGCCCTCGAACTGGATGATGCTCTTGATGAGGCCCAGGACGAGGACGCCGAACAGCGTGCCGATGACGTAGCCGGAGCCGCCGGTCAGCAGGGTGCCGCCGATGACGGTCGCGGCGATCGCGTCGAGTTCCATACCCACGGCGTGCAGCGGGTCACCGGACTGGATGTACAGCATGAACAGCAGGCCGGCCAGGGCCGAGCAGAAGCCGCTCACCGTGTACACGGCGATCTTGGTGCCGCCCTGGGGGAGGCCCATCAGCATGGCCGACTGCTCGTTGCCGCCGATGGCGTACACACGGCGTCCGAAGCGTGTGTAGTGCAGCACGTAGAACGCGACGCCGATGACCACCAGGGCCGCGATCGCACCGATCGACAGCTCCCCCAGGCCGAGCGACACCCGCGTCTGGGCCAGGCTGCTCACCGAGGAGTCGCTGATCGAGATCGACTCCTCGGTGATGACCAGGCACAGTCCGCGGAAGAGGAAGAGCCCGGCGAGCGTCACGATGAACGGCTGGATCTCGAAGTTGTGGATCACGTAGCCCATCAGGTAGCCGCCGAACGCTCCGACGCCCAGGGCGAGGAGGACGGCGAGCGGCAGCGGTACCCCCTGGCGCTCCACCATCCAGGCCGTGAACATCGTCGTGAAGCCGATGACGGAGCCCACGGACAGGTCGATGCCGCCGGACAGGATGACGAAGGTCGCCCCGACGGCGGCCACCAGCAGATAGCCGTTGTCGATGAACAGGTTCAGGAAGACCTGCGGTTCGCCGAAGCCGTAGTTCTGGTAGCGGCTCAGGCCCGCGATGTACATCGCGAGGAAGAGCGTGGCGGTCACCAGGACCGGCAGCCGGCGGTCGCCCAGCAGCGTGGCGAGCTTGGACGGCGGCGTCGTACGGCTGTCCGGGGCCGTCGGGGTCTGGGTGGTCGCGCTCATCACGACACCTCCATCTTGGGGGCGGCCTCGGCGGTCGTGACGGTCTTCGCCGGCCCGGCGGCGGCGCTGCCGCCGCTCGCCGCACCGGACTTGGGCCCGAACTTGGCGCCGAAGACCTTCGCGCGGAACTTCGGGGACTGGAGCAGGCAGACGATGATGACGACCACGGCCTTGAAGACCAGGTTCGTCTGGGTCGGGACGCCGATCGTGTAGATCGTGGTCGTCAGGGTCTGGATGACCAGGGCGCCGATCACCGTGCCGCCGATGGAGAACCGGCCGCCCAGCAGCGACGTGCCGCCGATGACGACCGCGAGGATGGCGTCCAGCTCGATCCACAGGCCCGCGTTGTTGCCGTCGGCGGCCGAGGTGTTGGAGCTGATCATCAGGCCGGCGATGCCCGCGCACACGGCGCAGAACACGTACACCATGATCTTGATGCGGCGGGAGCGGATGCCGACCAGGCGGCTGGCCTCGGCGTTGCCGCCGACCGACTCGACGAGCAGACCGAGGGCGGTGCGGCGGGTCAGCATGACGGTGATCGCCACGACGACGGCCACCACGAAGATGGAGAACGGCATCGTCAGCCAGTAGCCGCCGCCGATCAGCTTGTAGGGCTCGCTGTTGATGGTGATGATCTGGCCGTCGGTGATCAGCTGGGCGACACCGCGGCCGGCGACCATGATGATCAGCGTGGCGATGATGGGCTGGATGCCCATGCGGGCGACCAGGAAGCCGTTCCACGCACCGCAGACCACCGCCGCCAGCAGGCCGACGCCCATGGCCAGGAACACCGCCGACAGCGCGTTCTGGTCGGTCTGGTCGCTGATGTACGAACAGGTCAGGGCGCCGGTGATGGCGACGACCGCGCCCACGGAGAGGTCGATGCCGCCGGTGGCGATGACCAGGGTCATACCGACCGCCACCAGGATCAGGGGCGAGCCGAACAGCACGATCGAGACGAGGCTGCCGTAGAGGTGGCCGTCCGTCATCTTGATCGAGAAGAAGTCGGGCGTGAAGGGCACGTTGATGAGCAGCAGAGCCACCAGGACCGCGACCGGCCAGAACAGGTGGTGGTGGGTCAGCGCCCGCCAGCGGGACGTCGTGGCTGCGGATGGGGTGCTCACTGGTGTTCTCCGCTCGCGATGGTCTCCAGGATCTTGCTGGTGGTGATCTCCGGCCCGTTGGTCAGGCGCGCCACCAGCTTGCGGTCGCGCAGCACGCCGATGGTGTGGCTGAGGCGGAGGACCTCCTCCAGCTCGGCCGCGATGTAGAGCACGGACATGCCGTCCTCGGACAGGGACACCACCAGCTTCTGGATCTCCGCCTTGGCGCCGATGTCGATGCCGCGCGTGGGCTCGTCGAGGATCAGCAGCTTGGGCTGGGTGATCAGCCAGCGGGCCAGCAGCACCTTCTGCTGGTTGCCGCCGCTGAGCTGGCCGACGCGGGCCTCCGGGTTGGCGGGGCGGATGTCGAGGGCCTTGATGTACTTGGCCACGAGTTCGTCGCGCTGGGCGGCCGGGATGGGCCGGGTCCAGCCGCGGGCCGCCTGGAGGGCGAGGATGATGTTCTCCCGCACCGTCAGGTCCGGTACCAGGCCCTCGGCCTTGCGGTTCTCCGAGCAGAAGGCGACCCCGGCGCCGATGGCGTCGTTGGGGGCGTTCATCGGGACCTGCTTGCCGCCCACGGTGACCTTGCCGCTGTCGGGCTGGTCGGCGCCGAAGAGCAGCCGGGCGAGTTCGGTGCGGCCGGAGCCGAGCAGTCCGGCGAGGCCGACGACCTCGCCCTTCTTGATCTCCAGGTCGAAGGGGGCGATGCCACCGGTGCGGCCGAGTCCCTCGGCGTGCAGCAGGGTCTCGCCGACGTCCGCACGCAGCTGGTGCTCGTGGAGCTCCTCCAGCTTGTCCAGCTCCTTGCCGATCATGAGCTGGATGAGTCCGACCTGGTCGAGGTCGCTCACCATGTGCTCGCCGACGAGGGTGCCGTTGCGCAGGACGGTCATACGGTCGCAGATCTCGTAGATCTGGTCGAGGAAGTGGGAGACGAAGAGGATCGCCACGCCGTCGTCCTTCAACCGCCGCATGAGGCGGAAGAGTTCGAGGACCTCGTCCCGGTCGAGGCTGGACGTCGGCTCGTCGAGGACGAGCACCTTGGTGCCCTGGCCCTCGCCGTCGCCTTCGCCGGTGCTCACCGACCGTACGATCGCGACCAGTTGCTGCACGGCCAGCGGGTACGCGGACAGCGGCGCGGTGACGTCGATGTCGAGGCCGAGCCGGTCGACGAGCTCCGCGGCCTCCTTGCGCATCCGCTTCCACTGGATGCGGCCGAAGCGGGTGGGCTCACGGCCGATGAAGATGTTCTCCGCCACCGACAGGTTGGGGCAGAGGTTGACCTCCTGGTAGACCGTGTTGATCCCGGCCTGCTGCGCCTGGAGGGGGCTGGCGAACCGTACGGACGTCCCGTCGAGGGTGATCGTGCCGCCGTCCAGGGAGTAGACCCCGGTCAGCACCTTGATCAGGGTGGACTTGCCGGCGCCGTTCTCGCCCATGAGGGCGTGGATCTCGCCGGGGAAGAGCCGGAAGTCGACGCCCGACAGAGCCCGTACCCCCGGAAACTCCTTGACTATGCCCGTCATCTCCAGGACGGGCCGTGGCTCTGCCATGGCAGCGCTCCTCTTGGATTTCGTTCAGGCCCGCAGGGAGCCCCGGGACCGAGGGATCGGTCGGCCGGAGGCTCCCTGCCGGAACGTGCGGGTCAGTACTTGCGGGTGGGGAGGGCGTCCTTGGCCTGGTCCTGCATGAAGTCGCTCTCCTTGGTCTTGATCCAGCGCTCGACCGAGCCGCCGTCGTGGACCGTCTTGACGACCTCCATCAGCTGGGGGCCGAGGAGCGGGTTGCACTCGACGATGGCGTTGATCTTGCCCTCGGACATGGCCACGAAGCCGTCCTTCACACCGTCGACCGAGACGATGAGGATGTCCTTGCCGGGCTTCTTGCCGGCCGCCTCGATGGACTGGATGGCGCCGATGGCCATGTCGTCGTTGTGGGCGTAGAGGACGTTGATGTCCGGGTTGGACTGCAGGAAGGCCGCCATGACCTGCTTGCCGCCGGCGCGGGTGAAGTCACCGGTCTGCGTGACGACGATCTTCCAGTCGTCCTTGTGCTCCGCGTCCATGACCTCCTTGAAGCCCTTGGCGCGCTCGATCGCGGGGGCGGAACCGGTCGTGCCCTCCAGCTGCGCGATCTTCACCTTCCCCTTGTGCCCGGCCTTCTCCAGGACCTTCTCCAGGATCTTGGCCGCGCGCCGGCCCTCGTCCGTGAAGTCGGAGCCCACCAGGGTCACGAACAGGGACTCGTCCTTGGTCTCCACGGAGCGGTCGGTGAGGACCACCGGGATCTTCGCGGCCTTGGCCTCCTGGAGCACCGCGTCCCAGCCGGTGACCTTCACCGGCGAGAAGGCGATGACGTCCACCTTCTGCGCGATGAAGCTGCGGATCGCGGAGATCTGGTTCTCCTGCTTCTGCTGGGCGTCGGAGAACTTCAGGTTGAAGCCCGCCTCCTTGGCCGCCGACTTGACGGAGTCGGTGTTGGCGCTGCGCCAGCCGCTCTCGGAGCCGACCTGGGAGAAGCCGAGGGTGATCTTCTTGTCGCCGCCGCCGCCGGAGGAACCGCCGGTGCCGCCCCCGTCCTCCTTGGCGCAGGCGGACAGGCCCGCCGCTGCCGCCACGCCGACCGCCGCGGTGAGGAAGTTCCGTCTGTTGAGCATGTGTCTTCTCCTTTGAAGAGCCGGTCCGGGGACGGACCTGCTGGTACTCGATGGACCGGCCGCACTGTGTCCAGCCTGTCGATCATTGTTCGAAATGTCGGCCACGCTGATGGCTTTTGAGGGATGGGTCGATCGGGGGGTGACGGGTCAGCCGGGAGCGGTTCCCGGCGGGGAGGCGTACGGGTAGGTACTGGCCCGGACGACGAGTTGGGGTTCGATGGCGATCTGGGTCGGCCCGGAGGGGGCCCGGCCCTCGATGAGGTCCAGGAGCAGGGCGATGCTCCGTTGGCCCACCGTGGAGAAGTCCTGTCGGACCGTGGTGAGCGGCGGTGCGAAGAACTCCGACTCCGGGATGTCGTCGTAGCCGACCACCGCGACGTCCTGGGGAGTGCGTACGCCGGCCTCGCGCAGGGCCCGCAACACCCCCAGTGCCATCTGGTCGTTGGCGACGAAGACGGCGGTCAGACCCCGGCCCACCCAGCCGGCCAGCTCCTGGCCCGCACGGTAGCCCGAGAGCGGGCTCCAGTCACCCCGCAGGGGCATCGGCGGTTCCACGCCTGCCTCTTCGAGGGTCGCCCGCCAGCCGGCGACCCGGTCGGCGGCCTCCTGCCAGTCCTCGGGTCCGGCGAGGTGCCAGACCGTGCGGTGGCCGGCGGCCAGCAGGTGGCCGGTGGCGAGCCGTGCGCCGAGGTACTGGTCGACGTTGGCGCTGGGGACCGTGGAGGCGGACCCCGTGCCCACGGCCACCACCGGGAAGGGGCGGCGGAGTTCGGCGAGCGCCTCGACCGCCGACCGCTGCGGGGCGATGGCGATCACGCCCTCCACCCCGCCGTCGCTGAGGTGGTCCAGGGCCTCGGAGAGGGTCTCCACGGTCAGCTTGCGCAGACTGACCGTCGAGACGAGATACCCCTCGGCCCGTGCCGCCTCCTCCAGCGCGAACAGGGTGCTGGCCGGTCCGTAGAGCGTGGTGTTGGAGGCCACCACGCCCAGGGTCCGGGTGCGGCGGGTCGCCAGGGCCCTCGCGGAGGAGTTGCGACGGTAGCCCATCTCCTCGATCGCACGCTGCACCTTGGCGCGGGTCTCGTCCCGCACGTTGGGGTGGTCCCCCAGGACCCGGGAGACGGTCTGGTGGGACACCCCGGCCAGACGGGCGACGTCAGCCATGGTGGGCGGCCGGAGCGGTGAGTGGGTCACGGCCGCACCTCCTTGGCGGTCGTCTGCCGATAAGACCTCTGTCGCGGGCGGAGCGCTCCGCGTCGTCGGCCTCACTCCGGAGTCCCGGACGTTCCCATGGCACCGACGGGAAAAGCGAGTTGGAACACTGCTGGCACGGCGCTCGTACCTCCTCGGGTGCCGTCGGGAACCGACTGATGAATGCGGAGGTCATTGTGAGCGCTAACAATTCATGGCGGTCAAGAGGGCTGCGTCAGGGAAGTCGTCACGGTTGAATAACGCGCAGTCCCGCCGGGGGCGCCGCGAAGCCTCTCCGGGACGGGCGTCGCGGGCGCGAAAAAGGCCCAGGTCCTGCGGTGTTGACATCGGCGCCCCCCGCTCTCGGGGCATGGGCGCCCCTCACTCGGGCCCGCTCCGTGGACAAGCGCCAGGATGGTGTTCGCGGCACCATCGGGATCACCACGGCGCCCGTACGGGCGCCGTGAGGGGCTTCGGCGGAGAAGTCCGTGGAGGCGCCTCAGGACCGCGTCGGGGGCCACGCATGGCGGGGTCGGGGGTCGACGCAGGGCGTGATCGAGGGTCGACGCATGGCGCCATCGAGAGCCGACGCACGGCGCGATCGGGGGCCGACGCACGGCGCGATCGGGAGCCGATGGATGGCGCGATCGGGAGCCGACGCACGGCACCATCGAGAGCCGACGCACGGCACCATCGAGAGCCGACGCACGGCACCATCGAGAGCCGACGCACGGCGCGATCGGGTGCCGTGGGGTGACGCGATCGGGTGCCGTGGGGTGACGCGGATATCAGCCCAGCCCCACGAGCGCCACCCCGGGCCCCACCCGACGGAGCGCCGCCGGCCAGGAACCCACCCGCCCTACGAGCACCACCACAGGATGCGGGTGCAGGTTTCCGACGGGGAGGGGGCCGGTGTGGGCTTGTCCGTGGTGGGGGCGGGGTCCGGGGTGCCGGGGTTCTCGGGCGCCGCCGTCTCGGCGGGGGACGCGGCGCTCGGACGGGCCGAGGTGTCCGAGGCGGAACGGTTCTTCGGCTTGTCCTCGTCGTCGGCGCCCTCGTCGTCCTCGGGCTTCTCGGACTTGGAGGCGGAGGGCGAGGGGGAGTCGTCCGGCGACTTCCCGGCCGCGTCGTCCGCCCCTTCCGCGGCGTCGCCGCCGTCCGAGCCGTCGTCCGCCGAGCCCGCCGGTGACGGCGTGGCGGCGTCGTCCACGGACGCCGCGTTCGGGTGCGCCGGCGGTGCCTCCATGCCGAGTTCGGCGAGGCTCAGCCCGCCGGCGGCGAGGAGCAGCCCCGCCCCGGCCAGCAGCACCCGCTTGCGCCGGCGGCGGTGCGCCGCCGCCCGGCGGTCCCGTCGTCCCGCCCGGTCGCCGCGCCCGCGCCCCCGGGACCGGGCGGCCCGGCGCCCGTCGGCGTTCGGTTCGTCGTCGCTCTCGTGCGTTTCGTCGTGTTCGTCCACAGACATGTCATCCGGTTCAGGAGACATGTCCGCGTACGCCCGGCTCTCTTCGGCCGGTGCGCCGCACCCGGGACAGGCCAGGGCGCCATTGAGGTGCCGTTGGCACGGGTGGCAGTAGTCCATGACGCCGGAAGATTATTTGGCGCGTCGGTGACGTTCCCAGACGGCCTCGTGAAAGTTGTGTAGGAACCTCGTGCAGTGGCGCGTCAGAACGGCGCCGGCACTGATCATTGCGCGCTTCCGGGTTGTCACGGTGAGACCGTTGTGCGCTCGACCCATTGACACCCAGACCGGGTCGTCCTTACTGTCGCGCCAGCATTTCGAACGAGCGTCGAAATTTCGAACAGACCGATAAAGGACAGGGAGCACCGTGCGCATCACGGGAATCAGCACACACGTGGTCGGAACGCCGTGGCGGAACCTGACCTACGTCCAGGTGCACACCGACGAGGGACTCACCGGCGTCGGCGAGACCCGCATGCTGGGCCACACCGACGCCCTGCTCGGTTACTTGCGCGAGGCAGAGGTCAACCACATTCTCGGGTCCGACCCGTTCGCTGTCGAGGATCTCGTCAAGCGGATGAAGTACGGCGACTACGGCCGGGCCGGTGAGATCGTGATGTCCGGCATCGCCGTGATCGAGATGGCCTGCTGGGACATCAAGGGCAAGGCCCTCGGCGTCCCGGTGTGGCAGCTGCTCGGCGGCAAGGTCACCGACAAGGTCAAGGCGTACGCCAACGGCTGGTACACCACGGAGCGCACGCCCGAGGCGTACCACAAGGCCGCGCGGGGCGTCATGGAGCGCGGTTACCGCGCACTCAAGATCGACCCCTTCGGCACCGGCCACTTCGAGCTGGACCACGAGCAGAGCCTGTACGCCGTCTCGCTGATCGAGGCCGTGCGGGACGCCATCGGTCCCGAGGCCGAGCTGATGCTGGAGATGCACGGCCGCTTCTCCCCGTCCACCGCCGTCCGCCTGGCCAAGGAGCTGGCCCCCTTCAAGCCCGCGTGGCTGGAGGAGCCGGTGCCGCCGGAGAACCTGAAGGCGCTGGAGAAGGTCGCCGCCAAGGTGGACATGCCGGTCGCCACGGGCGAGCGCATCCACGACCGGATCGAGTTCCGCGAGCTCTTCGAGAGCCAGGCCGTCGACATCATCCAGCCGGACGTCGGCCACATCGGCGGCATCTGGGAGACCCGCAAGCTGGCCGCGACCGCCGAGACCCACTACATGCTGGTCGCACCGCACAACGTGGGCGGCCCGGTGCTGACCGCCGCCTCGCTCCAGGTCGGCTTCACCGCCCCGAACTTCAAGATCCTCGAACACTTCAACGACTTCGCGGACGCGGACATCAAGAAGGTCATCAAGGGCGCCCCTCAGGTGAACCCCGAGGACGGCTGCTTCCACCTCTCGAACGAGCCCGGCCTCGGTGTCGAGCTGGACGTGGACGCGGCGGCGGAGTTCCCGCAGCAGCAGGCCCGGTTCGACCTGTGGGCCGAGGGCTGGGAGCAGCGCAAGCCCAAGGGGACCAAGTGACGGCCTCGCCCGGCGCGGCCACCGCCGTCGTCATCGAGGCTCCGGGCGAGCACCGGCTCGTCCCGCACGAGCCCCGGCAGCCCGCGGCGGGCGAGGCCCTGGTCCGCGTCCACGCCTCCGGGATCTGCGGCAGCGACCGCGAGGTCTACCAGGGCAACCGGCCCGAGGGGTACGTCCGGTACCCCTTGGTTCCGGGCCACGAGTGGTCCGGGACGGTGGTCTCCGTCGGCGAGGGCGTACCTTCAAGTCTTGTAGGTCGCAAGGTCGTGGGCGAGGGCTTCCGGAACTGTCAGGTGTGCGACCGCTGCCACGCAGGCGAGACCACGCTGTGCTCGGCGGGGTACGAGGAGACCGGCTTCACCCAGCCGGGTGCCATGGCCACCACATTGACGCTTCCCGCCCGCTTGCTGCACGTTCTGCCGGACGACTGCGACCTGACGGCAGCGGCGCTGCTGGAGCCGGCCGCCTGCATCGCGGCGGCCGCGCTCAAGGCGAACGCGGTCCCCGGGGAGCGGGTGGCCGTCGTGGGCACCGGCACACTCGGAATGTTCGCCGTTCAGTTCCTGAAGGCGGCTTCCCCGGCCGAGCTGCTCGTCGTGGGCACCCGGCCGGACCGTGCGGAGCTGTCCCGGCGGTTCGGTGCCTCGGACTTCCGTACGAAGGACGAGGAGCTGCCCGGCGACTTCGACGTGGTCATCGAGACCGCCGGTTCCGCGGACGCGGCGGTCACCGCCGCCGCGCTGCTGCGGCGCGGCGGACGGCTGGTCCTGACGGGCATCCCGGCGTCGGGCGCGGACGGACTCGACCCGACGGATCTCGTGGTACGGCAGCTGGAGGTGCACACCGTGTTCGGCGCGCCGCCGGACGCCTGGGCACACACGGTGCGGGTCTTCGGGGCCGGGCTCCTCGATCCGCTGCCGCTCGTCACGCACGAGCTGCCGCTGCACGAGTTTCCGGAGGCCATCGAGTTGGTGGGATCCGGCGACCCGAAGGTCGGAAAGGTCCTCCTGCGGCCGTGACACACCCCTGAGCCGTACGCCGGTACGGGGTACCTGACGACTTCGTACCGGCGTACACCCAAGATTTTCTGTGCAAAGAGCCGCGAACCTCGTCCGAAATATCGAATCTGAAGGACAGCTTGTGACCGACACCACCGCTCCGACGCCGCGCCGCCCCGGCGAGCAGGCTCTTGCCGCGCTCGGGTTGAGCGCGCCCGCCCTCGATCCCGCGGACGCCTCTCCGCACACCTTCCCGGGCGGCGGCCGCTGGCGCACCGAGGTTCCCTCCGTGGAGGGGCCGGAGGCGCTCGCCGTGGTCCTCAAGGAGGCCTCGCGGCTCGATGTGCCGATCCACCGGATCAGCCAGGGCAGCGGTGTCTGGATGCTCACCGACACCGAGATCACCGAGATGGTGGAGGCGACGGCCGAGCGGGACATCGAACTCTGCCTGTTCACCGGTCCGCGCGGCACCTGGGACATCGGCGGCTCCACCCGTACCGACTCCAAGGGCGGCGGGCTGCGCGCCCGGGGCCACGACGCGGTCGCCGGCTGTGTCGAGGACGCCGTGCGCGCGACCGAGCTCGGAGTGAAGTGCCTGCTCGTCGCCGACGAGGGCGTGCTCTGGACGCTGCACCGCGCCCGTGTGGCGGGCATCCTGCCGGCCGACACCACCTTCAAGGTCTCGGCGCTCATCGGTCCGGTGAACCCGACCGCGTACGCCGTGTACGAGAACCTCGGCGGCGACTCGATCAATGTGCCGAGCGATCTGACGCTCGATCACCTCACCGAGATCAGACGGGTGTCCGGCGCTCCGATGGACATGTACATCGAGGCGCCCGACGACCTCGGCGGCTACGTGCGGATGTACGAGGTCGCCGAGCTGATCCGGCGCGGCGCGCCGATCTATCTGAAGTTCGGCCTGTCGAAGGCGCCCGGAATCTACCCGTACGGGCACCACATGCGTGACCTGACGCTGTCCACCGCCAAGGAGCGGGTGCGGCGCGGCCGCCTCGCCCTGGACCTGCTCGCGCGGCACGGGGCGGACGGCGACATGGCGCCGCTCGGCTCGCGCATGCCGGGTGACCTGAAGCGATTTAGTAATCCCACATAACGAACCGGCCAACTGTCTTCACAGAAGAAGACGCAGGCACACAGAATCCCCCACATCTTCTTCTGGCGTCATCGGCTCCTCCCTCGCTCGCGAAAGCGCCGTCGTCACCGCCAGAACGTTCCAGGCATTCAAGACATCAAGGATGATGATCATGCGCAATCGTCGAGCCGCTATCGCCGCCATAGCCTCCGCCGCCTCCCTCGCCCTGACCCTGTCCGCCTGCGGCCAGAGCGGGGAGGGCGGCAGCAAGGAGGAGGGCGGCAGCACCAAGGGCGCCACCATCGGCATCTCGATGCCGACCAAGTCCTCCGAGCGGTGGATCGCCGACGGCAACAACGTGGTCAAGGACCTGGAGTCCAAGGGCTACAAGACCCAGCTGGTCTACGGCGAGGACGACCCCGCCAAGCAGGTCTCCCAGATCGAGAACATGATCACGCAGGGCGTGAAGGCCCTGATCGTCGCGGCGATCGACAACAAGTCGATGAACAACGTGCTCCAGCAGGCCAAGGACGCCAAGATCCCGGTCATCTCCTACGACCGCCTGATCCTCGGCACGGAGAACGTCGACTACTACGCCTCCTTCGACAACGAGAAGGTCGGCGAGCTCCAGGGCAACTACATCGTCGACAAGCTCGGCCTGAAGAGCGGCAAGAAGGGCCCGTTCAACATCGAGCTCTTCGCCGGCTCCAACGACGACAACAACACCCGCTACTTCTTCCAGGGCGCGATGAACGTGCTGCAGCCCTACATCGACAAGAAGCAGCTCGTCGTCAAGTCCGGCCAGAAGGAGCTGACCAAGGTCACCACGCTGCGCTGGGACGGCGCCACCGCCCAGCGGCGCATGGACGACATCCTCACCAAGTCGTACAAGAGCGGCAAGGTCGACGCCGTGCTCTCGCCGTACGACGGCATCTCCATCGGTATCCTCTCCGCGCTGAAGTCGGACGGCTACGGCTCCAAGGACAAGCCGCTGCCGGTCGTCACCGGGCAGGACGCCGAGGTCGCCTCGGTGAAGTCGATCATCGCGGACGAGCAGTCGATGACCGTCTACAAGGACACCCGTGAGCTGGCCAAGGTGGCCTCGAACATGGTCGACGCGCTGCTGAACGGCAAGAAGCCCGAGACCAACGACACCGAGACCTACGACAACCAGGCGAAGGTCGTCCCCGCCTACCTGCTGGAGCCGGTCGCCGTCGACAAGGAGAACTACCAGAAGGTCGTCGTCGACTCCGGCTACATCAAGGCGGGCGACCTCAAGTAAGCCGGATCCCCGACCACCACTGATTGGAAGGCACGACCATGGCGGGACCCGTCCTGGAAATGCGCTCGATCGTCAAGACCTTTCCCGGTGTGAAAGCGCTGTCGGACGTCACCCTGACCGTCCGCCAGGGCGAGGTCCATGCCATCTGCGGTGAGAACGGCGCCGGAAAGTCCACCCTGATGAAGGTGCTCTCCGGCGTCCATCCGCACGGCAGCTACGAGGGCGAGATCCTCTTCGAGGGAGAGGAGTGCCGCTTCAAGGACATCAGGGCCAGCGAGCAGCGCGGCATCGTCATCATCCACCAGGAGCTGGCGCTCTCCCCGTACCTCTCCCTGGCGGAGAACATCTTCCTCGGCAACGAACACGCCAAGGGCGGGTTCATCGACTGGCGGGAGACTCTGCGGCACGCCACCGAACTGCTGCGCCGGGTCGGTCTCGACGACCACCCGGAGACCCGGGTCACCGACATCGGTGTGGGCAAGCAGCAGCTCGTGGAGATCGCCAAGGCCCTGTCGAAGAAGGTGAAGCTGCTCATCCTGGATGAGCCGACCGCCGCCCTGAACGACGAGGACAGCGGCAAGCTCCTGGATCTCATCCTGGAGTTGAAGAAGCAGGGCATCACCTCGATCATCATCTCCCACAAACTGAACGAGATCCGCCGGGTCGCCGACTCGGTGACGATCATCCGTGACGGCAGGTCCATCGAGACCCTCGATGTGAAGGCGCCGGAAACCACGGAGGACCGGATCATCAGCGGGATGGTGGGCCGCGACCTCGACCACCGCTTCCCCGAGCGCACGCCGCACGAGGCGGAGGTGGGCGCGGCTCCGGCCCTGGAGATCCGCGACTGGACCGTGCTCCACCCGCTCGACCAGCAGCGCAAGGTGGTCGACAACGTGTCGATCCATGCACGGCGCGGGGAGATCGTCGGTATCGCGGGCCTCATGGGCGCCGGCCGCACCGAGCTCGCGATGAGCGTCTTCGGCCGGTCCTACGGCCGTTACGCGGGCGGCACGGTCCTCAAGGACGGCACCGAGATCCGTACGAAGTCGGTGGCCGAGGCGGTCAAGCACGGCATCGCGTACGTCACGGAGGACCGCAAGCACTACGGTCTGAACCTGATCGACACGATCAACCGGAACATCTCGCTGACCGCCCTGAACAAGGTCGCCAAGCGGGGCGTCGTCGACGAGCACGAGGAACGTCAGGTCGCCGAGCGCTACCGCAAGACCATGAACATCAAGGCACCGACCGTGTTCGAGCCGGTGGGCAAGCTGTCCGGCGGCAACCAGCAGAAGGTCGTCCTCAGCAAGTGGATCTTCGCCGGCCCGGATGTGCTGATCCTGGACGAGCCGACGCGCGGCATCGACGTCGGCGCCAAGTTCGAGATCTACACGGTCATCGACAAGCTGGCCGCTGAGGGCAAGGCGGTCGTCTTCATCTCCTCCGAGCTGCCGGAGCTGCTGGGGATGTGCGACCGCATCTACACCATGGCCGCGGGGCGGCTGACGGGCGAGTTCTCGCGTGCCGAGGCCACGCAGGAATCGCTGATGCGCCAGATGACGAAGGACAAAGAGGTAACCCGATGAGCACGGAAGTGACCGCCAAGAGCCCGGCCCCGGCGCCGCCGGGCGGGACCGGTTCGGCCACCGGCGGCGGACTGCTGCAGCTGATGCTGGACGGTATGCGCCGCAACATGCGCCAGTACGGCATGCTGATCGCCCTCGGCCTGATCGTCGCCTTTTTCGCGATCCTGACCGACGGCGACCTGCTGCTGCCGCGCAACGTCTCCAACCTGGTGCTGCAGAACAGCTACATCCTGATCCTCGCGATCGGCATGATGCTGGTGATCGTCGCCGGCCACATCGACCTGTCGGTCGGTTCGCTCACGGCCTTCGTGGGCGCGTTCGCGGCCGTGCTCACGGTGCAGCACGACGTGTCGTGGCCGGTCGCCGTGGTGCTCTGCCTGCTGGCGGGCGCGGTGGCGGGCGCGGCGCAGGGGTTCTTCATCGCGTATCTCGGCATACCGTCGTTCATCGTCACCCTCGCCGGCATGCTGGTCTTCCGGGGTGTGACGGAGATCCTCCTGGAGGGCCAGACCCTCGGCCCGTTCCCCGACGGCCTGCAGAAGATGGGCAACGGCTTCCTGCCCGAGGTCGGCCCGGTGACCAACTACCACAACATCACGCTGCTGCTGGGCTTCACCATGATCGCCTTCGTGGTCATCCAGGAGATGCGTGACCGGGGCCGTCAGAAGGAATTCGCCCTGGACGTGGTGCCGCGCAACATCTTCCTGCTCAAGCTGGTCGCCATCTCCGCCGCGCTGCTCGCGGTCACCCTGCTGCTGGCCAGCTACAAGGGCGCGCCGATCATCCTGCTGATCCTGGGCGCGCTGGTCGTCGGCTACGGCTACCTGATGCGCAACTCCGTCTTCGGCCGGCACATCTACGCGATCGGCGGCAACCTGCCGGCCGCGAAGCTCTCCGGTGTGAAGGACAAGAAGGTCACCTTCCTGGTCTTCGTCAACATGGGTGTCCTCGCGGCCCTGGCGGGGCTGGCGATCGCCGCCCGGCTGAACGCGGCCTCGCCCAAGGCCGGTCTGAGCTACGAACTGGAGGCGATCGCCTCGGCGTTCATCGGTGGCGCCTCGATGAGCGGCGGCGTCGGCACCGTCCTCGGCGCGATCATCGGTGGTCTCGTCCTCGGTGTGCTGAACAACGGCATGAACCTCCTGAGCGTCGGCACCGACTGGCAGCAGGTCATCAAGGGCCTGGCCCTGCTGGCCGCCGTCGGCTTCGACGTGTGGAACAAGCGCAAGGGCGGTTCCTGACGGACCCGCAAGGGGGGCCTCGCCGGCGGGCGGGGCCCCCTTTTCCTGTGAGAGGAGCATCCGGTGAAGGAAGTCTTCGGCACGCTTGCCGACGGCACCGAGATCCACCGCTGGTCGCTGGAGAACGGCGGCACACGGCTGCGGGTCCTGTCGTACGGCGGGATCGTGCAGTCCCTGGAGGTCCCGGACCGCGAGGGCCGGTACGCGAACGTCTCCCTCGGCTTCGGCACCGTCGAGGAGTACGTCGCCGACTCCCCCTACTTCGGCGCCCTGATCGGCCGGTACGGCAACCGCATCGGCCGGGGCCGGTTCACCCTCGACGACACGGTGTACGAGCTGTCCGTCAACGACGGCGACAACAGCCTGCACGGCGGCGCCGGCGGTTTCGACAAGGCGGTGTGGGAGGTCGAACCGTTCGTTCAGGACTCGAACGTGGGGCTGCACCTGACCCGGACGAGCCCCGACGGCGAGATGGGCTACCCCGGCACCCTGCGGACGGAGGTCACCTACACGCTCACCGAGCGGGGCGACTGGCGTGTCGACTACGAGGCCACCACGGACCGGCCGACCGTCGTCAACCTCACCAGTCATGTCTACTGGAACCTCGCGGGCGAGGGCAGCGGCTCCGCCCACGACCACGAGCTGGACATAGCCGCCTCCCGCTACACGCCCGTCGACGCCGGTCTCATCCCCACCGGAGACCCGGCCGAAGTGGCGGGCACCCCCTTCGACTTCCGCCGGGCCAAGCCGATCGGCGCGGACGTCCGCACGCGTGACCAGCAGCTTCTGTACGCCAAGGGGTTCGACCACAACTGGGTGCTCGACAAGGGCAGAACGGACCGGCCGGAGCGGGCCGCGACGCTGCGCGACCCGTCCTCGGGCCGCACCCTGACCATCTCCACCACCGAGCCGGGCCTCCAGTTCTACTCCGGGAACTTCCTCGACGGCACGCTCGCCGGACCGTCGGGGCGGATCTACCGGCAGGGCGACGCCGTGTGCCTGGAGACCCAGCACTTCCCGGACTCGCCGAACAAGCCGTCATACCCGTCGACGGTGCTCCGGCCGGGGCAGACGTACCGCTCGACGACGGTCCACTCGTTCGGGGTGTGAACGCGGCGACACACAGGTTCTTCACAAATTTCGGCCAACTTCCCAGTGGTTGAACAGCGTCACTCCGCCCTCCGTATGTAGGGGCGGCCCGCGCTCCCCCGCGCGGGCCGCCCTCAGTCGTCGGACCCGGTCGCCCCAACGGGTCCGCCCCCTACGGAGGTTCCATGGCCGACAACGTCACCTCGTTGTTCCGCAGCACGACGGCGCACAGCCCCTCGATGGCGGCGCTGACGCGTGAGGGCGGCGACGGGGTCGGCCCGGTGGACTTCTGCATTCCGTGCAACCCCTACTTCCCCACCCCGGCCATGTTCGACGAGATGGCGAGCAGGCTGAAGGACATCATCACGTACTACCCGAGCAGCGCCGACACCATCACGGCGGAGCTGTGCAACCTGCTCCAACTGCCGCCGCAGTGCGTGGCGATGGGCAACGGCTCGACCGAACTCATCACCTGGATCGACCATCTGCTGGTCCGGGAGTCCCTCGCCGTCCCCGTCCCCACCTTCGGCCGCTGGACCGACCAGCCGATGGAGACCGGCAAGCGCGTCGACATGTTCCCGCTCCAGGAGTCCAGCGGCTTCGCCCTGGACCTCGCCCAGTACGCCGAGTTCATCCGGGCGCGCGGTACGCGGGTCGCCGTCATCTGCAACCCGAACAACCCCGACGGCGGTTTCCTGCACCGGCACGCGCTGGTTCAGTTCATGGACGCGATGGCCGACCTGGACCTGATCGTCATCGACGAGTCGTTCCTGGAGTTCGCCGACGCCGAGTCCGAGCCGAGCACCGTCCAGGACGCGGTGATGCGGCCCAACGTCGTCGTGCTGCGCTCGCTCGGCAAGAACTTCGGGCTGCACGGCATCCGCTTCGGCTATCTGGTCGCCAACCCGGCGCTCGCCGGGAAGATCCGCTCGATGCTGCCGAAGTGGAACCTCAACTCCTTCGCGGAGCACGTGGTGTTCATGCTGAAGAACCACGGTGCCGAGTACCTGGAGAGCCTGCACCAGGTGCGGCGCGACCGCCTGGACATGGCCCGTCAGCTCTCCGCCCTCCCCGGTCTGACGGTCTATCCGTCGCAGGGGAACTTCCTCTTCGTGCGCCTGCCCGTGGGCGCCGAGGGCACCGTGGTCCGCGACCGGCTGCTCACCGAGCACCGGATCCTGGTCCGCGAGTGCGGCAACAAGGTCGGCTCGTCCAGCCGCTTCCTGCGACTCGTGGTCCGGCCCGAGGTCGACGTGCGTCGCCTGGTGTCAGGCCTGGAGTCGGTTCTCTACGGGTCCAGGAGGGGAGCCGCCGTACCCGAGCTGAGCACCGGGACCAGCTACAGCTCGGGTACGGCGGCCGTGGACCGGCTGATGAGCGAGACCAACGGCGCCGGAGTGGCGGGCCTCGCCGCGCAGGCCACCGGCCCGGTCGGCATGCCGGGCATGACCCCGGCTCCCGCTCCGATACCGACCCCGGTCCCCGCCCAGATGCCGACTCCGGTCCCCGCCCAGATGCCGACCCCTGTCCCCGCCCAGATGCCGACCCCGGTCCCCGCCCAGATGCCGACCCCTGTCCCCGCCCCGGCACCGATGCCGGCGCCCGTTCCCGCCGCCGCTCCTCTGCCGCAGGGACCGTCGATCCCCTCCATGCCCAACGTGGCCTCCATGCCGGGCATGACACCCGCTCCCGCCACCGGCCTGGAGCCGGTCGCCCAGACCGGGATGCCCGGTATGGCCGCCGCTGCGGCCAACCGCCGCGCGATGGGTGCCGCCCAGGGCCTCACCGCCGCCCAGGTGCGCGGCCGCACGGCCCCCGAGGAACAGCCGGAGCCCCTGGGCTGGCCGGCGGCGGGGGCGGTCTACAACCAGGTGGGCTGAACCCGCCGACAACGAACCCCATGGGGCGACGTCCCCGACAGGCATGGCCCTGTCGGGGACGTCGCCCTGTCCGCCGGAGAGCTTCCACGGGACGCCTCTTCCGCACGCGCCTCGCCGTCCGGCGCGGGGTGGCCGGTGCGGGGTGGCCGGTGCGGGGTGGCCGGTGCGGGGTGACCGGTGCGGGCCGGCTGCCCGGCCGGTGACCCGGTGTCAGTTCTGGTGGAGCCTGTTCCGCCCCGGCCCGCCGGACAGCGTGTCCCTGCCCGCGCCCCCGTGCAGCGTGTCGTTCCCGCTGTTGCCGTACAGCGTGTCGTTGCCCTGGTCGCCGTACAGCCTGTCGTGGCCCTTGCCGCCGTACAGGACGTCGTCGCCGGCCCGGCCGCGCAGGACGTCGTTCCCGGAGTCACCGAACAGGGTGTTCCGGTCGAGGTCCTCGCTGGGCGCGCCGGTGAGGGTGTCGTCGTCGGCCCCACCGTGGCACTCGTACGCGCAGCCGGTGAGGACGTCGTCGCCCCGCCCGCCGAACGACCCGAGGCCCCACACTCCCCCGCCGCCGTCGATGCGGTCGTCGCCGTTCTCCCCGTGCAGCACGACCGAGCCGTTGCCGCGCAGGACGTCCTTGCCGTCGCCGCCGAAGATCGAGGCGTACGCGGAGTTGCCGGCGGCGATCGTGACGGTGTCGTCGCCGTCGCCCACACCGACGTCGTAGATGTCGGAGTCGTCGGACCCCATCGGAATGGGCACGGTGCACTCCGCGACGGTACGGTCCGCCACCTTCGGGTACGTGCACTCGCGGGCGCCGAGGGTGATCTCGTACCGGTCGTCGAAGGTCAGCACATAGTCCGCCTCCCACTCCGACCGCGGCACGATCCTCGCGGACACGGTCAGCCGGTTCGCCTGCCCCGGGGCGGCCTTGAACCAGAGTTCGCCCTTCTCGTGGACGAGGGAGGCGGTCGCCCTCGGGGCGGCGTGGGCGGCGGGGACGGTGAGTGAGGCGCCGCCGAGGGCGACGGCGCATACGGCGGCGGTGGCGACGGTCCGGTGCGTGGACCTGATGAGCGCGGACATTCAGGAGCCCCTCACGAAACGGGAACGACTACCCGTTACGACCCGGTTCCCGAGCGGCGGGTTGTGCCCACGGCCCGCATCCGACGACTCTCCGGAACGGTTTCATCCCGGGGCCTTCCCCGGGCGTCCCGGAGTTCACCCCCGGGCCACCGCGCGGACGACGAAGCGCGGCGCGCTCCCGGCGGAGTGAACGACAGGGGCGCCCCTTCCGTACTTCCTGTCGTCTGTGGGACGTGCCGGGTCACTTCCGTCACAGCCCTGGAATCAAAACGCAACGCCCACGGCCCCGTACCGCATCGGCGCGCCCCTTACGATCAAGCCCGTCGCGGGCACACACGGGCGAGGTCCGTACGCGTGCCCAGACGCGACCCGGGCTCGGCCGCAGTGCCGAGGTGCGGGAAGTACCGGAAGTGCCGGAAGTGCTGGAAGTGGGGGAACCGTGCGCCACAGGGCCCGGATGATCGTGGCGGCCACGGCCGCGCTGGGACTCACGGCCGGGCTGTCCGGCTGTGGCGGGAACACGGACGCGGAGGCGGGACAGGTCTCCCTGACCGTCGTCGCGACCAACTACGGCGACGACGTCCACAAGAACTCCGAGGGTTACTGGGACCGGCTGGTGCTGGACTTCACCGCCGAGAACCCGGGCATCGACGTGGATGTCGAGGTGTACGACCGGGACGAGGTCGACGAGAAGGTCGCGCAACTGGTCGAGCGGGGCGATGCCCCCGACATCGTGCAGACCGACGGCTACTCCCAGTACGCCGCCGAGGGCCTCCTCTACAGCGCCGACGAACTGCTCTCGGTACCGGTGCAGGCGTCCTTCATACCGAGCCTCGCGAACGCCGGGGAACTGGACCGGGTGCAGTACGGGCTGCCGTTCACCGCGAGCACCCGGCTGCTGTACTACAACAAGGACCTGTTCCGGCGGGCCGGCCTGGAGCCCCCGCGGTCGTGGGACGAACTCCTCGCCGGCGCACGGGCGCTGAAGGCGCTGGGCGTGGAGTACCCGATCGCCGTGCCGCTCGGCCCGGAGGAGGCGGAGGCCGAGACCCTGATGTGGCTGCTGGCGGGCGACGGCGGCTACACCGACGACACCAACAGCTACGACATCGCCTCCCCGGCGAATGTGCGGACGCTGACCTGGCTGAAGGACGAACTGGTCGGGGAGGGCCTCACCGGCCCGGTCCCGCCCGGCGAGTTGAACCGCGAAGACGCCGTGCGGGCCTTCCTGCGCGGTGACGCGGCCATGGTCAACGGCCCGTTGTCGCTGATCCGGCAGATCGACGACTCCTCCGAGTCCGTGAACTACGGCTCCGTCCCGCTGCCGAGCCACGACGGCGCGGCCACGCCCACCATGGGCACCGCCGACTGGGTCATCGCCTTCAAGAACGAGGACCACCGCGACGCGATGGGACGGTTCCTCGACTTCCTCTACGGCGACAAGTACGTGACCGAGCAGGCCGCCGAGTACGAGTTGCTCCCCGTCACCACCTCCGCCGCCGACGGGATGCGCGCCGACAAGGACCACAGGTCCCTGTGGAGCGGCCTCGACACCCTGCAGAACCTTCGGCTCTACCCCGTCGCCGAGACCGACTGGTCCGAGGTGGCCGCGGCGATCCGCAAGCGGATCGGCGGGGCGGTGGCCCCGAACGGCAATCCTCGCAAGGTGCTGGAGGAGATAGCCGACGTCACCGAGTGAGCCGGGTGACGGGACGGTTTCGGAGCCCTCCGCCGATCGGACGCCGCACCGTACTGATCACCACGGGCGCCCCACGGTGGGGTTGGAGTCGAGCTGACGGATGCCCTCCCCGTGGCGCCGGCCCCTCCCGGACCGGGTGGAGCAGGGCCGGCGCCGCCGTGATCGACGGACGTGACAGATCAGCCGATGTCGAGCGGAGACGATCACATCTCGATCGGTTACGTACGGTTCCGACCAGGTGCGATGCTCTCTCGATCTCCTGGGTACTCATCGGGGCGAGCACGGCAGTGCTGTGACCGGAAAGGTTTGCCGGACAGCTCGCGGCGTCCGGTACTGGGGGCACCTCCCACGCCGTTCAGGCAGCGGGGGAGCATCGCAAGGCGGAGCATCACCCGCGTACGGGATGTACGCGGGTGATGCGACAAGGCGCCGAGGTGCCGGGCCGGGCGTCGCGAGCCGGTGAACCTTTCCGGTCACAGCACCGGCGTGGGCGGTGTGCGGCAGTTCGCCTTTGACGCCCAGCGCCCCGTGCCCGGGCCCATCGACACCCATCGACAGGAGGCGGCCGCGATGCCGGGCGGGGAGACAGACCGTGGAAGCGGCGGAACGGGCGGTCCGCTCGGGGGCGCCCTCGACACCCCCGAGCGCGGTCCCGAAACGCTTCTGCTGAAACGGCACTTCACCGGAGAGAACCTGCCCCAGGTACGGGCCCAGGTGGAGGACGCGGCGGCCTCGGCCGGCCTCGGCGGGGTACGGCTCGGCGAGTTCACGCTCGCTGTCAGCGAGATCGCCAGCAACGCGGTCGAGCACGCCGGCGGCCGGGGCCATCTGGAACTGCGCCGCCTCCCGGACGAGCTGGAGTGCCGTATCACCGACGAGGGCCCCGGCTTCGTCCCCGCCCTCCCCGAACTGCTCCCCGGCCTCACGGAGGGCTGCCGCGGCCGCGGCCTCTGGCTCGCCCATCTGGTCACCGACCGGCTGACGGTCACGACGGACACCACCGGGGCGGGGGCCGCGGTGACCCTGGCTATGCGGCTGGGATGAGACCCGGCGGGCACCCCCCGGCGAGCCCCTCGGCGGGCCCCCGGCGAGCCCCTCGGCGGGCCCCCCGGCGAGCCCCTCGGCGGGTACCCCCGGCGAGCCCGTCGGCGGGTACCCCCCGGCGAGCCCCACGGCGGGCACCCCCCGGCGAGCCCCACGGCGGGCACCCCCCGGCGAGCCCCACGGCGGGCACCCCCCGGCGAGCCCCTCGGCGGGCACCCCCGGTGGGCCCTCCTCACGGGCGCACCGATGGCGAGATGCGCCAAGGTGACCTATAAATCGCATTACCGCGGAAGTCGTGTGGGGCCGATGTGCTCGGCCTCCTGTCAGTCCGGACTCCGATCAGTTCGGCTTCCGGTCAGCCCGACGTCCGGTGAGCCCGGCGCGAGGAAGGAGGAGTCCGTGGCCCGCACCGACCGTCGCGGTCTTCCTCCGGCCCGAGGGCCTGCATGAAGATCCGCGACACCGAGGGACGAGCCCGTCGGGTCCGCCTGCTGACACCCCTGACCCATCGCGACTTCCGGATCCTCTGGCTCGGGATGAGTGTCTCCCTGCTGGGCGACGGAGTGCTGCTCGTCGCGCTCGCCTGGCAGGTCTACACGCTCTCCGGCAGCCCCGGCGCGATGTCCGTCGTCGGGGTGGCGCTGGCCGCCCCGCAGATCGCGCTCGTCCTGGTCGGCGGTGTCGTCAGTGACCGCTTCGACCGGCGCAAGGTGATGCTCTGCAGCGACCTGGTCCGTGCGGTGTGCCTGGCGACGCTGGCCGTCCTCGCGCTGACCGGCAGCCTGCGACTGTGGCACGTGATCTGCGTGGTCGCGGTGTACGGCGCGGCATCCGGGTTCTTCCCGCCGGCGTTCGACGCCACCGTGCCCACGCTCGTCCCCCCGTCGGAACTGGTCGGGGCCAACGCCCTCGACCAGTTCGTCCGGCCGACGGCCGTGCAGATCGGCGGAACCGCGCTCGGTGGCGGGCTCGTCGCGGGGGTGGGGCCCGGCTGGGCCTTCGGGTTCGACGCCCTCACCTTCGCCTTCTCCGCCGTCTGCCTGGCCTTCCTTCGTCCCCTGCCGCCCGACGCCGACCAGGAGCGGGACACGCTGTGGAAGGACCTGCGCACAGGTCTGGGCTATGTGCGGGCCAACACCTGGCTCTGGGGCACCTTCCTGTCGGCCACCTTCGCCTACCTGCTCTTCCTCGGCCCGACCGAGGTCCTGCTGCCGTACATGGTCAAGCACGTGCTGCACGGGTCGGCGACGGACCTGGGCCTGGTGCTCACCAGCGGCGGCCTGAGTGCCGTCCTCGCGGCGCTGATCGTGGGGCAGGCCGGACTGCCCGGCCGGTTCATCACCTTCATGTACTGGACCTGGGCCTTCGCCACCCTGGGGGTCGCCGGGTACGGCCTCGCCACCAACAGCTGGCAACTCGCCCTCACCTGTGCCGTGGTCAACGGTCTGGAGACGGCCGGGATCATCGCCTGGGCGACGGCGAAGCAGCGACTGGTACCGACCGCGCTGCTGGGCCGGGTGTCCAGCGTGGACTGGTTCGTCTCCCTCGCGCTCCTGCCCCTCTCCTACGCCCTCGCCGCGCCCGTCGCCGCCGCGATCGGGGTACGCGCGACCTTCATCGGCGCCGGCCTGATCGGCGCGGTGGTCACCCTGGCCTTTCTCTATCTGCCCGGCGTGCGCGCCGTGGAGCGGGGCGGGAGCGGCGGACGTGAGACGACCGCGTGACCGGGGCGGAGAGCCGGACGCTCCAGCCCGCGGGCAGACGTCCGGGTGCGGCCGAGGAGCGCCGATCCTAAAATTGACACCGTGACATCAACTGGTTACGGCGATGTCCCCTCATGGCCGGGCTGATCGAGGACTACGCCATCATCGGTGACCTGGAGACGGCAGCCCTTGTCGGCCGGGACGGGTCGGTTGACTGGCTGTGTCTGCCCCGCTTCGACTCCCCCGCCTGCTTCGCGGCACTGCTGGGGACGCCGGACAACGGGTACTGGCGGGTCTCGCCGGCAGGAGCGGCAACCTGCAACCGCAGGGCGTACCGGGGCAACAGCCTGGTGCTGGACTCCTTCTGGGAAACCGTCTCGGGTGCCGTGAAGGTCACGGACTTCATGCCGCCGCGCACCGGCACGCCCTGTCTGCTGCGCCGGATCGAGGGCCTCGCGGGAAGCGTCGACATGCGGGGAGAGCTGAGACTGCGCTTCCACCACGGGCGCGTGGTGCCCTGGACGCGCTCCGCCGAGACATACACCCTCGCGGTGGCGGGGCCCGACTCCGTATGGCTGGGCGCCGATCAGCGGGTCCGGGTCCAGTCGGCCGACGACCGCACCTACTTCGACTTCCGGGTCTCGGCGGGCGAACACCTGACCCTGATGCTCATCTGGTCGCCCTCCCACCTGCCCGGCCCCGGCTGGGGCGATCCGCACGCCGCGCTCGTCAGCACCCTCGACTTCTGGGAGGACTGGGCGTCCCAGTGCCGCTACCGGGGGCCCTGGCGCGAGGCCGTGGTGCGCTCGCTGATCACGCTGAAGGCACTCACCTACGCGCCCACGGGCGGCATCGTCGCGGCGCCGACGACCTCCCTGCCGGAATGCATCGGCGGTGAGCGCAACTGGGACTACCGGTTCTGCTGGCTCCGCGACGCCACGCTCACCCTGTCCTGTCTGCTGCGCAGCGGGTTCCAGGCCGAGGCGGAGGCCTGGCTGAACTGGCTGCTGCGGGCCATCGCGGGCGATCCGGCGGATCTGCAGGCGCTCTACGGTCTGGCGGGACAGCGACGGCTCCAGGAGTCGGAGGCGATGTGGCTGCCCGGATACCAGGGCTCGCAGCCCGTCCGCTTCGGCAACGCGGCGGTGAACCAGCTCCAGTTGGACGTGTACGGGGAGGTGCTGGACACGCTCCATCTCGCGCTGCGCGCGGGTATCCCCATCCAGCACCACATGTGGAGCCTGGTGAACTCGCTGATGAGCTATCTCGGTGAGCACTGGCGGGAGCCCGACGAGGGCCTGTGGGAGGTGCGCGGGCCCCGGCGTCATTTCGTCCACTCGAAGGTGATGACCTGGGTGGCCGCCGACCGCGCGCTGCGCATGGCACACATGCTGGGAATCAACGGCTCGGCGCAGCGCTGGCGGGCCATGCGCGACGAGGTGCACCGGGAGGTGTGCCGGGAGGGCTGGGACGACCGGCAGCGGTCCTTCGTGCAGTCCTACGGCTCCCGGGCGCTGGACGCCTCGACGCTGCTGATCCCGAAGCTCGGCTTCCTGCCCGCGCACGACGAGAGGGTGCTCGGCACCGTCGAGGCGAGCAGGTCGCTGGCGGAGGACGGGTTCCTCCGCCGTTACGCGGACATCCGGCACGGGGTGCACGGCGTGGACGGGCTGCACGGGCCCGAGGGGACGTTCGTCGCGTGTTCGCTGTGGTTCGCCGACGCGCTCGCCGCGACCGGGCGGCCCGAGGAGGCGTGCGAGACGTTCGAGAGGGTCCTGGACATCCGCAACGACGTGGGGCTGCTGTCCGAGCAGTGGGATCCGCAACGACACCGCCAGCTCGGGAACACGCCGCAGGCGTTCAGTCACCTCGCCCTGGTCGACACCGCCTTCCAGTTGGGGAAGTCGCTCAACTCCCCGGGCGGCGCGTCGGTCAGGGCGCGGTACCTCGACCCGTGGGAGGTGACTGCCGAGTTCTGACGGCTCTCAACAGCACCATGCCGGTGTCTCCGTAGTCGGGCAGGGTGGGGTCGGAGTCGATGCGGGTGACCGTGAGCCGCTCGGTGTACGGGGCGAAGACCCGGCGCACGATCGCGCGGTCCACCGGGCAGCCCGGCCAGCGCGACGCGACGCCTATGCGGTAGGTCGGCATGTTCTCCATGAAGGAGGCGACGAGATGGCCGCCCGGGCGCACGGACATGGCGAAGCAGCGGCAGAAGTCGGCGAACTCGTCCGGGTCCTCGGTGACGCTCTCGGCCACGAAGTTCATGGACGCGAGGTCGTAGGTGCCGGCCGGGACCGATCGGGCGTCGCCGTGCACGACACGTACCCGGGACAGCGCGCCGGTCAGGGTGGGGGGCAGCGCCGGGTCCAGCCGGCGGCACAGCGCGTAGAACGCCTGCCAGCTCTCGTCGGGTCCGGCGCTGAACTGGCGGGCCAGGTAGGCGACGTTCCCGGCGCCCAGTTCGACCGCTTCGACACGGCGGCTCGCCGCGGCGGCCAGCATCAGCGGGTACAGGTTCGGCCCGGCACCGAACTCCAGGGAGCGCTCCATGGATCCGGGGGCGAACTGCCGGTAGAAGCCGGAGTGGTGTGCGATCACCGCGGCGTCGCAGGGATGGAGTTCACGGTAGTTCTCGGTCAGGTACTCCTCGACCGGCCAGGTGTCCCAGTCCACGTCCTGGGTGCGCATCGGCTGCCGGCGCCCGGGGAGTGTGCCGCTCATGTGTGCCTCACTGTCCGGGCTGGAACGTGAACCGTTCGGTCAGTTCGGTCAGTACGTCGTTGAGCCGGTCGATGTCCTCGTCGGTGTTGAGCGCGGTCACCTGGATGCGGAAGCCGACGCGGTTGCGGGGAACGAGCGGATAGGCCGCCAGCGTGACGTAGATCCCCCTGTTCCAGAGGAAGAGTGCCGCCGCGTCGATGTCGGAGGGGTCGGCGAGCGGGAGTTCGATGATGGGCAGACCGGAGACGTTGGGGGTGGCGATGCCCAGCCGGCGCACATGGTCCAGCACTCGGGCCGTCTTGCGGTGCAGATCGGCGCGAATGGCGTCCCCGCGGCTCTCGTTGACGTCGAACCCGGTCAGCACCGTGGCGAGCGAGGCGGTCGGTGAGGGCCCGGAATAGAGATAGGGGGCGGCGGCGACCTTGAGATGCTCCTTCAGCCAGGTCGGCAACGCGATGAAGGCGAGGAGCGAGGAGTACGCCTTGGAGAAGCCGCCGACGAGCAGGATGCCGTCGTAGGTCTCGCCGAGATGGCGCACGATGCCGTTCCCGCGGGATCCGTAGGGGGAGGTCTCCCCCGGGCCGCGCTCACCGACGATGCCGAATCCGTGCGCGTCGTCGACATACAGCATGGCGCCGAAGTCCCGGCACAGCCCGGCGATCGCACTCAGGTCGGGCATGTTTCCCGTCATGCTGTTGACGCCGTCCAGGCACACCAGCCGGGCGGCCGCCGGCGGTACGGCCCGCAGCAGGTCCTTGAGTTCGTCGAGCCGGTCGGCTCGGAACCGTCGCACGGTCGCGCCCTGTGCCCGGGCGACCAGACAGCCGTCGTACACCGTCCGGTGCGCCTCCGCCTCGACGAAGACATGCCCGCCCTCCCCGCTGAGGGCGGGGATCACCGACGCGTGGATCAGGGTGATCGTGGGGAGGAGCAAGGTGTCCTGGGCGCCGAGGAGTTCGGTGAGCCGCTCCTCGATCCGCGGGTAGAGCTGCGGGTTGCCGATCATCCGTGACCAGCTGGGATGGGTGCCCCACTTCCGGACCTGCGTTTCGATCGACGCCATGATCTCCGGGTCGAAGTCGAAGCCGAGGTAGTTGCACGAGGCGAAATCGGTCAGCCAGTGGTCACCGCAGCGGATCCGCCGTCCGTCGACCTCGTCGAGGACCGCGTCGCTCATGGGGCTGGCCTGGCGCAGGCGTTCGAGGTCTCCCCATCGGGGGTCGTGCCGTATGCCTCGTCCTTCGGGGGGCGCTTTGCGCATCTCTGCCTCATTCCCGGTTCCGCTGGTGACGGCCTGCCCGGACATCCGGCCGACGGTCCGGGACGCGGGCGGAGGTCCGCTCGGCCGCCGCGGCGCCGATTCGATCGCCTTCTCGGTGAGTCCGGCGGTCTGGTGCTGCCGCTCGCGCAGCGTGGCGTCCACCTGCTCCGCCGTCAGCGGACGGGCGAACAGATAGCCCTGTCCCAGACGGCAGCCCATGTCGGCCAGCACATCACGCTGTTCCTCGTCCTCGATGCCTTCGGCGATGACCTGAAGGCCGAGTGTGTCGGCGATGCGGACGATCCCGTCCACCAGTGCCACCTGTTGGCTGTCCACGCATATGTCGTCGATGAAGGATTTGTCGATCTTGAGTACGTCGATCGGGAATTCCCTGAGATAACTCAATGACGAGAATCCCGTGCCGAAGTCGTCGATCGCAATGCCGACGCCGAGTTCTTTCAGGATCCTCATGACGTCCTGGATCTGTTCGTCCCGGCGCATCAGGACGCTCTCGGTCAGTTCCAGCACCAGCGAGCCCGGCGCCAGCCCGACGCTCTCCAGTACGCGACGCACCTCGTCGAGGAACCCCGGGTCCCGGAACTGGCGTGCCGAGACGTTGACGTTGACGCAGAGCGGTACCTGCCGCGAGGCCGTCCCCTGCCAGCGGGTGATGTCCTCCGTGGCTTGCTCCAGTACCCAGGCGCCGAGCGGCATGATGTGCCCGGTCTCCTCGGCGAGCGTGATGAACTCCTCCGGTGGCACCAGGCCCCGCCGCGGATGCGGCCAGCGGGCCAGCGCCTCGAAGCCGATGGTCTGGCCGTTGGAGAGCTCCACGATGGGCTGGTAGCGCAGGTCGAAGCCCTGCTGGGACACGGCGGTGTCGAGCCCGGCCTGGAGTTCGTGACGTTGCAGCATGGCGGTGTGGAGGGCGGGCTGGTACCTGCGCCACTGCCGCTTCCCGGCGGCCTTGGCCGCGTACAGGGCGAGGTCGGCGTGACCGAGCAGTTCCTCCGCGTCGGCGCTGTCGAGCGCGGTGGCGATGCCCACGCTGGCGGAGACGCTGACGACGCCGCCGGAGAGCCGGAACGGCTGGTTGAGCGCCTGTATGACCTGGCCGGCCAGTACCTCCGCGTCGAGCGGTTCCTTCGCCCCCTCCATCAGCACCGCGAACTCGTCGCCGCCCAGCCGGGCCGCGGTGTCGCTGCGCCGCAGTGTCGAGGACAGCCGTGCTCCCGCCGCGGCCAGGAGTTCGTCGCCGACCGTGTGACCCATCGTGTCGTTGACGACCTTGAAGTCGTCCAGGTCGATGAAGAGCACGCCGGCGATGGTCGACTCCCGGCGGTCACGTACCAGTGCCCGTTCGATGCGCTCCATGAGAAGCATGCGATTGGGCAGGCCGGTCAGTGAGTCGTGGAAGGCATGGCGGGTGAGTTCCCGCTCCAGCTGGCGCTGCTCGGTCACGTCCCGCAGCGTGAGGACGAGTCCGTGGACCGTCTGTTCCTCGCGCAGATTGCTGCACCGGGCCTCGACGTCCATGCGCCGTCCGGCGGGACTGAGCATCCGCCAGTCCTCGTGCATGTCGTGGCCGCCCGTGAGCCGCATCTCCGCCAGCGCCCGGCACGCCCGCTCCCGGTCCTGCGGATCGACCAGCGTGGTGACCGTCGTACCGATGAGGCTGTTGTGGCCGAACATGCCGTCGGCCGACGGACTCGCGTACCGGACGGCGTTGTCGTCGTCCAGGATGAGGATCACGTCCGAGGCGTTGTGGACCAGCGTGCGGAAGTACGCTTCGCCGTTGCGGCGGTTGACCTCCTGGCTCAGCTGCACCCGCTCCAGTGCCAGCGCCGCCTGGGAGGCCAGGATCTCGAGCGAACCCCACAGCTCCATCAGCGCGGGCTCGGGGCCCGCCACGGCCAGGGCTCCGACGAGCGGTTCCCCGGTCAGCCGGTCGGGCAGGGCGAGGGGGCACAGCAGAGCACACTGCACGTCGTGCAGGTCCTCCACCACACGTCGGTCGAGTTCCCCGAGGGGCACCAGCCGGGCCTTGTGGTCGCTGAGCGCGGCGGCCAGGCCGGGCCCCGTGTCGTCGGCGGGCCCGATCCTCCAGTTCCACTCGTGGGACTCGGTGCGCACCGCGTACAGACCGCCGTCCATCTCCACGGCCAGCAGGACGGTCCTGTGCGGGACGCCGGGCCCGAACAGCGCGCCCACCGCCCGCTCGACGGAGTTGGCCACCTCACGCGGTCTGACCGCCGTCAGCAGCGAGGCAGCGGCCACACGCAGGCCACGTTCCCGGGCCACGGCCTGCCGGTGGACGGCCACTGCGCCCGCGAGCCGCAGCATGACGAGGAGGAACAGGGCGGTGGAGAACACGGCGATGACGCCCGCGTCGCTGACATCGTCGCGCACGGCCTGGTACAGCAGGACGCCGGGCGCGATGAGCGAGGCGGCCGCGAGCAGCGCGAGCCGGTGCCAGGGCGGGGACTCCTGGGAACCTCGCTGGGGCAACTGCTCGGTGAGTGCGCGCATCGACGGATGGAGCGCGGCGAGCCCCCACGCGGTGAAGAAGACCACCCAGCCCAGGTCCATGGGGGTGCCGACCTGCCAGGTGCCCTTCAACTGCAGCAGCCCGTACAGCACGTCGGACACGAGGATGCCCAGGGTGCCGAGGGTGAGCAGCGCGACGCTGGGCGTGATGGCGATGCCCGAGGCGAGCAGCCGGGCAAGCATCGCCAGCATCAGCACGTCGCCGAGCGGGTAGGCGATCGAGATGGCCCGCTGGATCCACGTCATCCCCTCCGCCTGGCTCAGCGGCCCGATCAGGTTGACCCAGAGGAGGACGGCCAGACCGGCGGTGAGGATCAGCGCGTCCAGCAGGCTCGGCAGGTCCCTTCCCGGCCAGCGGTAGTGGATGAACCCGATGAGCCCCGCGGCGAACAGCGGGTAGGTGGACAGGTAGAAGCCGTCCGCCACCGACGGGAACGGGTTGTTCTGGTCGAAGAAGCTGTTGAGGATGTTGTACGCGGTGTCGCCCGCGGTGAAGGCGAGATTCGCGGCGGCCAGCGCCAGCCAGGGCCAGCGATGGGCGGGCCGGTTGATGCGAAGGCCCAGCAGGATGGCGACGACGCTGCTCAGCCCGATGAGGGCCCACATGATCGTGCGTCGGCTCGGATAGGTCAGGTACAGGACCGTGAGGGGAAGCACGAGGGCGAGGTAGCAGGCTGTCAACCGGTGGAGCCGCGTCAAGTGAACCGCCTCCTCACCCGGATCACCCGGAGGGACCGGAATGCGGATGTCGTGCACCCCGCGATGGGGGCGGTCGGGACAGTGGACGGCGGACGAGGTCCGCTCGACGAGAACTGCCCGTGGGTTACAGGGAGTTGTCGCGCGTCTCCGTTTCGAGACTAGGCGCAGACGGTCCGGTGCGCATCTCGAGGCCGACACGGGGCCGGTACGGGGGCCGGTGATTCGCGGAGCCGCCCGCGGGGAGACCGCCGCCGAACAGGGCGTTCGCGAAGCCGCCCGGGCGCGGCGGACACACGGCGACATGTCCGCTCGGGTCCGCCGTTCGGGGGCCGGGCCCTCGGACGGCGGAGGGCGCCCTGGGCGAGGACCCGGCCCGCTACGCCTCGTCCCGCACGAGCCGGTCGAGCAGTGCGTCCAGCCCGGTGGCCAGGCCCTCCGGCCCGCCCTGCTCGGCGAGCGCCGCGGCGGTCTCCCTCAGCGTGGGCAGTTCCTGGGGCGAAAGGCGGTGCAGTCCCATGCGGAAGGCGGGATCCGTCTCGTCCGGGTTGTCCACCATGGGGCGCAGTTCCACGGAGAGGTAACCGAGGAGCCAGGCGGTGTACGCCCGGAAGACGGCGGAGGTCCGGCTCTCGTCGAGCCCTGCCCCCCGCAGCAGTGCGAGCACCCGCTCGTGGTCGCGCAGCACGGCGAGCGGTCGCCGGGCCAGCGGGACCGCGAGCATGCGCGTGGCGAGGAGCGGCACGGCCTGCGGATGGGCGAGGCAGACGTCGTAGGTCGCCCGGGCGAGGCGGTGGAGCCCGGAGCGCCATCCGCCGTCGGCGGCGCCGTCGGTCGCGGGTTCCGCGGCCAGGCGTCCCTCCAGCTCCAGGTAGAGGGCCTCGACCAGGCCGTCGAGGAGGGCGTCCTTGCTCGCCGCGTACCGATAGAGCGCCATCGCCTCCACGCCGAGTTCGGCTCCCAGCCGGCGCATGCTCAGGGCGGAAAGCCCTTCCCGGTCGACCAGTTCCAGGGCGGCGGCCAGGACACGTTCCCGGCTGAGCCTGCCGTACCGCCCGCGGTCGCTGGCACGCCTGGTCGGGTCGGTTCCCGAGGGATTTCCCATCGCCCTGCCTCCTTACCGCCCGGTCGGCGAACGCCCCTGCATATACGACGTAAACATACGCTACCGCCCGTCGTCGGGGACCTGACGAAGGACCAGGCGGACCCGCCGGATGCGCCCTGCGCTCTCAGGGTTCACGGCAACTCCCCTCAATCATGGGTCCACACGTCCAGGGCGTCCGCGTCGGCGCTGTGTCCCAGCGGCTCCAAGTCGTACGCGTCCAGCAGGGTGCGCAGCAGTCCGTACAGGTTGTTCGGCTGGGAATGCTCGCCCGGCTTCACGCGCTCGCCGACGAGAAGGGTGGGAATCCGGTTGGGCAGCTCGCCCCGTGATTCGTCCTCGTCCCAGGTGACCACCAGCAGGCTGTTGTGGGTCATCGCCCAGTCCGCGTAGTCGCCCAGGTTGTCCCGGAGCCAGGTGTCCGCCTTCCGCACGCTGCCGTCGTGCATGTCGTGCTCCAGGTCCGGGATGACGAAGGAGACGGTCGGCAGATCCTTGAAGTCGCGCGGGAAGTCGGTCCACGGGCGGTTGACGGAGGCGGGAAGGTTGCTGAAGTTCACCCAGGGGTTGTGGCGACGCGCGTAGGCACCGCTGTTGCAGCCGGTGTAACCCACACGGGGCATGCTCTGCGCGTAACCGACGAAAGTGAGGTCGGCCTGGAGGAGTTGAGAGCCGAGATTCCGGGCCGTGAGCGTGTGCGGGCAGCTGTTGTCACGCACCCCCAGCGTGGACCCCGCGAACATGGCGAGGTAGTTGGGCTGACTCGGATGGGTGATGGCGTAGAACTCGGTGAGGGAGGCACCCCGTCGGGCCAGTTCGTTGAGGTACGGGGCGTCGGCATTTCCGATGATCTGGTCGTACCCGCGGTTCTCCTGGACCACCACGACGACATGGTCCGGACGAGGGACCCCGGACCGGGACGCCGCGCTGTCGCAGCCCGCCGCCGACAGGACCATCGCCATGACGGCCGCCCAGGCGGCGGCCCCCCTCGCCGCAGGGCGCCCGGGCCCCGGCACCGTCCTCGTCCCTCGCGACCTCATCGCCGTCCCTCCACCACCGTTCGCCGCGCTGCTTTCGTGCCCGCCGGGAACCGCCACTTGCAGTGATCGACAGAACGTTCACAATGAGTACTAATACCTCATATCGGTAGCCGTGGATCGCTGACGTGCAGCGCCGAACCGGATTCCGTCAGCCGGTTTCGCCCATCGGCCCTCCACTGGGGTGACCCGCAGACAATTCCGCATCCGGGGAGTGGCACATGAGTCGCGTCGACACCCCTGATCGCCTCTCCGAGAGGGCGACAGGTCCGCCCCGGGAGCCGGGACCGGGCATCACGGCCCCACACCCGCCCGGCCGGCATCGGCACGGAGCGGGCCCGCGGCGGCCGCTTCGCCCCGGCAGAAGCCCGCGACGGGGCACCGACGTCGGAGCACCGGCTCCCTGGGAGACGCCCTCATGGGCAAGCTCCAGACGCTGACACTCGGGCGCATGGCCTCGATCAGCAGCGCCGTCACACGGCGCCCCGGCACGGCCGACCGACGCCACGCGCACGGAACCACGCCGCGCCAGTGGACCGTACGTGTCGTCCTCCCCCTGGCCCTCGTCCTCTGGCTCGCGTCATTGCGCCATGTGGAACTCGGCGGGATGCGCGACTACGGCCTGCTGCAGGTGCTGCCGGCGCTCTTCTGGGTCGCCCCGGCACTGCTCGCCTTCGGGTTCTGCCTGGCCCTGACGGACCGACGGACCCGGAACGGCTGGCTTGCGGGGTACGTCCTGGGGCTCATCGCGGTCATCCACGCGACCCCCACCCTGCTCTACCCGACACTGCGCTACAGCTGGGCCTGGAAGCACGTGGCGGTCGTCGACGCCGTGATGCGCCACGACGGCGAGGTGCCCCACGCGGAAAAGCTCGACATCTACAACCAGTGGCCGGGATTCTTCGACCTCAACGCGCTCTTCCTGCAGGCCACCGGCCTGGACTCGGCGCTGGGCTACGCGGCCTGGACCCCGCCGGTCTTCAACGCGGTCCTGCTCGTCCCCCTGTTGCTGCTCTTCCGTACGGTGACGCGTGACCGTCGGTTGATCTGGGGCGGAGCGTGGATCTACTACTCGTGCTCCTGGGTGGGGCAGGACTACTTCGCTCCCCAGGCCTTCGCGTTCCTGCTGTTCGTGACGGTGATCGCCCTCACGATGGGTCAGTTGCCCACCTCGACGCTGTACGGCACGAACTCCGGCCGCCTCGTCGGCCGATGGCCCGCCGGGCGTTTCGTGCTGATCGTGCTGATCGAGGCCGTCATCGTCTCGTCGCACCCGCTGACTCCGCTGATGCTGATCAGCGCGCTGGTCGCGCTGTCCTTTCCACGCCGCAACCGACGGGTCGTCCTGCCGGTCCTGGCCGGCGCGGTGGTTCTGACCGCGGCCTGGGGAGCCACCGTCGCCCGGCCGTACCTCTCGGAGAACCTCCACGACTTCCTGGGCGCGCTGCTGCAACCCGACACCAATGTCACCTCCGGGCTGACCGCGCTGGGCTCCGCCGCCCCGGGCCACGTCCTGGTGTCCTGGGTCGACCGGGGACTGTCGGCCGGTGTGTTCGTCCTGGCGGCCATCGCCTTCCTCGTCCGCCCCTGGGTCCGCCGCACCGGCCTTCCCCTGCTGGTCCTGGCCCCCCTGCCGACACTCGCGGCGAATTCCTACGGCGGCGAGATGATCTTCCGCGCCTATCTTTTCGCGCTGCCCGCGGCCGCCCTGCTGATCTCGGCGCTCCTCTTCCAGTGGGGCCGGCGTCCACGCCTGCGCATGCTCGCGGTCGGTCCGCTGCTGCTGATCCTGCTCTCGGGGCTGGTCGTCGCTTACTACGGCAAGGAAGCGGCGAACCACTTCACCAAGGGCGAGGTCGCCGCCGGGCAGTTCGTGGCCGCCACCGCCCCTCCCGGGTCCACGGTCGTCTCCCTGACCTCGGCCGTCCCCGGTCTGTATCTGCGCTACGACAAGAACCCGAGGGTTCAGCTCGACGAGCAGGAGATCGACGACCGGCGACGACTGGTGAGGAACCCGGCAGAGGGCCTGGAGCCGTTGCTCCGAGGGACCACCCCGGAACGGCCCGCCTACATCATCCTGAGCCGGGCCCAGGCCGCCGACCTCTACCTCAGAGGGGTCCTGCCGGCCGACACCGTGCGACGCATGGACGCCGCCCTGTCCAAGACATGGGGCTACGTCCCCGTCTACCGCAACAAGGACGCGGTGGTCTACCGGTATCAGCACGACCGGAGCGGAGGGAGCCGGTGAACCCGCTCCGGTGGTGCCTCGCGCTGTCCGGCTGGGCGGCCCTGGCCGCGGTCGCCCTCCTGCCGGAGGGCAACATCCCGCGTGTCGTGGTGACGACGGCGTTCCTGCTCGTCTGCCCCGGTCTGGCGGCCTCACGGTGGGCCCGGTCGACGCCGGTGCGAGCGACGGACCGGACGGCCGCCGGGGAAAGAGCCCTGCTGGCCCTGGTGCTCAGCCTGTCGCTGGCGGTGCTCGCCGTGGAGCCGATGTTCCTGAGCGGCACATTCACGGCCGTTCGAGCGATGCTGGCGCTCGCCGTCGTCACCTCCCTCCTGGCCCTCCTGCCCCGCCCCGGTGGCGGTCGTCGCCGGCCGACACCGGGCGCCCCGCGGGAGAACGCATCCGGGACCGCTGCCGAGCGGCCCGAGCGGCCCGACGCCGGGTGAGGCCCACCAGCGTCCTTCAGGAGGTCTGACCGCCGGTCCGTCCTGGACGCACCGGCGGTTCCGCACGCCCCTGGGCCACCCGCTCCCGCCTGCAGGGCGGCCCCACTCACCCTTGCCGCACCCCTGGTTCCCACTCCCCGCTTGACGCTGCGGACAAATCGGGCGAAGGTGTACGTATACTTCGTAAACATATGGCGTAGAGCCGGGGAGACCGATCATGTACAGCGATCCGATCAACAGCCGCGAGGGGAACGCCGCGACGCCCGCCACAGTGAGCCTGGTCGTGCCCGCCCGCAACGAGGCCCGGAACATCCCGTGGGTCTTCGAGCAGATCCCGACCTGCGTGGACGAGGTCATCCTCGTCGACGGCGACTCCAGCGACGCCACCGTCCCCATGGCGCAGCACTGCCTTCCGACAGTGCGCCACGTGCGGCAGAGCGGCCCCGGCAAGGGAAACGCCCTGCGTACCGGCTTCCTGGAGGCGACCGGCGACTTCGTGGTGATGATGGACGCCGACGGCAGCATGTCGCCGTCGGAGATCCCCCACTTCCTGCACTTCCTGGAGAACGGCTACGACTTCGTCAAGGGATCGAGGTTCGTCGCGGGTGGCGGTTCCCTCGACATCACCCGCCTGCGCCGGATGGGCAACCAGGTGCTGCTCGCCACCGCCAACCGGCTCTACCACGCCTCCCTGACGGATCTGTGCTACGGCTTCTGCGCCTTCCGGCGCAGCTTCCTGGACCTGCTCGACCTGCACGCCTCCGGCTTTGAGATCGAGGCCGAGATGACCGTGCACGCCCTGCGCTCCGGTCTGCGCATCGCCGAGGTCCCGAGCCTGGAGCTGCCCCGGCGCAGCGGGCGCTCCAACCTGCACGCCATCTCCGACGGACGCCGGGTGCTGCGCACCCTCCTCTCGGAACACGCGAGCCCCCGGCCCGCCGGCCGCCGGCCCGCACGGAACGCGTCATGACCTCCGTCCCGGTGCCCTCCGGCCCCGTTCGGCCTCCGGTGACCGTCGTGGACGTCGACCTCGCTCGTCCGGGCGAGTTCCGGCTCCCCGGCCCCCACGGAGGGATCAGGCCGCAGGGACAGGTCCGGGCCCTCGTCCGGCTGCACGGTCTTCCGCTGGGCATGGTCAGCGCCGCGGACCCCTCCGGCCCCGACGGGCTGTGGCGAGCGGTCGCCGACACCGCCCACCAGGAACTGGCGGACCAGATCGCCCGGCACCGCGCCGCGGACCGGACGGCCCCCGGGGGCGGAGGCACCGAACCGTGGCCGTGCCAGGCCCTCCGACGCCGTCCGCTCCAGCAGCAACCGGCCATCAGCGTGGTGGTGGCCACCCGTAACCGGGCGGAACAGCTGCGTTCGTGTCTGCGCTCGCTGCTGCGGTGCGAGTACCCCGAGTTCGAGATCATCGTGGTCGACAACGCCCCGGCCGACGGCACGACCGAAGCCCTGGTCCGCCAGGCCTTCAGGGGCCGGGTCCGCTACATCCGGGAACCGGTCGCCGGCCTGGCCCGCGCCCACAACGTGGGCCTCGCCCGGGCACGCGGCCCTGTCGTCGCCTTCACGGACGACGACACGCTCGCCGACCCCGCATGGCTGTCCGCCCTGGCGGAGGCGTTCGCGCGCGACCCGCGCGTCGGGTGCGTCACCGGGCTCATCGTCCCCGCGGAACTGGAGACCCCGGCCCAGAGCGCACTGGAGCGGCAGGGCGGCTTCGCGAAGGGATACCTGCCGCGGGTCTGGTCCCTGTCCGATCCCCCCGAGGACCCGCTGTTCCCGTTCACCGTCGGGCGCTTCGGCTCCGGCGCCAACATGGCCTTCCGCACCGACGTCCTGCGCGCCCTGGGCGGTTTCGACCCCGCGACCGGTGCCGGGGCCCCGGGCCTGGGCGGCGACGACCTCCTCTCCTTCTTCGAGGTCCTGACCGCCGGTCACGCCCTCGCCTACCAGCCGAGCGCCATCATCTGGCACCGCCACCGCCGCACGCCGGACGCCGTCGCGGAACAGGCGTTCTCCTACGGCGCCGGACTCGGCGCCTATCTCACCGGCGCGCTGGTCAGGAACCCCCGCCGCCTGCCCGCGCTGCTGCGCCGCCTGCCCCGTGGGGTCCGCTACACCATGGCCAGGTCACGCGACCGCAAGGCCGATCCCGAAGCCGACTGGTCCGGACGCCTCGCCCTCCTCGAGGTGCGCGGGATGGTCTACGGCCCCTGCGGCTATCTCCGCGGGCGTCTCGTCGGCAACCACAGCGGAAACTGACCGGATCCGAGGTGAACGGCATGGACACGGCCTCGCCCACGAAGTCCACAGGCATGCGGCATCGCTCCGTTCCCGCCGTGCTGCGCGCCGGTGTCGCCGCCGCGCTTCCCCGGGAACCCGTACTGCGCACCGGGCACCTCCTCGCGGTCAGTTCACTTGTCAACGCGGGTGTCGGCTTCGTCTTCTGGATCTTCGCGACCCACTGGTACGACGAGCGGACCGTGGGCCTGAGCTATTCGGCACTCTCGGCGTCCCTGCTGCTGACGGGGATCGGGCAGCTGAACCTGAACGACTTCCTGGTGCGGTTCGTGCCGTCCGCCGGCCGTCGCACCCGCCGGCTCGTCCTCACCTGCTATGCGGCGAGCACCTCCTTCAGCCTGCTGGCCGCCACGGTGTTCCTGGCGTTGATACCGGTGATCGCACCCGAGCTCGGCTTCCTGCTGGCCCCGGTGGCCGCGAGCTGTTTCGTGGTGGCGACCGCCGGTTACGCCGTCTTCGTCCTCCAGGACGGCGCCCTCACCGCCGTCCGCCGCCCCGGCTGGGTGGTGGCCGAGAACGCCATCTTCTCGGTGGCGAAGATCCTGTTGCTCGCCGTCGGCGCGGCCCTGGCCCTGTTCTCCGGGATCCTGCTCGCCTGGGCGGGAGCTCTGGTGATCTCGCTGCTCGTGGCCAACGCCGTCCTGCTGCGCCGGGCCGTCCCCCGGCACGAGCAGGAGACCGAGACCAAGCCGCCGCCTCCCCGCCTGCTCGGATACGCCGCGGCGGACTGGCTCGGCTCCCTGTTCCGGCTGGCCGCGTACACCCTGGTCCCGCTGCTCGTGCTGAACGGCCTGGGTGCGGAGCAGAGTGCCTTCTTCTCGGTGGCCTGGAGCGTCGCCTACATGCCCTACCTGCTCGCCCGCAACATGGGGACGTCCCTGCTCGCGGAGTCGGTCCGGCGTCCCGAGCATCTCGTGGAACACGGTCTGCGCGTCCTGCGCCATTCGGGTCTGCTGCTGATCGGGGTCACGGTCGTGCTGGTGGCGGCGGCTCCGCAGATCCTGTCCCTCTTCGGCGCCGCGTACGCGGCCGAAGGCAGCACGCTGTTGCGGCTGCTGGCGCTGTCCGCGCTGCCGAACCTCCTGCTGAGCGTGGCCATCGATGTGGCGCGGGCACGGCGGAGGCTGCGCTGGGCGGTCACCCTCCAGGTGACGCTGTGCGTCCTGGTGCTCGGGCTCTCCGGTCTCCTGATGCCCGTGCTCGGCGTCACGGGCGCGGGCGTCGCCTGGCTGGCCACCCAGTGTGTCATCGCCGTCTTCCTGATCGTCTTCCGGTCCCGCTGGCTCGTCCCCGTCGCTGAGAGGTCGTCATGAACAGCCCGCTCTCCACTGAACACGACGCTCCCAGCATGTCGGTCGTCGTCTGTGCCTACACCCTCGACCGCTGGGAGGACCTGCGGGCCGCGATAGCGTCGCTGCTCGGTCAGTCCCGTACCGTCGACGAGATCGTGCTGGTCGTCGACCACTGCCCCGACCTCTACGAGCGGGCTTCGAAGGAACTGCCCGGTGTCCGGGTCGTGCCCAACGAAGGCCGTCGCGGCCTGTCCGGGGCTCGCAACACGGGCGTGGCGGTCTCCCACGGCGAGGTGGTGGCGTTCCTCGACGACGACGCCGCCGCGGAACCCGACTGGGCGGAACGTCTGCTGGCGCCTTACGGCGACCCCCGGGTGGTGGGCGTCGGCGGCTTCGTACGGCCGCGCTGGTCCACCAGCCGGCCGGTGTGGTTCCCGCCGGAGTTCGACTGGGTCGTGGGCTGCTCCTACCGCGGACTGCCCGAACGGACCGCACCGGTGCGCAATTTCATCGGCGCCAACATGTCGTTCCGCAAGACGGAACTGCTGGAGGTCGGTGGATTCCTGAACAGTCTGGGGCGCGTGGGCGTACGACCGGCGGGCGACGAGGAGACGGAGCTGTGCCTTCGCGTCGCGGCCCGCCACCCCGATGCCGTCCTGCTGTACGAACCCGCCGCGGAGGTGAACCACAGGGTTCCCGAGGCCCGTACCCGCTGGTCCTACTTCCGCTCCCGTTGTTATGCGGAGGGGGGCAGCAAGGCACTGGTGTCGAGCGAACGCGGCACCGGGCCGGCACTGGCCAGCGAGCGCGCCTACCTGCGGTCGACCATTCCGCGGGCCCTCGTACGCAACCTGCGTCCTCGTCCCGGAGCGCTGCGCACGGTCGGCGCGCTGTCCGCGGGGGTGTCCGCCACCGTCGCCGGCTACGTCGTCGCACGGGGACAGCAGTGGGCTTCCCGGCTCACCTGGCGACCGCGCACCGCGGCCAAGCCGTTGGTGAGGGGATCGTCATGAGCGTCGTACCCGTCTTCCTGTACCACGCGGTGTCGGACGACGCACCGCCCTGGCTCGCGTCGTTCACGGTGAGCCCGCGCACCTTCACGGAGCACCTGGACGTGATCGCCGACAGCGGCCTCACCGTCATCCCGCTGCGGCAGCTGGTCGCGACACTGCTCGGCGGCCCTCCCCCGCCACCCCGGTCCGCCGTGCTGACCTTCGACGACGGATACGCGGACTTCGCCTCCACGGTGGCGCCGCTCCTCCTCGACCGGGGGCTTCCCGCCACCTTGTACGTCACCACGGGCGCCCCGGGCGGCTTCGGACGGCCGACGGGGGGCGGGCCCTTCCCGTCCGTGGCCGCCCTCACCTGGGGTCAGGTCAGAGAGCTGGACGCCGCCGGCTTCGAGATCGGCGGACACAGCAGGACCCATCCCCAACTGGACACCCTGCCCCCGGAGTCGGTCAGGGAGGAGGTGGCCGGGTGCAAGCGAGAGATCGAGGACAAGCTCGGGCATCGCGTCGTCTCGTTCGCCTACCCGCACGGTTACTCCAGCCGGGCCGTCCGCGAACAGGTCAGGGAAGCCGGCTGGACCTCGGCCGCGGCCATCCGGGCCTCTTCGGCCTTCAGTACACAGCGGGACGACCCGCTGATGTTCGCCCGGCTCATGGTGCGGGCCGATACCGGCCGGGAGCGCTTCCTGCGCTGGGCCCACGGGGAGGGCGCACCTGTCGCGCCGTTCGCCGAGGGAGCGGCGACCAGGGGCTGGCGAGCGTACCGCCGGACGAGAGCGGCGGTCGGACTGCCGTACCGGGCACTTCGCGCCTGACCGGCCCCCGGCGACGAGGATCGGCCGAGGAGGCGTCAACGCTGCCAGACGCGGACCCAGTCCACGAGCATCCGTGCGGAGTCGGTGGTCCGCGGTGGGGGCACGGGCAGGCCGACGGCCAGGTTGAGGATGACTTCCATCGGCACGTGCGGAATCCGTTCCGGGGCGGTCACCCTGAACCGCTCGACACCGTCCACGTACCAGACGAGTCTGTCCCTCTCCCACAGCACAGCGAAGACGTGGTAGTCGTCGGGGAAGCCGGGCGCCGTGAAGGCTCCCCGCTGTTTCCGCTCGTCTCCCTCGGCGTTCCGCCAGTGCACGTACATGGCCAGTTCGTCGGGGGCGCCGAGGAACTCCATGATGTCGATCTCGGGCGGGGTGAAGCGGCTCGCGGGCATCAACCAGAACGCGGGCGACATCCCGCTCTGTGACGGGATGCGGATCGCCGCCTCGAAGTAGCCGTAGGTGAAGGTCTCCCGCGGCTCGGCGTACCAGTTGTCCCGGCCGGTGGAGATCATGCCGGAGACCCAGGGGTGCAGCCGGCCGTCGCTGCCACGGACCGTACGGCGTTCGGCGGCGAGGGTCAGCTTCCCCCCGTCCACGGAGACCTGACCGGGCTGGTACCACTCCAGTTCCTCGCTGCTGCCGATCGTGCAGCCGTCATCGTTCCAGTCGTAGCAGGTGGTCCAGCGCTCCTCGTCGAGCCGCGAGCCGTCGAAGTCGTCATGGAACTCGAGGCGCCAGTCGCCCGGGATGGAGGGCTCGGCCGCCGGGACCGTCCGGGTGGTGCTGCCGCAGCCGCAGGTGACCAGCAACAGCAGCAGCACACCCAGCATCGCGCCCCGTGCTGTCACGGGCGTGACCGGGTCCCGGCCGCGAGGGAGCCGGCCACCCTGCGCGCGGCGAATCCGGTGCCCGCCACGAACCGCAGGACGGGCCCGAAGGTGGGAGCGGCCGCCAGCCCGGTGAAGAAGAGTCCGGGCACGGAGGACTCGAAGCCGCGGGACAGCCGGGGGGCGCCGCGGAACGTCCGTACCTCCCGTCGCAGTTCGGGCGCCATCAGGCCGAGCCGGTCCACGTCCACCCGATACCCGGTGGCCAGGAGCAGATGGTCGGCGTTGAGCACCTCGGTACGGCCGGCGGGGTCCGCGACCACGAGGCGCACCTGGCCGTCCACGACATCCGCGGACCGCACCGTACGGGAGCGCAGGACGGGGAAGCGGTCCTCCACCCTGTGCCGCAGCCACCATGCGCCGGACGGTCCGAGAACGGTGTGCAGCAGCCGCATCCGTACCCCCTCCGGCAGATGGCGATAGGCGACGCCGCCGTAGCTGCACGCCAGCAGTGACCAGCCGGGGCCGAGCGGTGAACCCGGCTTGGCGATCCTCACCGTGCGGGGCCGCTCGGCGAGGTGGTCGGTGTCCGGGGGGCCGCCGAACGCGAGGCCCTCGGCACGGGCGATCACGAGGGGACGGGCGCCCGACTCGTGCAGGAGCGCGGCGCTTTCCAGTGCCGACTGCCCGGCGCCGAGCACCGCGACCCGCTGCCCCGAGAACTGGGTCAGATCATGGTGCCGACTGGCGTGGGACACCCGGTCGAGGGGGAAGGGGCCGCCCAGTTCGGGGGGCTCGTAGGAGAAGGGAACCTGACCGGTGGCCATCACCACGTTCTCGGCGAGGAACTGCTCTCCGGAGTCCAGGGTGATGGCGAACAGCCCGTCCGTCGCCTGGACGCTTCGTACCTTCTCCCGTTCCAGTTCCGGCACACGCCGTTCCTGGAACCACTTCCCGTACTCGATCATCTCCTCGACGGGGATGGGGTACAGGTCGCCCACGGGTCCGAGTCCTCGTGCCGCCCGGAAGTCCTCGATGCGGTATCCGGGTTCGGGGGCGGAGAGGGAGGAAGCGGCGGGTACCGACTTCAGGTACATCCCGGCGGGCATGTTGGTCCGCCAGCTCTCCATGGGGTCGCCGAACACCCGCTGCGGGATCCCTTTCGCGCTCAGCCAGGCGGCTGTGGAGAGCCCGTACGGGCCGGCGCCGATGACGACGGCGGGTACCCGTCGCCGGGAGTCACGGGCGGTCATGTTCCTGGCAGCTCGGTGCCGTGCCACGAATCCGGTGTCCACTGGCATGGTGATTCCCTCCTCAGGACCCACGTGGGGACTTTTCTGGCAGACGTGCCCGGGTGTCGCCCACAGCCGTGGGCCGCATGTTTCCGTCGTCCAGGGGCGGTGCCGTCATCGTCGGGCACCGGCCCGACGGGCTGACTCCCGCAGGACGGGCGTGACGGTGTCGGTGAGCCACCAGTGGCTGTGGGCGAACCTCGGTGACTTGCGGAGGTTGCTCGCCACATGCCACAGCCAGGTCAGCAGGGGGAGCGCCAGCGGGTCGCCGGTTTCGTGATCCGCCCCGGCGAGTTCCAGCAGGGCACGGTCCTCGTCCGGCACCCGGCCGGCGCGCACCGCTTCGGCGACCAGGCCACCGAGGGAGCGGCCCGTGAGGATCTGGCGCAGGCCCAGCACGAAGGTGTAGGCGTCGATCTCGCACGGCCCGTCCGGATGGCCGTTGCTCCAGTCGAAGACACCGGTGACGCGTACGGGTTGCCCTCCGAGGAGGACATTGCCGGGGTGGTAGTCGCCGTGGGTCCAGCCCTCGGTCAGCGTGGCGCCGGCCAGCGTCGTGTCGAGCAGCCGGCGCAGCGCCTCGAACTGCGCGGCTCTGCGGCCGGATCGGTAGCGGGGGATCGTCTCGGCGAGTTCCGTCAGCCGCGACTGCCACCACGGCAGGGCTCGTTCGGCTGCCGGGCGGCGGCGCCCGGTCGCGGCCCGTAGTTCCGCCAGCAGACGCAGGGCGGGGGCGGCCGCCGAGTACGGGTCGTGGGGGGAGTCCCGGATCGCTCGCTCGGCCGGGACTCCGGTGAGTATCTGCTGGGCGAACGCACCCGAGGGCCCGGTCGAGCCGACCACGCGGGGCAGCACATCGCGCCATGGGTCCAGGCGCGGGTCCGCGTCGAGTCGTCGCAGGACGTCGTGTTCACGGACCGTGATGGCGGCCGCGAACTCGTTCCTGGGGTGCTTCACCACCACGTCCTGGGCGCCGCGGTGGAGCTCGAACACCAGAAGACCGGCCTGGAGACGCGAGGGGCGCCGGACCACGGCGATGTCACAGGGACCGAACCCGCGCACCAGCCGGTGGGCCCTGAGGCGGTCGTCGAGGCCGCCGAGGGCACGGGGGAAGTAGAGGGGGAGCAATCCGGAGAGCGAGGACATCGTGACGGGTGTCTTCATACCAGTCCTTGCCGGGCTGTCCGCGGGCAGGACCCGCGTCGCCCGTCATAATGGACATAACGGTCATATCGCACTTATCAAGTGTAGAGCGTCGCCCGCGTTCGTTCCTTCCGAGAGATCCGCACCGCGAGAACCGCTCCGGGCGGGATCTGCGCACAGAGGGGTCGGTGGTGTCCTTGCTGGACGAAGAGGTGCCCGTGCTCCTGGCCAGGATCGGCAACTACCCGCTGCACCACGGCAGTCTGGGTGTGGTCCGCACCGTGGGACGCCTGGGTGTGCCGGTTCACGCCATCGTCGAGGACCGCTTCACCCCGGTGGCGCTCTCCCGCCACGTGACCCGCAGATACGTGTGGCCGACGACGGGCAGGGAGGACGCGGAGCGACTCGCGGACGGCCTGATGTCCATCGGCCGGGCGACGGGCCGGCGTTGTGTGGCGGTGCCGACGGACGACGAGGCGGCGATCCTGCTGGCAGAGCACGCCGACCGGCTGAAGGAGCACTTCCTTCTCCCGCCCGTGCCGGCTCATCTGCCCCGCCTGCTGGCAGGCAAGGCGAGCCTGCACCGCGTCTGCGCCGAGGCCGGTGTGCCGTCACCGCGGTCGCGTGCGCCGCAAGACCGCCGGCAACTCATCGAGGCCGGACGCGAGCTCGGCTATCCGCTGGTGCTGAAGAACCTGGAACCATTCAGCCGGCTGCGCTCCCCGGCCGTCGGCAGTACGACGATCGTGCGGGACGAACAGGAACTGCTCGACCGCTTCCCGAACAGCGCGCCGCCGCCGGTCCTCATGCAGGAGTACATCCCGAGACGGCAGGCGGAGGACTGGATCACCCACCTCTACTGCGGTCCGGGCGGTGTGCCCCGGGTTCTGTTCACGGGCCTGAAACTGCGCTCCTGGCCGCCGTTCGCAGGGATTACCACCCGGGCGGTGGCACTGCGCAACCCGGAACTGGCCCGGCTGACGGAACGGCTCTGCCGCCGGATCGGCTACAGCGGTGTGGCCGACCTCGACTGGCGGTACGACCGCCGGGACGGGCAGTACAAGCTGGTGGACTTCAACCCGCGGACGGGCGCCCAGTTCCGCCTCTTCGAGAACACGCACGGGGTCGACGTGGTCCGTGCCCTGCACCTGGACCTGACCGGTCGTGAGGTACCCGACGGCCCCCAGGTCGAGGGGCGGGTGTTCGTCGTCGGCCAGTTCGACTTCCCGTCGGTGGCGGCGTGGCTGGCCAAGGAGCACAGCCTGCCGTCGGACCTGCTGCGCGTGCGTCCCACGGAACGGGCGTGGCTCAGCCGGGACGATCCCCTGCCGGCCGTGGCCGAGGCCGTCCGGTTCACCGGTCTGGTGACGCGCCGCCTGGTGCGGGCGACGCGTACCGGGCGTCTCCTCACGCCCTGACCGCGCGTCCCGCGGGGTGCGGGGTGCGGGGTGCGGGGTGCGGGGCCACGATGCCGAACAGGCCTTCCCCGCCGTCGGACGGGCAGATCGGCGTGGGTGCCCGCGCGGTCCCGCCCACCCGGTCCACGAAGCCCTGGTGGGTGCTGATGTCGTCGATGAACATCAGGTCCCCGGGGCGAGCACCCGGCCCATCTGTTCCCTCTCGAACCGGGTGCTTCGGGCGGTGTGCAGGCTGTCGTGCACGAACAGGTCGACCCGGCCGAGGTCCCGCAGCAGTCCCGGCAGCCGTCGCCTGCGGGATCCCTCGACGTACGACCACCTGGACCGCCGGTGAGCGGGTGTCGCGATGCCCGTCCGGGCTCTGAGATCCGGCTCGAAGGGGTGCGGGAGGTCCACTCTCCACAGGTGCCCCTCGCCGTTGCGCGCCGGGCGGGTGTGGAGCACCGTGCACCACAGCGCCCGGCCGCGGGCGGCGTCGCCGTCGCTGTACTGCCCGTAGGTGTGGCGTCCGAAGGCCAGTCCGCGGTCATGGATCTCCCGGGCCACCGCGTCCCAGACCTCCTGGCCGGCCTGCCGCTCGGAGCAGGGCCACGGGACATCGAGCCACTTGTGGAGCCGGAGCTCCCAGAGATCGTCCACGTCGTGGTCCACGGGGTGCTCGAAGCAGCTCGCGAGCCCCTCCGGGACGAGACGTGCCGCCTCGCGGGGTTTCTTCGCGAAGGCCTGCGGCAGACGGCGCAGACGACTGACCGTCTCCCGGCGGAAGTCCTTGTCCATGGTGAATCAATCGCCCTCACCCGGTCATCGGAACGTCGGCGCGTCGTCGTGCCGGCACAGGGCGGTCTCGCTCTCCCCCAGGTCCATCGGCGGAGCGAAGAGGAATCCCTGCCCGAACCCGCATCCCATGGAGGCGAGCAGCTCACGCTGCGCCTGACCCTCGATCCCCTCGGCGATCACCTGGAGGCCGAGGGTGTCGGCCAGGTGAATGATCCCCTCGACGAGGGCGACGTGCCGGGGGTCCTCCGGGATGTCGTCGATGAACGTCTTGTCGATCTTGAGCACGTCGATGGGGAAGTCCCTCAGATAGCGCAGCGAGGAGAACCCCGTGCCGAAGTCGTCGACGGCGATCCTGATCCCCATGTCCTTGAGCGTCCGCAGAAGTGCGTCGATGTGGTCGTCCCGCCGCATGAGCACCGACTCGGTCAGCTCCAGTTGCAGCGATTCGGGCGGGAGGCCGGAGATGTCGAGGGACCTGCGCACCTCGCCCAGGAAGCCCGTGTCGCGCCACTGGCGGGCGGAGACGTTGACGCTGACGTACGGCGGGACCGGCCGTGCCGTGCGGTTCTGCAGCCGGGCGATGTCGGCCGCGGCATTGCGGAGCACCCAGGCGCCCAACGGCGTTATCTGACCGGTCTCCTCGGCCAGCGCGATGAACTGCAGCGGTGAGACCAGACCTCGTCGGCTGTGCGGCCAGCGGGCCAGTGCCTCGAAGCCCACGACCTCGCCCGCGGCAAGGTCCACCACCGGCTGGTAGAGCAGGCTGAACTCCTCATCCTCTATCGCCCGGCCCAGGCGCACCCGCAGGTCGTGGCGTTTGGCCATGTTCTCGCGCAGTTCGGGCCGGAAGCGGCGCCACCGGCGCTTGCCCGAGGTCTTCGCCGCGTACAGGGCCAGATCGGCCAGCGCCAGCAGCTCCTCGGGGTCCGCGCTGTCCATGGCCGTCGCCAGTCCCACGCTGGCGGAGACGTTCACGGAGCCGGCGGACAGCTGGAAGGGCCGGTTGAGGCTCTGGATCACCTGGGCGGCCAGCAGTTCGGCGTCCACGGGCTGCCTCGCGCCCTCCATCAGCACCGCGAACTCGTCCCCGCCCAGCCGGGCCGCGGTGTCGGTGCGGCGCACCGTTTTGGACAGGCGTTCCCCCACCGCGGTGAGGAGCTGGTCCCCCACCGCGTGGCCCAGTGTGTCGTTGACGGTCTTGAAGTCGTCCAGGTCGATGAAGAGCAGACAGGTGAGTGCCGCTTCCCTGCGGCCGCGCAGCAGCGCACGCTCGGTCCGCTCCAGCAGCAGTGTCCGGTTGGGCAGGCCGGTGAGCGAATCGTGGAAGGCCCGCTGGGTGAGTTCGTGCTCCAGCTGACGCTGCTCGGTCACGTCCCGGAGGGTGATCACCAGTCCCCGTACCGTTCGGTCCTGCCTGAGGTCACGGCACCGCACCTCCACCTCGATGCGGCCGTTCTCCTTGCGCACCCACCAGTAGTCGTGGGCCTCGTCCTGCTTGCCGCCGTGCAGGACGGACAGAGTCCGGCGCATCCGGTCGTGGTCCCGGGGATCCACCAGTTCCCGCAGTGCCGTGCCCGTCAGCGCCGTGCTGCCGAAGACGGCCGCCGCGGACGGACTGGCGTACCGCACGGTGGCGTCCTCATCGAGGACGATGACGACTTCCGAGGGGTTGTGCACAAGGCTGTGGAAGGAGGTCTCGCTCTCCATGCGGACGATCTCCCGCCGCAGTTCCGCACGCTCCGCCGCGAGACCCGCGTGCGCGGCCAGCATCCCCAGGGGGCCGCTCAGCTCGGTGAGCTGCCGTTCGGGTCCCGCCGCCAGGAGCGCGCCCGCGAGTCCGTCGCCGCTCGGGCGGCCGGGCCGGACCACGGGGCACAGCAGGGCGGTGGGCAGATCACCGAGACGGGTGGCGAGATGCGGCCCGAGGTCCGCGACGGTGACGACCCGGGCGCCGTCGGCCGCGGCGGCCGTCGGCTCCCCCCTCGGGGCTCCCCCCGGTCCCGAGCCGCGCCGGTCGGCGGGCGCCCGCGCCGGCAGCGCGCACAGCCGTCGGGCCTGCTGGGCCGAGACCAGGACCATCGCGTGCGGGACCCGCGGTCCGAACAGCGACGCGACCGCCGTGACGCACGACTGTTCGATCTCCGTGGCTCCCGTCGCCGCGCCGAGCGAGGCCGTCGCCGCGCGCAGTGTCCGTTCACGCGCCACGGACTCGCGGTGGACGGCCATGAGCATGTGCGCGAGACGGATGATCACGAGCAGGAACAGCAGGACGGCGAAGACCGCGAGGGCCGTCGCGTCGCCGCCCGCGCCCGCCCCGCCCCCGAGGAAGAGGACCGTGGGCGCCGACAGGGTGGCGACGGCGAGCACCGCGATCCGGCCCCACGGTGGGCGGACGGACCGCGGGGCAGTGGCCGGAGCGGTCAGCCTCCTCATCGAGGGGTGCAGCGCGGCCAGTCCCCATGCCGTGGCGAGGACGAACCAGCCCGAGTCCGGCAGGGCGCCGGTCCGCCCTGTCCCCCCGATCCGCATGATGCCGTGGGCGATGTCGAAGCCGAGCAGGGCCACGGCGCCGAGGCCGAGGAGGTGCAGCGAGCGTTCCCGGCCCGAGCCGGGGCCGCGCACCATGAGCAGGATCACGATCGCCAGCACCAGGAGGTCGCCCACCAGGTACACGACGCTTGTCGCGCGCAGCTCCCAGGTGAGGCCCTCCCGTGTGGTGAGCGGCCGGATCAGTCCTGCCCAGAGCGGTACCGCGAGCCCGGCAGTGATGATCAGCGCGTCCAGCAGGCCGGGCAGATCACGGCCCGCCCGGCGGTACCGGACGAAGCCGGTGAGGCCGGCCACGGCGAGCGGGTACAGGGCGAGACGGAAGGCGTCCGCCGAGGCGAGGGGCAGGCCGGCCGCGTGGGCATGGGGAGGGACGGTGCCCGCCGCCAGGGCCGGCAGCACGGCGGCGAGGGCCGGCCACGGCCACCGACGGGCCGGCCGGTTGAGGCGGACGCCGGTGAGAACGGCCGCGACGCCCGCGAGACCCACGAGGGCCGCCATGGGGGTGCGCAGGCCCGGAACGATCGCGTAGAGGCAGACGGCGGCCAGGACCAGGCAGACGTGGACAGCCATCAGCCGGTGAACCGGCGGCACTCGCCCAGCGCCTGCCCGAGTCCGGCGAGGCCGGGCCGCGACGTACGGCTGTGCCTTCGGCTCGATGGTCGGCACGGGGGATCTCAGCGCTCCTTCGACCTGGGCCGCCGGGGAGACCCGGCGTAGCCATGGGGGTTGTGCTGCTGGAAGCGCCAGACGTCACGGCACATGTCGTCGAGGTCGCGCAAGGGGCGCCACCCCCAGGCACGCGTCACAGCGGTGGCGTCGGCGACGAGTTCGGACACGTCACCGGAGCGGCGCGGCTCGATCTCGTACGGGATGTCCCTGCCGCAGGCCCGGGAGAACGCGGCGACGACGTCGAGGACCGAACAGCCCTGGCCGCGACCGAGGTTGTAGACGTGCATGCCCGAGGTACCGGCGAGGCGGTCCAGCGCGACACGGTGGGCCTCGACGGCGTCCATGACGTGGACGTAGTCGCGGACCACGGTCCCGTCGTGCGTGGGGTAGTCGCCCCCGTACACGGGCAGCCGCTCCCGCAGCCCCACGGCCACCTGTGCCACGGTGGGCATCAGACTGTCGGGCGGGCCCTGCGGGTCCTCGCCCAGCAGCCCGCTGGGGTGGCCGCCCACCGGATTGCAGTGCCGCAGACACAGCACGGTCCACTCCGGGCGCCGACGGCAGATGTCCGCGAGGCCCTGCTCGCACGCCCACTTGGAGGCGGCGTAGGGACTGCCCGGCCGGGCGGGGGTGGACTCGTCGAGCGGCCCGGAGCCGGCCTCGCCGTAGACGGAGCAGGACGAGGAGAACACGAGCTGGTGCACCCCGTGGTCCTGCATGGCGCGCAGCAGAGCCGTCGTGCCGCCGACGTTGGTGTCGTAGTACTCGACGGGCATGTTCATCGAACGGTTCACCGACTTGAGTGCCGCGAAGTGGATCACAGCGTCCACCGTGTGCCGGTCGAAGACGGCCGACAGAGCCTGCCGGTCACGGATGTCCAGCTCGTAGACGGCCCCGACGAAGCGGCCGGCGATCCGTTCCACCCTGGTGAAGACCTGCGGTGTGCTGTTGGAGTAGTCGTCGACCACGATCAGCTCATAGCCGTGGTCGAGCAGGTCGACGCATGCGTGACTGCCGATGAAGCCGGCCCCACCGGTGACCAGGACTGTGGAGGGAGCGCTCATGGCCTTGTGCCCCTAACGGCGTACGCTTACATCGTATATATACGACTGTGAACCTTTTATTCTGCCCGGTCAAGTGGAGCGGACGTGACGGGTCGAGACTTCGCTCGGGCGGCCTCACGCGGAGGCGTACGTCCCGTGCGCCGGCGGACGCCCGAGCGCGCTCAGCGTCCAGCCCGCCGACTGCCATGAGGTGGCGTCCAGGGTGTCCCGGGCGTCGAGGATCTTCCGGCTGCGCACCACGGAGGCGAGCCGGTCGGGGGAGATGTCCCGGTATTCGGGCCACGCCGTGAGATGCAGGACGAGATCCGCGTCCTCGCACGCCTTGGGCACGTCGAAGGTGTACTGCAGCTCGGGGAAGCCGCGCCGGGCGTTGTCGAGGGCCTCCGGGTCGTGCACCCGGACCTCACCGCCCTCGCGTTGGATCGCCGACGCGACCTCCAGGGCGGGCGAGTCCCGCACGTCGTTGCTCCCGGGCTTGAAGGCCGCTCCCAGCACCGCGACGCGCCGGCCGGTGAAGGAGCCGCCCACCAGGTTCCGTGCCAGCTCGACCGTGCGCCGACGCTGCCGCAGGTTGATCTCGTCGACCTGATGCAGGAAGGCGATCGATTGACCGACGCCCAGTTCCTCGGCCCGCGCCGCGAAAGCACGGATGTCCTTGGGGAAGCGGCTGCCGCCGAAGCCCAGGCCGGGCTGCAGGAACCGGTGTCCGATGCGTGAGTCCTGGCCGACGGCGTCCGCCAGCGTCACCACGTCGGCGCCCGCCGCGTCGCACACCTCGGCCATGGCGTTGATGAACGAGATCTTGGTGGCGAGGAAGGCGTTCGAGGCCGCCTTGACGAGTTCGGCGGTGGCGGGATCCGTGCTGAAGAAGCGGGCACCGCTGATCAGCATGGGCTCGTAGATCTCCCGCAGGACCATTTCGGCGCGCCGCGACTCGGCACCCACGACGATGCGTTCGGGACGCCTGGTGTCGGACACGGCGAAGCCGTCGCGCAGGAACTCGGGGTTCCAGGCGACCTCGCTGTGCGGGGTGACCGCCCGCAGGCGTGCACCCAGACGGGCCGTCGTGCCGACCGGCACCGTGGACTTGCCGACGATCAGGCTGCCGGGCCGCACCAGCGGTGCCAGTCCGTCGATGACGGCGTCGACCTGGCGAACGTCCGCGGCCTCACCGCCGGGCATCTGCGGGGTGCCCACGCACACGAAGTGGACGTCGGCGAACCGGGCCGCGTCGGCCAAGGAGGTGGAGAAGCGCAGCCGTCCCGAGTCGAGGGCGCGGGCGAGGAGCTCATCCAGTCCTGGCTCGTGGATCGGGGAGCGCCCCTCGGTCAGGGTCGCGATCCGCGCTTCGTCGATGTCCACGCCGAGGACCTCGTGGCCGATGTCCGCCATACATGCGGCGTGCACCACGCCCACGTATCCGGTGCCGATCACTGTCATCCGCATGGCGATCTCCTTGCTCAGGGCACAGCCGGGTCAGTCCGCGTAGCCGAGGGGGTTGATCTGCCGGAACCGCCAGGCGTCCCGGCACATCGCGGCGAGGTCACGGGTCGGGCGCCAGCCCCATTCACGGGTGACCTCACGTGGGTCGGCGACGAGTTCGCCCACGTCGCCGGGGCGGCGGCCCCCGACCGTGTACGGAATGTCCCTGCCGCAGGTCTCGCCGAAGACGGCCAGCAGTTCCAGTACGGACGTGCCCTCCCCTACGCCGAGGTTGAACACCCGCATCCCGGAGGCGTCGTCGAGGTGCTCCAGCGCCACCCGATGCGCCTCGGCGACGTCCATGACGTGGATGTAGTCACGGACGCCGGTCCCGTCCAGGGTGGCGTAGTCGTCCCCGTAGACCGTGACGCTCTGCCGTTCCCCGTCGGCGACCTGGGCCAGGCGTGGCATCAGATTGCCCTCGCCGCCGCGGGGGGACTCGCCGAGCAGACCACTCGGATGCGCGCCCACGGGGCTGAAGTAGCGCAGGGACAGCACGCTGAACTCCGGACGGAGCCGGCACACGTCGGCGAGTATCTGCTCGCACACCCACTTCGACGCGGCATAGGGGTTCGCGGGCCGGGCCGGGTCCTGTTCGCTCAGGGGCGCCTTGTCGGTCTCGCCGTAGACGGCGCAGGAGGAGGAGAACACCATCCGGTGGACGCCGTGTTCGTCCATCGCGCGCAGCAGGGACGTCGTACCGCCGATGTTGGTGTCGTAGTACTCGATCGGCTTGCGCATCGACTCCCCGGCGGCCTTCTTCCCGGCGAAGTGCACCACCGCGTCCACGGAGTGGTGGTCCAGCACATCGGACACCGCGCGGGTGTTGCGCAGGTCCAGTCGGTAGACGGCGCTCAGCCAGCGGTCGGCGATCCTCTGCACACGGGAGTAGACCTGGGGCGAGCTGTTGGAGTAGTCGTCGACCGCCACCAGCGAGTAGCCGTGATCGAGCAGTTCGACACAGGTGTGGCTGCCGATGAAGCCCGCTCCACCGGTGATCAGGATGGTTGACGGAGCCGGCATGAGCCTCTCCTTCACACCTCATGGGGATCGCCGGCCGCCGGGAGTCATGGGCGGAGGGTGCGCCGCGCTCCGGCTGCCAGAGGGAAGCGGCCGGCACCGTGCAGGGCCGACGACCGCGCCGTCGCCGCGGTCTGCCGCCGGGGGAAGGTGAACGGACGCGAGGACCGCCTCGCCGTCACATCCGTATCCATACTTAGTATGTTTATGACGTATACGTACACTTTCCCCCGATGTCATCCCGAGGTCAAGTGCTCCGGGCAGCCGGCATCCGGCTGTGGCGGCGGCCGCCCCGCAGGGGGTGGCGGGAGTACGCGCCCACGGGTTCTCCCGGGCCGCCGGTTCCGCCGCCGGATCTCTCACCGGTTCGGGCAGCGCTCCGGTGCGATGTCGGCGGCGGTGACGCCCTCCAGGATGCGGCGGGCGTCGGCGCGCAGCGCGATCCACAGCGGCGGCAGCGGCCCGGCGGATCATGGCCTCGGCCCGCACCGGGTCGTCGTCCCGCCGTACGGCGGGCTCCGGTACCGCAGGTTCGTCCGCCGTACGGCGTAGTCCGCCCGTGCGGAGATCCTCATGGCCCACGTCGTCGGCCCCACGGGCGGACCGGGAGCCCGCCCCCACGGCCCTCAGCCCAGGCGGATCACGTTCCAGGACAGCGGTTCGAGGACGGACTTCAGGACGCCGCCCTCGATCGAGGTGCCCTCGCCCGCGTGCGGAACGACCCGCTCGGGCTCGGCGAGCGTGTTGCGGGCGTCGGGGTCGGCGTCGGCCAGCACGCTGTGCTCCACCACCCTGGTCAGGCCCAGCCCGTTGAGCGCCGCCTCCAGCGGAAGCCCCTCCGTACGGCTCCGGTTGACGGCGAACACGGTCACCGACCCGTCCTCCGCCCGCACCGCGGTCGCGTGCAGCAGATCCGCCTCGCCGTACTTCCTCGTCTCGTACGTCGGCGAGTCCACCCGTACGTCGAGGACCCGGCCGCGGCCGTACTTGGCGGCCTGGGAGAAGGGGAAGAAGGTCGTCTGCCGCCAGGCGGGCCCGCCGGGCTCGGTCATGATCGGGGCGATGACGTTGACCAGCTGGGCGAGGCAGGCGACGGTGACGCGGTCGGCGTGCCGGAGCAGCGCGATGAGGAGGGAGCCGAAGACGACGGCGTCCATGACGCTGTAGTTGTCCTCCAGGAGGCGGGGGGCTTCCGCCCAGTCCCGCGCGCCGGAGTTCTCGATCTCGTGCCACTTCGAGATGTACCAGACGTTCCACTCGTCGAAGGAGAGGTTGATCTTCTTCTTCGACTTGAGCTTCGCGCCCACGTGGTCGGCGGTGGCGATCACGTTCTCGATGAAGGACTCCATGTCGACGGCGGAGGCCAGGAAGGAGTCGACGTCGCCGTCCTCGGGCTGGTAGTAGGCGTGCAGGGAGACGTAGTCGACGAGGTCGTACGTCTCCTCCAGGACCGTCGCCTCCCAGGCGGCGAACGTCGGCATGGACTGGCTGGAGGAGCCGCAGGCGACGAGTTCGACGCCCGGGTCGATCTGGCGCATCGCGCGGGCGGTCTCGGCGGCGACCCGGCCGTACTCGGCGGCGGTCTTGTGACCGGTCTGCCAGGGGCCGTCCATCTCGTTGCCGAGGCACCAGAGCCGGATGCCGAACGGGTCCTTGTCGCCGTGGGCGGCACGGAGGTCCGACAGGGCGGTGCCGGCCGGGTGGTTGGCGTACTCCTGCAGTTCGAGGGCCTCGGCGACGCCGCGGGTGCCGAGATTGAGGGCCATCATGGGCTCGGCCTGCGGGCCGATCTTCTTCAGGAAGGCGATGTACTCGGAGAGGCCGAAGCGGTTGGTCTCCGTGGAGCGCCAGGCGAGGTCGAGGCGGCGGGGGCGGTCCTCGACGGGGCCGACGGAGTCCTCCCACTTGTAGCCGGAGACGAAGTTGCCGCCGGGATAGCGGATCGTGGTGACACCCAGCTCGCGGACCAGGCCCAGGACGTCGGTGCGCAGGCCCGCCTCGTCGGCCGCCGGGTGGCCCGGCTCGAAGATCCCGGTGTAGACGCAGCGGCCGAGGTGCTCGACGAAGGAGCCGAAGAGTCGGGGACTGACCTCGCCGACCTGGAAGGCGGGGTCGAGGGTGAAGCGGGCTGTGCGGGCCATGGACATCCTTCGCGTTCGACATTACGGATGCTGCTCGTTCAGTCGAACGGGACGCTATGGTCGACGGTGGGGAGAGTCAATGGGGTGGGGCCCGGCCGGGGCCGACCCGCGCACCCGAGCCGCCGCCCGCCGCAACGATCGTTGGCCCGTTTTCAACGATCGTTGGATTTCCGTGGTGTCGACGCCGCCGGGCACGTAGGGTCTGGCCGTGCCCGACCTCCCCCAGCCCCTCCCCCCACCCCTCCCCCGGACCCTCGCCCGCATCGACGCCCTGGCCGCCCGGACCGGGGCTGATCGGGGGCAACTCCTCGACGTACCCACCCTGTCGGAGCGCACCGCTCTCGGCGAGGACGTGGTGCGGACACTGCTCGACGGAGGTGAACCGCCGGGCGACCGGATCGACGACCGGGTGCGCGGGCGGGTGCGGGCGCTGCACACCGCGTATCTCGCGCGCAGCGGGAAACGCACCGTCGACGTGTGCAAGGAGGTGGCGGAGCGGCTGTCGATCAGCCCGGAGTGGGCCCGGCAGCTGCTGCTCGGCAAGAAGATGCCGAACGTGCCCGACCTCACCGAACTCGCCGCGTTCTTCGGGGTCGAGGAGGGCGTCCGGTTCTTCACCGACCCGGCCGCCGCCGTCCTGGACCGGGAACTGGGCCGCGTGCTCCTGGACCTGGAGAGGGACGGGGACGACGGCCCGCTCGTGGAGTTCGCCACCCGGCACGGAGTCGTCACCCTCGCGCTGCGCGGCGGGCGGATGAACCTGACCCGCCGTAAGCAGGAGGCCCTCGCGGTGATGCTCGACGGGTTGCTCGGCGTCGACGAGGAGGAGCCCGGGAGATGAGCCGTCGCGAAACGGGCGGCGCACGGCCGCGCAGGTCCCTCGGGGCCGCCGCCACGGTGACCGGTGTCCTCGACCGGGTGCGGGCCTCGTTGCGGCCCGCCCGGTCCGCCGCCGAGAGGCGCAAGCTGACCGCCGGGCTCGCCAAGGCGGTCCGGGCCCGGCTCGACGGCCCGGTCGGCGTACGGGAGTTGGGGGCGGCGTTGTGCGCGGAGATGAGCGCGCGGCGCGGCGGGCGGCCGGTGGAGCTGCGGTTCGAACGGTTCCCGGACGAGATCGAGGTGACGGGGCTGTGGATGGAGTTCCCCGGCTTCGACCTGGTGATCGTCGAGGAGCGCGCCGCTCCCGTGCAGCAACTGGTGATCCTGGGGCATGAGTTGTGGCATCTGCACGCCGGGCACAGCCATCACCGGGTGCCGGGCGCCGACGCCGCCGCGTTCGGGCTGGCCGGCGGGCCGGGCTGGCCCGGTTCCGCCCTCACGGTCGCCGCCCGCAACGGCTCCCACGCCTCGGCCGAACAGGACGCCGAGGACTTCGGGCACCGGCTCGCCACCGCCTTCCGCGCCTGGGTGGACGCCGGGCAGGGCGGCACCGCCGGTCCGGCCGGCGGCACACCGGCCGACCGGGGGGACTCGGTGCGGCAGGCCATCCAGGCATCCCTCGGCTACCGCGGGCCGCGCGGATGAGGGGGACCGCCGTGTCCGCGACGACGACCGGTGCCATGAACCCCGCCGACTTCTTCGGGGGGCTCTACATCTCGTTCTGGATCCCCACGGCCGTCCTGACGGCCGCGCTGGTGATCAAGCTGCCCAGCATCGTGAAGCTGTGGAAGGACCCGCTGCTGCGGGCGGTCGGCGGTCTGCTGCTGCTCGCGTGCAGTGTGTTCCTGTTCGCGGTGCCGTCGGTCATCGCCTGGACCAACCAGGTCGCCGGCGTGCCGAACATCGCCGCGCCCTGGGTGTACTCCCTGATCACCGCGTACTGCGCGGCCTGTCTGCTGCTGATCGTCGCCTGGCGCAACGGCCCGGCCGACCGCTCGCCGACGACCCGCCGCGCCATGCGCTGGGTCGTCACCGTGTACGCGGCGGTGATCGTCGTCCTGTGGGTGCTGTTCGCGCTGGCGGACGTCCCCCGGGAACGGTTGCGCGACCTGGACACCTACTACGCCACCACGCCCTTCATGCGCGAGGAGATCCTCCTCTATCTGGCGGCCCACACCGCGGCCTGCCTGATCACCTGTCACCTGATCCGCAGCTGGGTCCGCACCGACGGCCTGGACCTGTGGCTGCGCGGCGGTCTGAAGGCCCTCGGGATCGGCTACGCGCTCAACCTGGTGTACGACGCCTCGAAGCTCACGGCGCTGGTCGCCCGCTGGACGGGGCACGACCTGGACTGGCTGAGCACCCATGTGGCGCCGCCGGTGGTGGCCGTGGCGGCGATCTTCATCGCGGTCGGCTTCATCCTGCCGCACGGCGGCCAGTATCTGCACGAGCGCTGGCGCGTGCGGGTCATCCACTGGCGGCTGCGGCCCCTGTACCTGCTCACACGGAAGGTCAACGACTCCGGTGTGCCCTTCACCCTGCGTGCCACGGCGGAGCTGCGACTCACCCGCCGTGAGACCTTCATCCGCGACGCCCTGCTCCAGCTCGCCCGCCACGTCGACGACGACCTGCACCGCCGCGCCCACGCCGCGGCCCTCGCCCTCGGTCACGGCCCCGGTCGGGCACGGGCACTGGCCGGCGCGGTGACGATCCAGGACGCGCTCGCCGCACGGAAGGCCTCGCCCGACACGGGGCCACCGGCCGTCCCCCTGACGTCGGGCCCGCTGATCTTCCCCGACCTCACGACCGCTCCGGGACAGACGCCCTACCCCGAGTTCACCGTCTCCTCCGACCTCAGCGACCTCCTCCAGGACATCGACGCGGTCTCCCGGGTGCTGCGCCGCCCAACGGAGATCGAGGAGGTCCGCGCCCTCGCGACCGGCCCGGCGGACCCGGCGGCCTCCGCCGCGGAGAAGAGCGTGTCCGCGCACGAGTGACGGCCCGTCGGCCCACCGGGTACGGGTGGGCCGACGGGCCGTCGGCGGATCTGCGGTGCCCGGTGGCTCAGCCCGCGAAGGCGGGCTGAGCCAGGCCCTTGCCCGCGCCCGGCACCACCAGCAGCGAACCCGACAGCGGGTGCGGGTTCTCGGTGCCGACACGGGCCGTGGTGATGTACAGGTCGGTCAGGTCGGCGCCGCCGAAGGCGCAGGCCGTGGGTCGGGGCGTGGGCAGTTCGACGACCCGGTCCAGTTCGCCGGACGGGGTGTAGCGGCGGACGGCGCCGCCCTCCCACAGGGCGACCCAGACACAGCCCTCGGCGTCGACGGTGAGGCCGTCGGGGAAGCCGCCGCCCTCCTCGACGGTGACGAACGGCCGCCGGTCGACGGGGAGCCGGACGCCGTCGGTCTCCGCGTAGTCGAAGACGTCGATGCGCCGGGTCGGCGAGTCGATGTAGTACATCAGCTGTCCGTCCGGGCTCCAGCCGGTGCCGTTGCTGACGGCGATGTCGTCGAGGACGGTGTGCGTGAGGCCGTCGGTGGTGAACCGGGCGAGGGTGCCGCCGCCCGGCGCCTCGTCGTAGCGCATGGTGCCGGCGAAGAGGGAGCCGTCGGGGGCGACGGCGGCGTCGTTGGCACGGCGGCCGGGGACCGGCTCGTGGTGCAGCCAGCGGAAGCCGCCGTCGGCGTCGCGCAGCCCGACACCGTCCCGCAGGTTCAGGACGAGGCCGCCGCCCGCGCGGGGCTTGGCCGCGCCGACGTGCTGCTCGGTGACGAGGATCGTGCGGCGGCCGGAGACCGGATCGTAGGTGTAGACCCGGGAGCGGAGGATGTCGATCCAGATCAGCCGCTGGGCCTCGGTGTCCCAGGTGGGGCCCTCGCCGAGGGTCGCGTACTCGCGTACGGCGACGTCGTATGCGCTCATGCCACGCTCCGGTGTCCGAGGCGCTCGGAGAGCTCCGCGGCGCCCTTGACGGCGAGCTGCTCCAGCTCGCCGCGGCGGTCCTCGCTCCACCGGATCATGGGGACCGAGATGGAGAGCGCGGCGACGACCTTGCCGGTGCGGTCGCGGACCGGGGCGGCCACGCAGGAGACGTCGGGGTTGGACTCCCGGTTCTCCACGGCGAGACCCCGCTCACGGATCCGGGCCAGGGCCTCGCGCAGCGCGGCCGGGTCGGTGATGCTGTTGGGCGTCATGGCGACCAGGTCGGCGTCCTCCGGGATCCGGGCGTTCAGCTCGGCCTCGGGAAGGGAGGCGAGGAGCATCTTGCCGACGGAGGTGCAGTGCGCCGGGAGGCGGCGGCCGGCGGCGGAGACCATCCGGACCGCGTGCGTGGAGTCGACCTTGGCGATGTAGATGACGTCCGTGTACTCCAGGATCGCCACGTGCACCGTCTCGTCGCAGGTCTCGGCGACGGAGCGCGCGACCTGCTGGCCCTCGGCGGCCAGGTCCAGCTGCTCGGCGTACCGGCTGCCGAGCTGGTACGGACGGACACCGAGGCGGTAGCGTCCCGGCTGGCCCTGGACGGGCACGATGTACCCTCGGGCGGCGAGCGTGGTGACCAGCTCGTGCACGGTGGTGCGCGGCAGCTGGAGCTTGCGCACGATGTCGGGGGCGGACAGTGTGCCGTCCCCGTCCAGGAAGAGCTCCAATATGTCGAGCGCCCGGGTCACGGCAGGTACTAGGCGTCCCACGGTCGGCCCCCTCCCTTGTCTCTTCGTTCTCTGTAGCGGCTGTGTTCGAAATTTCAACAGTCGATCGGCATGACGAACACAGGCTAATCAACGGTGTGCGGGCGGGCAATGGCCGAGAACACCCCGCGTTTCCCGGCATGTGGGTGAGGACACCCCCTTTCCACACGAAGGGGACGGGGGCGGACCCTGAGGGAAGCCGGCGGAGCGGCCCGGTTCCTGCTCGGCGGCCTGGTCGGCCTGGCGCTCGGAGCGGGGGCTCGTCGGCGGGGCCTGGCTGATCACGGGGACGACGGTGACACGGCGCCGGGGGCCGCGGGGGACCCTCCCCGCGGCCGTATGTGCCGTACACGGACCCGGCAGCGCTCGGTCTGGAGAAGCCGACCGGCGAGAGGGTCACCTTCGGGAAGATGGATTGTGTCCTCCACCACCAGCCGACCAACGCCCGGACCGAACCGGAGCCCGACAGTGTGTCCCCCGTGTCCTGTCAGCGCAGCGACGAGCGGCTGACGGTGCTGGTCACCTGTCGCTCCGCCCGGGACTCGGAGAAAGGTCGAGGGCCGCTGTCGATCCGGCGCCGTCCCGTTCGACGCCATGGTGAGGGGCGCTCCGCCCCACGATGACGCGACAGGGCCTGACGAGGAAACCAGTGGATCAGCTGCTGAGAGTGATGAACTTCAACGTCTCAAGGGACGGAATCGGTGCCGGTGAGGACCAGAGTTTCGAGCGGCCGTTCGGCCACGACCGTCCCGAGAGGCTGTTCGCCTGGGCCGGAGCCACGGCGAGCTGGCCCATGCGCACGGATCCCGGGGGGAGCCGGGGCCTCGACGACTGCTTCACGCGGGACTTCGCACGCAACATCGGTGCCGAGATCATGGGCCGCAACAAGTTCGGGCCCCAGCGCGGGCCCTGGCAGAACCATGAGTGGCGCGGCTGGTGGGGGGAGGAGCCCCCGTTCCACACGCCGGTGTTCGTCATGACGCACCACGAGCGTCCGTCGTTCACGCTCTCCGACACCACGTTCCACTTCGTCGACGGCGAACCGGCCACGGTCCTCGAACAGGCGCGGGAAGCGGCGCGGGGCAAGGACGTCCGGCTCGGGGGCGGGGTCACCACGATCCGGCAGTTCCTCGATGCCGGCCTCGTCGACACCCTGCACGTGGCGGTCTCACCGGTGGAGCTCGGGTCCGGACTACGCCTGTGGGAGTCCCCCGACGAACTGCTGGACCGGTTCCACCTGGAGGTCGTGCCCAGCCCGAGCGGCGTGACGCACCACCTGTTCTGGCGAAGGTGACCCGAGGGCCCACCGGAGTTCCGGCCGCGGTGGCGAGAAGGCGTCCGCCCCACCGGGCGCCCTTCTCGCCGCGGACGCGGGCGCGTTCCTCACGCTGGGCGGCGAGGCTGCGCTTCTGCCGCCGCGCGGGTCGTCACCGTCTGCCGCGCGGGTCGCCCAGCTCCCCCCGGAGCCGCTGCGCCCTGAGGACCAGCTCCAGCTCGAAGCGGCGGTCGGGGTCGTCTATCTCGTCGCCCCACAGTTCCCGGATCTGGCGGAGGCGGTACCGGACGGTCTGCGGGTGGACGCCGAGCCGCGTGGCGATCTCGGGGGCGCCGCCCCGCGTCTCCAGCCAGGCGAGGAGTGTCTCGGCGAGGCGGCGCCCGTGCGTGGGACCGCAGTGGGCGAGAGGTGCAAGGCAACGTAAGGCCAGGTCGTCGATGAGCTCCTCCGGCTGGAGGAGGACCAGGGCCTCGGTGTGCTCGGTGCAGTGCAGCACCTCCCCGGCCGGCAGCAGCCGGCGCTCCATCAGGCGTACCGCGGCCTCCGCCCAGCGCAGCGACTTCGCCGCCTCCGCGAGCGGCACCGGCGGCCCGATCGCGCCGGACCACCCGGCGAGGGCCCGGTGGAGGAGTTCGGGGCGCCCGGCGGCGTCCGGTTCGGGCACGACCATACGGGGCTGCTCGTACTCCATGTCGAGCAGGACGCCCTGGCCGACGGCCGGGGCCATGGCCTCGCGGGCGGGCCGGAGCAGCACACCGACGGCGACCTTCGCGGGCAGGGGCCAGCCGATCCGGGCGGCGCGTTCGGTGAGCGCGTCCGCCGGGTCGCCCCGGTGGTGCTCGACGAGGAGGAGTTCCATGAGGCGCCGCTGGAGCCGGAGCCGTTCCCCGGCCTGCCGGGCCGCCGCCTCGGCGTAGCCGCGCACCGACTGGTCCACCAGGCCGTCCAGATACTCGTATCCGGCGTCCACCAGCTCGTACATGGCGGGCGGCGGGATCTCCACGCGCTGGCCGATCTCCGCGAAGCGGCGCCAGGCGAGGCGTACGCCGAGACGGTAGATCGCCTGGAGGGAGTCCAGGCTGCGGCCGTGCAGGCCCTCGCCCCGGCCGAACTCCTGGAAGACGCCGGGAGGCACCCGCGGGCGGCCCTCCGCGGTCTCCAGGTGCTGGACGAAGACCTCGATGGCACGGCGGATGCCGATGAGGGCCATCGGCTCGCCGGAGTCATCGAGGACGACCGGCAGATGGGGGTACTCGCGGCGGATCTCGCCCAGGATCTCCTCGGCGAGGGCAGGCGCCTCCGCCATGGCGATCGCGGCGAACTCGCGCACCTGGTCACGCGGCACGTCGTGCCAGGCGGAGCGGACTGAGACGGTTCCCGGACGCCCGGTCACCCCTCAGCGCTCCTGACCGGCGTTCTCGTATGTGATGAGCGGGGTGTTCGGCTGGTCCGGGGTCGCCTCCAGCAGCGCGACGACGCCGCGCGCGGCGCCCACGGCGAGCGCGGCGGCGGCCACCATGGTGAGCGCGGCGGCCAGGGCGCGTCGCGAGGCCGGCGGGGCTTTCGGGCCACGCCCTTGCAGTCTGGACATCGCAGGGTCAGCCTCTCGGTCGAAAGGTCGGCCCCACCCAGGGCACCCCCGCCTCGGGACCTCCTGACGGTCCCGGCACCTCGTCCTCGACGGGGCCGGCTGACGGCCCCTCAGCCGGTCGTCCGTCGCGGACGCCGGCTCCGGCCCAGTGTCAGCAATGCATTGACACTGCGTCAAGACTCCGCCTACGGTTCCCGGCCCATACGTCACGCGCACCTTTCCCCCCTTGGCGTCGCCCCTTCCGCACGCCTGCCCGAGTCGCACCTTCCAACGCCCCTGGAGTGCCCGGATGCGCCGTACAGCCTCACCCCTCTCCCTCGTCCTGCTGGGCCTCGGCACCTTCCTGCTGGTCCTCGCACCCCTGCTGGCCTGGTACGTACAGCCACGGGCCGCGGTGAACCCGATCGACATCGACACGACCGCCGTCTACACCGGCACGGGCAGCGTCTTCGACGTGGAGCAGGTGCGGACCGTGCCGGACCAGAAGATCACCGTGACCCAGCGGGTACGCGGCGATGTGGCCGAAAGCGAGCGCAGCGGAGCGGCCGTGTGGGACGTGATCACCAGCGTCGACACGGACACGTCGCTGCCGGCCGCCGACCCGCACGACGCGCTGGACTTCACCCCTCACCGGTGGGTCAGCGACCGGAAGACCAACCGGCCGGTGCACTGCTGCGGGGAGAAGCCGTACATCGAGGGCGAGGCGTACCTGAAGTTCCCCTTCGACGTGCGGGAACGCTCCTACCGCTGGTGGGACAACTCGCTCGGCAGGACGGTCACGCTCCACTACGAGGGCCGCAAGAAGATCCAGGGCTACGAGGGGATGCGGTTCACGGCGAAGGTGCCGGCCACCAGGACCGGCACGCGGCTGGTCCCCGGCGCCCTCGTCGACGAGCCGGGCCGGCCGCAGGTGCCGGCCGAGGAGTGGTACGCCAACCACGGCCTCGAACTCGTCGTCGACCAGGCCACGGGACGCGTGCTCTACGCGCAGACCGGGCCGCGCCGGACCCTGCGGGCGCCGGGCGGCACCGAGGACGCGGCCGTGCTGCTCGACAGCCGGAAGCTGGCGTTCACCGCGAAGACTCAGAAGTTCGCGGTCGACCAGGCGGAGCGGGACAGCGAACTGCTGCGGCTGGTGGGGCGGACGCTGCCGATCGGTGCCGTTGTGGTGGGGTTCGTCCTCGCCGTGACCGGTGCCGTTTTGGCGGTGCGCGGCAGGCAGCGCCCCGAAAGGTCCGAGTCGCCCCAGGAGCCGATCACGATATGACAGGGCGTCAGTTCAACAAACCCCGGAAATTGTCACGTCGGTGAGTAGCAGCTTCGAAACTCTCGGCGAAAACTATCCACCCCACCTGAGCACAGCCCACCCACACCTCGCTCACGACCTCGCTCCCGCACAGCCAGGAGAACCGACCCAGCCCGCCCCACCGGACCCACACCCACCGGCCCCATGGCGACCGGACCGTCCCCCCACACACACCACCGGAACGACCCTCACAGCGATCCTCCTTCTCCCCCGCTGAGTTCCGCACCCCGAGACGAGTTGGAGCACCCATGCCCCAGCACGTGCCGTTCTCGCTGGTCGACGCGTTTCCGCGCGGCGTCCGGCACGCCCCGGCGGGCGCCCCACCGCCACGCCGGATCGTTTTCCTCGCCCGCCGTGACCTCGGCAATCCGGCGGCGGGGGGCTCCGAGCTCCTCGTCCACCGGCTCGCCGAGGGCCTGACGAGACTCGGCCACCAGGTCACCCTGCTCTGCGGGGGCCCGGCGGCCCTGCGCGACTACCGGGTCGTGTCGGCGGGCGGCGACCTGAGCCATCACTTCCGGGCCCGAAGCACCCTCGCCCGTCAGGTCGGCGACTGCGATCTGCTCGTCGAGGTGTGCAACGGCATGCCGTATCTGACGCCGCTGTGGCACCGCGGGCCGACACTGTGCCTGGTCAACCATGTGCACACCGATCTGTGGCAGATGCGGTTCGGCGGGGCGCTGGCGCCCGCGGCCCGGCTCGGCAGAAGCCTCGAACACTGGGCGCTGACGGGCGCGCAGCGCGGCAACCTCGTGGTCGCCGTCTCCTCCTCCACGGCGACGGCGCTCCGCGAGATCGGTGTGGAGCGTGAACGGATCCGCGTCGTCCACAACGGGGTCGAGGAACCGGGGCCGCGTGCCGAACGGTCACCCGAGCCGCTGTTCGTCGCCGTCGGACGGCTGGTCGAGTACAAGCGGATCGATCTGCTGCTGAGGCTGTGGGAACGGGTCAGGCCGGTCACCGGCGGGCGGTTGGTCATCGTCGGCGACGGGCCCGAGCGGCAGCAGCTGGAGGCGATGGCCGGGCCCGGGGTCGAGTTCGCCGGGCATGTCTCCGAGGCCGAGAAGCACCGACTGCTGTGCGCGGCCTGGCTGCTGCTGCATCCGTCCGCCGTGGAGGGGTGGGGGCTCGTCGTCACCGAGGCCGCGGTGCGTCGGACACCGTCGGTCGCCTTCGATGTGCCGGGGCTGCGGGACTCCGTCGTGGACGGGGAGACCGGGGTGCTGGCCCGGGGCGAGTCGTCGTTCGCGGCGGCCTGGTGCGCGCTCGCGCTGTCCGCCGACCGGCGGGAGCTGATGGGGAAGGCGGCGCGGGAGCGGGCGGCGCACTACCGGTGGGGCCATACGGTTCGGCAGTTCCGGGCGGTGGCCGCGGAGGCGGTGCGGGGTGGGGGCTCTTGAACGCGCGACGGGGTGCCCTGAAGGATCCGTCCCTGCGGCGGTCCCTCACCCTCTTCCGGGCCTTCATGCGGGAGCAGGACGATCCCGAGTACTGCTATGCGCTGCTCGCCCGGGACGCCGTCGACCAGGTCGCGGCCTACGGCGGGGCCCTGGAGGGCCGGACCGTCGTCGATGTCGGCGGGGGCAGCGGGTACTTCACCGAGGAGTTCCGGCGGCGGGGGGCGCACGCGTATCTCTTCGAGCCGGATCTCGCCGAGCTGGGGGCGAAGCCGCCCGACGGGGCCGTGGTCGCCGACGGGTATCTGCTGCCGCTGGCCGACGGGGTCGCGGACGTCACGTTCTCCTCCAACGTGCTGGAGCACGTGGCCGATCCCCCGACGTTCCTCAGTGAGCTGGTGCGGGTGACCCGGCCCGACGGGCTGATCTATGTGTCGTTCACGAACTGGCTGTCCCCGTGGGGCGGGCACGAGTGGGCGCCCTGGCACTACCTGGGGGCGGAGCGGGCGCGGGCCCGTTATCGGCGCCGTACCGGGAAGGACGCCAAGCACACGCTCGGCGAGAACCTCTTCGCCGTGCACATCGGACGCACTCTGCGGCAGGTGCGCGAACGGGACGACGTGACGGTCGTGTCGGCGCGCTCCCGCTACTGGCCGTTTCTCGCGGAGACCGTCGTGAAGGCGCCGGGGCTGCGCGAGTTCGCCACCTGGAACCTCCTTCTCATCCTCCGGCGGTGTCCACCATGACGAGCACGGTCCAGGCTCCTCCTCCCGCGCCGGTACGGCCGCCGGGCCCGACCGCGCGCCCCCCCGAGGGGCATCGGTCGCGCCGCTGGCTCCTGGGGTTCTGGGCCGTGGTGTTCGTGTTGCTGGTCGCCGCGCGGCCGGGGCGGCAGACCTTCGACACCAAGCTCGGGGTGACCACCGACCCCTGGCAGTTCGTCTCCGACCTCGGGCAGTTGTGGCACGACCGGGGCGGGTTCGGCGGGATCCAGGACCAGTACGTCGGCTATCTGTGGCCGATGCTGCCCTACTACGGGGTCAGCGATCTCGTCGGGCTGCCCGTGTGGCTCGCGGAGCGGCTGTGGATGTCACTGATCGTGTCGGTGGCCTTCTGGGGCGCGCTGCGGCTGGCGGAACGGCTGCAGATCGGGAACCCGGCGATGGGGGTCCCCCCGGTCGAGCGAAGCCGAGACTGGGGGAGGCTGGTGGCGGCGGCCGCGTACGGACTGTGGCCGGTGTTCACCACCGTCGTAGGGTCGACGTCGGCGGCCGCGCTGCCGGGTGCCTTCCTGCCGTGGGTGCTGCTGCCGCTGACGAACGAGCGGTACGGCGCGCGGGTGGCCGCGCTGCGGTCGGCGCTGTTCATCCCGTTCATGGGCGGGGTCAACGCCGCCTCGACGCTGGCCTCCCTGCTGCCCGTGGGCCTGTATCTGCTCAGCCGGCCGCCGGGGCCACGGCGTCGCGGACTGGTCATCTGGTGGGTGCCGGGGGTGATCCTGGCGACCCTGTGGTGGGTGGTCCCGCTGCTGCTGCTCGGCTTCTACGGGGAGAACTTCCTTCCGTACGTCGAGACTTCGCAGACCACGACGGCCACCATGTCCGCCACCGAGGCGCTCAGGGGCGCCGGGAACTGGGTGGGCTATCTGCACTTCGGTGAGGCCTGGCTGCCGGCCGGCTGGTCCGTGGCCGCGTCGGTGCTGGTGATCCTGTCGTCCTCGCTCGCGGCGGGGCTGGGCCTGGCCGGGCTGGCCCGACGGGACATGCCCGAGCGGCGGTGGCTGGTGCTGACCGTGCTGACGGTCGCGCTCGTCACGCTCGCCGGGTACGCGGGGTCGTTCGGGGCGCCCTTCCACGGGGTGGTCCAGGACCTGCTGAACGGGGCCCTCGTGCCCTTCAGGAACATCTACAAGTTCCAGACGGGCCTGGCGCTCGCGCTGGCCCTCGGGCTGGCGCATCTCGTGGGTGTGGCCGCGCGGGACCGGGGGGCGCGGCGGGTGCGGGGACGCGGGTTCGCGCCGCTGATCGCGGCCGTGGTCGTGCTGCCCGGCCTGCTGTGGCCGTACCTCAACGGGTCGGTGCTGCAGCCCGGTTCGTTCCAGGAGTTGCCGAAGTACTGGCAGGCCACGGCAGACTGGCTGGAGAAGTACTCCCCGGACTCCCGGGCCCTGGTCGTGCCCGCCACCGCGCACGGCATCCACACCTGGGGCTCCACCATCGACCAACCGCTGGACGTGCTCGCCGAGTCCCGCTGGGCGCAGCGCGACTACGTCCCCTTCGGCACGCCCGGCAACCGGCGGGCGATGGACGCCGTCGAGCAGGCGCTGCTGAGCGGCGCCGAGGTGCCGGGGCTCGCCGACTTCCTGAGCCGGGCGGGCCTGTACTACGTCGTCGTCCGCAACGACCTGGACCCCGACCAGATCGGCGCCGTGCCCACCACGACCGTGAAGCGGACCCTGGAGCAGTCCGGGTACCAGCGGGTGAAGGGGCTCGGGCCGGTGATGACCGGCGGGGTGATCGCCGAGAACACCCCGTTGCAGGTGGAGGGGCTGTACGCGCGGCAGCGGGCCGTGGAGATCTACCGGCCGGCCGAGGACGTGCCGCGTCCCGGGCAGGCCGGGCTGAAGGCGATCGCGGACACCGCCGTCGTGTCCGGCGGGCCGGAGTCGCTGCTGCCGCTGGCCGCCGACCCGTCACTGCGGGACCGCGCCACCGTGCTGACCGGCGACAACCACCCCGGTCTCGGCACCCCGGCCGTGCAGGTGACCGGTGACGGGCTGCGGCTCGCGGACACCCGTTTCGGCCTGGTCAACGCCAACACGTCGTACACGTACACGGCGGACGAGCGGAACCCGAGCGGCAGCGTGCAGGACGCGGGCGCGAAACCGAGGCAGATCCTGCCCATGAAGGGGCTCGCCCATCAAACCGTGGCGGAGCTGCGCGGCGCGAAATCCGTCACCGCGTCGACGTCCGGCAACTGGCTGTTCCACCTCCCGCAGTTCGACCCGGTGAACGCCTTCGACGGCGACCCGGCGACGGCCTGGGCGGAGGGGACGGCCGGGTCGGCGAACGGGCAGTGGCTGCGGATCGACTTCGACGGTTCGCAGGACATCCCGTCGACGTTCGAGGTCACCCCGCTGCCCCAGGACGGGGTACGGTCGGCACCCACCCGGATCAAGGTGGAGACCGAGCGGGGGTCGCGGTCCACCAACCTCCAGGCCGACGGCTCCACGCAGACGGTCGGCGCCCGCGCGGGCGAGACCGACTGGCTGAGGATCACCATCCTGGACTCGGCGGAACGGCACGCCGGGCTGGTCGGCGCGGGCTTCTCCGAGATCGAGATCCCCGGGGTCCGGGTGACCCGGACCCTGCGGCTGCCGACGGACGCCCAGGGCCCGGACAGCACGGGCGCCGCCGCCGAGACGGTCTCGCTGCGGCGGGCCGCCGACCCCACCGGCCTGTCCCCCACGGGCACCGAGCCGGGCCTGCACCGCGTCTTCGGCACCACCGCGGCGGGGACGTACGAGGTGAGGGCGAGCGCCGTGCCCGTGCCGGGCAAGGAGCTGGACAAGCTGCTGTACGAGGTCGCCCCGGAGCAGGAGAACCGCATCACGGTGACCGCCGACTCCACCGCCTCCCTCGGGGCCGGACTGTCGCCGCGCAACCTGACCGACGGGGACCTGACCACGGCGTGGATCGCGGGCGACGACCCGACGATCCATCTGAGCTGGAAGGGCAAGCAGCCCATCGGCTCGCTCGTACTCGCCCCGGCGGGCGGACTGTCGACCCGGGCGACCAAGGTCGCGATCAGCTCGCCGGACGGCGCGGCCGTCGCCGGCGTCGACGAGAACGGCTGGGTCCGCTTCGAGCCGATCACCACCGACCGCCTCGACATCACCATCACCGAGACCGCCCGGCTCACCGTCCACAACCCGGTCGCCGGCGACGACCTGCGCCTCCCGGTCGGCCTGATCGAGGCGTACGTCCCGGCGCTCGCCCCGTACCGCACCCCACAGCCCGCCCCGACCCGCGACTTCGACCTCCCGTGCGGCGAGGGCCCGGTCGTCGAGGTCGACGGGACACGGTACGAGACCAGCGCGAAGGGGACCGTACGGGACCTCACCGAGCGCCGCCCGGTCGAGCTGACGCTCTGCCAGAAGGACCGCCCCGACGCGGCGTTGGAGCTGGGCGCCGAGGAGCGGCACACCGTCGACTCCGAGGACTCGGGCGCCCTCGCCGTCACCGAGGTCACGCTCACCCGCGGCACGGTCACCGCACCCGCGGCCACCGGACGTGAGCTGCGCGTACGGGACTGGCTGGGCGACCGACGCGAGGTGTCCGTCGGCGACGGCGCGGCCTCGTACCTCACCACCTTCGAGAACTACAACGACGGCTGGAAGGCCACCCTGAACGGCCGCGAACTCACGCCTGTACGGCTCGACGGCTGGCAGCAGGGCTGGCGGGTCCCCGGCGGCGCGGGCGGCGTAGTCAAGCTGTCGTACGAGCCGTCCGTGACGTACGAGGCCGGGCTGATCGGCTCCGGGGTGGGCCTCGCCGCCCTCGTCGGGCTGACGCTGTGGCGGCGCCGGGAGCCCAACGCGGACGCGCCGCAGCCGGCACCGCCAGGTCCCGGTCCGTGGCTCGGCACGGTCGCCCTCACTCTCGTCGGCATCGTGATCGCGGGCTTCCTCGCCCTGCTGGTCCCGCTGCTGGCGCTCCTCGCCCGCGCACGGCACGCCCTGCTGGTGCCGATCGCGTTCCTCGCACTCGCCGGGGCGGGCATCGCGGCGGCGGCCGGAGCGGGCGAACCGGTGGCGGCGGACCAGGGGGCCTTCGGGCCGGTGGCCCAGCTCCTCGCACTGATCGGTCTGTTCGCGGCGCTGGTGAGCGCGGGGTCCGGGGCGGAGCCGCCCCCGGACCGGCCCGGCTCGACGCGGGAGTTCCAGGTCCCGCCGGGTGCCGAGGAGCCGACGGAGCCGCTGCCGCGGCGAATTCGGACCATCGGGCCCGCCGCGAGCCAGACGATCTCCGCCCGCGGCCCCGGCGCGCCCTACCAGGAACCGGACACGCCGACCCGCCGGATCCCGCTCACCAAGCCGAAGCCGGGGGCCGCCGCACCGGCCGACGGCATGGGCGGTGGGGGCCGTGTGGACGACAACGACGGCGTCACCGGGAAGGGCGACCCGACATGACCGCACTGGACCATCCGGCCCGTGACGACGCCGCGCGCGGCCCCGTCCGCATCCCGTTCCCGGTCGTCGACGAGATCTCCCGCCACTGCCTCCAGGAGGAGGAACCCGAGACCGTCCACATCGAGGTCCACCTCCCGGGCTCCCTCGAACCCGGCCGCCTCCGCGAGGCGTTCACCGAGGCCCTCCACCGCCATCCCCGCGTCCTCATGCGCGAGGCCCCCGCGCACTGGTACAGCCGCCGCTACGAGTGGGAGCTGACCGACGAGCCGGAGGTGGAGGTGGTGAGGTTCTCTCCGCCGGGGCCGCACGCCCTGCCAGACGCCCGCACGAGGTCCCTGACCGAGGCCCCACCGCTGTCCCTGTCCCCACCGATCCGCCTGGAGGTGGTGGCGGACGCCGGCCCGGTGGTGGGTGGCGAGGCGTCGGACGGGGTCGGCGTGACAGCCACCCCACGGGCAGCCACGAGCAGCCCTGGCCCCGCGCACCCGGAGGGCAACGGCACCGTCCTCCTCCTCACCATCAACCACACCGCCCTGGACGGCCCCGCCTGCCTCCGCATCCTCGCCACCGCGGCGGAGCTGTACGGCGGCGCGGACAACTCCCCCGCCGCACCCCCCGTCCGCGCCACGACCCCCGACCTGCCCCTGGCCGGCGCCGAGACCCCGTCCACCTGGGCCCCGCCGGCCAGGGTCGCCCCCGGCACCCCCGAAGCCTCCCCGGGCAACGGTCTGCTCGTCACCGAGCTCCCCGTGCCCCGCCGCCCCAGATCCGCGCCGTACACCGTGAACGACCAGCTCATGGTCACCACGGCCCTGATGCTCGCCCACTGGAACCGGGAACACGGCGCCCGTCCCCGCCCCCTGCGCATCACCATGCCCGTGGACGACCGGCCCCGGGACGCGGGCATGCCCATCGGCAACGGCACCCGTCTGGTGGACGTCGCCTTCCTCCCGGAGGAGTTGGACCAGAGCCGCACCCCCACGCCCGTCCTCCTCCGGCGCACGGCCGACCGCACCCGCGCCCTGAAGGCGCTCAGCAGACCCCAACTGGGCCACGGCGCCTCGCTGCTGACCTCCCCGGTCGTCCCCGTCTCCTGGCGCGCGGCCCTCACCCGGGGCCTGCGCCGGGCGGTCGCCCCCTGGACGTCGACCACGCTGCTCAGCAACATCGGCCGCATCCCGTACCCGCTGGACTTCGGGGAGCAGGCCGGCCGCGCCCACGCCGTGTGGTTCTCCGCGCCCGCCCGTATGCCCCGCGGCCTCACGGTCACGACCGCCTCCACGGCCGGCCGTCTCCACCTGGCCCTGCGGTGGTCCCGTGCCCTGCTCAGCCATGGCGACGGCGCCCACCTCCGCGACCTCTTCGAGCACTATCTGCACGCGACGGCAGAGGACACCCGGTGATGTCCACGCAGACACCCAGGACGAACACCACGACCGGCACGACGGACACCGCGAACACGACCAACACCACCGACACCACCCCCGGCCTGCGCGACTTCTACGAGGACCCGGCCGTTCCCGTCGCCTCGGGCACGCCCCGCAGTCTCCGTCAGGCCCGCATGCTGGCCCAGGCGCTCGGCCCGGCCGCCACCCACGGCGCCCGGACGGTCCTCGACATCGGCTGCGGCGACGGCACGGCCGCCGCCACGGCCGCGCCCCTCCTCCCCGGCCACCGCCTGATCGGCGTCGACTGGTCCCAGGACGCCCTGCGCCGCGCCCGCGCCCGTCTGGTGCACGCCGTCCGCGGCGAACTCACCGACGGCGGACTGCCGTTCCGGTCCGGGTCCGCCGACGCCGTGCTGTTCAGCGAGGTGATCGAGCACCTCGTCGACCCGGACGCGGCGCTCGACGAGATCCGCCGCGTCCTGCGCCCCGGCGGTCATCTGATGCTCTCCACCCCGAACCTCGCCGCCTGGTACAACCGGGCCCTGCTGCTCGCGGGCGTTCAGCCGGTGTTCTCGGAGGTAAGTCTGCGCGGCATCCACGGGCGCCCGGGCACAGAGGTCGTCGGCCATCTGCGGCTCTACACCGCCCGCGCGCTACGGGAGTTCGTGGCCGCGTCGGGCTTCGAGGTGGTACGGCTGCGGGGCGCGCCCTTCCACGGCGTGCCGCGTCCGATGCGCCCGCTGGACCGGCTGGCGTGCGCGGCCCCGTCGGCCGCCTCGATCCTGCTTCTGCACGCGCGCAGGCCGCCGGCCCGGGGCGCGTGAGCATGTGGTGGGGGGTGGCCGCGGCCCTGCTGGCGAACGCGCTGTACAGCACCGGGTTCGTGCTGGAGAAACGGGCGCTCGGCGCACTGCCCGAGGTGTCGGTGCGGCAACCGCTGAAGCTGCTGCGGCTGGTCCTCGGCAGTCCCCTGTGGATCGGGGGATCCCTGTCACTGGCCGCCGGGTTCGCGGCGCAGCTCGCCGTGTACCGGACGCTGCCGATCGCCGCCGCCCAGGGCATCTTCGTCTCCGGGCTGGTGCTGCTGGTCCTGCTGTCTGCGCGGCTGCTCGGCGAGGAGACGACGGGCCGGGAACGGTACGCGCTGGGCGCCATCCTGGCCGCGCTGCTGATGGTCGTGCTGTCGCTGGACGAGGGCTCCGACACGGTCAGCCGCGAGGCGCCGTACGCGTTGGTCCTCACCATCTGTCTGCCGTCGCTGGCGCTGGGCGTGTGGCTGTACCGGTCGGCGGAGCGGCGCGCCCGGCACCGTCACCGGCTGCCGACCACGGGCGTCGAGTACGGGGTGGCCGTGGGGCTGCTGTACGGCGTCAGCTCCCTCGCGATCAAGGGCGTGTCGAGCTGTCTCACCGCCGGCGGGATCGGGGACGCGGTGGTCGGTGTGCTGCGCTCCCCCTACCCGTACCTGCTGCTGTTCACCGGCGCGTTCGGCCTGGTCATGTCGCAGGCGGCGCTGCAGCGCTGCCGGGCCTCACTGATCGTGCCGGTGTGTACGACGGTGACCTGCCTGTTCACGGCCGTGCTCGGCACGCTGTCGTTCGGCGAGTCGCTGCCCGACGATCCGGCCCGGCTGGCGCTGCGGCTGTCCGGCACGGTCCTGGCGGTCGGCGTCCTGCTGAGCATGCCCAAGCACGACGCGCCACCGTCGGCGCCCCGACCCCCCGCCCCGGCCAAGGAGTTGACACCCCCATGACCCCCGACGACCCGTTGCTGCAGATCCTGGCGTGCCCGCTCGACAAGGGCCCGCTGCATCTGGTGGTTCCCGAGGAGGGCCCGGACAAGGCCCCGGGGGCGCCGGAGTCGCTGTACAACCCGCGGCTGCACCGCCGGTACCCGATCGTCGACGGCATCCCGCAGCTGCTGCCCTCCTCGGGCGAGCAGGTCTCGGAGGACGAACACGAGGAACTGCTCAGGAGGATGCGCTCATGACCACGCTCGCCGCCCGGCTCGCTCCGCTCCTGCCCGACCGGGCGGTCGCCGCGACCGCCCGGTTCGTCTACCCCCGGTTCGAGCCCGAGCTGACCCGGCTCGACGAGCTGTGCCCGCCCGGCTGCGGTACGGCCGTGGACGTCGGCGGCTGGTACGGCCCGTGGACGCACCGGCTCGCGCGACATGCCGCGCGGGTGGTGACCGTCGAGCCGGTGCCCCGGCTGGCCCGGCTGCTCGTCGCGGGTGCCCCCGGCAATGTCCGTGTCGTCCAGGCCGCCGCCTCCGACCGGCCGGGCACCGCCCGGCTGTGGCTGCCGCCGGGCGACGACGGCGGACGGGGTGTGTCGTCCCTGGTCCGCCGGGACATCCACGCTCGCGCCCTCGACGTCCCGTGCGTCACTCTCGACGGCCTCGGCCTGACCGGGGTCGGCTTCGTCAAGATCGACGTGGACGGCAACGAACTGGCGGTGCTGCGCGGCGCCTCGGGGATCCTCGCCCGTGACCGCCCCGCCCTCTTCATCGAGCTGGAGTCCCGTATCCAGCCGATCGCCCCGGTCGTCGACCTCCTCACCGGCCTCGGCTACACCGGCTGGGTGCTGCCCGCCGGGACCTGGCACCGGCTGATCCCGGCCGTGCTGGAGGCCCACCAGGCGCGGACGTCGTATGTGGCGTCGCACGGGCTGCTGCGCCGCGTCCTGCCGTTCGGGGGGCCGCGCTACGTCAACTCGGTGCTGTTCCTCCCGGACGGGCGCCGCCCGGGTGAGCGGGGTGTGCGGGAGCATGGCTCCCATGCCCTCCGCGAAGCGCCCCGGTAGGCCCTCGGGGCCGTTCACCCCGCTCGACTTCCAGCTCGTCCTGCTGCGGCGCATGGCCGACCACAATCCCGGGCTCGTCGAGGAGGCCCGACGGGAGCTGGGGGTGTCCATCGCCGAGATGCGGGAGGCGAACAGGCAGTGGCAGGCGATGGTCCGCTCGCCCCGCGCGCGGGGCGCCGCCGCGCGCTACCGGTCCGTGCTGGGGGCGCCGGAATCCGTGGTTCCGCGCCGCGTCGGCGACCTGGACTGCGAGGCCCGGCTGTGGCCGGTGCCGCTCTGGGCGGACCTGCGGTTCGAGGTGCTGGTCGGGCCCGACGGGGCGGTGTGGAACGAGTGGCTCGTCCGGGCGCCGGGAGCCCCCGGCCCCGGACCGGTCACGCTGGAGGACCTCACCCCGTGGTCGTGCACGGTCGACGAGGTGGCCCGCGCGTTCGCCCCCGTCCGGCCGCTGGAGGGGTCGGCGCCGACGCGGTGGGGGCTGGCGTTCGTCGCGCCGGACGCGCGGGGGGCGCGGCGGGAGGTCGTCGCCGAGTTCACGTGGGGGTTGCTGCAGCGGGTCGGTGCCCACTGACCCGGGTGGCCCGTGCAGCGGTGGCGGCCGCCGCTGGTACGTGGCCGGTCGGATGGTTCCCCACGCGCCGGAGGGCGGCAGCGGGACCGGTTTGCGGACGTGACCGTTCATCCTTGTCCACCATTCGCTCCCCCGTCGAGCCAAGTCGGCCAGTCGCGATCATCCCGTCAACGGCGGCCCGCGAGGGCTTAGCCTCCGCGCAGAGTCCCGTACCGCCAGGGAGGCGCCCCCATGTCGTCCGAACGTTCCACGGAGCGTCGCATCGTGTCCGTCGACGGGCTGCGGCTGGGGGATCACGCGTGCATGGTGACGGGGGACGTGACCGGGGAGTCTCCGTGGAAGGTGTTCACCGCGTACACGCGGACGAGTCTGGCGCGCCGGGAGAAGGTGCTGCTGGTGATGGACCCGGACGACCTGACGGACGACGAGGTGGTCACGCTCCTGGACGGGGGCAGCGGTCAGGTGGTGGCGGCCCGGGACAGCGGGCAGCTGGCGCTGCGGCGGAACACGGAGATCTACGCCCCCGACGGCCGCTTCGAGGAGGAGCGCACGATCGACGCGTACCGCGCCGAGGTCGAGCAGTCCTTGGCGGAGGGCTGGTCGGGGGTGCGGGTCACCGCCGACATGGGCTGGGCGCCCCGCGTACGTCTCGACCAGGAGAGACTGCTGGACTACGAGGCGTCGGTGGCGCCGCTGTTCGCGGACCCGTTGTTCACCGCGATCTGCTGGTACGACCGGCGGCGGTTCGGTGACGACATGACGGCCCGGGTCACGGAGGTGCACCCGCTGCGGGTCGTGGAGCGGCTCGACCCGTCGGCGGTCACCGGGGCCCCGGAGGGCGGCCGGATCGCCGGCACCGCGGAGCTGAGCACCCGCGCGGAGTTCGTGGAGGCACTGCGCGAGGCGCTGGACCGAAGGGACGGCTCCGGGCCCAGCCACTTCGTCCTCGATCTGCGGGACCTGTGCTTCATGGAGGCGCACTGCGCCTGGCAGCTGATCAGTCTCGCCGCGTCCCTGCCGCCCGGCAGCGATGTGACCGTGCGCTGCGGGGAGCTGCTCGCGCTGGTGCTGGAGCAGCTGGGCGCCGCGGGGGTGCCCCAGCTGGTGGTCAGGGTGGAGGGCGAGGAGGAGGCGGCCGGGTGAGCCGGCGGGGGCCTGGGGGCTGTCACGAATCGTCCCGCGCAAGTGCACTACCTCACGAGGTCGACGACCGGAGGGGCCATATGGATGGGTTTGACGACTTCTACGTCGCGGAGTTCGCGGCGCTCGTGCGATTCCTCATGAGGAACGGTGCCACGGATCACGAAGCGGCGGACGCGGTGCAGGAGGCGTTCATCGAGGCCCACGGGCAGTGGCACTTGATCAGCAAGCCGTCGGCCTGGATGCGGAAGGTGGCCTACCGCAGGTTCCTGCGCGGGGCCTGCGCGAGACAGCTGACCTTGGAGGAGCCGCCGGAGACCGCCGGACCACTCTCGCCGGACGTCCTTGTGGAACTCGACGAGGAGACGCGGTCGGTCGTCGATGCCCTCGCCGCTCTGCCCTACGCCCAGCGCCGCGTCATGAGCTATCGCTACGACGGCTTCAGCCATGCGGAGATCGCCGACGAGTTGAACATGAGCCCCGAGGCCGTGCGGCAGAACCTCCGGCGAGCACGTCGGAAGCTCATCGAGCTGATCAAGGAGTACAGGAGCGAGGAGAAGGGGACCGACGATGTCTGACGACGAAATGGTCGCCGTGGACGCCATGATCTACAGGGCCGACGGACGGGTGGACCAGGCGCTGCGTGCCCGGCTCGACCTCACAGCCGGCCTTGCGGCGGTGAAGAACTGCTCGCAGAACCGCGAAGAAGAGGTTCATGCTCCCCTCACTCCGCGCGAGTTGGCACAGGAGATCATGGTGCGGATCGAGCCTGCCGAGCTTCCACTGTTGAAGGCCTACATGGGTGATCGGCCCGCCGTACGGCGTCCCCGGCGGAGATTCAAGTGGCTCACCCTCACCCCCTTCGGTTCCGGCGGACCGGCCGAAGTCGTGACTCTCATGGCACCGGTGATCGCGGCGGTGGCCGTGGAGGTCGTTCGGTACTTCACGGCCGAGGTACTGGAGTCCCGTGCCGGTCGGCGGAGGGACCGGGTGCGTGAGCGTTCCGACGAGGTGCGGCGGATCGTGCGGGAGACGGCGGGCGAGGCAGGTCTGCCGGAGGAGAAGCTGGAAGAACTTGTCGATGCCGTGGTGGACGCACTCGATGACAGCACCGACTGAGAATTCCGTGGAGAGCGGCGGGCTCCCGTCTCCGCCGTCGTTCGTCTCCGGGACGTCAACGCGCTTCGCGCTACTGGTGATCGCCATCCTCACCACCAGTGCGCAGTTGTTCATTGTGCTCTATCTCCTGGTGCCCGGCCGCGGACAGGACGTACTGAGCACCCATTCGCTTTGCGAACGGAAGTACCAGAAGCAGATCGCCAGCCTGGACCTGCGCTACGACATCGAGGTGCTCGTCGATGACGAGGTACAGAGAAGGCTGCTGGAGGCCAAGCAGGAGCAGTGGGCATGTGTGGCCGACGAGAACCGCGAGATGGGGTACTGGGTCTGGGGAGGCATCGCGGTCGTACTGCTGGTTGCCGGGCTCCTGTACGTTGTGACGCCCCTGTGGCTGCGATCCCGCTCAGGGGCGATTCCCCCGCCCAGTGACCTGTGGAAGAACTTCGGTGACCTCAGGAGAAGGGCGAAGATCCCCTCACAGACCGACGTCACGCTCGTCCTGCTACCCGCCTGGCAGCGGAACGGCTCGCTCGTGGCGAATTCCGGCCTGAACGCATCGACCTACGGACGGGCCGGACGCTACGTGGTCCAGCTCGACTCCGGCTTCTTGTCCGGACAGCACTCGGACATGACACCCGCGGTCCTGTTGCACGAGCTGACTCACATCCGCAACCGAGACATGAGTATCGGAAGCGCGGCGGATGCGCTGTGGCGCGCGTTCCTGGTGGTCGGTTTCGTCTCCTGCGCAGTCATCACACCGCTCGGCACCGGGTCGATTCCGGCCGGGGACTTCCTCGCGGAGATTGCCCGGTTGACGCTGTTCGCGACGATCAGCCTGTGTACGTACGCTTCCGCGCGCCGTCTCCGGGAGCTGCATGCCGACGCGGGTGCCGCCGACACTGCAACGGACGCACGAGACGGGCTGCTCCGGTTCCTGGGCACTTTGGAGAAGGCGGACAAGAGCAAACCCATGTGGCGCGGGATCACCCGGCCGTTCGCATTCCATCCGTCCCCGCAGCTGCGACGCAAGGTGATCGAATCACCGCACGACATCCTGCGCGCGGGGTTCTGGGAGTCGGCCTTCGTCGGCTGGGCCACCATGGCGGCCACGACAGGGGGTGTGCAGTACGGAGCGCTCTTCATGCCTGCCTGGGCTGCCCAACTGCTCACCGTTGCCGCGGCGACCGTGTTCGTCATGGGCGCTCTCGCCGCAGTGGTGTGGCGGACAGCATTACTCGGCAAGCGCCTGCAAAAGAGGAAGTTCCCGTTTCGCGCACTGCTCGGACTCTGCTCCGGGATGCTCCTCGGAGACCCGCTCACGATGAGTCTGGATCTCCATTACTGGGGTTCCCTCGGTCGCTGGCCTGAGCTCAGCCCGGGAGCCGCAGCGATCTCGGCCGGGCTCCTGATCGCCGCTCTACTTCTCGTCACCGCTTGGCTGACCGGTATCGCCGCCGGTTGGCTTTCGCACCGGGAAAGTACACCCCCTCGATTGGTGTGGGCATGCACTTCCGCTGTCGCTTCCGTGGTCTTCGGGCCATTCCTCCTCATGTGGTTCCGGGACCATGACGATCCGCAAATGCTCACCTGGACCTGGTCGCAAACTGCGAGGGTCTCCGGACAACGGGGATGGGAATACTGGGAGGGCCCAGCGAACGCCTTACTCTCGTGGTGCTATGCACCTCTCCAGACCCTGCAGCACAATTGGTTATTCATCTCGGCACTGTTCATCATCGCCCTGGTGCCGCTGCTGGCGGGTGAACGTCCGCCATTCGGCACCTTGGCCATGGCAGGGCTGGTCGGCGGCCTCTGCATCATCGCCGGGCAGGTCATGGCACGGACATTGCTGTATCAGGAATTCCCCGGCACGGTGGCCAATCCGGGGTTTTCCGCCTACTACATCAACTTCCAGGTGGCGTTCTCCGTATTGGGCATGGCCATTGTCGGCGGGGCTCTCGCGGCACGGCGGTGGCCGGGCGCAGCCGCACTGCTGACAGCGCTTCTCGCGGGCACGATGTCCGCCATAGCCCTGCCGGCCCTTGGCTTCGACGCGGAGGAAGGTCTCGGCGAGGTAGAGGTATTCGGAGCTTTCACGGCCTCCGCGCTAAGACAGATCCTTTTCACAGGGGCTCTGGCCGTCGGGGTCGCCGTCTTGGTGGTGCGTACCTCGCAGACGACTGAACCGAGCCCTTCCCGGGATTTCAGCTCACCGCACCTCCTACGGTATGGGGCTCTCAGCCTGACCGCCCTGGCCGTTCATACGACCGTGGCCGTCGGGATGGAAGCACCTTCTTACAGGCTTCCTGAAGATCCCTGTGCGGCTGTCGACATCTCCTCCGTGCAGCATCTCGCCGGACGGGAACACTCGCTGAACGCTGTCGAAGTCCCCATTGAAGCCCCTGAAGACCGGCGTCGCAGAGCAGGAAAGAAAATGATGTGCGCCCTGACACTGCGAGGAGAGGAAGGTCTTCTTCGCGTCGACGTCATGGCGTCCCTTCCCGCAGACGGTCGCACAGGTGCGCTGCGTGTCCTCTACGCCGCGAAAAAGGAGGGAGTATGCGGAGGCACGGGCTACCGGGAACTCAAAGATGTGGGCACGCTGGCCTGGGGTAAGCACTCGGTGACCCGAGAACCCTCGTCCACGGCGCACGGCCGATTCCGGTCCGAGTACGTAGTGTGCGTTCAGGACGGAGGGCTTTTTCTCCACACACGTGTCACTTTGTGCCGTGACACCGATCCCGATGTAGACACCGTAGATTTCCTGGTCAAGGAGGTCGCCACCAAGACCCTGACGCGACTGGCGGAGGAGAGCAGACCACGGGCCTCAAGCACATTCGGGCCAGATTTTGTCGTCACATGTGACGGCGACACCGCGGCCCTGCTTCGACCGGTTTGAAGCACCGTTCCACCACTTGCGCTGCTTGGAAAGCAGCTGGTAACCACCAGTCAAGATCCTTTGACTGCAGGGCCTACCGTAACAACCACTACCGCTGCCACACCGCACTCGGCGGCCAGCCACCCATCAGCCGCGTCGACAACGCTGCAGGTCAATACACCTAAGGGCTGTCCCGTAATCCCCGGCGGGCGCACGACGCCGGCTACGACACCTCGCCGCGTTGTCGGAACGCCCGCATACATCCAGTATGCGGACGCCCCTCCGCCTTGCGATGCTCCCCCACTGCCTGAACGGCGTGGGAGTGCCCCCGGCATCCGACGCCGTGCGCTGATCCACCGCGGATTACGGGACAGCCCTTAGGACCACGACCGCGCGCTGAACCAGGCCGCCACCTGACTGCGGTTGCGGAAGCCCAGCTTGGCCAGGATCCGTTCGACGTGGCCTTCGGCGGTGCGGCGGGCGATGACGAGATGGTCGGCGATCTGCTTGTTGGTGCGGCCCTGGGCGACGAGGGCCGCGACCTGGAGTTCCCGCCGGGTGAGCGGCACAGGGTCGGCGGGCGGTCCGGCGGTCGCGGCGGTGCCGGAGGGGGGGCTCCCGGCCGGGGGCCGGGTCTCGCGTAAGCCGGGGGCGGGACCCTTCGGTGCGGCTGGGGCGGGGCCCGTGCGTCCGACGGGGGCGGGGCCTGCGCCCGCGGCCGGGACGGAACCCCTCGGCACGCCGGGGGCGGGCCCCCGCCGCACGACTCGGGCGGGGTCCTGGCGTACGGTCGGCGTCCACGCCCCGTCCCGCCCCTCGTCGAGGGCGTACGCGACGCTCTCCTCGGGCGACAGGCCGGCGCCGCGCCGGCGGGCCCGTTCGTAGGCGTGGTCGCCGAGGACCTGCCGGGCGCGGTGTTCGGCGGCGCCCAGTCGGCCCGGTCGCTGGGCGGCCGTGGGGTCGCCGCCGATGGCGTACCAGATGCGGTCGACGGCACCGTGCAGGACAGCGGCCCGCTCGACCCGGCCCGCCAGGGACTCGGCGGCGACCAGCAGATCGAGGGTCCGGGCGAGGCACTGGTGCTGGCGCCCGGTGTACGGCAGCCGCAGGCAGGCGCGCGCGGCCTCGGCGGCCCGCTCGTACTCCCCGGCCGTCCAGTGGGCGAGGGTGAGGGTGCGCAGCGCCCAGGAGCGGGCCCACTGTTCGCCGTGGGCCTCGCACAGGGCGACGACCTCGGCGCACAGCGGGATCGCCTCGGCGGCGCGGCCCCGGCTGACCAGGGTGCAGGCCAGCTCGATCCGGGTGAGGGCGACGAAGGAGGCGCTGGAGGTCCGGGCGCGGTCGGCGCCGAGGGTGACGGGCGGCGGCGCGGGGACCGGGAGTTCCTGGTCGTCGGCGGGCGCGGGCCGGGCGGGGCCGAGTCCCGCCAGGACGGCGGCCGAGCGGCTGTGAACCAGTGAGGTGAGGGCGCCCGCCCACAGGGCGCGGGTCAGGGACTCGTCCGGCCGGGCCCCGGCCAGCAGCGCGCCGTCCATCCAGTGCCGGCCCTCGCCCCAGATGCCGTACGCCACCCAGTGGAACCACAGGGTGGAGGCCAGCCGCAGTCCGTGCTGCACCTCACCGGGGGTGGTGAGGCAGAAGTCCAGCGCGGCCCGGAAGTCGTCCTGGTCGATGCGCAGCCGTTCGGTGATGTCGACCTGGTCGGGGCCGAACCAGGCCCGCTCGTACTCGGCGCCCAGCCGGGCGAAGTGGTCGCGGTGCCGTCGCCGGGTGGCCACCGTCTCCCCCAGGTCGCTCAGCTTCTCCAGGCCGTAGTCACGCAGGGACACCAGCAGCCGGTAACGCACCCGGCCGTCGTGCTCCTCCCGGACGAGCACCGACTTGTCGACGAGTCCGGCGACCGCGTCGAGCACGTCGGCCCCGCCCACACCGGTTCCGTCCGCGCCGCAGACGGCCTCGGCGGCGGCCAGGTCGAAGCCGCCGACGAACACCGACAGCCGCGCCCACACCGCCTGCTCCTCGGGGGTGCACAGCTCGTAACTCCAGTCCACGGCGGAGCGCAGCGTGCGGTGGCGGGGAGCGGAGGTGGGGCTGCCGCAGGTCAGCAACTGGTAGCGGTCGTCCAGGCGTTCGACGAGCTGGTCCACCCCGAGGGCGCGGACCCGGACCGCCGCGAGTTCGATGGCGAGCGGCAGCCCGTCCAGGCGCCGGCAGAGGCGGGCCACGGCCTGCTGGTTGGCCGCGCCGACCGTGAAGCCGGGGACGACCGCCGCCGCCCGGTCCGCGAACAGCCGCAGCGCCGGGAACGTCTCGACCGCCGCCGGGCCCAGCTCCTCCGGCGGGGGCGCGGGCAGGGGCGGCACCTCGAAGAGCCGCTCCCCGACGAGCCCGAGCCGGTGCCTGCTGGTGGCGAGGATCCGTACGCCCTCGGTTGCCGCCAGTACGGTCGCGGCGAGCGTGGCACAACTGCGCAGTACATGCTCGCAGTTGTCGAGCACGATCAGTGACCGCCGGTCCCGCAGGTACTCGACGAGGACGTCCAGCGGCGGCCGTACGGTCTCGTTGCGCACCCCGAGGGCGTCGTTGACGGCGTGCGGGACGAACGCCTCGTCCCGCAGCGCGGCCAGCGGTACGAGCCACACGCCGTCCGGGAAGGCCCGCGCGACCTGTTGCGCGACATGTCCGGCGAGCCGGGTCTTGCCCACCCCGCCGGGCCCCGTCAACGTCAGCAGCCTCCCCGCCGACAGCAACCGTCCGACTTCCGCCGCCTCGTCCCGCCGCCCCACGAAGCTGGTCAGCTCCGCCGGGAAGCCGGAGGTGCGCCGCGACTCCGATCCGCCCACGACCCCGGTCACACCCTCACTTGTGGTTCCCGTACAGGCTGTTGTAACCGAGAAGACCAGCCACCGGGCACGGCCGACCCCCCTCCTCCCCGGATTTGCCGCCGGTTCGGGTGAGGCGCCGGGATGACCCGCTCACCCCGCGGCGGCCTCCAGCACCGCCTCGACGACCCGCGCCACCGACTCCGTGTGCAACCACAGGAACAGGTTCGGCTCGACCAGCTCCAGCTCCATGACGCACGGCCGTCCGTCCTCCCCGGTCACGAGGTCCACCCGCGCGTACAGCAGCTCCGGCTCCCCCGGAACCGCCGCCAACGCCTTCCCGGCAACGGTGAGTTCCTCCTCGGTCGGCGTCCAGCGCTCCAGATCGGGGTGGGCCACCTTGTCCGCGTCGTACGCCGTGCCCGGCGACAGCACCGCGCCCTTGCGGCTGGCGTGCAGCAGCCGGCCTCCGAAGAACTGCAGCGCTCGCTCCCCCTCGGTGTCGATGCTGGTCACGAACGGCTGCACCATCGCGGTGAGCCCCTCGGCGTGCATCCGCCCGACATGCCGTACGGCGGTCTCCCGCTGCTCCTCCCCGGCCGCGTACCGGGCGGCGAACCGGGCCCCGGCCCCGGAAGTCGGCTTCACCACGTATTCGTGCGCGTCCGGCAGTGCCACGGGGTCGCCCGGCGCGAGGTAGGCGGTCGGGACGACGGGCACCCCGGCCCGCGCGAGGTCGCCGAGGTACCGCTTGTCGGTGTTCCAGCGGACGACGTCGGCCGGGTTGGCGAGCCGCGTCACCCTGGCGCACTTGTCCACCCACGCCGTGAACTCGGCCGTCCGCCAGCTGTAGTCCCAGGTGGAGCGGATGACGACGAGGTCGTGCGCGGACCAGTCGGCGTCCGGGTCGTCCCAGTGCACGGCCTCCGTCTCGGCCCCGGCCTCCCGCAGCGCGCGCACCAGCACCGGCAGATCCCGGTCGGCACTGGCCTCGGCGCCGGGGTCGTAGGTGGCGAGGGCGATAAGGGGGGCGGCGGTGCGGGCCACGGGGACTCCGTTCTCGTACGTGGGCTCTTGAGTGGGCCCAGTGGGCTCTTGGCACAGTCTCTGACGTCGGCTCGTACGTCCGTCCACGTCTGGACGGCCGCTAGGACGACGACGGGTCTCCGGCGCAGGCTAAGGGGTCCCATCACCATGCCCGCCCGGGTCGCTCATAGTGAAAGGACCCCTGACAGCCGCGGGGCACCGGCCAGGGGCCCGGTCGAGCCCCTCGCCGGGGACGCGGATCTCCCACCGGGCGACGCGCCGGCCGCCATGGCGCGCCACGGTCACGGCAGGGCGGGTCCGGTGATGAGCCGCCCCTTCGCGTCGTACGGCCAGACATTGGGGACGCAGCCGTTCATGCCCTTGATCTGCTGCATCATCGCGGGGGCCGGCTTGCCCTCGCCGGGGCAGCCGACATGGCCGTGGCCGAGGAAGTGGCCGACCTCGTGGTTGATGATGAGGGCGCGGTAGGCCGTGACGTCGTCGGCGTAGACGGGGGTCGCCAGTTCCCAGCGCTTGAGGTTGACCATGACGTCGTCCCCGACGTTGCAGTTGACCTCGCCGCGGGTGTTGAGGCCGTACGCGCCGCAGATGTCGTCGACGGTGCCCGGGGTGGCGACCTTCACGACGAAGTCGGTGGCGCCGCCGGCGACCCGCTGGAACGCCGAGTCGCCGTCCGCCGTCCAGCCGCGGGGATCGCCCAGGATGCGCTCCACCTCGTCCGCGACGTCGGCGGCGGACACGGACAGCCCCTTCTCGACCTCGACCCGGTAGCGCAGGGGCTTGCCCTCGCCCACCTTGGGGCCGGTGCCGGGAGCTTTGGTGAAGGTGCCCGGCCCGGACTCGGGGATGCCGCGCTCGGACGGCGAGGGCGAGCCCTCGGTCGAGTCGCCGGCCGGCTTCCGGGAGGAACCGCGGGACGAGCCGTCGGCCGAACCACGGGACGAGCCGTCGGCCGAGGCGCTCGCCGAACCGCCGGTCGAGCCGCTCGGTGACGTGCTGGGCGAGGCGGAGCCGCGGCCGGCACCGGGACCCGACGTGCGCCGGGACCGCTCCGGTTCGGGCTCGGCGGAAGCGGTGGCCCCGGCCCCGGCGGACACGTCCCGGTCGGCGGGCACCCAGCCCACGGCCGCGAACCCGGCGGCGCCGAGGACGGTGATCGCCCCCAGCCCGCCCCAGAGACGGCCTCGCCCCGGACGCCCCTTGCCGGGACGCCCCTTGCGCCGACGCCCCCTGCCCACGCGGGCCTTGCCCTCGCGACCCGTGTCCACCCCGTCCTCGGCCGCGCGGGCCCCGCCGAGGCGGGCGGGGGCCTTCCGGCGACGCCCGCCGCCCTTGGCCCGGCGCCCGGAGGGCTCCGGGGAGCCGCTCCGGCGACGACGGTCATGTGAAGACGCTGCTGTGCGCTCGGTCATGTTCCTTCAGAGTGTGATCAGGTTGTGATCAGATGAGACTCATTCGATCACGAAACGATAACGGATGATCGGCACGGTTCCGAACCGGCGGTTGACCTTCACCTTCGGTGAAGCCCCAGCATCGAGAGCGGAACGAGGAACAGTCAGGACAAGGCGAACCGGCATGTGCAAAGGGGGAGTTGTGGCCGAATCAGGATCCATGCTGACGATCGGGGCCTTCGCGAAGGCATGCCGGCTGTCGCCCAAGGCACTGCGGCTCTACGACGAGTTGGACCTCATGCGCCCCGCCCGGGTCGACCCGGACACCGGCTACCGCTACTACGCCACCGCACAGTTGCGGCAGGCCCGCCTGGTGGCCTGGCTGCGCCGTCTCGGCATGCCGCTCGCCCGCATCCGTGCGGTGTGCGCGCTGCCGCCCGGCCCCGCGGCCCGGGAGATCCGGGCGTACTGGGCGGGGGTCGAGGCCGACACGGCCGCCCGGCGCGAGCTGGCGGCGTTCCTCGTGGACCACCTCACCGACACCCCGGGAAAGGACACCACCGTGCTGGAACTCCGTTACGCCGCCCTCTCCGACACCGGACTCGTGCGCGCCACCAACCAGGACACCGCCTACGCCGGCGCCCGCCTCCTCGCCGTGGCCGACGGCTTCGGACCCGGCGGGGCCCCCGTGAGCACGGCCGCCGTGGACGCGCTGAAAGCCCTGGACCGCGAGAACCTCCCGGCGGGCGACGTGCTGAACCTGCTGGAGGACGCGGTACGGAACGCCACGAGCGCCGTCCGGGACAGCGCGGCCACCGAGGACGACGGCACCACCCTGACCGCGTTGCTCTGGACCGGCTCCCGGCTCGCCCTCGTCCACATCGGCGACTCCCGCGCGTACCTCCTCCGAGAGGGCGAACTGTTCCGGATCACCCATGACCACACCGTGGTCCAGTCGCTGATCGACGAGGGCCGGCTGACCCCCGAGGAGGCGACGACCCATCCGCAGCTGGCCCTGCTGCTCAGGGCGATGACGATCCGCGAGGAGACGTCCACCCCGGAGGTGCGCCTGCGGGACGCCCACCCCGGCGACCGCTACCTCCTGTGCTCCGACGGCCTCTGCGCGGTCGTCGCCGACCCGGACATCCGCCGGATCCTGACCTCGGCCGAGAACCCCGGGGAAGCCGTGGAGACCCTGGTCGCCGAGGCGAACGGGGCGGGCGGTCCGGACAACGTGAGCTGCGTGGTGGCGGACGTGGTAGAGGTGTAGCGCCGACCGGTCCCCGGACCTCCAGCACCACGATCGCGCTTCGCCGAGCCGCGGCCGAACCCCGGCCGCCGGGCCGGGCCCCCTCGGGCGGCAGCCGGTCCGGCGGCCCTCAGCCGGTGACCGGTACTGGTGGTGCCGGTATTCGGGTAGGGGGTGGTGTGAAAGTCCAGTGCGGTGCCCGCGGTGTCCGGTGCGTGGCCTCGGCGTGCCGGACGAAGGCCCTCGAAGCGGCGCTACGTGGGTCTTTGGCCGGTGCGGCGAGGGTGCGTGCCGGACACCGCGGGTGCTGTGCGGGACTTTCACAACACCCCTAGAAGGCTCATGGCCACCACCGACCATCCCGACCGGCACCCCCGATCGACCGGCCTCGCCCCCCCTCGGCGCCGACCAAGGAGTTCCACGCGTGTCCCCCCTCTTCCCGGCCCTCACCCGTACCGCCCCGACCGACCGTCCCGCCCTCCGCTTCGGCGACCGCTCCCTGACCTACGCCGACCTCGCCGCCGCGGCCGGCGCCCTCGCCACCCGGCTGCGTGACGCGGACCGCGTGGCCGTGTGGGCGACCCCGACGCTGGAGACGGCGGTCGCAGTCATCGCCGCACTGCTCGCCGGGATCCCCGCAGTACCGCTCAACCCGAAGTCGGGTGACAGCGAACTGGGCCACATCGTGAAGGACAGCGCCCCCGCCCTGATCCTGACGGCACCGGGCACCGAACTCCCCGCCGCGCTCCACGACCTGGACCGCGTGGAGATCGACGTCGCACCGGTCGACGGAGTCCCTCACGTCTTCGAGGACGTGCCCGACACCGCCCCCGCCCTCGTCGTCTACACCTCCGGCACCACCGGCCCGCCCAAGGGCGCCGTCATCCCCCGCCGCGCCGTCGCGACCACCCTGGACGCCCTGGCCGACGCCTGGCAGTGGACCGGCGACGACGTACTGGTCCACGCCCTGCCCCTGTTCCATGTGCACGGCCTGATCCTCGGCATCCTGGGCCCGCTGCGCCGCGGCGGCTCGGTCCGCCACCTGGGCCGGTTCGACACCGAGGGCGTGGCCCGGGAGCTGAACTCGGGCGCGACCATGCTGTTCGGCGTGCCGACGATGTACCACCGCATCGCCGAGGCCCTGCCCGCCGACCCGGAGCTGGCGAGGGCACTCGCCGGTGCACGCCTCCTCGTCTCCGGCTCGGCCGCGCTGCCCGTGCACGACCACGAGCGGATCGCGGCGGCGACCGGACGCCGGGTGATCGAGCGGTACGGCATGACGGAGACCCTCATGAACACCAGCGTCCGCGCCGACGGCGAACCCCGCGCCGGCACGGTCGGTGTCCCGCTGCCCGGCGTGGAGTTGCGCCTGGTGGAGGACGACGGCACGCCGCTCGCCGCGTACGACGGCGAGTCGGTCGGCGAGATCCAGGTGCGGGGCCCGAACCTCTTCACCGAGTACCTCAACCGCCCCGACGCGACCGCCGCCGCGTTCACCGCGGACGGCTGGTTCCGCACCGGCGACATGGCGGTCCGCGACCCCGACGGCTACGTCCGCATCGTCGGCCGCAAGGCCACCGACCTCATCAAGAGCGGCGGCTACAAGATCGGCGCGGGCGAGATCGAGAACGCGCTCCTCGAACACCCCGCGGTGAAGGAGGCCGCGGTCACCGGCGAACCCGACCCCGACCTGGGCGAACGCGTCGTCGCCTGGATCGTCCCCGCGGACCCCGGCTCCCGCCCCGCACCGGACGAGCTGGCCTCCCACGTGGCCGCCCGGCTGGCCCCCCACAAACGTCCCCGGACCGTCCACTACCTCGGTTCTCTCCCCCGCAACGACATGGGGAAGATCATGAAGCGGGCGCTGAAGACGGATGACTGAGCGCCGCTTCTCGGCCCGCGAGGCCATCGCCTTCCTCACCGACGACTTCACCCGCCTTTCCACCCCGCCGAAGGAGTACGCCCCCGACGGTCCCCTCGCCTGGCAGGGCTACGACACGGCCCGTGCCCGCGCCGCCGAACGCACCGGCGAGGAGGAGTCGGTGGTGTGCGGCGTGGCGACGATCCGCACCCCGACCAGCCCGCGACAGCACTCCGCCGCCGCCCTCGCCCCCAGCCGCCACCGGGCCGTCCTCATCGCCTTCGAGTTCGGCTTCCTCGGCGGCTCCCTCAGCGAACGCACCGGTGACCGGCTGGAGGCGGCGTACACGTACGCCCGCGAGCACCGTCTGCCGGTCGTCTCCCTGGTGGCGACCGGCGGCAGCCGTATGCAGGAGGGCATGCGGGCGCTCACCCAGCTCCAGCGGGTGGCCCGCCAGTCGGCCCTCACCCGTGAGGCGGGCCTACCCCAGATCGCCGTACTCCGCGACCCCACCACGGGCGGCGGCTGGGCCACCCTGGGCGCCGGCGCCGATGTGGTCCTCGCCCTCCCCGCCGCCCAGATCGGCTTCGCCGGCTCGCGGGTCCGCCCGCCCGGCGCGGACCCCGCCGCCTACACGGCCGAGTCCCAGCTGGCGGCGGGCGCGGTGGACGCGGTCGTACGCCCGGAGGACCTACGGGAAACCCTGGCCCGCTGGCTCCGCCTGCTGACCACCCCGTCGACGACCCCGGCCCCGCCCCCGCCCCACCTGCCGACACCGTGCCCACCCCTCATCCCCGCGCCGGAAGGGGCTGCGGGAACCGCGCGAGCGACCAGGGACAACCCGCGCCCGACCACGACCACCCCCGACCCCCTCCCCGCCACCGGCTGGGAAGCCGTGGAGCGCGCCCGCTCCCTCCACCGCCCCCGCGCCGACACCTACCTGGACGCCTACTTCACACACCGCGCGGCCATCAGCGGTGACCGCGCGGGCGGCACCGACCCCGGCATGCTGTGCGGCTTCGGCGAGCTCGAGGGCCGGACGATCGCCTACGCGGCCCAGCGCGGCACCGCCACCCGTCCGGCCGGCTACCGCACCGCCGCCCGCCTGATCCGCCTGGCCGACCGGCTCGGCATCCCCGTGCTGACCCTGGTCGACACCCCTGGCGCCGCGAACGACGCCGAGGCGGAACGCCAGGGCGCCGGCGCGGCCATCGCCGACCTGTTCACGGCCGTCGCCACGGCCCGCACCCCCCTCACCACCCTCGTCGTCGGCGAGGGCGGCTCGGGCGGCGCCCTGGCCCTCGCCGCTCCCGACAACACCTGGGCCACTCCCGACAGCTACTTCTCGGTGATCGCCCCGGAACTGGCCGCGGCGATCCTCAAACGCCCGGAGAGCCGGATCAGAGCCACGGCCGACGAACTGCGCATCCGTCCGCAGGACTTGGTGGACCTGGGGGTGGTACGGGGCATCACGGGCCCGGCGGCCGGCGGGTGACCGGGCGCCACAGGACCACCCGTCCGGCCGCACCCCGCCCGGCCCACCCCAACGGGCATCCGGCCTCCCGCGCCCGCACGATGCAAGGGAACAAGGGAAACCGCCGCAGGGCGGGGCCCGCACAGCCCGTGCTCTCGGGAGGATCCGCCGCCATGACGACCATGACCGCCAGTCTGGAGCAGCTGCGCCGCTGCCATTTCGCCGTCGACCTGGGCGCGGCGCGGACCCGCGTGTACGTGAAGGGCGCGGGCCTGGTGGTGGACCAGCCGAGCGTGGCCGCCGTGAACACGAGGACGGGCGCGCTGATCGCGGTCGGCGAGTTCGCGGAGCGGATGACGGGCCGCACACCCCACTACATCCGGGTCGCCCGGCCCGTCTCCGGCGGCACGGTGGTGGACATCGACATGGCCCAGCGGATGCTGCGCCACCTGCTCGGCGACAAGGTCCGCCGCACGCTGCGCCGCAAGCCCGTACTCCGGGCGGCGGCCTGCGCCCCGCACGACGCGGACCCCCTCGCCCAGCGCGCCACGATCGAGACGCTGGTGGGTCTGGGCGCCCGCCGGGTGGAGCTGGTGGACACGCTGATCGCGGCGGCGGTCGGCTGCGGTCTGCCCGTCGAGCAGCCCGAGGCGACCATGATCATGGTCTGTGGGGCGGCGGCCACCCAGCTCGCGGTGCTGTCCCTGGGATCGGTCGTCAACGCCGTTCGTATCCCGGTGGGCGGCGAGGCCATCGACCAGGCGATCGTGCAGCACCTGCGTCTGCGGCACGAGCTGACCCTGCCCAGCCAGTCGGTACGGCCGCTCCAGCTGGCCCTCTCCGGCAACGGCCTCACATCACACGGGCCCGCCTCCACCGAGATCCACGGCCTGGACGTGGCGACCGGTCTCGCCCGTTCCGTCCACGTGGACACGGCGGCCGTGCGCGACGCCATCCAGACCCCTTTGACGGCCGTCGTCGACGGCATCGGCAAGGTCCTGCGCGACTGCCCGCCCGATCTGGTGGCCGATCTCGCCGACCGCGGCATCATGATGGTCGGCGGCAGCGCCCTGCTCCCCGGTTTCGACCAGATGCTGCGCCAGGCGACGGGCATGCCGGTCACCATCGCGGAACGACCTGACGTCTGCGCGGCCCTGGGCGTCGGCGCGATGCTGGAGGGGCGCCTGCAGCCCCTGCGCCTGGACCCGGTGAGCGACTGAGCGTCCTCGCCGGCCCACGGCCCCTCTGTCCGGCGTTCCCGCGGGCGGCGGCAGCATCAGGAGCACACCGGGGCGGTCGGCCCCCGCCCGTCACCCGGCCGTCGCCTGCGTGAGCCCACGACGCCCCACCGAACACCCGTACGCGTCGTTCTCGCCGAAGTCCCCCGCCGCTAGGGTGGGTTGGATGACCGCGGCCACGGAGGTGAGCGCACGGATGCCAGGGCCCGTGACCCGGATCGGTATCACCGGACACCGGCAGATCCCGGACGCGGCCCTGTCCGTCGTACGGTCCGGCATCCGGTCGGAGCTGCGTAACCGTCCGTCGGCCCGGGCCCTCAGCAGCCTTGCCGCCGGAGCCGACCAGTTGTTCGCGCAGATCGCTCTGGACTGCGGCGTCCCGCTCACGGCCGTCATCCCCGGCATGGACTACGAGACCCACCTCGGCGGCGACGAGGTGCGGGCGGCGTACCGCCGGCTCCTGAAATGCTGCTCCGAGCGGGTGGAGTTGCCGTACGAACGCACGCACGACGAGGCGTACTACGCGGCCGGCCGCTACATCGTCGACCACGCGGACCGCATGGTCGCCGTCTGGGACGGCGCACCGGCCCGGGGCCTGGGCGGCACGGCCGACATCGTCGCCTATGCGCGGCGGACGGGCGTCCCGGTGACGGTGCTGTGGAGCCCGGGAGTACGGCGCGCCTGACGCCCCCTCGATCACGGCTCGGCTTTCGTCAGGACCCGAACCGCACCAGCCAGTCCGTGTGCTGGGGCGAGACCAGCCGCTCGGCCTCGGTGACGGCGTCGGCCCAGCCGTCCTCGGTGACCGTGGTGCTCATGGCGACGCGGTGGGTGTCCAGGTCCTGTTCGACCAGCTTGTGGGCGTAGGTGAGCGGGCGGTGCCGGCGGACCTCCTGCCAGGCCACCCCGGCCGCGGCGGCGGCGCTGAGCACACCGGTCGGGTCCCAGCGGCTGCCGATCGCCCCGACGGCGCGCAGCACGGCGGTGATCAGGGCGAAAGCGGTCAGCGTGGTGGTGACGCCCGACCAGCGCACGGACGCCTGGTGTGCCTGGCCGGCCTTGCCGCCGTACCAGACCAGCTGCTCCAGTACACGGTCCCGGAGGTAGATGTCCCGGCGCGCGGCGAACCGCTTGGCGCGCACGGCCCGCATGCTCGGGGTGATCTGCCCGAGCCCGAGTTCGGCGGAACTCTCCCGGGGGTCCTCCCACCCCACCTTCCGCAGCTCGCTCAGCCGCTCCTCCAGCCGCTCCGCGAACAGTGCCTCGGGGTGGACGAGCCGTGAGTGGAAGGGGCCGCCATGCACCATGTACTGCCAGGCCAGCGACTTGATGACCTCGGCGGCGGCCCGATGTGCCTGCCAGTGCGCCCGGGCCCGCCGCCGGGAGGCGTGGATACCGATCCCGATGGTCGCGGCGTACAGCACGGCCGCGACCGCGGACGGTATCCGGCTCCCCATCCGCTCCGCGAGCGAGGCGGTCGCGGTGGCGAGCAGCAGCACGGACAACTGCCACCGCACGATCCGGAAGGACTCCCCCTGATGGACCAGCGCCAGCCGGTCGCAGACATGGAACAAGGGGGGCATGTCACGATCACTCACCGTGGTGCTCGGGCCGGGCGTGGCAGCCATATGAGGACCTCGCACAGATGTCTGGAGACAAAGAGGCAGATCATGCTCTCGTCAATTCGAGGACTCCACCAGGGCGCCGCAATCACACATACGCCCAAGGCACCCTTTACCTCCGGAGGCGTGCATGGTATAGGGCGTGCATGATAGAAACATCACCCACAGTGTCGTCCTAACCTCAATGACCAGGCCCTCGCCCCGGGATCTCGTCGGCAAGGGACCGATGACAGCACATTGGTCCCCTGATCAAGACGGGAAAGACATGAACCCTTCGCGCACGACGCCGACCCGCCGACCCGAAGCGGCTCGACCGGCCACCGAGCGGACGCCCTCCCTCGGGACGATCGACTCGCGTGCCACCGGCGCCCAGCGGTCCACCGATCGGCTGATCGACCTTCGTGAGACGCGCAGCGCCGGGTTCAACTCGTCCCTCTGAAGCTCACCCCGCCGTGACCCCAACTTCCTTGATCAACACGGAGGTTGGGGTCTTGTCGTACCGTCTCTCCCGGACGGTCTGCGCGTACACTTCGAGAAGTGACGGACTCTCACGGCCGGCAGACGATCCAGCAGCTGGTCCTCAAGGTGCACAGCCGCTGCGATCTGGCCTGTGACCACTGCTATGTGTACGAGCACGCCGACCAGAGCTGGCGTGCGCGACCGATCGTGATCGCCGAGGAGGCCCTCGGCCAGGTCGCCCGCCGCCTCGCGGAGTACGCGACCGCCACTGCTCCGGAATCCGTCACGGTGATCCTGCACGGAGGCGAGCCCCTGCTCGCCGGCCCGGCCCGACTGCGACACATCTGCGCGGAACTCACCCGTGTGCTGACGCCCGTCACCGCACTGGACCTGCGCATTCACACCAACGGCCTACAACTGGGCCGACGGCATCTGGAGGTCTTCCGGGAGTTCGGCGTGAAGATCGGGATCTCCCTCGACGGCGACCGGGCCTCGAACGACCGCCACAGACTCGACCGCCGGGGCCGCAGCAGTTACGACCGCGTCCTGCGGGCGGTCGACCTGCTCCGCCTCCCGGAGTACCGGCATCTCTACCAGGGGCTGTTGTGCACCGTGGACGTGGCGAACGACCCGATCGCGGTGCACGACGCGCTGACCGCGCTGGAACCACCCCGGATCGACTACCTGCTCCCCCACTCCACCTGGGCGAGCCCACCGCCGGGCCACGGCGACGGGACGCCGTACGCGGACTGGCTGCTCAAGGTCTTCGACCGCTGGGAGGAGCAAGGGCGGCCCATGCCGGTCAGGACCTTCGACTCGGTGCTCAGCACACTCCGTGGAGGCCCCAGCCTCACCGAGGCCCTGGGGCTGGCTCCGTCCGACCTCGCGGTGATCGAGACCGACGGTACGTTCGAACAGGCCGACTCACTCAAGACGGCCTACGACGGCGCCCCGGCCACCGGCTATGACGTCTTCCGGCACACGTTCGAGGAGTTCGCGGACCACCCCGGTGTCCGCGCCCGTCAAAAGGGCGTCGACGGGCTCAGCGAGACGTGCCGCGCCTGCCCGGTCATGGAGTCCTGCGGTGGCGGGCTCTATGCCCACCGGTACAGCGTCGAGCGCGGGTTCGACAACCCGTCGGTCTTCTGCGCCGACCTCCGGGCGCTCATCCAGGGTGTCGCCGAGCGGATCACCGAACGCGCCCTGGTGCCGTCCGTCACCGGCATCGGGGAACTCCGGCTGGCCCAGACGGAGCTGAGCAGGCTGCTCGTCGCCGATGCGCACCGGCACCTCACCGGCCGGCCCGGCTGGGAGAGCGCGTGGGAGCTGCTGCTGCGGCTGGACGCCGGGGAGGCCAGCGGCGTGGCGCTCGACACGGTCCTCTCGCACCCCTATCTGCGTCCCTCCCTGCTCGGCGCCACGGACGCACGGGGCCGGCTGCCCCGGCTCATGGCGACGGCCGTCGCCGCCGCGGTACAGGCCGGCGCGGAGGCGACCCTCGGCTGGGACGAGCCGGACACCGAGGTGTACCTCCCGACGCTGGGGACCGTGCGGCTGCCGCGGCCCGGCCGCGTCGAGTTCACGGTCGCCGACGGCGACTTCCGGTGGCGTGCCTCCGACCACGGCGGCGGCCGGTCGTCGGCCGAGTGGCGGCCGTTGGAGAGGCTGGGCCCGGCAGGCGGCCCGACGCTGCTCATCGACGACGCCGACCCGTACCGGGACCGCTACACCGCGCCGGTCGCCGCCCCGCTGAGCCCCAGCGATCTCGCGCTGTTCGGCAAGCGGCTCCGGACCGCCCACGACCTGCTGGACGAGCGTCACCCTGGTCTGCGCGACGACTCCCAGGTCCTCCTCGCCACCACCGTCACCCCTCTCCGGGCGGGCTCCGGTCTGGTGCTCGGCGCCTCCGCGCCCGACGCGCTGGGTCTGGCCGTCGACTTCGAACCCGAGGATTTCGTCCGCGAACTTCCCCTGCTGGCACGGCGGTCGAGGCTCGCCGCCCTGCGCCAGGTGGCGGACCTGCATGTGCCCGGCACCGGTGCCGGACGCCTCCTGGACGAGGCGAGCGCGTGTCTCGGCAGGGCGGCCTCGGGTCAGGACCGGTTCACCGTCGACGAGGAACTCGGGCGAGCCCGGCACGCCCTCGAACGCCTGACCGCGTTCTTCGTGGACGAACTCACGGAGAGCGGGACGTACCTGGTCCAGGAACTACAAGAGGAATGGGTAGCGCTCCATGGCTGATGCCACTCGCCCTCAGCACCTACTGCACCAGCTCCAGGACACTCTGACCGAGCTGGGCGTCCGGCCGGGGGGCATCCTCATGGTGCACTCCTCCCTGGGCGGCACCGGACTCCGCGCCACCGCCGTCCGTGACGTGCTGCTGCGCGCACTGGGCCCGGACGGCACACTCGTCGTGCCCGCGTTCACACCGGAGAACTCCGACACCTCCCGCGAGTACCGCCGCATGGTCGAGGGCATGACGGAGCAGGAGAAGACCGAGTTCCGGGCGGGGATGCCGCCGTTCGAGCAGGACGCCACCCCCTGCCCGACCATGGGCGCTCTCGCCGAATGCGTACGGAGCACACCGGGCGCGGTCCGCAGCGCCCACCCGCAGACGTCCTTCGCCGCACTCGGTCCACGCGCCGCGGAGCTGCTCGACGGCCACGATCCGCACTGCCACTTCGGTGAGGGCTCCCCCATGGCCAGGCTGTACGAGGCCGACGCGCGGATACTGCTGCTGCGGGTGGGCTTCGAGGTGTGCAGCGCCTTTCATCTCGCCGAGTACCGGATGACACCTCTCCCGGCGCGACGGACGTACCGCTGTGTGACGCAGGAGAAGGGCAACTGGATCACGTACGAGGATCTCGACCTGCACGACGGGGACTTCGGCGAGATCGGGGCCCGGGTCCCGCGCGCCCTGTACGAGGAACGGCAGTGGGCGGGAAGGCGGGTCGTGCGGATCGGCGTACGCGACGCGGTCGACACGGCAAGCAGGTTGATGTCCGGATATCGCGGATGATTGACGTGAAACACGCCATCCGGTACCCGGGCGGGTCAGGCACATTGTTGGCTCCGGCCAGATGACTCTCCGGCGGGGGAACGAGGGCGTCCAGAGGCGGGGGGCATGTGAACACTTACGCACGGGGGCGGATGGTTCCGGACAAGAGGCCCTACTTCTTCCTGAGTTACGCCCATACGCCGTCCTCGGGCCCCGGCAGCGGCGACCCGAACCACTGGGTGCACACGCTCTTCAAGGACCTGTGCAAGGACATCCTGGAGCTCACGGCCATCGACGGCGCCCCCGTGGGATTCATCGACCGGGAGATGCGGTCGGGGGCCGGCTGGCCGGAGCAGCTCAGCCTGAATCTCGCCCATTGCCGGGTCTTCGTGCCGTTGTACTCCCCGCGCTACTTCAGCAGTCCGTACTGCGGCCGGGAGTGGTTCGCCTTCACCGACCGGATGCGCCAGGCGCGGGACTCGGGCGCCGGCGACATACCGGCCATCGTCCCGGTGCTGTGGACCCGCGTCGACCTCAACCGACTGCCGGAGTCGGTGCGGAACATCCAGGTGGAGCAGACGGCCTTCGGGGAGCGCTATCTGTCCCACGGGATCTACGGACTGATCAAGCTCAAACGGCTGCGGGACGAGTACGACGAGACGGTCCTGATGCTGGCCCAGCGCATCGTGCAGATCGCCGAGGAGACACCGCTGCCGTCCAGTGACCCCCGCCCGTTCGAGTCGATGCCGAGCGCCTTCCGGCCGCCCGGTGACGGGCCCCGCCGGATCCACATCAGCGTGGCCGCGCCCACCCGCCACACCGTTCCGGAACGCCGCGGCACCGACCCGTACGGCGACAGCGCCCTGAAATGGAACCCGTATCACAACGAGTCACGACGGCCGCTGTCCGTGCTGGCGGAGGAGCTGATCCGATCGCTGGACTACCAGATCACGGTGTCCGATTTCGACGACTCGGATCCGGTCACCGCCGACCTCACCACGGGCGGCTCCGGCCCCGAGCCCGGTACCGAGTCCACCTCGTCCGGCCGTCCCGCGCTGCTGCTGGTCGACTGCTGGTCGGTCCTCGACGAGGAACGGCGGCGCAGACTCAAGGCCTTCGACTCCGCCGCCCAGCCCTGGGTGGCCGCGGTGGTGCCCTGGAACCGCGCCGACACGCCCTGCCAGGGCGATGAGGGGCGGGAGGTCAAGGCCGAGCTCGAGCGCACCCTTGCGTCGATCCTGGACCGGGGCCGCCGCACCGACTTCCGGATCGCCGTCAACGGCGTACCCACGCTCAAGGCGTTCACCGATGTGCTGCCGTCCGTCGTGGCGCACCTGACCCGGCAGTACCTCAAGAAGGCCGAGGCGCATCCACCCGAGGGCCCGCACTACGAGCAACCCCGGCTGAAGGGCCCCACCTACCCGCCGTACACCAGCGCGGGTCCCGACCCCCGAGGAGAAGCATGACGGCCCGGTCCGGCGGACGCATCATCACCTTCTACTCGTACAAAGGCGGCACGGGCCGCACGATGGCCCTGGCCAACACGGCCTGGATCCTCGCCGCCAACGGCAAGCGCGTACTGGCCGTCGACTGGGACCTGGAGGCACCGGGTCTGCACCGGTTCTTCGAGCCGTTCCTGGACCCCAACGCCCTGGCCGCCACCTCCGGCGTCATCGACATCATCACCGAGTACTCCTGGGCGGCCACCACGGGCGAACCCCGCTCCGGGCCCTGGCACCTGGACTACGCGCGTGTCGAGGACCACGCCGTCTCCCTCGAACCCGAGCGGTTCGGCCTGTCCTTCCCGGACGGCGGCACGCTCGACTTCCTGTCCGCGGGACGGCAGAACCGGGAGTACTCGGCGACCGTCTCCTCGTTCGAATGGGACAACTTCTACGAGCGGCTCGGCGGCGGTCTGTTCCTGGACGCCCTTCGCGACGACATGAAGGCGTCCTACGACTACGTCTTCATCGACAGCCGCACGGGCCTGTCCGACAACGCGGACATCTGCACGATCCAGATGCCCGATGTGCTCGTCGACTGCTTCACGCTCAGCGGCCAGGCACTGGACGGGGCCGCCGCCGTCGCGCAGACCGTCGCCATGGGCTACCGCAAGCGCCGCATCCGGGTGCTGCCCGTGCCGATGCGGATCGACGAGGGCGAGAAGCAGAAGGTCGACGCGGGGCGGGCGCTGGCCCGGCTGAAGTTCGACGGACTGCCCAAGGGGGCCGACGGGGAGGAGCTCACCCCGGAGGAGCTGACCGCGTACTGGGGCACGGTCGAGATCCCCTACCGCCCGTACTACGCCTACGAGGAGACCCTCGCCACCGTCGGCGACAAGAGCGGTATCGCGAACTCCCTGCTGTCCGCCTTCGAACGGCTGACGGCGGTGCTCTCCGACGGCGAGGTCACCCAGCTGCCGCCGGTGCCCGAACCGGTGCGGCTGCGCTGTCTGGAGGCGTTCACCCGGCAGTCCCCGGCGACGCGGACGGTGGAGGTCCTCGTGGTGTACGCGGCGGAGAACCGCATGTGGGCCGAGTGGGCCGAGGGCGTGCTGAAACGGGCCGGCTGCCGGGTGGCCCTGCACGACGTGGCCACAGAACCGCGGGAAAGGCCCGGCGCGGAGACCCGTGTGCTGTACCTGCTGTCGCACGCCTTCCAGAAGTCCCGCAACGCGGAGTCGGTACGACGCGTGCTCACCCGCACCCTGCAGAACGCCCCCGCCGCCGTATCCGCCCACGCCCGCGTGGACGACGTCCGGCCGGCCGGCCACACCGTGGACCCGGTCGACCTGCACCGGATGGACGAGGCGGGCGGTGCCAGGGCACTTCTGGAGGCGCTGGGCCTGCGGGCCGAGCCCGTGGCCACCGGAGCGTCCGACCCCCGCTTCCCGGGCCGGGCACCGGCCATCTGGAACGCCCCCCAGCGCAACACCACCTTCACCGGGCGCAGCGTCATCCTCGATGAACTCCGGGAGCAGCTCCGTGGCGGCATGTCCGTCGTACTGCCGCGTCCGCAGGCGCTGTTCGGGCTCGGGGGCGTCGGCAAGACCCAGCTGGCGCTGGAGTACGTGCACCGGTTCATGGCCGACTACGACCTGGTGTGGTGGATCTCCGCGGAGCACGTCGACAACGTCAGGGACTCGCTCGCCCTCCTCGGCTCCAGGATCGGTGCGCCCGGCGGGGACGACATGGCGCTGGCCAGCCAGGAAGCGGTACACATGCTGGCCCGCGGAGTACCGACCACCCGCTGGCTGCTGGTCTTCGACAACGCCGACGACCCCGGAGTCCTCTCGCCCTTCTTCCCGACGGGCGGCGGCGGGCACATCCTCGTCACCTCCCGCAACCAGGCCTGGGCGGACCGGGGCGCCTCACTGACAGTCGATGTGTTCCTGCGCCAGGAGAGCATCGATCATCTCTCGCTGCGCGCGCCCGGGCTGAGCAGCGAGGAGGCCGACCGGGTCGCGGAGGCGGTCGGTGATCTGCCGCTCGCCGTGGAGCAGGCTGCGGCCTGGCTCGCCGAGACGGCCACCCCCGTCGAGGAGTACCTGCGCGATCTCACCGAGCAGACCACCCACGTCCTGGACCTCAACCAGCCCATCGACTACCCGATGACGGTGGCCGCGACCTGGAACATCTCGATCGCCCGCCTGGCGGAACGTTCACCTGCGTCGGTGCGGCTGCTCCAGCTGTGCGCGTTCATGGCCCCCGAGCCGATCTCCTCCCGCCTGCTCTACAGCAAGGAGATGCGCGACGAGCTGCGGAAGGTGGACCCCGCCCTCCAGGAGAACCTGATGCTGGGCCGGGTCATTCGTGAGATAGCCCGCCTGGCCCTCGCCAAGGTCGACCAGGTCAGCAACAGCGTCCAGATCCACCGGCTGGTCCAGGCCGTGATCCGCTCCCAGCTCACCGTGGACGAGCAGCGGCGCGCCCGGCACGTCGTCCACACCGTCCTGGCGGGCGCCCGGCCCGACGACGACGAGCCCACGGACGACCCCGAGACCTGGCCGCTGTTCGAGGCCATCTGGCCCCATCTGCGCCCCTCGGACGTACGCGACTGCACGGAGATCGAGCCCCGCCGGCTGCTCATCGACCGCATCCGCTACCTCTGGAAGCGCGGTGCCTTCCCGGATGCCCAGGGCCTGGCCGAGGAACTGCTGGCGCACTGGCAGGGGACCCTCGGCGAGAACGACCGGCAGTATCTGTACCTGCGGGGGCAGCTCGCCAACGTCCTGCGTTCCCAGGGGCGTTTCGTGGAGGCCAAGGCGATCGACGAGGACCTCGTGGAACACCAGCGCCGCGTCCTCGGCCCCTCCGACGCCCACACGTACATCACCACCTCGTCCCTCGCCAGCGACTGCGCGGCCCTCGGCGAGTACCGCAACGCGGTGGAGCTGGCCCGCGACGCCCACCAGGGGTTCAGCCAGATCTTCCACGAGTCGCACCCGCGGACGCTGAGCGCCGCGAACAACCTCGCGCTGGCGCTGCGCATGGTCGGCCGCTACGACGACGCCCGGGACATCGACCAGGACACCTACGGCCGCCGCAGGGACGTCCTCGGCCCCGACCACCCGTACACGCTGTCGTCGGCCACGAGCCTCGGCCGTGACCTGCGCGAGGTGGGCCGTTACACGGACTCGGTGGCCCTGCTGTCGGAGGCGTACGAGGCGCACAAACGGGTGCTGGGCAAGAACTTCCCCGGCACCCTCAGTTGCGCGAAGTCGCTGGCCGTGTCGCTGAGACGGGCCGGGGACTTCGAGAACGCGTTGCGGCTGACGCGGGCGACCCGGGAGCAGTACCACAAGCAGTACGACGCCCACACCCCGGACTCACTCGCCTGCGACCTGAACTGGGCGGCGGACCTGTACGCCGCCGACGAGCGGGAGGAGGCACGGCAGATCGCGCTGGCCGCGCTGGCCGAGTATGTGCGGGTGCCGGGGGAGGAGCACCCGTACACCCAGGCCGCGCTCAACAATCTCGGCATATACCACTGGGCCTGCGGGGACGCCGAGGAGGCGGAGGCGGTGTTCCGGCGGGTGATGCACCGGATGGCGGACGTACTGGGCGACCAGCACCCGCACACCCTCTTCTGCCAGGCCAACTACGCCAACATCCTCGCCGAACAGGGCCGGCCGGAGGAGGCGTGGGAGCTGGAGGAGCCGGCCCGGGCCGCGCTCCAGCAGGTACTGGGCTCCCACCATCCGGAGGCGCTGGGCGTCGTCGCCAACTCCGCCCTGACGCTGCGGGGGCTCGGCCGGACCGAGGAGGCGGAGCGCCTGCGGGCCGAGACGATCGCGGAACTCACGCGGCAGAGCCGTCAGTTGGGCGAGGGCAACGGCATCTCCCACCTCGTGTCCCAGGAACGGCGGGTCTACCGTGATCTGGAGCCACTGGCGGTCTGAGGCGGATCCGCGGGCTCACCCCCATGGCTCACACCGGCGGTGTCAGGGGCAGCGGTGCTCCTTTGAGGACCCAGCTCAGCACCGTCGGCAGGGCACGGAGCGAGGCGAAGTGGGCTGCGGCCGGTTCGAGGACGGCCGTGGCCCGCGGGATACGTTCGGCGAGCCAGGACGAATGGGCCGCCGGGGAGAAGACGTCCTTCGCCCCGAACCAGAACAGCACGGGCACCCGGATCTCGCCGGGGTCGAAGCCCCAGGGCGAGGTCAGCGCGAGCGCGTCGTCGAACCATCCGTACGGGGAGGTCCGCACCGCCTCGTGGTAGTTGCGCAGCAGCATGGAGCGGATGCCGTTGTCGGAGACGATCAGACGGTCGTCGTCGGTGAGGTCCGCGCGCAGGTCCTCCAGCAACCGGGCGGGGTCGGAGCGGATCGCGGCGGAGCGCGGGATCAGCCGGTCGGTGAAGCCCTGCGGGTCGGTGAGCACCGAGTGGAAGTCCCGCACGTTCGAGGGCGCCATGCCCGCGAACCAGTCCAGCCCCGCCGCGTCACGGGGCGCGAGGGTGACGAGGGCCGCCGCCCGGGTCACCCGGTGCGGCAGCAGAGCGGCGCACGCCAGGGCGTGTGGGGCGCCCCCGGAGCGTCCCACCACCGCGAACCGGTCCACGCCGAGCGCGTCGGCGACGACGGTCACGTCCTCCACCGCGTCCACGACGCGGCGCCCCGCTCTGCGGTCGGAGCCCCCGTAGCCGGGCCGGTCGTAGCTGATGAGGCGGGTCCCCCGCTGGTAGAGGAACATCGGGCGCGGTCGCGGGCCGACTCGGCTGCCCGGCATGCCGTGGAAGAGAAAGACGGGCCGCCCGGCCGGGTCCCCCGAGCACTCGACCCGGAGCAGCCGCCCGTCGGGCGCCCGGACATGGGCCGGTGCCCGTGCCAGGTCATGCACAGCGTTCCCCCTCCCTCGGTCCTTGAGGACCGGGACCACGCTGCCCGGACCGTTCCCGCTCGCCCCTCCCACGAAACGGTTCGGGCACGTGACGACGGCTCGGGCTTCTGGCGACGCACCTCATCCGGCCATGCGCGCGTGAGGGAGCCGACCCTTCCGGGTCACGCGTCCGAATCACCGGCGCGAGAGGGCGTCGTCGCGGTCCGCCCGGCGCACCTCAACTCGGAGAAGTGGAACGGCAAGTCGTTCCCGCACGGAACATGTCGCCCGGCGAATGTCTTGACTTCGCCATCTCCTCCCGTCAGATTCGAGGCCCGCACCGCACCCGGGACGCAGGGGCGACGTGTGTCTCCCGGGGAACAGCACGGCCACCCACCCCTTTCACCAGGCTGGAGCGACCTGCATGCCCAAGAGCGCGGACCCCCACGGACGTTCGACCGTACCGGCCGCCGCGCCCTCGCGGCGGCGTGTGCTCGGTGCCGCCGCCGGGGCCGGGGCCGCCGTGGCGGCCGGGGGGCTCGGCGGTACGGCCGTCGCGGCGGAAGCGGCCGCGGCTCCTCCCCTGCTCGGCACCTACGACGTCGTCGTCATCGGTTCCGGTGCCGCCGGGATGACCGCCGCGCTGACGGCGGCCAAGAAGGGGCTGAGTTGTGTCGTCGTGGAGAAGGCGCCGACCTTCGGGGGTTCGGCGGCCCGTTCCGGCGCGGGGATCTGGCTGCCCAACAACAGTGTCATCAAGGCCGCCGGTGTTCCCGACACCCCGGCCAAGGCCGCCCAGTACCTCGCGGCCGTGGTCGGCGACGACGTCCCGGCCGACCGGCAGAAGGCGTTCCTCGACCACGGCCCCGCCATGCTCTCCTTCGTCATGGCGAACAGCCCGCTGAGGTTCCGCTGGATGGAGGGGTACAGCGACTACTACCCGGAGCTGCCCGGCGGTCTGCCGAACGGCCGCTCCATCGAGCCCGACCAGTTCGACGGGAACGTGCTGGGCGCCGAACTCGCCCGGCTGAACCCGCCGTACCTGGCCACCCCGCCCGGCATGGTCGTCTTCAGCGCCGACTACAAGTGGCTCGCCCTGACCGCCGTGAGCGCCAAGGGGGTCGCCGTCGCCACCGAGTGCCTCGCGCGGGGCACCAAGGCCGCGCTGCTCGGGCAGAAGCCGCTCACCATGGGCCAGGCCCTCGCGGGCGGGCTGCGCGCCGGGCTCCTCTCCGCCGGCGTACCGGTGTGGCTGAACACGCCTCTGACGGACCTGCACACGGAGAACGGGGCGGTCACCGGGGCCGTCGTCACCCGCGACGGCGCCCCCGGGCTGCTGCGCGCCCGGCGCGGCGTCATCGTCGGCTCCGGCGGCTTCGAGCACAACGCCGCCATGCGTGAGCGGTACCAGGAGCAGCCCATCGCCCACTGGTCCGTGGGCGCCAAGGAGAACACCGGCGACGGCATCCGCGCCGGGCAGCGCGCGGGCGCCGACGTGGCGCTGATGGACGACGCCTGGTGGGGGCCGGCCATCGCCACGCCTGGACAGCCCTGGTTCTGTCTCGCCGAACGCACGCTCCCCGGCGGCCTGTTGGTCAACGCGGCGGGTGCCCGGTTCGTCAACGAGGCCGGGCCGTACAGCGATGTCGTCCACACGATGTACGAGCGTGACACCCCGTCCGCCCGGCACGTCCCGGCCTGGCTGATCGTCGACCAGAACTACCGCAACCGGTACCTGTTCAAGGACATCGTGCCGACGTTCCCGTTCCCCGACGAGTGGTACGACGCCGGGGCCGCCCACAAGGCGTGGTCGCTGGACGCTCTCGCCTCGGCGATCGGCGTCCCCGCGGGCGCGCTGCGCGCCACCGTCGACCGCTTCAACTCCCTTGCCCGGCAGGGCGACGACACCGATTTCGGCCGCGGCGACAGCGCCTACGACCACTACTACACGGACCCGTCCGTGCAGCCCAACTCCTGCCTGGCGCCGCTGTGGCTGCCGCCGTACTACGCGCTGCGCATCGTCCCGGGCGACCTCGGCACCAAGGGCGGCCTCCTCACCGACGCCAGTGCCCGCGTGCTGCGCCCGGACGGATCGGTGATCCGCGGTCTGTACGCGGCGGGCAATGCCAGCGCCGCGGTGATGGGCCGCAGTTACGCGGGGGCGGGCTCGACGATCGGGCCCGCGATGACCTTCGGCTACGTGGCCGCGCTGGACCTGGCGGGCGCCCTGTGATCCCGGCGGCCGGGCCGCTCGGAAGGGGGAGCTACCCGGCCAGCCGCAGGTCGATCCACCAAGCCGTGTCGCCGTCCAGTTGGTAACGCTCGGTCTCCACGAAGCCCTGCCTCCCGGCGAAGCGGAGGCCGTCCTCGTTCGACTCCAGTACGCAGGTCTCGATCACCCGCGCCCCCAGCTCCCGGGCCCGCCGCAGCGCCCGCTCGTACAGCTGCCCGCCGAGGCCGCGTCCCCGGTGCTCGGCGAGCACCCGCGCGATGACCATGGCCGTGGCGTCGTCCCCGCCCGGCGGGCGGACCGTGGAGTTGCCGATCAACACGCCATCCGAGTAGGCCAGTTCGAGGTGGTTGCGGACGGCGCGCTCGCGGACGTCGTCCAGTGAGAGCAGGTGCGCGGGGATGATCGTGTTGTGGACGTACCGCCAGGCTTCGAGCTGCTCGTCGCTTGCCGATCCGTCCACGCGCTGGATGTCGAGGGCGGTCACCGGCTCAGCCTAAGGGCTGTCCCGTAATCCGCGGTGGATCAGCGCACGGCGTCGGATGCTGGGGGCACCTCCCACGCCGTTCAGGCAGTGGGGGAGCATCGCAAGGCGGAGGGGCGTCCGCATACTGGATGTATGCGGGCGTTCCGACAACGCGGCGAGGTGCCGTAGCCGGCGTCGTGCGCCCGCCGGGGATTACGGGACAGCCCTTAGACACCCCTTCCGGCCCGCGCCTGCGGAATTTCAGCGGCCGTCCTCGGCGCGGCCGTCGTCGCCCGTGTCGAGGAGTGCGTATGCCCGTACGGGGAATGTGCCCATCCCCTCGACGGCCGGCGGCGCGGCGTGGAAGCGGAAGCCCTGCGGCGGGAGTTGCTCCAGGCCGCGCAGGTGCTCCACCACGGGGATGCCGGCGGCGAGCAGCCCGGTGTGGGCGGGGCGGGTGCCGTCGTCGGTGTCGTCGATGTTGAGGGAGTCGATGCCGACCAGGGCCGCCCGCTGTTCGACCAGCCAGGCCACGGCGTCCGCCGTGAGGTAGGGGTGTCCGTGCCCGTACCGCTCGGTGCCCCAGTGCCGGTCCCACCCGGTGTGGATCAGTACGGCCCGCCCCGTGACGTCGTACGGCAGCAGCGCCGCCCGGTCGACGGCCCGGTGTGCGGCGTCGTGGACGCGGACGACGACGCCGTCGAGGTCGGCGAACGTGCCGATCGGCAGCCCGGCGAGGTCGTGCCCGCCGCTGAACCGGTGGAAGGGGCTGTCCAGGTAGGTGCCGGTGTTGGAGACCATCGTGATGCGGCCGATGGCGAACTCGGTGCCGGGCGCGTAGTGCTCGCGGGACGCGTCCCGGGTGAGGTGCTCGCCGATCTCGGGTCCGGGCAGACCGGGGTAGGTGGTCATCCCGTGCCGGATGGTGTGGCTGAGGTCGACGATCCGGCGGCCGTCCCCCTCGCGTGCGCCAGTCGCGCCGGACGCGGCCGGCCGGCCCGCGCCGCTCGTTCCGCGCGACCCCTTGTGCGGCTCCCGCACCGTCTCCCGGCCGCTGATGTGCACCTTGTCGACCATGAGCAGCCCGAGGTGCCGGACGAGCAGCTCGGCCAGCTCCGCGTCACCGATCTCCGGCCCCGGCACGTCCAGCATGAAGCCCTGCGTCTGCAGTCCGCCGCCGTTGCCGAAGGTCACCTCGGCGTCGAACCGGACGCGCCACTGTGCGTCGTTCTCGCTCATGACCCGATCCTCCATGCAGTGACACTTCACCACAAGCAAGGATTACTGAAGCGGAGCTACAGTGCCGCTTATGGAACTCGACCCCCGCCGGCTGCGGGTCCTGCGCGCCGTGGCGCTGCGCGGCGGTGTGGTGGACGCCGCGAAGGTGCTGCATCTGACCCCGTCGGCCGTCTCGCAGCATCTGGCCCAGTTGGAGCGGGAGGTGGGCCGTCCGCTGGTGGACCGCTCGCGCCGCCGCGCGGGACTCACCCCGGCGGGACGTCTGCTGGCCGCGCGCGCCGAACGCATCGAGCAGGAGCTCGCCGAGGCGCGCCGCGAACTCGCCGAGCTGACCGGCCGGGCGACCGGCCCGCTGGCGATCGCCGCGTTCTCCTCGGCGGTGTGCCACCTCCTGGTCCCGGCCCTCGCCGCCCTCGCCCGCACCCACCCCGGTCTGGAGCCCCGCGTCATCGAGACGGAGGGCCCCGAGGCCTTGCGGGAACTGCGCACCGGCGGTCTGGATCTGCTGGTCGTCGAGTACGACGGCGCGGATCCCGATCCCGACGAACTGTGGCGCGACCTGGCGTCCACGCCCGTCGCGGACGACGAGTACCGGGTGATCACCCCGGCCGACTGGTCGCCGCCGCCCCGCTCGGTGCGCGATCTCGCCGAGCGCCCCTGGGTCGCGGCTCCGCCCGACACCGCGTGCGGGCGTGCCCTGGAACGCATCTGCGCCCCGTACGGCTTCACCGCGCGGCGCGCTCACGTGTGCCGGGAGTTCCCGACCGTCCTCTCGCTGGTGCGGGCGGGACTCGGCGCCGCCGTCGTCCCGACGCTGGCTCTCGCCGGTGCCACCACGGAGACCATCGCCCTTCCGCCGGCTCCCGTCGCGGGCCACCGCCGCGTCGCCGCGGTCCACCGAGCCTCGCGTTCTGGCCCGGACCCCCTGGTCTCGGCGGTGACGGACGCCCTGCGGAAGGCGGCGGGGGACCTGGGGCTGACCCCCACGGCCGCCGGCTGACCGGCCGTACGCGGGGCGTCGACGCGGTCCTGCTGGCGTCGAGGGGACGGTGGTCAGGGCGTCTTGATGATGGTGTCGATGGCCCGGGCGAACGCGTCGGGGCACGAGGTGTCAGCCGACGGGCGCGCCACGGTGCCGCCGTGGACCGTGGCCAGGGCGGTGACCAGGAGCCACCTTCGACACCCCCGGTCCACTGCGGCTGCTTGGAACACGTGCTCGGCGGGGCCTGGGCGGCGTTGCGGCACATCCGCGCCCTGCAGGTGGCCAAGTCCTACCTGATCGTGCTGGTGGTCTACCACGTCTGTGCGAACGACAGGATCTGGTGGCTGCTGCGGCACGACCGAATCACCGAGCCCGTCGCCCTTGGGAGCGGGCGCGGCGGTCCGGGGCGGCGGGCGCGGCGGGTTTCCCGCCCCCGCCCCGTATGCGGACGCCCCTCCGCCTCGCGATGCACCGCGTCCGACGCCGTGCACATCCACCGCTGACGAGGGGACAGCCCTCAGAGTGCGTCAACGGCGCTCACTTTCCAGCCCTCGGGCGTGCGGACCAGCGTCATGCGCACCCGGTTCAGATCCACGCGGGACCCCGTGACCTGGGTGCTCGTGGTGACCTGATTGACGAACAGCAGGACCACGGCCTTGTCCGGTCCGGCCGACACGACGGACGCCGCGGAGGAGCCGCCGCCCGCGGGTGCCGCCACCGTCGCCTTCACCACGCCGTGATACTTCCTGGCGGTCGGTCCGACGACCGTCTTCGTGGTCCTGCGGTACTCGTCGCGGAAGGCGCCTGTCAGGTGGGTGCGGGCGCGGGCGAAGTCCCGGTCGAGGTGCCGGTGGTCGTACGACAAGACGACGGGCGCCGCCTTCCGCGCGGCCGCGAGCGCCTCTCCCCGCGCCTGTTCCGCGCGCAGCCCCTCCCGGTACTGCCACCCGAGCACGGATGCGGCGGCCAGACCCGCCACGAGCACGACGCAGAGCGCCAGGGCGAGCAGCCGTCGCCTGGGCCGTGGTGCGGACACGCTCCCCTCCGGCGTCTCCTGGGACTCAGGCGCCTGCTCCGGTGCCGGTGTCTCCTCGGACTCCGGTGCCGGCTCCGGTGCCGGCTCCGGCGGGTCGTCCCACCCGCCCGGAGCGTCGATCACCACCGTGCGTGCGGCGTGCCGCTCCTCGACCCGTGGTGGGGCCTCGTCCCCGAGGTGCTCTGCGCGCCGGGTGCGCTTGGCCGCCGCACGGGCGGCCGCGGTCATGGTGCGGCGGGCGGGGGAGCCTGCACCGCGGCCTCGTGAGGTCGTGTTCGCCAAGGACTTTCTCCTGAACTCTCGTGCCGGTTGTTCCTGCGGCAGGCCTGTCGTCAGCCCACGAACTCGACGTCGGACGTCAGCCAGTTGCCGTCCTTGAGCACGAGGTCGAGTTGGAGCCGGTACGTGCGCGCCTCTCCGTCGGGCACGGCGGTGTTGGTCACCTTGCTGTCGGCGACGACCAGGACCCGGGCGGACCGTGCGTCGGACCGCACGATGCCGGCTTCGAGCACCTGTCCCTCGGACACGGACTTGTTCTCGGCCACGAGTTCGGTCAGCTGCTCGGTCTGCGCGGCGAACTGCTTCCTGAAGTCGCCGGTGGCGCTCCTGAGCACGTTCGCGCTGTCCCGGCCGTAGTGGCGGTAGTCCAGCGAGGTGAAGTTCAGCGCCGACTGGCGGGCCGCCGCCAGGACGTCCTGCCGCCGCTGCTCCGCCGCGCGCTGCTCGGACAACCCCAGGGCCGACCAGGCCGACAGCGCGGTCGTCAGGGCGGTCGCGACGACCAGTCCTGCGGACAGCGCCCTGCGGTGTCCCCGCTGCCCTCCGAGGGCGCGCACGCCGTCGGCCCCGGCCTTCTCGCCGTCCGACCCGGCCTTCTCGCCGTCCGACCCGGCCTTCTCGCCGTCCGACCCGGCCTTCTCGCCGTCCGACCCGGCCTTCTCGCCGTCCGACCCGGCCTTCACGCCGTCGGCCCCGGCCTTCACGCCGTCCGACCCGGCCTTCTCGCCGTCCGACCCGGCCTTCACGCCGTCGGCCCCGGCCTTCACGCCGTCCGACCCGGCCTTCTCGCCGTCCGACCC
>NZ_JBVIDX010000018.1:156084-173226 GCF_055572155.1 Streptomyces sp. NPDC030814
CCCGGCCTTCACGCCGTCCGACCCGGCCTTCTCGCCGTCGGTCCCCGTGTTCACGCCGTCGGGGTCCTTGTTCACGCCGTCGGGGTCCTTGTTCACGCCATCGGTTTCGTTGTTCACGCCATCGGTCCGACGAGCAGCCATTGCCACGACTCCTTTCCGAAGACCGTCTGTTCGCCGCCCGTCGAGCCGATCTCGACGGGCCTGCCGTCCGGGCCGGTGGTGGTGCCGGTGTCCGGGTCGTACGGGGTGACGTACGCGGCCCGTTCGGCGCCGTACGAACCCGCGGACGCGCCGGGGGCGTTCTGCGCGCCGCGCACCGAAGTGTCGCTGCCGCGCGGCGCCGTGCAGCGCGCGTCGGTGTTCGCCGGGCGCGTGCCGGTGTCGGCCGGATCGCGCCGCCGCGTCCCGCCGTACCCCTGGGTGCACGGCGGTGGGTCGTCGGCGCCCAGAACGAGGCCGAAGTGGGTGGTACCGTCGCCGGGGACGACCGTGTAGCTGCCGGCGACGACCACCGGGAAGGTGACCAGGGCCTGTTCGACTCCCGGCAGCCGCGCCACGGTGACCTGGCCGCCGCTGATGAGGTTGGCGAGCAGGACCGGCAGATCCGGCCGGGTCGACTTCAGCAGGGAGTCGACCTCCTGCGCGGCGGGCACCGCGTTGCCGATCAGCCGGCGCAGGTCCCCGTCGCTCGACTTCAGCTCCGCGGTGAGCGCCGCCAGATCGCGGGAGAACGACTTGATGGCCGAACCCTGGTCGGACTGCGTCTTGAGCACCGTCCGCGAGTCCTCGATCAGCGAGACCGTCTCCGGCAGCGTGTCCGACGCCGCCTCGACGAGTTCGTTCCCCGAGTCCACGAGTCTGCTCAGCCGTGGCCCGGTGCCGGCGAAGGCCTTGCCCAACTCGTCGACGGTGGTGCGCAGATCGTCCTTGCCGACCGAGTTGACCAGCCGGTCGAGGCTGAGGACGAGGTCGGTGGTGGGCAGCGGCACCCGGGTCCGCTCGCGCGGTATCGGGCTGCCGTCGAGCAGGTACGGGCCGCCCGCCCGCCGGGGTTGCAGATCGACGTACTGCTCGCCCACCGCGGAACGGTTGGCGACCACCGCCAGGGTGTCGGCCGGGATACGGGGCGCGTCGTCCTCGATCTCCAGGGCCGCCGACACCCCCGAGCCGGACAGCCGCAGCTCGCCCACCCGGCCCACCGGCACTCCCCGGTAGGTGACCTCGGCGCCGGTGAAGATGCCCCCGGACGCGGCGAAGTCGGCCCGCACGGTGTAGCCGCGGCCGAGGACGGCGTCCACCAGGCCCGTGTACTCGGCGCCGACATACGACACCCCGACGGCGGTGAGGGTGGCGAAGGCGAGCAGCTGGGCCTTGACCGTACGGGTGATCACGGCTGTATTCCCTTCAGCATGAGCTCGGCGAGCGCGAGGTCGATCCCCGCAGGGAGGCGGCCGGAGTCCCTTCGTGGGCCGTAGCCCGCGGTGCACACCGGCGGGCACAGCAGGTCGTCGCCGTCCGCGGGCGCCGAGGGCTCGACCGGGACCTCCGGGACCTTGGGCGGCGAGGTCGGCGTCGGGACACCGGGCAGGTCCGGCAGATCCGGCAGGTCGGGCAGATCCGGGGAGCCGGAGCCGTCGTCCCCGCCACGGGAGCCGCCGGACCCACCGGGCTCGTCCTTGACGTTGCCGTAGATGCCCGCGAGGTCGAGGTCGGCGGTGACCGCGAGGTTGACGTAGTCACCCTTGACGGCGTCGACCACGTTGCGCGGGAACGGGTAGGTGGTCAGCAGTTCGAGGGAGTTGGGCAGGTCGGCACCCGCCTTGTTGAGTTGCTGGAGGATCGGTCTCAGCTGCTTGAGGTTGGCGACGGTGTCGTCCCGAGAGGCGTTCACGACCCGGGTGCCGGCCTTGCCCAGTTTCGACAGGGCGGTGAGCATCCGCGTCAGGTCGCGGCGCTGGTCGGCGAGGACCTTCAGCGCGGGCGGCAGCGTGTCGACGGCGGTGGCGATGGTCTTCTTCTCCTTCCTCAGCCGCTTGGCCAGCCGGTCGATGCCCTTGAGGGCCCGGACGATGTCCGCGCGCTGCCCGTCGAGGCCGCCGACGAACGTGTCGAGTTCCGCCAGCAGGGATCTGACCCGGTTCTCGCGCCCTTCGAGGGCCTTGTTGAGTTCCACGGTGATCGTCTTGAGCTGGGCGACGCCGCCGCCGTTGAGGAGCGCCGACAGGGCGGACAGCACCTCTTCGATCTCCGGGTTGCGGCCGCTGCGGGACAGCGGGACGCGGTCGCCGTCGCGCAGCCGGCCGACGGGCGCGGTGCCGACCGGCGCGGACAGGGCCACGTACTTCTCGCCGAGCATGCTGGTCTGCCGCAGATCGGCGACCGCGTTGGCGGGAAGCTTCACCGAGTCGGCGACGCGCAGCCGCACCCGGGCGTGCCAGCCGTGCAGTTCCACCTTCTCGACCGCGCCCACGGTGACGTCGTTGACCTTGACCGCGGACTGCGGCACCAGGTCCAGTACGTCCCTGAACTCGACGGTGACGTGGTAGGCGCGGCCGTCCGCCGCCGCTCCTCCGGGGAGCCGGACGTCGTACCAGCCGTCGGACCCGCAGCCCGACAGCAGCAGCGAGCCGGCGGCCGTCCACACGGCCGCACCCGTCCTACGGGAGACACTCATGCCCGCGCCTCCAGGATTCCGCCGAGCGTTCGGTCGACCGTGCCCGTCGTGGCGGGGGCCGTCGGCACCTCGGGCAGGGAGTCGAAGAGCTTCTTCAACTCCGCGCAGTCGGGGTTGTCGCCGCCCTCGTCCCCGGTCGTCCTCAGCAGGGAGCACAACAGGGACGCCGGGTCCTGCGGCTCCTCGGGGTTGTTGCGGGTGTCGAGCGTGCCGGCGGAGGCGTTGTAGGCGTTCTGCAGGTTCGACAGACCGGTGGGCGCGACCTCCAACAGCTCCTCCAGTGCGGCGCGTTGAGTGACGAGGACCTTGGTGACCTTGCTGAGGCCCCGCACGTTCGAGGTCAGTGACTTCTTGTTCTTCTTCACGAACTCCGACACGTCGCCCAGTGCCGCACCCAGGTGCTTGAGGGCCGCCGCGAGGTCCTTGCGCTCCCCGGCGAGCTGCTCCGCCACCTTTTCGAGGCTGCCGTTGAAGGACCGTACGCGTCGGTCGTCGGCCGCCAGCGCGGCCGTGAACACCTGGAGGTTCCGTATGGTGCCGAACAGGTCGCCCCGCCCGTCGGACAGCGTGGTGACGGCCTGCGTGAGGTCCTCAACGGTCTGGTTGAGGTTCTCGCCCTGGCCTTGGAGGTTGTCCGCGCTCACGCCCAGCAGCCGCGACAGGGAGCCGTCCTTGTTCGCGCCCTTCGGGCCGAGCGCCTCGGACGTGGTGTGCAGGCTGTCGAAGATCCGGTCGAGTTCGACGGGGACGGCCGTGCGCGACTCGGGAATGACGTCCCCGTCGCGCAGCACCGGGCCCTTGCGGTGGACCGGCAGCAGCTGTACGTAACGGTCGCTGACCACCGAGGAGTTGATGATGGCGGCCTGCGCGTCGGCGGGCAGCTTGCGGCCTTCCTCGTACTCCAGCTCGACGCGCACGCGGCTGCCCTCCGGCGTGATCCGCTTGACCTCGCCGATACGGACGCCGAGAACACGGACGTCCGAACCGGGGTGGATACCGACGGTGCGCGGGAAGTACGCCGTGACCCGGACGGTTCCGGGGCGCGGCCACAGCACGACGGCGAGTGCGGCGGCGACCGCGAGCACCGTGAGCAGTACCAGGGTGCGCGGGACGGGGGTGCGCCTGATCATCGTGAGCCTCCCGTGCGGGGCACCACCGGGGCGGCGACCAGGTTCTGGACGTAGGAGTCGAACCAGTGGCCGTTGCCGAGGGTGTTGGTGAAGACCCGGACATAGGGCGCGAGCAATTTGACGCTCCGGTCGAGGCTCGCCTGGTTGCGTTCGAGCATCCTGACGAAGGTGTTGAGGTTCTTGAGCGCGGGCCCGATCTCCTCGCGGTTGTCGTGGACCAGACCGGAGAGCTCGATGCCCAGCAGCGCGGAGTTCTTGAGCAGTTTGTGGATCGCGGCACGCCGCTTGCTGATCTCCTTGAACAGCTTGTCGCCGTCCTCCACCAGCGCGGAGAAGTCCTTCGAGTGCGCGGCCAGCACCCCGGTGACCCCGTCCGCGTGTTCGAGGAGCCCGCGCAGTGCCTCGTCGCGGGAGGCCACCGTCCGGGAGATCCGTGACAGTCCCTTGATGGACGCCCGCACCTCCGCGGGCGAGTCCTCGAAGGTGGCGGAGATCGTGTCCAGTGCGTCGGCGAGCCGCTCCGTGTCGACCTCCTCCGTCGTGGTGGTCAGGTCGCTGAACGCCTGCACGACGTCGTACGCGGACACCGTCCGCCGCAGCGGGATCTCGCTGCCCGGACGCAGTCGGCCGGGCCCCTTCGGGTGCAGCGCCAGGTACTTCGCGCCGAGGATCGTCTTGACCCGGATCGACGCACCGGTCCGGGTGCCGAGGTCCGGGTCGTCCTTGACCTTGAAGGTCACCTTGACGTGGTCGCCGTCCAGATCGACGTCCTCGACCTTGCCGACCTTGACCCCGGCGATCCGCACCTCGTCGCCGGGCTTGAGTCCACCGGCCTCCGAGAAGGCCGCGCCGTACGTCTCGCCGCCGCCGATCACCGGCAGGCTGTCGGCGTTGAACGCGGCCACCGTCAGCAGCGCGAGGGTGGTGAGACCGACCGCGCCGACCACCACGGGGTTGCGGTCCCGGAACGGCTTCAGGCGTGGGCGGCCCGCCTCGGGCAGCCTGATCCTCGGCAGCTTCGGCGGCAGGACGCGCACCTTCATCAAAGGCTCGGGGCGGCGCCTTGCGCGGCGCGGGAGCCGCAGCTTGGGCAGAGCGGGCAGCCTCGGCGGCTCCACGCGCACCTTCATCAGGGGCTCGGGGCGGCGGCGCCGCGTCCTGCGCGGCGGGATACGAATGCTCATGCGCCGCACCTCGCCCGCGCCACGTGGAACTCGGGGGTGAGCACCTGCTTCGTCCTCGGCAGCACGATCCGCCCGTCGAAGTCGCACAGGTAGAAGTTGAACCACGAGCCGTAGGACGCCGTCCCCGTCAGCTCGGTGAGCTTGTTCGGCAGCCGCTTCAGCACGCCCTCCACGGTCTTCTCGTTCCTGTTCAGGGTTCCGGTCAGTTCGCCCAGCTCGGCGATGTCCTCCTTCAGCGGCGGGCGGGCGTCGTCGAGGAGCCCCGACGTGGCCTCCGTGAGGTCGCCGATGCTCACCAGGGACTCCCCGACGGGCTTGCGGTCGGCGGACAGCCCGGAGATCACTCGCCGCAGCTGCTTCAGCAGTCCGGAGAAACGGCCACCGCGCTGGTCGAGCGTCTTCAGAACGGAGTTGAGGTTGTCGATCACGGAGCCGATCAGCTGGTCGCGGTCGGCGAGCGTCGTGGTGAGTGACGCCGTGTGCGCGAGCAGGCTGTTCACCGTGCCGCCTTCGCCCTGCAGGGTCTTGATGATCTCGGTGGCGAGCTGGTTGACGTCGTTCGGGCTGAGCGCGGCGAACAGCGGCTTGAAGCCGTTCAGCAGCGCGTTGAGGTCCAGCGCGGGCTGCGTCCTGGACAACGGGATGGTGCCGCCCGGCCGCAGCCGGGTGCCGGCGCCGACGCCCTCGGTGAGCGCGATGTACCGCTGCCCGACCAGGTTCCGGTAGCGGACGACCGCGCCCGTGCTGGTGAGCAGAGGGCGGTCCGCGGTGACCGTGAAGGTGACCTCGGCCAGCGTCCGGTCCTTGATCCGGATGCCCTCCACCTCACCGACCCGCACCCCGGCCACACGGATGTCGTCGCCCTCCTCCAGGCCGGTCACATCGCTGAACACCGCCCGGTAGGTGTCCTTCGGTGCGAAGGAGATGTTGACGATGGTGGCGGCGAGCAGGCCCGTCGCCAGGATCGTGACCAGCGCGAAGAGGCCGAACTTGACCAGTGGGGCGGCGGCCTGACGGGCTCCTTGGGTCCTCATGCGACGCTCACCTCCGTTCCCCGGGCCAGCGGGCCGAACAGCAGGGTCGCGACGGGCGGCACCTCGTCCGCCGGCACGCCCATGACGGGGGCCACGAGCGAGCCCACGGCCCGCTGCTCGGCCTCGGTGGCCGACACGTCGACGCCTCCGGGCCGGGCGCTGCCCGAACGGCCGGGCTGCGTACCGTCGTTGAGCTCGGTGTGCGGCGCGGGCACCTGCGGACGGGGCAGGCCCCGGCAGTCCGGCCCGGACCGCTCCGCGTACCTGGGCTCCTCGCCGGGCCGGTAGCCGGCCTGGGGGCGGACGACTTCGAGGGTGATCCGCATCCGGCCGCCCCGGAACGCCTCCTCGGACGCCTGCTCCTGCCGGACCAGCCCTTCGAGGAGGCAGGGGTACTGGGGTGAGTAACGGGCGAACAGCTCAAGGGTGGGCCTGGAGACCCGGCCGAGCGTGATCAGCCGGTCGCCGTTCGCGTCGAAGAAGTCCTCGCCGGTGCCCGCGACGGTCGCGGTGGTGCGGAGCGCGGCGGCCAGCCGGTCCTTCTTCTCGACGATCGTGCGGCTGGTGGTGACCGTGTTCCGCAGGATCCGCATCAGATCGGGCGCCGCGTCCCCGTACACCTCGGCGACGTCGGCGAACCGCGAGATGTCCTCCTTGAGGGACGGCAGATGCGGGTTGAGGCGGCGCAGATAGCTCTCGACCCGGGTGAGGTTGTCGCCGATCCGGTCGCCGCGGCCCTCCAGCGCGGTGGCGAACGCCGACAGTGTGGCGTTGAGTTCCCCGGGCTCGACCGTGCGCAGCAGCGGCAGCAGGTCGTTCAGCAACCGCTGCACCTCCATGCCGACCGTCGTACGGTCCTGGGTGATGACGTCCCCGTCGCGGATGGGCCGGGCCGAGGAACCGCGCGGCGGCACGAGGTCGACGTACTTCTCGCCGAACAGCGTCTTGGGCAGCAGCCGGGCGTGCACGTCCGACGGGATGTACCCGACGTGCTCCGGGTTCAGCGCGATGTCGAGGGTCGCGTTCTCACCGTCGGCCCGCACCGAGCGCACCTCGCCGACCAGCAGCCCGCGCAGCTTGACGTCGGCCCGCGGATCCAGCTGGTTGCCGAGGCTGCCTGCCTCCAGGGTGATGCGCACCACCGGGGTGAACGCCTGCTGGTAGACGGCCACGGCGAGCGACAGCAGCAGCGCGAGCACGGCCAGGAAGGCGATGCCGTACATCCGAAGCCTCAGTACTCTCGTCCCTCTCATCGGCCTCACCCCGCGATCCGTACGGTCGTGTTGGCGCCCCAGATCGCGAGGCTCAGGAAGAAGTCCAGGACGTTCACGGCGACGATCGAGGTCCGCACCGCGCGGCCCACCGCGACGCCGACCCCGGCGGGTCCGCCACTCGCGTAGTAGCCGTAGTAGCAGTGCACCAGAATGATCAGTACGGCGAAGACGATCACCTTGCCGAAGGACCACAGCACGTCGACAGGCGGCAGGTACTGGTGGAAGTAGTGGTCGTACGTGCCGGTCGACTGCCCGTAGTAGACGGTGGTGATGGTGCGGGCGGCGAGGTAGGAGGACAGCAGGCCGACCACGTACAGCGGGATCACGGCGACGAAACCGGCGACCATCCTGGTGGTCACCAGGAACGGCAGAGAGGGCACGCCCATCACCTCCAGGGCGTCGGTCTCCTCACTGATCCGCATCGCTCCCAGCTGTGCGGTGAACCCGGCGCCGACCGTGGCGGACAGGGCGAGCCCGGCCACCAGTGGGGCGATCTCCCGGGTGTTGAAGTAGGCCGACAGGAAGGCCACGAAGTTGGAGGTGCCGAGCTGGTTGAGGGCGGCGTAGCCCTGGAGGCCCACCTCGGTGCCGGTGAAGAACGACAGGAAGGCGATGACGCCGACGGTGCCGCCGACGACGGCCAGCGCTCCGCGTCCGAAGCTCACCTCGGCGAGCAGCCGCAGGATCTCCTTCTTGTAGCGGCGCAGGGTGCGGCCGGTCCACGCGAGCGAGCGGCCGTAGAAGGAGAGTTGGGTGCCCAGTTCCTCCAGCGCGTGGAGCGGGCGGTCGAGGAGTCGTAGCGGTCGCATCGTCGGTTCCCTCAGCCCCTCTGCGGGACGACTTGGAAGTACACGGCCGTCATCACGAAGTTGGTCACGAACAGCAACATGAAGGTGATCACCACTGACTGGTTGACCGCGTCGCCGACGCCCTTGGGACCGCCCTTCGCGGTGAGCCCCTTGTAGGAGGCGACGATCCCGGAGATCGCCCCGAACACCAGCGCCTTCACCTCCGCCGCCCACAGGTCGGAGAGCTGGGCGAGGGTGGTGAAGGACGCGAGGTACGCGCCGGGCGTGCCGTTCTGGAGGACCACGTTGAAGAAGTAGCCGCCGGCCACGCCCACGACCGACACCAGGCCGTTGAGCAGCACGGCCACCACCATGGAGGCCAGGACGCGGGGGACGACCAGCCGGTGGATCGGGTCGATGCCGAGCACCTGCATGGCGTCGATCTCGTCCCGGATCCTGCGCGCCCCGAGGTCCGCGCAGATCGCCGTGCCGCCCGCGCCCGCGATCAGCAGCGCGGTGACGATCGGCGAGGCCTCCCGCAGGACGGCGAGGACGGAGGCGGCACCCGCGAAGGACTGGGCGCCGAGCTGCCGGGTCAGGCTGCCTATCTGGAGGGCGATGACGGCCCCGAACGGGATCGACACGAGGGCCGTGGGGAGGATGGTGACGCTCGCGACGAACCATGCCTGCTGGATGAACTCCCGTGCCTGGAAAGGCCGTCGGGGTATGGTCCGCACGACGTCCAGCGCCATCGCGAACAGGTTGCCCGAGTGCCGCAGCGCTCCGGCCGGCGACAGGCTCACGCCCCGGCCACCTCCCTCCGGTGCAGCTCGGCCTCCCGCTCCGCGATGGCCTGCCAGCGGGGCGGCCTGGTGACGCCCGGACCCGGCAGCAGGCGGGGAGGCGGCTCCTGACTGCCGGGCGTCGTGGTGTGCTCGCCGTCGCCGAGCTGTGCGAGCTCCTGCTCGACCTGGGCGGCGTCCTTCTCCTCGGCCATACCGATCGGTCCTTGCATCCGGCCGTTCAGGAATTGGCGTACGACGGGCTCGTCACTGGTCAGCAGCTTCTCGCGCGGGCCGAACATCACCAGCTCACGCCGGAACAGCAGGCCGATGTTGTCCGGCACCTGGCGGGCCGAGGCGATGTCGTGCGTGACGATCAGGAAGGTGGCGTCGATCTGCGCGTTGAGGTCGACGATCAGCTGGTTGAGGTAGGCGACGCGTACGGGGTCGAGACCCGAGTCGGGCTCGTCGAAGAGGACGATCTCGGGGTCCAGCACCAGGGCCCGTGCCAGCCCGGCCCGCTTGCGCATACCGCCGGAGATCTCGCCGGGCAGCTTCCCCTCGGCGCCGATCAGCCCGACCATGTCCATCTTCTCCAGCACGACGCGCCGGATCTGGCTCTCGGACTTGCGGGTGTGCTCGCGCAGCGGGAAGGCGATGTTGTCGTACAGGTTCATCGAGCCGAAGAGCGCGCCGTCCTGGAACAACACCCCGAACAGCTTCCGCACCTCGTACAGGTCGGACTCACGGAGCTTGGTGATGTCCCGCCCGGCGACCTTGACCGAGCCGCTTTCCGGCTTCAGCAGCCCGACGAGCGTCTTGAGGAACACCGACTTGCCCGTGCCCGAGGGGCCGAGCATGACCGATACCTCCCCGGCGGGCAGCGTCAGCGAGACGTCCTGCCAGATGACCTGGTGACCGAAGGACTTGGTCAGCCCTTCCACACAGATCTCGACACCCATCCGGTCCACCCTTCGGCCGTGGAGCAGCTCCGACATCTGCTCTACGGGGAGGGGCGGGACGTCCGTCGCGACGAGGCCGATTTTTTTCGGACGTGTTTCCGGACGGGCGTGCGGACGGCTCGGCGCGCCGCCTCACGAACCGCCTGACCGGCGCGTTTACGGCAAGGCGGTCGCCGCGGGGCCGGAGAGCGGGGTGGACTGTACGACGGACGGGTCCGGAACGGACGCTGTCGACGGCCCCGACGTCGCCAGGGGGACAGCGGACTCGACCGGCGCATCCGGCACATCCGGCACATCCGGCACATCCGGGGCCTCGGGGATCGCCGGCACGTCCGGTGCGTCCGGCAGCTCGGGCAGGCCCGCGACCTCGGGGACCTCGGGGACCTCGGGGACCTCGGGGACCTCGGGAATCCCGGGTGTCGGCAGCAGCGGGAGCGGGGACACCGGCACCTCCGGCAGGGGCGGCACGGACAGCGGCAGCATCGGTCCGTCGTCGGCGGCGGTTCTCGCCGGCCCGTCACCGCCGGCCGCTGGCGCGGGCGACGAGGCGCGTGGCTCGGTTGCCCGCACCCGCTCGTTCCCGTCGGGCGTGAGCGCCTCCGAAGGCCCGGACACGGCAGGCCGCGGAGCCGGACCGCTTCCGCTCCCGTCCAGCGCGTACGGCAGCACGAACCCCGCCACCGCCAGCGTCGCCGCCGTCGAGGCGACGGCCACGGCATGTGCCCGCCCGCCTCCGCGCGGCCGTCCGCGCCCGAGCAGGAACAGCACCACCCCGAGCGTCCCGGCCAGCGAGGCGCGCAGCGTCCGCCGGGCCCGGGCGAGCAGCGACTCGACGGTCCGGTAGCTCAGCCCCATCTCCATGGCGACCTGGCCGACGTCGAGGTCCTCGGACTTGAGCCGCAGCGCCTCCGCCTGGCGGGCGGGCAGTTCACCGCTGCGCACCGCCAGCCACTTCGCCTCGGCCCGGTCGCACACCGCCTCCTCGACGGGCACCGGGCCCGGCGCGATCAGCGTGGGACTGGTACGCACCTCGGCCTCGCGGTTGACCTGCCGGTACCGGTCGACGCACAGCCGCATGGTCACGGTGGTCAGCCAGGCGCCGAGGCGCTCGTCGTCGAGGTCCGGGCGCTCGGCGGCGCGCAGCATCGCCTCGTGCACGGCGTCCTCCGCGTCCTCCGGGCTCATCGACCTGCGCCGGGCCACCTTGAGCAACTGCTCGCGGTGGCTCCACATGCGCTGCCAGCGATCGTGGTCCGACTCCGCCCCAGCAGCTGTGGCCGCCTCTGGCTCAGCAGGCATGTCCGTCGCCATGAGGACCCCTTCGTGCTCACTCCGCCGTCCCGTGCCGTCCGGCGGGTGGCGACATTACCGCCCGGTATCCCCGGTTGTGGAGGGGGACGGGCGCATCGTTTCTCCACCGTTGCTGGTCAGTGGGTCGGCATCGGGCAGCACATCGTCACCGGGCAGGTCCACGCCCGAATCGGGTACGGGGAGCGGTGGCTCCTCCACCTCCTCCGGTCCGTCCGCCGGACGGGATGGAGCGGGAGAGGAGGGTGGGGGCGAGGCGGGCCGGGACGGCTCGGGGGACGGACCCGCGGCCGGGCGCTCGGACGCCCGCGGGGAGGGTTCGTGGGTGCTGCCCGGTCGCGACGGCTGTGGTCGCGCGGACGACGCGGCGCTCCGGTCCGGCACCACCCGGTGCCCTTCCAGGAAGTAGAGGTACCAGGCCCGGACCGTGCGCAGATAGGCCTGCGAGTGGTTGTAGCCGAGGATCGCCCGGTCCAGGTCGGCCCGGTCGGACAGATCCCTCCCGTTCGCGCACAGATAGCGCCCGGCGGCGAGCGCCGCGTCGAAGACGTTGTTCGGGTCGGCCCGTCCGTCGCCGTTGCCGTCCGCGCCCCAGCGGGTCCAGGTCGACGGGATGAACTGCATCGGGCCGACGGCCCGGTCGTACGCCGTGTCCCCGTCGTACCGGCCGCCGTCGGTGTCCCGGATGACCGCGAAGCCGCCGCCGTTCAGCCGGGGGCCGAGGATCGGTGGCACGGCCGTGCCGGCCGGGGTCACCCGGCCGCCGCGTGCCTGCCCCGACTCCACCTGGCCGATGGCGGCCAGCAACTGCCACTCCAGCCGGCATCCCGGCGCGGTGCCCGCGAGCTCCGACTCGGCGCGCCGGTAGGCGGCGACCACGGTCGCCGGCAGTGCGCCGCCGACGGGCCCCGCCACCGCGCCCCCGTCGGACGTCCGGACCCGCAGTGGTGGCAGCCGGGTGTGGTACGGGGCGTCACCGGACACACTCGGTCCGTGCTCGGCGCGCGCCGCGGTCGGCGCCGGCTCCGCGGCCCGGGCCGGGACCCCCGGCGCCTGGGAGGCGGTCAGCGCGGCCATCGCCGCCGCCACGATCGCCGTGCATCTGGTCCCTCGCAGTGCCCCTCTCGCCGTACCGACCGTCCTGAACACCCTGCGCACCGCCACCTCGCGGCCCCTCCCTGTGCGGATTCCGTCCTCTGCTCTACGCGGGCGCCCGGCGTGTCCGTCGCCGGACATACGAGGAAGGGGACTCGGCCATCGGCCGGCGTGTCGGTGTCGTCGTAGTGATCGTTGAGGGGTCGGCACCTGGTCAGTGCCTGTCGGTGGTCAACCAGGGCCATGTCGTGCCCGCCGGTGTGGTGGGCGATGTGGCCGGGGCCGTCGACGGTCGACGCCTCGTCGCCGGGGCGCGGTGTTCGCCTAAGGGGCCGCAAGCCTGCGCGCGATGCTCCCGCGCCTCGTCGTACGCACCTGGGTCCAGGCGTTCGGGTGGCCATGACCGGGTGGACGGTGACGGCCTGGCCCTCGACGGCTTCCTGGGCCAGGCCGGCGAGCCGGTCGCCGTCAGCCGCCAGATACAGCACCGCGTCCGTGTTCTCGGCGCCCCGGCAAGCAGGCGGCCCGCGCTGGACTCGGGTGGGGCGACCGCCGTGGACTGCTCTCGCGGGGGTTCACCGGCGGTCCGCCCGCCGGGTCGGACACCGTGCGGACGCGCGGACCCGACACCGCGGTCGCCTCCATCGCCTCCTCGCGGCGCGCGGCCGGCACCACGGCGCACCCCTTCCGGGCGAAGGCCTCCGCCGTGGCCCGGCCGATCCCGCTGGATGCTCCGCACGAGCGGCATCGCGGGCGATCCGAACGGGGAGTGGATCGCAGGGACCGGCCGTGGGCGAACGCTCGGGCCAGGCCGGCGTCACGTGCCCGGCGTCGGCCTCCGACGGCAACCAGGTGGCCGTCAGTCGTCCGCCGCGGCCTTCTTGATCGCTTCGCGGATCCGGGAGTACGTGCCGCAGCGGCAGACGTTCTCGATGCGGTCGATGTCGGCGTCGCTCGGACGGCGCGTCTTCTTCAGCAGGGCCACAGCCGCCATGATCTGACCCGGCTGGCAGAAGCCGCACTGCGCGACATCGCGGTCGAGCCATGCCTGCTGCACCGGGTGCAGCCTGTCGCCGTCGGCCAGGCCTTCGATCGTGGTGACCTCACGGTCCGCGCAGTCCGCGACCGGAACGACACAGGGCTGGATCTCCCCGCCGTCGAGATGGCTCGTGCAGGCGCGGCAGACGCCGACGCCGCAGCCGTACTTGGGGCCCGTGACGTTCAGCATGTCGCGCAGGACCCACAGCAGCGGCATGTCGGCCGGGGCTTCGACAGTCACCGGCTTCCCGTTGAGGAGGAAGGAGTAGGAGGGCATCGGCACCTTCTCGGAGGTCGGCTCAGAAGTTGAGGGGGAAGCGGCGGGGCCTGGTGCCGGTCGCCCGGGCGTAGGCGTTGGCCACGGCGCCCGCCGCCGCGGGAACGCCGAGTTCGCCCGCTCCGCCCGGTTCCCGACGGGAGGGCATGATGTGCGCCTCGAAGCGCAGCGGGGCGTGCCGCTGGCGGGCGTACGCGAAGTCGGCGAAGCTGCTCTCGCGGACGGCGCCCCGCTCGATGTGCAGGCCGGCCTGGAGGACGGTGGAGATGCCGTCGATCACGGTGCCCATGAGCTGGGCCTCCAGTCCGCGGGGGTTGACGGCCGTTCCGACGTCGGCCGCCATGACCGCCCTGGTCACCCGGGGGTTCTTCGGGTCGGTGGCGTCGATCTCGACCAGGCAGGCCACGCACGAGCCGTACTCCTCGTGGACCGCGACGCCCTGCGCCTGGCCGGCCGGCATGGTCCGCCCCCAGTCACCGGCTTTCGCGACCTTGTCCAGTACGGCCTTCACCGCCTTGTTCCTGAGGGTGGTGCGCCGGAAGGCGACCGGGTCCTTGCCCAGGCTCCTCGCGACCTCGTCGACGACGATCTCCTCCGCGGTCCGCATCGTCCCGGAGTCCACCGACCGCCAGGCGCCGAGCGGTATCGCCAGTTCGACCGAGCCCGAATCCCCGGAGACCCGGCCGAAGTTGTACGGGCCGCTGTCGCTGGGCAGCGGACCGGCGGCGCGGGCGGCGGCCCGGGTCACCCGGCCCTGGGCGGGCCCCTGGGCGGCTCCCTGAGCGGCAGGTCCCTGCGTCTCGAACGCCTCGCTCACCGAGGCCATGGCGTGGGTGAACGCGACCACTCGGCCCTTTGCGTGGCTGGCCCGGATCCGGTGGTGGCTGGCCGGGCGCATCCTGCCGTGCTGGATGTCGTCGGCGCGGCTCCACATCAGTTTGACCGGTCGGCCTGCCGCCTTCGAGATGAGGGCCGCCTCGATCGCGGCGTCGTGGTTCAGTCTCCGGCCGAAGGAGCCGCCGCCTCGTACGACGTGGACCTTCACCTTCGACTCGGGCAGCCCGACCGCCGAGGCGATGCTGTCCCGCGCGTACATCGGTGTCTGGGACGAGAACCAGATCTCGGCTCGGGTCTTACGGACGTCCGCCACCGCGGTCAGCACCTCCATGGGGGCGTGGCTGACGAAGGCGAACTCGAACTCGGCCTCCGTCTGCGTGGAGCCGCGCGGCGGGGTGCCGAGCCGGGGGACGGCGGCCCGCAGCCGGGCGCGGATCGCGGCGTCGGAGAGCGACACGAGCGGGCCCGGGGCCCAGGTGATCCTGAGGGCGTCCCTCGCCTCGAAGGCGTGGTGGAAGGAGTCCGCCACCACGGCGACCCCTCCGGCGATCTTGACGACCGCGTGGACGCCCGGCATGGCCCGCGCGGCCCGGGAGTCGACCGAGAGGGCCTTCCCGCCGAGCGTCGGCGGCCGGGCCACCACGGTCGGCTTCGCCCCGGCGACCGCCAGGTCACCGGCGTACATGGCCTTGCCGGTGACGATGTCCCGGGCGTCGATCCGGGTCGTCGCCTTCCCGATCACCCGGTGCCGGGACGCGGGCTTGGGTCTGCTCGACACGGCCGGCCGGGTGATCCGGGCGGCGCTGGCGGTCAGTGCCCCGAAAGTGGCCGAACGACCGTCCGGCGCGATCACCTTCGTGTCGCGGGTCTTCAGGGTCCGCGCGGGCAGTTTCCAGCGCCTGGCCGCCGCGGTCACCAGCTTGGCACGGGCCAGGGCGGCCAACTCGCGGGCCGGACCGTACAGCGAACTCACCGAGTTCGAACCGCCGGTGAACTGGTTGCCCTTGGTACGGGCGTCGGCGAGCGGGATGTCGACATCGGCGAGCCGGGCGTCCAGCTCTTCGGCGATCATCATGGCCACGGCGGTCGTGACACCCTGGCCGACCTCGACGCGCGGCAGTCGTACGACGACCTTGTTGGCCTTGGTGACCTGGAGGACGAGCATCTCCTCGTCGGTACCGGTCACCAGGACGTCGGACGGCCGACGGGGGGCGGACTCGGCGCCTTCCGCCGTCGTCGCGTCGCAGCCGAGCGGCGCGGCGACGGTCAGCGTGGACGCCGCGAGCGAGTAGACGACGAACTTCCGGCGCGACAGCTGACGAGCCAACGGACGCTCCTCTCCGAGTATCCCGGCGCTTTGACTGGTAGGAGGGGCCGGCGCCCTCCGAGGTTGCCTGCGACGCGTCACCAACAGCCGGTACACACCCCCGAATCAGGGCGGTCGCCCCCACGGAAACGACCGGACCACGCCGCGTGGGACGGGTCATCGCGCGGCGGTCAGCAGCTGCGTGGCCGCCAGTTGCGCGTACAGCGGGTCCTTGGCCAGCAGTTCCGTGTGGGTGCCCACGGCCCGGACGCGTCCGGCGTCCATGACGACGATCCGGTCGGCGTTCGTCACGGTGGACAGGCGGTGGGCGACCACCAGCACGGTGGTCTCCCGGGCCACCTCGGTGAGGACGTCCCGCAGCGCGAGTTCGTTGACGGCGTCGAGCTGGGAGGTCGCCTCGTCCAACAGCAGCAGGCGGGGCCTGCGCAGCAGGGCGCGGGCGATGGCGACGCGCTGCCGCTCGCCGCCGGAGAGTTTCGAACCGCGGTGTCCGACCGGGGTGTCCAGGCCGTGGGGCAGGCGCTCGACGAGGGTGTCGAGTCTCGTGCGGGCCAGGACGTCGCGGATGTCGTCGTCGCTCGCACCGGGCGCGGCGAAGACGAGGTTCTCGCGGAGCGAGCCGGCCAGCACCGGGGCGTCCTGCTCCACATAGCCGATGGCTGCCCGCAGCCGGGGCAGCGGCCAGTCCCGTACGTCCTCGCCGTCGACGAGGACCCGGCCGCCGGTGACCTCGTGGAACCGCTCGATGAGCGCGAACACCGTCGACTTGCCCGCCCCGGAGGGACCCACGAAGGCCGTCGTCCCCAGGCCCGGCACCTCGAAGCTCACCTGCTGGTGGACGTAGGGCAGACCGTCCCGGTAGCGGAAGGACACGTCATCGAAGCGGACCGACGCCGGGCCCGTCCCCGCCGCCTGCCGGGGCAGGGCGCCCGTCCGCCGGTCGGTCGGCTCCGTCGCCAGGCGTTGCACCTGCGTGATCCGGGAGATGGCGGCCGCCCCCTCCTGATAGGAGGACACGGCGTCGACCAGCCGGGACACCGGCTCGATCAGGTAGAAGAGGTACAGCAGGAAGGCGATCAGGGTGGACACGGGGATCTCCCCGGACGCCACACGCGCCCCGCCGACGGCGAGCACCGCGAGGAAGGCCAGCTGGACAGCGAGTTCGTCGGCCGAGCCCGCCGCGGCCTCCCACTTCGCGCTCCTCACGCCGTGCCGCCAGGCCCGCCGCGCCGCCGCCTCGACCCTGGCGGTCTCCCTCCCCTCGGCACCGGACGCCTTCACCGTACGGAACGCCCCGAAGGCCCGTTCCAGCGCGACGGAGATCTCCCCGACCGCCTGCTGCGACCGCTCGGTGGCCCGCGCGATCTTCGGCATCACCAGCGCGACGGCCCCGCCGACCAGCACCACCACACCGAGCGTCACACCCAGCAGC
>NZ_JBVIDX010000019.1:0-167891 GCF_055572155.1 Streptomyces sp. NPDC030814
CCCCGCAGGCACCGGTCCCGCAGCTGCTCGACCTGCGACCGGCAAGTGATCTCTACGACGAAGTCGACTGGCACGACGCGAGGGCGGTGCGCGCGAGCATCGACGACGTCCTCGACAGACGACGGCGACGGGGCTACGTGCCCCACCTCAGCGCATCGCTGCTCCTGGGGGACCGGCGCCGCCCGGGAGCCGACGAGCCCGCGACGGTTCAGGTCGGCGGCTCGCTGATCCTGGCAGAGGCCGAGGAGGTTGCCAGCCCGCTGCCCGGCGTCGTCGAAGCCCGCGGTGGCGCCGGTATGCCGTTGGTGCTGCGACATACGGTCGAGGGGCTGGAGTTCTGGACGTGCTGGTGGGGACTCGACGACACGCCGCCCGTTGCGGCGACGGTCCCGGCCGGGGCGCTGTTGGGACGCGCCGCCGCGAGCGAGGAGAAGGACCCGCTCGGATCCTGCGTCCAGGTGCAGGTCCACCGCACCGCGCGGATGGCCACGTGGCCGCCGCCTCGTGTCGTGCCGCCTTCCGCACGGCAGGTGTGGAGCCACCTGTCACCCGACCCCGCCCGGCTCCTCGGGTTCACCGAGTCCCCCGCCGCGGCCCCCACCATCGACGACGTCGTCTCGGTGCGCCGTCGCCACATCGCTCGCTCCCAGCGCAACTACTACCGCACCCCGATGAACCTGGTGCGCGGGCGGGACGTGTGGTTCCACGACGAGGACGGCCTGGCCTATCTGGACTCGCTGAACAACGTCACCCACGTCGGCCATGCCGAGCCACGCGTGACGGCCGCCGCCACACGACAGCTGCGCAAGCTCAACACCAACAGCCGTTTCGTCTACCCGCAGATCGCCAGTTACGTACAGAAGCTGGTAGCCACCCTGCCCGACCCGCTCGAGGTCGTCTTCCTCGTGTGCACGGGCAGCGAGGCCAACGACCTGGCGCTGCGGATCGCCCGCCAGGTGACAGGGCGCCGGCACATCGTCAACATCGACGGCGCGTACCACGGCAACACCGGCGTGGTGACCGGGATCAGCCCGAACCGCTACAACGGCCCCGGCGGCGCCGGCGCGCCCGCGACCACCCACGAGGTCGTCATCCCGGACCGCTACCGCAGCACCTACGGGTACGACGACGCGGACGCCGGAGCCAAGTACGCGCGCGACGCCGCGGCCGTCATCGAGCGGATCACGGCCGACGGCCGACCCCCGGCCGCCTTCATCGCCGAGTCCCTGATGGGATCCGGTGGGAACATCGTGTTCCCCGACGGCTACCTCGACGGCGTGTTCACCGCTGCCAGGCGAGCGGGCGCCCTGTGCATCTCCGACGAGGTCCAGGTCGGCGTCGGACGCTTGGGGCCCTGGTGGGGGTTCGAGCTCCAGGGGGTGGTCCCGGACATCGTCACGATGGGCAAGCCACTCGGCAACGGGCACCCCCTCGCGGCGGTGGTCACGACCCGGGAGATCGCCGACGCGTTCGACACGGGCATGAAGTACTTCAACACCTTCGGCGGCAACCCGGTCTCCTGCGCGATCGGCGAGGCCGTGCTCGACATCGTCGAGCAGGACGGGCTGAGGCAGAACGCCGTGAGCGTGGGCGGGTACTTCGCCCAGTCGCTGCGTGAACTCCAGCAGCGCCAACCGCTCATCGGCGACGTGCGGGCAAAAGGGCTCTACCTCGGCGTCGAACTGGTCCGCAACCGCACCACCAAGATGCCGGCCACGGAGCAGGCCTTCCTGGTCACCGAACTCATGAAGGAGCGAGGCGTCATCGTCTTCCCCAACGGCGTGCACGACAACGTACTGAAGATCAAACCGCCCATGACCTTCCGCCGCGAACACGTGGATCTCTACGTCGACGCGCTGGACGAGGTCCTGTCCCTGCCCGAACTGCGCTCGGCCGTTCAGCCCTGAGACGGACCACCGTCCACTGAGACAGCGAACGAGAGCGGCCCGCGAAAGCGAGAAGCGCCCCGCGGGCCGGCTGCTCCGGCCAGGCCTTCAAGCCCTCGCCCGCCATGGGCGGCATCGCCGCGGACCTCGCCCCGGAGCGCCGCACCTCCCAGTCGATCGACTTCATCACCGCAAACGGCCGCTCCGCGGCCTGAGTCAGAAAGAGGAATCACATGACCCTGACCATCGGCGCGCTGAGGGCTGAGCCCGGCCAGAAGACCCGCGGGAGCCTGTCCGTCGACCTCGGCACCACGACGGTGGACGTTCCGCTGATCCTCGTCAACGGCTCCCGCCCGGGTCCCAGGGTGGTGATCACCGGCGGTGTCCACGGCGGCGAGTTCATCAGCCTCGACGCCACCACCCGCCTGGCCGGGCTGCTGGAACCGGACGAGATCGCCGGCCAGCTGGTGATCTGCCCCGTGTCCAACCCCCCGGCCGTCTACGGGGGCAGGCTCAACATCTCCCCGCTGGACGGCGTCAACATCAACCGCGTCTTCCCCGGCGACAAGGACGGCGGCCCCACCGACCGGATGGCGGCCTGGCTGTTCGAGAACCTGATCGACGGCGCCGACGCCTACATCGACCTGCACAGCGGCGGCATCGACCAGCACCTGCTCGACTTCGTCGGCTACCGCCTGACCGGCGACGACGAGCTGGACGCGAAGAACAGGGCGATGGCCCACGCGGTCGGATACGAGCTGGTCGTCTTCGGCACCAGCCCGGACGGCGGCAACAGCCACGCCGCGGCGAACCGGCAGGGTATCCCCGCGATCCTCGTCGAGACCGGGCAACTCGGCGACCGCGACCCGGCCACCGTGGACAGGCTGCTCGACGCCCTGTACCGGATCCTGCACCACCTCGGCGTCATCGAGGCGTCGGAGCACCTCAAGCCGGCGACCGTGCAGCCGCGGGACTGGATCTGGACGGGCGACGTCGAGTCTCCGGCCGCAGGCCTCTGGTACCCGGACGCGGTCACCGGTGACGAGGTGACCGAGGGACAGACCATCGGCCGCATCATCGACCCGGTCGACGGCGCCGAGCACAAGGTCACCGCCATCGCCACCGGAACGATCATCTACGGCATGAACGGACTCTCCGTCCGCCCCGGCACGCATCTCGCCGCCATCGCCACCCCGCACCACTGACGGACTGCACGCCCGCCCACTGATCCCATCCCCCTACCCCACCGAAATGGCCCCATTTCGCTCCTTCCAGGAGAATCGCGTATCCAAGCCGGTCTTGCGGACTGTCTCCACCAACAGCACGGCCCCGGCCTGGGAGACCGGCTCCACGACGGCTGCCCTCAACACGGCTACGACCCGATTCGCTCTTCATCTGAGAAGGGCTTCTTTCCGCGGCACGATCTGGACCCTCGACAAGTCTTATGGCAGCCGCACGGCGTATCGAGGTCGCGCCGCAAGTGCCTACGACATCGGCGCCGGGCATACGGGCGGGTCGGTACGACGGCTTCGTCCACATCACCGCTGGCACCGTTGAGGATCCGGTCGGCCGGGCTTGAGGTTCGGCGTCCTCGACGAGCCCGTTCCAGGCCATGACGTGCTGGTGTTCGTCGGGCCCCTGGCCAGGCGGACCTGGACGTCGCCGAGGTGGAGCACGACCCCGGCTGTCGGCTCAGCCGCCTGGCACCCGACCCTGACGGCTCCTCACCTCCACATGGACCTCAGCTGCCACGCCCGCAGCTGGTCGAGGGTGGCGGTGCCGCGCTCGGCGAAGACCTCGACGCCGGTGCTGGACGGGTCGGGGAAGATCTGGTCGGTGATCACGGCCTCGCCGTTGCCGCCGAAGACCTCGACGGAGGACCAGTCGACGAGGACGCGCAGCTTTACTTTGCCATTCCTGGGCTTCAGGGGGGCGGTCTGGACGCCGGTGGAGAAGGCGTTGTGGAAGTCCACGGCGCCGGAGCGGGAGCGGTCGACGTACAGCTCCTGCGTCGTGGCGTCGTAGCCGATCACGGTCTCCTCTCCGCCCGCGCCGGTGCGCACCTTCAGGCCGAAGCGTTCGGCGTCCTTGAGGGAGAAGGTCGCCTCGATGTCGAGTGCCTTGCCCTTGGCCGTACGACTGAGCAGGGGCTTGGAGGTGTTCTTGACGGTGACGCCGGACGCCGTCACCGGACGCTTGTTCCGGAGGGACTCCAGGCTGCCCACCGGCTTGCTGGTCAACCGGATCCGGCCGTTGACCGTGCGCAGGGCCATCTCCCGGGGGATGCTCTGTGCGCCGCGCCAGGGGGAGGTGGGGATGGAGAGGCCGTAGTCCCAGTTGTTCATCCAGCCGATCATGTAGCGCTTGCCGGCCGGCGCGTTCTCCCATGAGACGGCCGCGTAGTAGTCCCTGCCGTAGTCGGTCCAGTCGGCTCGCTGCAGCGCGGACTTGGCCGGCTTGTCGGCTTCGGTGAACCGGTCGGCCAGGACATGACCCCAGCCGCCGGTGTTCATGTCGACGACCTGGATCCGTGCCCGCTTGCCGGCGTAGGGGCGCAGGTCGAAGGAGGCCCAGTCGAGGGTCTCGCTGTCGGTGCCGGTGGCGCTGCGTACGACCTCGCCGTCGACGATCAGATTGACGGACGTCTCCGTGGAGACCCGCGGCGCCTTGGTGTCGGACAGCACGATGTGGTCGACGTTGAGGTGACCCCAGCCGCCGGTGTTGTCGTCGACGATCCTGATCCGCGCCTTCTTTCCGGCGAAGTCGCCGACGTCCCAGGTCGCCCAGTTGAGCGCTTCCGCGTCCCTTCCGGTGGCGCTGCGGACGACCTCGCCGTCCACGAGGAGCTCGATCGCAGTGGGGTTGGCGGAGCCAGCCGGGTGGTTGCCGCCGCCGATGAGGAAGTTGACGTACTTCTTGTCGATGGTGAACTCGGGCGAGGTGAGAGTGCCGGTGGTGGAGTCGCCGTTCAGGAAGGTGTTGGCCAGCCCGTCTCCCAGGAAGCCGGAGACCTGGCCCTGGTCGGGGAGGGTGCCGGTGGCCGGTGCGGTGCCGAAGGCGTCCCCGGCCGCCGTCCAGTCGCCGTACGTTCCGCCCTCGAAGTCGGCAAGGACCGTGCCCTCGGGCGGAGACGCGTCCAGAACGGTTCCGGCTTCGTGCGGATGCCGCCCGCCACCGATCTTGAAGTTCAGGTAAGGGCTGTCGACGGTGAAGGAGGGGGAGGTGAGGGTGCCGGTGGTGCCGTCTCCGTTGTGGAAGCTGTTGGCCAGGCCCTTGCCCTCGAAGCCGGTAACGGGCCCCTGCCAGTCGACTGCCCCGGCGGCCGGTCCCTGTCCGAACGCCGTGCCGGTCGTCGTCCACTCACCGAAGCCGGTGCTCTCGAAGTCCTGCACCACCGTGCCGGTGGGCGGGATGTAGGTGCCCTTGTCCTGGGCGGTGAACTTCTTGCCGTCGAAGTCGCCGATGAAGTACTGCGAGCCCGAACCGCCCGCGATACCTCCGGGGTTGATGTTCACGACCAGGACCCACTTGATGTTCTTCTTGTCCCCGTCGACCGCCAGGGGGAACAGGTCGGGGCACTCCCACTCGCCGCCCGTCGCGCCGGCCGGCCCGAACTCACTGAGCAGGCTCCAGTCCTTGAGGTTCTTGGACGAGTAGAACCGCACCTTGTGCTCTTCGGACAGCGAGACCGTCATGAGCCAGCTCTTGGTCGGCGCGTACCACTGGACCTTGGGGTCGCGGAAGTCCTTGGAGCCGATGTCGATGACGGGATTGCCCCGGTACTTGGTCCAGGTGCGCCCCCGGTCGGTGCTGTAGGCGAGGGACTGGGCCTGCTTGCCGCCGTTCTTGTAGGCACTGGTGTAGATCGCCACCATCGGCGGGTTCTCCTTCGTGCCGAAGCCGGTGGTGTTGTTCCAGTCGACGACCGCGCTGCCGGAGAACGCCATCTCCTCGTCGTCGTGCGACAGGGCGAGCGGCAGCTCCTCCCAGCGCACGAGGTCCTTGCTCACCGCGTGCCCCCAGGACATGTCGCCCCAGGAGTTGCCGTTCGGGTTGTACTGGTAGAAGAGGTGGTACTCGCCCTTGTAGTACACGAGCCCGTTCGGGTCGTTCATCCAGTTCTTCTCCGGGGTGAAGTGGAACTGGGGTCTGTAGGTCTCGGCGTACGACGGGGTGTCAGCCGCGACCGCCGACTGCGGGGCGAGCGGGGCCGCGGACAGGGCGCAGACGGTCGCCACCGCCGCCATCATCCGTATGCGGGCATGCCGGGATACGCGTACAGAGCTCATGGTGTCTCCTTGTCCCGCGGTCGTCCGGGCAGCGGTGACTGCGGCCCCGGCACGGACGGACCGAAAAGTGACGTCTCAGGTCGGCGTCGTCGTCCACGCCGCCGATCGAGATGTCAACGATGACTTGTGTCATCGATGACATCGAGTGCCCGATTATGAGGCGCGATCCGGCCAGTGCGTCAACGGTCTGGGCACGATTGCTCCGGTACGAGCCTGCGTTCAGTCAGGCGACTCCGAGGTCGCGGACTGCGCCCACCGCTTCCGCCATGACGGGTTCAGGTCGACAAACGAGCAGGTCAGAGCGGTGACCCGGGTGGTGAAGCGGCAGGCTTCCGCGACCTGGTCGCGATCCAGGTCGGTCAGATTAACGAGTTGTTTCCGGCCTGTTGACCAGTCGGGCCTCTCGGTGCTTCACTTCCGGAACCGGTACCGAAACCGGTTCCGGGACCGATTCCGGTACCGGTTCCAAGGGTCTCTGTACGATCGGCCCTTCGGTGCGGGAGGAAGTCTTCCGCCTCTGCAGGAAGGGAGGGGAGGTGACATGGGAGTCACTATCGCCGACGTGGCCGCACGGGCCGGAGTCAGCAAGACGACGGTCTCGCGGGTGCTGAACGGCAAGGGCGAGATCAACGAGAACACCGTCTTGAAGGTCCGCGAGGCGATCTCGGAGCTCGGCTATGTGCCGAGCGCCGGAGCTGTGGGTCTCGCACGCGGCACGACGCAGATGATCGGCATGCTGGTCCCTGATATGGCCTGGGCCTGGGCCGGCATCGTGCAGGCGGTCGTCGAAACGCTGGAGACCGAGGGCTTCGGGCTGCGCGTGCTGACCGTGAACCGCGGTGAGGAGTCGCTGCGCAGGCTGGGCCTGCAGGTCGCCGCCAAATCGTTCGACGGTCTGCTGGTGATAGAGCCCGAGGGGGCCCTGGGAGCCATCACGGAACTGCACGAAGCCGGGCTGCCGGTGGTGCTGATCGACGACCGTTTCCAGCGGCCGGGATTCCCCTACGTGGCCACCACCAATCGGGAGGGCGGTGAGCAGGCGGCGCGCCACCTGCTGGACATCGGCCGCCGGCGCCCTCTGGTGGTGACCGGTCCCGAGGAGTACGGCTGTACTCAGGAACGGCTGGGCGGCTTCGTCGACGTCTACGCGCAGGCCGGGATCGATCTCGACCAGCGCAGAATCATCTGCGGTGACTTCCTGTTCGACGACGGTCGGAGCGCGGTCGCCGGGGCTCTCGCGGACGGCGTGGAGTTCGACGCGGTCTTCGGGCACAACGACCCCTTGGCGGCCGGCGTGCTCGCGGCCCTGCACGAGGCCGGTCTTCGGATTCCGCAGGATGTCGCCGTGGTGGGGTTCGACGACGTCGAGCTGGCGTCGTACACCTACCCGGCCCTGACCACCATCCGCCAGCCGATGCGGGAAATGGGCGAGGCCGCGGCCCGTCTGCTGCTCGACCACGTGCGGAGATCGCCGGAGGCCGCCTCCTCGCGCATCGTTCCCACCAGCCTCGTGGTCCGTCGCTCGACGTCACAGCCACGCTCGAACTGACGCGACGTCAGCGCGATGCCCAAAGGACGGTGCCTCGCAGCCGGGCGGTGCGTTGCCGGTGACGCACCGCTCCCGTCTCCTTGAAACCCCGGCCAACTTCTTCGCCCTCGCCTTCCTCACAACTCCGGGCGGCTGCGCCTGCGTTCGCGCAGCACCGCCCACATGCACCTTTCCCCCCGCACATTCCCGATCCGGGACACCGAACGGTGCGCCTGGCCACCCGCCCAGGCGCTGCACACTCCGCATCGGATGCTCCAGCCGCGACCTGCGGCTGACCGCCGATGCCGCTGCCGTCGCAGACGGTCTCCACTCGTGTGCTGCCCCATCAGGGCGTCCGCCCGCTCCCACCCTTCGCCGCCCCGCCTCTGTATCGCTCAACGGCTAGGAGCCGCATCATGCGTATAACCACCCGTCACGCTGTCAGAACCGTCCAGACCCTGTGCGTCACCGTCACAGCAGCCCTGGTGGCCACCGGCTGCGGGCGGAGCGACGACTCCGGGCCCGGCAACGATGCGCCCGCGAAGCTCGGCGCCGGCAAGGCCAAGGGCACGGTGGTCATGTGGTCCATGGGCGACCCCGACGAGAACCTGAAGGACCTGGCCAAGAAGTTCGAGCAGGAGAACCCGGACGCCGACGTCAAGATCACCGCCGTTCCCTGGGACGCCGCCCACGACAAGCTGACCACCGCGGTCGCCGGCGGCAACACTCCGGACATATCCATGATCGGCTCCACCTGGATGGCCGAGATGGCCGCCATGAACGCCTTCCAGGCCACCCCGGCAGCGATCAAGCCGTCGGACTTCTACCCCGGCCAGTGGGACACCACGAAGTACAAGGGCACCTCCTACGGCGTCCCGTTCATCGCCGACACCACGGTGGTCTACTACCGGACCGACCTCACCGCGAAGGCCGGTATCAAGGGGGCCCCGGCAGGTGATCGGGAGGGATACCTGAAGGACCTCAAGGCCATCCAGGCCACCGCCGGCAAGGAGAACCCCAAGCTGCGCCACGCCACCGGGCTGGTGCTGGGCTTCAACTCCTGGGTGTTCTGGCTGCCGATGGTGTGGCAGGAGGGCGGTGACATCTACGACGCCAAGACCGGGAAGTTCACCTTCGACTCGCCCGAGGTCGCCAAGGCGCTGGAGTACTACGCGAGCGTTCCGAAGGAGGGCATGGCATCGACCGAGAAGCCGGACGACCTGCAGGGTTTTCGGGACGGTCTGATCGCCGTCTACCAGCAGGCCGCGTGGGCCGGAGGCAGCTTCCACAAGGACGCTCCCGAGCTGGACAGCAAGTGGAAGACCATCCCGGTGCCGTACACCAAGCAGCCCGCCGGGTTCGCCGGTGGCAGCGACCTGGCGGTGTTCAAGGACGCCGAGAACCCCGACGCGGCGTGGAAGTTCGCCCAGTTCCTGACCGAGCCCGCCAACCTCGCGGCCTATGCCAAGGTCACCGGCAGCCTGCCTCCTTCGCCCCAGGCATGGACCGAGGGGAAGCTGACGGAGGACGAGAACATGAAGGCGTTCGAGGAGCAGCTCAAGGTCAGCAAGGCACAGCCCGCCATCACGACCTGGCAGCAGGTCGCCGACGTCATCGACTCCGAGCTGGAGAAGCTGGCCCTCGGCAAGGCCACCGTCGCCGAGGCGCAGAAGACGCTGCAGTCCAAGGCCACCAGCATCGGCACGGGCCGCTGAGAGCCGCCAGGTGAGGACCCCTCGTACGGACGGATGACATCCATGTCCACGAAAACGCTCCCTGGGCGGGGCGACACCCATAAGCAGAGCACGGCAGGACCGGAACGGAGTGCCGGTCGCCGGCACTCCGGGCTCCGGAGCCCGGCTCCGGAACGGAGTGCCGGTCGCCGGCACTCCGGGCTCCGGAGCCCGGCGCGCGGCAGGCAGGCACGGGCGGCCTGGATCCTTGCCGCCCCGTTCCTCGCGCTGTTCGCGGTCTTCATGCTGGTGCCGGTGGTGTGGTCGCTGCTGATGAGCCTGACCGACACCAAGAGCGCCGACCTGCGCACACCCCTGAACGTCTCGTTCACCGGCTTCGACACCTACGTACGGCTCTTCCAGGACGACCAGTTCTTCACGGCCCTGCGCAACACGGGCGTGTTCGTCCTGGTGGCCCTGCCTCTGACGCTGGCCGCCGGGCTTGCCGCTGCCGTCGCCCTCGACCGGGGCGTCCGCCGCTTCCGGGCAGTCTTCCGGGTCGGCTTCTACCTTCCGGTGATCACCAGCATCGTGGCCGTCGCCGTGGTGTGGAAGACGCTCCTGGAACCGCGCGCGGGTCTGGTGAACCTCGTCCTGGGCTGGTTCGGGATCGACGGTCCGGCGTGGCTGGCCGACACCCGCTTCGCCCTGCCCGTCATGATCGTGATGGCGGTGTGGCGCAACCTCGGCACCGTCATGATCATCATGCTGGCGGGTCTGCAGTCCGTGCCCCGGTCGTTGATGGAGGCGGCCGAACTCGACGGCGCCGGGCCCTGGCAGCGGTTCTGGCGGGTCACCTTCCCGCTGCTGCGTCCGGCTCTGCTGTTGACCGCCGTGACCACAGGTATCGGCTACCTGCAGTTCTTCGACGAGCCGTTCGTGATGACGGGCGGTGGGCCGCTGGACTCCACGCTGTCGGCCACGTTGTACGCCTACAACCAGTTCGGCAACGGCAACTACGACATGGCGTCGGCGGCCAGCTACGTCATCTTCGTCCTCATCGTGGCGCTGACCGTACTGCAGTTCCGCGTGCTGCGATCCGTGGATTAAGGACTGATGCCCCATGAGCACCCTCTCCGCCCTGCCGACGGCACCCCCGGGCACGGAGCGCACCCTGAGGCGCCGCCACATCCGTCGCACCTGGGGCCAACCCTGGCTGTACCTGCCGCTCGCCGGCGCCCTCCTGCTCATGATCGCGCCGTTCCTGTGGATGCTCTCCGGCTCCTTCAAGCCCGAGGACGACATCCGCCGAGTACCGCCGGTCCTGATCCCGACGGCGCCCACGACCGCCAATTACGGTGAGCTGTTCAGCACGCTCGACTTCACGAGCATGTTCGCCAACTCCGTGATCGTGGCCCTCGCCGTCACCGCGGGCAATCTCATCTTCTGCTCGATGCTCGGATACGCCCTGGCCAAGCTGGAGTTCCGCGGACAGCGCGCCGTGTTCCTGCTGGTCATGGGGACACTCATGATCCCCGGCCTGGTCACCTTCGTACCGCTGTACGTGCTGGTGTCCAACATGCAGCTGACCGGCTCCCTGGTCGGGCTGGTCCTTCCGTTCCTGGCCGGCCCCTTCGGGGTGTTCCTGATGCGGCAGTTCATCTCCACCCTTCCCGACGAACTCATCGACGCCGCCCGCGTCGACGGCTGCCGCGAACTGGCCATCTTCGCGAAGATCATCCTTCCGCTGACCAAGCCGGCCCTCGCCACCCTGGGGATCATCACCTTCCTCGGCTCCTGGAACAACTTCCTGTGGCCCCTGGTCGTGGCCCAGAACGAGAGCCAGTACACCCTCCCCGTCGGCCTCGCCCTGGCCAGCAGCGGACAGTCCTTCACCCGCTTCGGCATCCTGCTCGCCGGCGCCGTGGTCGTCCTGCTGCCGGTGATGCTCGTCTTCCTCCTCTTCCAGCGCCAGTTCGTGGCCGGCATCGCCACCACCGGCCTGAAGTGACGCCCCGGCGCCCCGCCGCCGGACTTCGACACTCCGCCCCTCACCACTCGATCACTGGGAGAACAACGTGGGACAGCCGGTCCGCCCTGCCGTGTACCTGGACCCGGAAGCGACCGTGGAAGCGAGAACCGAGGACCTGCTGTCACGGATGACCCTGCCGGAGAAGGTCGGGCAGCTGCTGATGCTCGACGCACAACACGGGGACCTGGACGACATCGTGTCGGCCAAGCTGGCCGGATCGGTCCTGCACGTGTCACCCGACCTGATGCCTCAGGCCATGGAACTCACCCGGCGGACCCGGCTCGGCATTCCGCTGCTGACCGCCGACGACGGCATCCACGGGCACTCGTTCTGGCCCGGTGCGACGATCTTCCCGACCCAGCTGGCCATGGCCTGCAGCTGGGACCCCTCCTTGGTCCACCGGGTGGCCCGTGCGGCCGCGACCGAGATCGCGGCGACCGGAATCCACGGGACGTTCTCCCCAGTGCTGTGCATCACCCGGGATCTGCGCTGGGGCCGGATCAACGAGACGTTCGGCGAGGATCCCTTCCTGATCGGTGAACTCGGGGCGGCGATGGTACGCGGCTATCAGGGCGAGGGCCTCAGCGACCCGACCGCCGTACTGGCGTACGCCAAGCACTTCGCCGGCTACTCCGAGACCCTGGGTGGGCGCGACGCGAGCGAAGCCGATCTCAGCCCACGCAAGCTGCGCTCATGGTTCCTTCCCCCGTTCGAACAGGCGGCCCGGGCCGGCTGCCGGGCCTTCATGCTCGGCTACCAGTCGATTGACGGGGTGCCCATCACCGCGAACGAGTGGCTGATCAACGACGTACTCAAGGGAGAATGGGGCTTCACCGGCACGCTGGTCACCGACTGGGACAACGTCGGCCGGATGGTCTACGACCAGCGGACCTGCGCCGACTACGCCGAGGCGGCGGCGGTCGCCGTCAACTCCGGCAACGACCTCATCATGGCCACCCCCGCCTTCTTCGAAGGCGCGCAGGAGGCGGTCGCCCGCGGCCTGGTCGAGGAAAAGCAGATCGACGACGCGGTACGGCGGGTGCTGCGGCTGAAGTTCGAGCTCGGGCTCTTCGAGGACCCGCGCACGCCGGACCCCGAGCGGCAGGCGCAAGTGATCGGCTGCCGCGCCCACGCCGATCTCAACCTGGAGACCGCCCGACGCTCCCTCGTACTGCTGCGCAACGACGGCATCCTGCCCCTCGAAGGCGGGCTGACCTCGGACGGAACCGGCCGCGCAGTGAGCCGGGGTACTCCGCGGACGATCGCTGTCATCGGCCCCAACGCCGACAGCACCGAAGCCATGCTCGGCGACTGGGCGGGCGCCACCGGCCAGGTCCCGTGGATGCCCGAAGGCCATCCGCGGGAGTCGGTGGAGACGGTCCTCGACGGCCTTCGCGCCGTCGCACCCGCCGACTGGACCATCACGCACGCCCGCGGAGCCGACATCGCAAGCCCCCACCAGGACACCGGGTGGTCCCTCGGCCCCGACGGCCAACCGCAGCCGGACGTCTTCACTCCCGCCCCCGTCGACCAGGAACAACTTGGGGAGGCCATCGCCGCCGCAGAGGCCGCCGACTACGCCGTCGTGGTCGTGGGCGACACCATCGCCCTGACCGGAGAGGTGCGGTCGACAGCCACACTCGACCTCCAAGGAGGCCAGATCGCGCTGCTGGACGCGGTCGCCGCCACCGGCACACCCATGATCGTCGTACTCGCCCAGTCCAAGCCGAGCACCCTCCCGGACTCGGCACTGAACGCGGCCGCACTCGTCGAGGCGTTCAACCCGGGCATGCGCGGTGGCCGCGCCGTCGCCGAACTGCTCCTCGGACTCATCGAACCCGGCGGCCGGCTGCCCGTCTCCTTCGCACGCCACGTCGGACAGCAGCCCGTCTTCTACAACCAGGTGCGAGGCCAGCACGGGAACCGCTACGCCGACCTCACCCAGGAACCCCTCTTCGCGTTCGGCGAGGGCCTCACCTACACCACGGTCACCTACTCCGACCTCGTCGTGCACGACCCGGACATCCCCGCCGACGGCACCGTCGACGCGACGGTACGACTCACCAACAGCGGCAGCCGCCCGGCCCTGGAAACGGTCCAGGCGTACATCAGCGACCTGACCACCAGCGTCACCTGGGCCGAGCAGGAACTGAAGGGGTTCACCCAGGTCGAGATCCCTCCAGGCGAAAGCCTGGACGCCACCCTCAGCATCCCCGCCGCGCAGTGCTCACTCGTCACCGCCGACAACCGCCGAGTGGTCGAACCGGGCGAGTTCGCACTCCGCGTCGGGCCCAGCTCACGACGGGAGCAGCAGCTGAGCGCACGGTTCCGCATCCGAACCTGACCGCTTCCGCACCACAAGGCCGTACGCGGACTCGAAGACCCCCGCCCCGCCGACCCAGCCGCCCCGCCGAATCGAGGGCCGGCGGGGCGGGCCCTCAGACCCACCGAAAGGCACGCGTGTGTCCGCCACACCCAGTGATCCGCACCGCCCCGTGGCGCACCTGCGCCCGCCCCACAACTGGATCAACGACCCCAACGGCCTGGTCTTCCACGACGGCCATTACCACGTCAGCTACCAGTACAACCCGTACGGAGCAACCCACGCGAACCTGCACTGGGGCCACTTCCGCAGCCCCGACCTGCTGACCTGGGAACCGCTGCCGATCGCCCTGTCCCCGACCCCAGGCGGCCCGGACGCCGACGGCTGCTTCTCCGGCAACGCCGTCTCCGACGGCGAACATCTGGTCGCCTTCTACTCCGCGCACCGCGAGGACCGCTCCTTCCAGCACCAGCCGGTCACCGCCGCCGTCTCTCGCGACGGCGGCCGCACCTTCACCCCGCGGGGCGAACTGCTCATCCCCGAGCTGCCCGAGGGCTGCACCATGTACCGCGACCCGTATGTCTGGCGGGACGGCGACGGCTGGCGGATGCTAGTCGGCGCCGCCCTCAGGGACGGCCGCGCCGCCGCCCTCCTGTACGACTCGCCCGACCTCGAGATCTGGACCTATCGAGGGCCCTTCGCAGCCCGCCGCCCTGAGCCCGTCGGCGACACCGAGCTGCTCTCCGGCGAGGGCTGGGAGTGCCCCCAGTACCTTCCGGCGGCCGAGGGGCGCGGCGCCCTCATCTTCGGCACATGGACCGAACCCACCGGCCCGCTGAGCGTCGCAGCCCTGATCGGCGAAGAACACGACGGCCACTTCGAAGCCGGCCCGGCGGTACCCGCCGACCACGGCCCCGACTGCTACGCACCGGCCCTGCTGCGCGCACCGGGCGACCGGTGGCTGCTGTGGGCCTGGTCATGGGAGGCCCGCGACGAAGGCTGGGCCGTCGCGGACGGCTGGGCCGGTGTGCTCACGCTGCCCCGCGAGATCCACGTCCACGACGACGGCACACTGCGCCAGCAGCCCGCCGCCGAGCTGCTCGCCCTGCGCGGCCGACACATTCTGAACGCCGTGGGCACGACGGACGGCCCGTGGCCGGTGGACCTCGGCACCGTGGGCCGCGCCTTCGACCTGACAGCACGTCTGGAGCCGACCGGAAACGCCGGCCTACGGCTGGTCACCACCCCGGACGGCTCCGAGTACCTCGACATCCGCCTCGACACCGACGCGGATGAACTGGTCGTCGACCGCGACCACTCCTCACTGGACAGCAGAGCCCGCGGCGGCTCCCACCGGATGCCCTGCCCGGCGGACCGGCCCGTCGACCTGCGCGTGGTCGTCGACCACTCCATCGCCGAAATCTTCCTGATCACCACCGGCCAGGTCCTCACCCTGCGCTTCTACCCCACAGGGCAGAGCCCCTGGCGACTGCGGGCCCGCACCGCACCGGGGACGCGCCTCGGCTTCGCGGTCGACGCCTGGGAACTGCACCCGCTCGTGATCAAGGAGCCGAGCACCAGCGCCGCGAAGTCGGCGCCGACGTCGCCGTAGCACCGACTCCACCCGGTCGATCCCCCACCTCGGCACCGTGTCCCATCCCCTCACCCAAGTACAGAACAAGCTGGTCCGAAGGAGGATCTTCCATGAGCTCGTACGGTCTCGGACGACGCCGGTTCCTGGCCACCGCGGTCGGCGTCGCCGCCGCGTGGACCCAGGTTTCCGGGAAGTCCATCGCCGCCCCGCCACTGAAGCAAGCCTCACGTGACAATTCCGTCCGTGTGTGGCTGACGGACGTATCGGCCGACAAGTGGGTCGCCGGCCAGGACGACGTGCTGTTCAAGGCGAGGAGAACGGCCAACCCACTGACGATCAAGATCGATGACAGCGTCAAGTACCAGAAGGTTCACGGCTTCGGCGCGGCCATGACCGACTCCGCCGCCTGGCTCATCCACAAACTGGCCCCTGCCGAGCGGACCAGGCTGATGAAGAAGCTGTTCGATCCCTCGAAGGGAATCGGCCTCAGCCTGCTCCGCTCTCCGATGGGCGCCACGGACTTCAACGCGTCCGGAAGCTACTCCTACGACGACATGCCCGCCGGCCAGGCAGACCCGGCGCTGTCCAACTTCTCCATCCAGCATGACGTGCCGTACATCATTCCGGCCCTGCGGCAGGCCCTGTCACTCAACCCGTCCCTCAAGGTCATGGCCAACCCGTGGAGCCCACCAGGATGGATGAAGACCTCCGACTCCTTGATCGGAGGCACCCTCAAGAGCGAGCACGTCTCCGCGCTCGCCGACTACTTCGTCAAGTTCGTGCAAGCCTACGGCGAAGCCGGCGTGCCCATCTCCTACATCACCCCGCAGAACGAACCCATGGGCACCCCCACCTGGCCCGGAATGTTTCTGTCCGCGTACCAGGAAGCCGAACTGATCCAGAAGATCGGCAAGGCATTCGAAGCCAACGGAATCTCCACGAAGATCCTTGCCTGGGACCACAACTGGGACGTGCCCTCGTACCCCGAGACGATCTTCAGCGACCCCGCAGCCTCCAAGTACACCGCGGGAACCGGATGGCACATCTACAGCGGCGACCCGACCTACCAGACGCTGGTCCACAACGACTATCCGGGCAAGGAAACCTTCATCACGGAAGCCACCGGAGGCGTCTGGCAGGACAGCAACCGGACGGCGTTCACCGAAGCACTGGGTACGTGGATCATCAACGGCACGCGCAACTGGGCCAACGGGGTGATGCTGTGGAACATCGCACTCGACCCCGATCGGGGCCCCCTCAACAGCGACACGTCCGGCATCCCCATGCTTCGGGGCTTGCTCACCATCGATCCGGCCGCCGGCCGAGTGTCCTACAACGTGGACTACCACGCCCTTGCTCACGCCAGCAGGTTCGTCAAGCCCGGAGCCCGCCGGATCTACTCGAACACCTTCGGGGAAGGCAGCATAGAGAACGTCGCGTTCCAGAACCCGGACGGCTCGAAGGTCCTGATCGCGCACAACTCGGGAAAGACGGCGAAAACCTTCAGCGTCGCGGACGGGACACACTCGTTCGACTACACCCTGAACGCCGGCGACGCCGTCACCTTCACGTACTCCGGGCCCGCGCAGAGCGGCCACACCCCCGCGGCGACCAAGGTCCCGGACCCGACACATGACTTCACGTTCAAGTCGGCGTCCGGTCCGGTCACTGTCACGTACGACCCGGCACTGCTGCCCCATCAGAACTCCGTCCGTACCGGAAACAAGCTGGTCACGTACTCCCTTCCGGTCGGAGCCTCCGTCCAGACGACAGGACGGGCGCTGAGCCGTGCCAAGTGGACCGCCACGGCTTCCGCGCAGCCGGACTGGGGTAGGGCCGCGAACGCGATCGACGGCGACATCAACACCAAATGGAGCCTCGGGCACGGGACGACGAGCGGCGACTGGTTCCAGATCGACCTGGGGAGCCCCACGAGCTTCAACAAGATCGTCTTCGACACCGGCGTGAACAATTCGTTCGACTACGTCACGAAGTACCAGATCTACGTGTCGGACGACGGTGCCGATTGGGGCAGCGCGATCGCGAGCGGCAGCGGGGGCATCGGGAAGACAGCCGTCACACTGCCGACGCGAACGGCACAGTACGTTCGCATCGTCAGCACTGCGGCATCCGGTTTCTGGTGGGCCATCGGCGACATCGAGGTGTACGGGTCCTCGCGCGGAACCGGCTCGATCACAGCTCCGACAGCGGTATCGAACGGCCTCCAACTGAAGACCTGGACCAGCAGGAAGGGGGAGCAGGTCGCCGTGGTCTTCAACGGGACCACCGAGAGCAAGAGCTTCAAGATGTCCACCGACGGGTCGTACACCTACACGTTGCCGGGCGGCACCTCGGCGATGTTCACGACCAAGAAGCTGTCGAGCTTCCCCTCGCCGACCTTCAACGATCTGAAGCCGGAGCGAGGCATGCCGCGCTCCAGGTTCACGATTCGCGGTTCCGGTTTCGGCGATGCGCAGGGGCTGGGCACGGTGTACTTCGGATCGAGCTATGCCGAAATTGACACCTGGTCGGACACGAGCATCACCGCTTACGTTCCGAAGGGGCTGCCCGCGGGGAAGGTCAGGGTCTCCGTGAAGGGAGCCAGCGGAGCGGACGCGGGCGGATCGTCGTTCGACGTCATGAATCTGGGCCCCGCGCTGCCGCGCACAGGCTGGACCGCGACGGCCTCGGACGCGAGCCAGGGGGACGCGCCCGGAAACATGCTCGACGGCAATTCCGACACTCGCTACAGCTCCGGGACAGGGCAGTACGACGGCCTGTGGATCCAAGTGGACATGGGACAGACGCAGACCTTCGACAAGATCGTGCTGGACGTCGGCGCCAGCGTGAGCGACTACGCGCGGAGCGCGGACGTACACGTGTCCACGGATGGAACCGACTGGACCAAGGTCTCTTCCGTAGCGGACGGCCAACGCGTCCACCTGATCTCCTTCCCGAAGCAGACAGCTCGCTACATCAAGGTCGTCAACACCGGAAATGTCGCGCGCAGCTGGTGGTCAGTCGCGGAGTTCAACGTCTACGACTGACCTCGGGCGGCGGTCTCCTCCACCGCCTGGTGACCAGCGACCTTCACGGACGGCCGGCCCTTGCCCGGCAAAGGCCGGCATGCCGACGCCTGAGGGGTGAGGCAAGGCCCACGGCATAGCCCGTGGCCTTGACTCTCCTCCGTCGCGTCACTGTCCGCACCCGACTACCGAGCAACTCGAGGACATCCCGCCATCGGGGCAAGGGGACCGGCTCCTCGGCGCATGATCAAGGCCAGCACCCACCACCAACGAGCTGCGGACGCTCGTCGTCACCGCTCCGTCCACGGTGAGGAACACTGAGCCCATTCCAACTTCAGGCGACAGCCGATCGACGCTGTGCCACGGGCGTCTGGTAGACCCTGGTTATGACGTTCTTGGCGGTGGTCGAGGGTGATGCGGGCGGATGGCGCATCGATCGGCATGGTCTGACTGACGCGATCCGTGCCCGGTGGTCCGGGGTCGAGATCGACTCGACGCAACGCAGCGAAGTGCGCAGCCTCATATGGCAGTTCGAGACCGAGGACGGTCCCGGTGAGGCGTATCTGCACGAGGACGGTAACTGCCTGTACATGGACGTCCGGCAGAAGACGCCATCTGGTTGGCGATCGTCTTCCGCAGGCTGACACCTCTGGACCTCGACCTGGTGTTCTGCGATGAGGGTTACACCTTCGACGTCCCTGTGCGGGCCGGGACGACGGAAGCCGAATTGACGGACTTGGTGAATGCTGCGGGTTGATCTCAGCCCGTGGCAGTGAGCTGGAGGACCAGGACGGCTTGGACGAGGCTGGTGATCCGGGTCGTCGAGCAGCGGAGTTCACGGAGGGGGCGCCAGGACTTGAGAGTGGCGATGGCCTGCTCGACCAGTGCGCGGATCTTTGCGTGGGACCGGTTTGACGGCCTGCTGACCGGTGGAGAGGCTGCCCCATCGGCCGCGGTGAGGGAGACGGACCGTGCCGCCTGCGCCCTGGTAGCCCTTGTCTGCCCAGCAGCTGATGTTGGCCGCGGCGAGTACCTCGATGATGCCGTGCTCACGCGCGGCACGGACGTCGTGAACGGCGCCGGCCAAGGCTGGTGAAGCCCACATCAGACGCCCCTGCGGATCAGCAATGACCTGCACGTTCATGCTCAGACACCGCTCCGCCCAGCCGCGGGCCACGCCGCCGCGCCTCGGCCGCCGACTGCCGCAGGCCAGGCCAGGCCAGCCGACCCCAGCACGTCGGCGTGATCGGGGGATCGAGGTCCGTCACGTCGTTCGCGTCGCCGAGGGACTGGCATGCCTCTGCGCTTCTTGCCGGGCGTTGATGACAACCTGCTATTCAACCGATCGGTTGACAAGCCGGGAATCCGGCCGTAGCGTATTTAACCAATCGGTTGAATACGAGAGGTGCAAGGTGGCCGACGACCGGCTGTCGCTGGTGTTCTCCGCACTGGCCGACCCCACTCGGCGCGACATCGTGGCCCGGCTCGCCGCCGGGGACGCCACGGTCAACGAACTGGCCGAGCCGTACGACGTCACGGTGCAGGCCGTGTCCAAACACATCAGGGTCCTGGAGGACGCGGGCCTGGTCAGTCGCAGCAGAGACGCCCAGCGACGGCCCTGCCACCTCGAGGCAGAGGTCTTCGACCTGATGACGAAGTGGATCGAACGCTACCGACGCGAGGCGGAGGACCGTTTCCGCCGTCTCGACGCCCTCCTTGAACAGATGGGCGAGCAGCCGGCGACGGGCACCCCGACGAAAGAGGCGGCATCATGAGCACCACCGACAGGCACCACCACAACGAGACGCGGATCGTGGCCGATCCGGATCTGCCCACCATCCTGATCATCCGGGAGTTCGACGCTCCGCCGCAGCGCGTGTTCCGCGCATACACCGACCCCGATCTGGTCGTCCAGTGGCTCGGCCCGCGCCGGCTCACGATGCGGATCGACCACTACGACGCGCGCAGCGGTGGCTCCTATCGCTATGTGCATCGCGACGATGACGGAACCGAGTACGGCTTCCACGGTGTGTTCCACGAGGTGCGCCCCAACGAGCGCATCGTGCAGACCTTCACCTACGAGGGCTTTCCGGACGGCGTCAGCCTGGAGACGGCCGTGTTCGAGGACCTCGGCGGTCGCACTCGCGTCACCGGCAAGTCACTCATGGAATCCATCGAAGCCCGCGACTCGATGCTCAAGAGCGGCATGGATCACGGCGTCCGAGAAGGCTACGAGCGGCTTGACGAACTGCTCGGCGGCCAACTGAGCGACAACGCCGACCGGCACACAGAAAAGGAATCTTGATCATGGTGAGCACACCAGCCGATGAGCACCGCACCGTGGCACGTGTATTCACCGACCGCGTGCGCGGCACGGATCCCGAGGCATGGGACAACCCGGCGCCGTGCGAGGGGTGGGCCGCCCGGGACGTCGTCCGTCACCTCGTCGAGTGGTTCCCCGCCTTCGTGAAAGCCGGCGCCGGAGTCGAACTGCCGAAAGGGCCCTCGGTGGACGATGACCCGGTGGCCGCCTGGGCGACGCACCGCGATGGAGTGCAGGCCCTCCTCGACGATCCGACCACCGCACACAAGCTGCTGTCGAACCCGCACATCGGAGAGATCCCACTGGCCCAGGCGGTCGACCGGTTCTACACCACTGATGTCTTCATGCACACCTGGGACCTGGCACGGGCCACCGGCCAGGACGAACACCTCGATCCCGCCAAATGCGCCCAGTTGCTCGACGGGATGCTGCCGCTCGACGACGTGCTCCGTGCGAGTGGGCAGTACGGACCGAGGGTCGATGTGCCGGAGAGAGCCGACGTCCAGACCCGCTTGCTCGCCTTCATCGGCCGCAAGCCCTGACGAGCCGGAAGGCACCGTCGGCGGGGTCAGCAAGACATGGGAGGCGGTGCAGGAAGACATGGGGGGCGGTACGGGTACGCCCGCTCGGCGGCGTTGTCGGTGTGTTCCACCGCCTTCTCGTACGCTTCCGCCGCCTGTGTCGTGCGGCTGAGGCGGCGGAGCAGGTCGAGGTGGGCGACATGAAAGGCGTTGACCGTCCAGGCACAGGGCGCCGACACGGGGACACCCCGCCGCCGGCCCCACGGTTCCGCTACGGAGACCTCACTGTGTGCCGTGCAGGTGGGTGTTGACCAGGTAGCGGTCGGTGTGCCCGCTGCCGCCCGGCCGACGGCGCCCTCGGCCTGGAGCTGCCGCTGGACAAGCGCGTCTACCGCCCCACGAACGCGGGCGCGGCGGACGACGACCGCGGCACCGGAGCGCACGAGTGACCGTCCCCGACTACCTCATCGACACCTCCGCCCTCGCCCGCGTCCTCCTCCGCCAGAACGCCGCCGAATGGGACGACAGGATCGCCGCCGGCCTCGTCGCGATCTGCGACCTCAGCGAACCGGAAGTCCTCTGCTCGGCCCACTCCGCCACGGACCGCACCCGATTGAAGGCGGCCCTCGACGGCCACTACGCCTGGTGCCCCATGCCCGACGGCGTCTACCGCCGCTCCCGCATCATCCAGGAACAGCTGACCGCCAAGGAGAACACCGCAGCGCGGGCCCCGTCGACCTCCTGGTGGCCGCAGCCGCGGAGGAAGCGGAACTCACCCTCCTCCACTACGACCGCGACTTCGAAACCATCGCCCGCACGACAGGCCAGCCGGTCCGCATGATCGACCTCAGACAGTAGAGCCTGCGCGGTCACACGGACGGACACCAAGCCACTCGCCGACCGCTGAGACGTTTCCGCAGGTCAAAGACCTGCACAGTGGGGCGGGTGGGACTCGAACCCACGGCCGACGGATTATGAGTCCTTTGAGGATCTTGGCGACCCTTGTCGATCAGGCTCAACTTAGCCGTTTTCCCAGGTCAGACGAGGCTTGGCGCCTCAGCCCTTCTCGGGCCGTGCCAGTCATTTTCGATCCTTGTGTCCAACCTGCTTCCCGAACCCGTCCCGGATGGACACGTCCGACTGCCGCAACAGCCGTCGCCCCAGCTGAGAGACAGGCTCCAGAACCGAGAGCAGCGGATTCCCCTTCCATCGCGTCGCGGTCACGCCCGCGGTGGCGCTGTGCTTCCCCGGATAACGAGTTGGGTGGGAACGAGAACGTCGTGGTCAGTGTCTTCGCCGCCGAGAATGCTCAGGAGCATGCGTCCGGCGAGCTCGCCTTGCTCCCGGACGGGCTGGCGGACGGTCGTGAGATCGGAAAGTTCTGCGACGGGATGGTCGTCAATGCCGATGACGGACATGTCCTCGGGGATGCGCAGGCCAGCGCGACGCAGGGTGCGGATCGCACCGAGGGCGACTTCGTCGGAGTGGGCGTACACGGCGGTGGGCGGCTCGGGCTGGCTGAGCAGCTTGGCCATGGCGTCGGCACCCTGGGCGCCGCCCCAGTCGACGGTGACGACGAGGCGTTCGTCGATCGGTACGCCCGCGTCGCGCAGAGCGGCGTAGTACGCGTTCGAGCGGCCCGACGGCTGCACCTCGTCCGGCTGGTCGGGGTCGACCGCGGCGATCATGGCGATACGGCGGTGGCCCAGGAAGAGCAGGTGGTCCATGGCCTGGCGGCCTGCGGTCTCGTCGTCGATGGAGACGTTCGGATAGGGCGCGTGCTGACCGCCCGCAGCGATGACCGTCACGCCCATCAGCTCCAGGCGCCGCTGCTCCTCCTCACCGACCGGAAAGGCCAACACGACCACCGCGTCGACCTTTCGCCTCGCCGGCAGCCGGTGGAAGAAGTCATGCCGGTCTTCGATGCCGTCGACGTGGTACAGGAGAACGTCCAGGTCGGCGGCCCGCAGGACTGACTCCAGGCCCTCCAGCAGTGCCGCGAAGAACCAGCGGGAGATGTGCGGTACGACCACCGCGACGCGGCCGGTGTCGCCGCCGGCCAGGCGGGACGCCTCGGGAGAGACGACGTAGGAGAGCTCCTCGGCGACCGCGAGGACGCGGCGGCGGGTGGCCTCGGATACGCCGTAGTCGTTGTTGAGCGCGCGTGAGGCGGTGGCCATCGAGACGCCGGCGGCACGGGCCACGTCCGCCATGTTGATCTTCTGGGAGCTCTGCGTCATGCGGGAAGGCTAACCCACTTCCTGGGTTTCGGAAACGCTTCCGAGATTTTTGAAAGGGCTTCCGATGTCGCGGGTGACATTGAAGGCCATCTCGCACGGACATCTGATCATTGCCGCATGTCACACGCATGTTGCGCTTTCGTTACTTGACAGGTCGGGTTGATCCGCTCAATCTTTCGGCAACGGAAACGCTTCCGAAACCTGCTCAACGCATCCAGCGGTCCAGTCAGGGGAAGCGCGCCGACCCTCTGTCTGCCGACCATTGATGTGGAGCGGCAGCCGCATGGATGCGAGGAGGCATCATGCCCAAGCAGCAGCACCCCACCTCCCCCGTCAGAACCGCCCGCCGCCGTCTGCGCACCCCGCTGGCAGCCGTGGCCGCCGCGTCCGCGCTGGTCACCCTGGCCGCGTGCGGAGCCCCCGGCTCGGACTCGGACTCCGGCTCGGCGGACGCGACCCCGACCGCCGTGAACACGGCCGTCGCCGACAAGTCCGCGACCCTGACGCTGTTCTCCGCGGCCGGTCTGGAGAAGTACGAGCAGGGCCTCGCGGACGCCTTCACGGCCAAGTACCCGAAGATCAAGGTCAAGCTGCGGGTCGAGGCGGACAACAACTACAACACCGTGCTGCCGCGGCTTCTCGCTTCCGATTCCACGCCGGACATCGTCCAGCCTTACGACCTCCTCGGAGGCGTGAAGGACAACCTGCTCACCAACCTCAACGCCTACGACGAGGCGTACGGCTGGAGTGGGAAGGTCCCGGCGTCGGCCCTCGCCCCGGGCCGGGTGTCCGACGGCGTGATCGGCTCCGGGCCGCTGTACCAGGCGGGCGGCTCCGCCGGCCCTCTCGTCGGCGTCTTCTACAACAAGGAGCTGGCGAACAAGGTCGGCATGAAGACCGTGCCCTCCTCGATCTCCGAGCTCGAAGACGTGATGGCCAAGGCGAAGAAGTCCGGGGTCACCCCGATCGTCGCCTCCAACCAGGACGGTCTGATCGGACACTTCTACAACCTGTTGCTCGGCGACTACATGGGCGCCCAGGCACTCAGCGACCTCGTCCATCACAAGCCGGGCGCGAGCCTGGACACCCCGGAGGCCGTCAAGGCCACCAAGACGCTCCAGAAGTGGATCAAGGCGGGGTACTTCGCGTCCGACGTCAACGCCCTCAACCAGGAGGCGTCGTACGGCAAGTTCACCGGCGGCAAGGGCCTGTTCTTCTTCCAGGGCAGCTGGATCACCCAGACCCTCGACCAGAACTTCAAGGGCGAGTACGGCGTCTTCCCGATGCCGCCCGCCGAGAAGGGCGGCAAGTACGCGGGCATGACCAGCAACACGCTCGCCTTCTCCATCGCCGCCCGCTCGAAGAACAAGGACGCCGCCGCGCTGTTCCTCGACTTCCTCACCACCCCCAAGGCCGCGGAAGTCGCCGTCGACAACGGATACGCCGCCCTGACCTCCGGCGCGTCGGACGCGGCCGAGCCCTCCCTCTCCGGCACGCTGACCGAGCAGATCCAGACCGGTTACGCGGCCATCGCCGCCGACAACGGCTTCGACAGCTGGCTGCAGAATTCCGCCCCGGCCGTCGGCACCAAGCTGACCCAGCAGCTCCAGCTCCTGGTCTCCGGCAAGGTCCAGCCCGCCGCGATGGTCAAGACACTCCAGACCACCTACACCGACGCCCTCAAGAGCAGCTGAGCATCATGTCCTCGACCCGACCGACCACGGTGGGCGCCGTCGCCGCCCGGAGCCGCCGCAGGCTCCGGGCGAGGCGGTGGGCCGGCTGGCTCTTCGCCCTCCCCGCCCTCGCCTTCTACGGCGTCTTCAACTTCTACCCCGTCCTGCTGTCGATCCAGTACTCGTTCTACGACTGGGACGGCGTCGGCGCCTCCACCTGGGTGGGCCTGGAGAACTACACGGCGGTCTTCACCGACTCCGAGCAGTTCACCACCCTGCTCCACGCCTTCTACCTGATCCTCTTCTTCACCGTCCTGCCGGTGACCATCGCCCTGATCACCGCCTCCGTCCTGAGGCAGCTGGAGGGCCGCTTCACCGGAGCCCTGGCCCGCACGCTCCTCTTCCTCCCGCAGATCATCCCGGGAGCCGCGGCGGGCGTCGCCTGGACCTGGATGTACTCCGACAACGGCGTGATCAACCAGCTCCTGCGTGCCGTAGGACTCGACGACGTCGCCCGCCCCTGGCTGGCGGACTTCACCTGGGCCCTGACCGCCGTGGGCTTCATCGGCACCTGGCTGTCCACCGGGCTGTGCACGATGCTGCTGCTCTCCGGCATCGGCAAGATCGACGGCAGCCTGTACGAGGCCGCCCGCATCGACGGCGCCGGACCGATCCGCCAGTTCCTGGCCGTCACCCTGCCCGGACTGCGCAACGAGATCGGCGTCTGCGTCACCATCACGATCATCGCCGCCCTCGCCAGCTTCGACGTCGTCTACCTCTCCACCCAGGGCGGACCCGGCACCCAGACCATGGTCCCCGGCGTCGCCGTCTACAACCTGGCCTTCAACGACGCCCGCCTCGGCGCGGCCTCCGCCCTCGCCGTCGTCCTCGCCCTGGTCGTGATCGCCGTCGTCGTACCGCTCCAGCGCCTGTTCCGGGAGAAGTGACCATGCCCGAACGCACGCAGACCGCACGGGCTCTGCGCCGACGTGCCCCCGGACTCGTCCTCATCACGGCCGCCGCGCTCTACTCGGTCGTCCCCCTGCTGAGCATGGTCAGTGCGGCCCTCGCACCCCAGGGAACCTTCCCCTCGGGCCTGAGCTGGCCCTCCGATCCGCACTGGCACAACTTCGTCGACGCCTGGAACGTCGCCAACATCACGACGCTGCTGAAGTCCAGCACGCTCATCGTGCTCGGCGTCGTACCCGTGGCGGTCCTGATCTCCACGATGGCCGCGTACGCGATCGCGGTCCTGGAGATTCCCCTCGGCCGCGTCTTCTACATCATCCTGGTGATGACGCTGACGCTGCCGTACGAGATCGTCATCGTCCCGCTCTACGAACAGACCAAAGCCATGGGCCTGTTGGGCACCCAGTGGGCACTGATTCTCCCGCTCATCGGGATGAACATGCCGTTCGCGGTGTTCTGGATGCGGGCGCACTTCGCCGGCGTACCGAAGGAGCTGTCCGAGGCGGCGAGCATGGACGGCGCCGGACCGTGGCGAGCCCTGTTCCACATCCACCTCCCGCTCGCCCGCCCCGCGATCGCCTCCCTGTCGCTGCTGATGTTCCTCTCCACCTGGAACCAGTTCCTGCTGGCCCTGGTGCTGATCGACGACCCCGACAAGCGGACGATGGCCGGCGCGCTACAGGCGTTCACCACCAAGTACGCCACCGACCAGGTGCTGCTGAACGCCGGCGCCCTGCTGATCATGGCCCCCACGATCCTCGTGTTCCTGTTCCTGCAACGCCACTTCGTCAAGGCGCTGCTCCAGGGCTCGGTCAAGGGCTGACCCCCACCCCCCAACCCTTTTTTCTTGAGACAGTCAGGACCGAGCACCATGACCAACCCCACCCCCACCTCGCCGCACCCCGACGCCGACTGGTGGCGTACGGCCGCGATCTACCAGGTCTACATACGCAGCTTCGCCGACGGCGACGGCGACGGAACCGGCGACATCGCCGGTCTCCGCTCCCGCCTGCAGTACCTGGCCTACCTCGGTGTCGACGCGATCTGGATCAACCCCTGGTACCCGTCGCCGCTGGCCGACGGCGGCTACGACGTCTCCGACTACCGGGACATCCACCCGGTCTACGGCACCCTCGATGAGGCGAAGCAGTTGATCACCGAGGCGCACGAGGTGGGCCTGCGGGTCATCCTGGACATCGTCCCCAACCACACCTCCGACCAGCATGCCTGGTTCCAGGAGGCGTTGGCGGCCGGACCCGGCTCACCGGAACGCGACCGGTTCATCTTCCGCGACGGCAAGGGCGAGGACGGCTCCCAGCCCCCCAACGACTGGCACGCCGCCTTCGGCGGCCCCACCTGGACCCGCACCCCCGACGGCCAGTGGTACCTCCACCTCTTCGCCCCCGAACAGCCCGACCTCAACTGGGACAACCCGGAGGTCCGCGCCGAGTTCGAGTCGATCCTGCGGTTCTGGTTCGACCTCGGCGCCGACGGCTTCCGCATCGACGTCGCCCACGGCATGATCAAGGACCCCACTCTCCCCGACCTCGGCCTGACCGAGTTCTCCGTCCTGACCGGGGAGGACCAGCAGGACCACCCGCACTGGGACCGCGACGGCCTCCACGACATCTTCCGCAGCTGGCGCGCCATCGCCGACAGCTACCCCGACCCCCGCGTCTTCGTCGCCGAGGCCCACGTCCTCCCCAGCCGCATGCCGGAGTACCTCCGCCCGGACCAGCTCCACACGGCCTTCAACTTCGACTTCCTCAAGTGCCCCCTGGACGCCGGCAAGCTGCGCGAGGTCATCGACCGCAGCATCACCAGCCTCGCCGCCGTCGGCGCCCCCGCCACCTGGGTGCTGTCCAACCACGACGAGACCCGCCACGTCACCCGCTACGGCCGCGCCGACACCGGCGTCCAGGCCCTGTTCCGCGACAAGCCCATCCCCACCGACCGCGCCCTCGGCACCCGCCGCGCCCGCGCCGCCGCCCTCCTGATGTTCGTCCTGCCCGGCAGCGCGTACGTCTACCAGGGCGAGGAACTCGGCCTCTACGAGGTCGAGGACATCCCGGAGGAGCTCCTGCAGGACCCCATCTGGGAACGCACCGGCCACACCGTCCGAGGCCGCGACGGCTGCCGCGTCCCCCTCCCCTGGACCGGCGACACCCCGCCCTTCGGCTTCAGCACCTCCGGAGCACCCCCGTGGCTCCCCCAGCCCGAGGACTGGAAGGAGTACACCGCCGAAGCCAACCAGGCCGACCCCACCTCCATGCTCCAGCTCTACCGCACCGCCCTACGCCTGCGCCGCACCCACCCCGGTCTGACCGGCGAGGAGTTCCGCTGGCTCGACAGCCCGGAGGGCACGCTGCTCTTCGAACGGGGCGAGGGCCTGCTGTGCGCGGTCAACCTCACCGACCAGCCCGTCCCCCTCCCCGCCGGCCACAGCCCCCTCCTCATCTCAGGCCCCCTGGACAAGAACGGACTACTGCCCCCGGACACCGCCGCCCTGCTCTACCGCGACTGACGGACCGCGACCAGGTCACCCCGGCGACACCGGCCCACAGCCCTCCCGCCCCCCTGATCCACCAGGGCCTGTCCGGTGTTCCTCCCCACCGACCGGACAGGCCCTGGTCCATCTGTAGGAGCCGGATGGAGTTGCCGGAGACGGGCCCGAGCCTGTGGTGTGGGAGCCCGGGCAGCCGGTGATCGCCCTCAGCCGCGCTTTCACGGGGATGAACCGGGCGCAGGCCGAATACGTCGTCGTCCCCAGCGAGGCGATCGCCCACGCGCCCGCAGGCATCGACCCGGTGCATGCGGCGACCATCCCGCTCAACGGGCTGACCGCCGCGCAGTCCGTCGAGTTCCTGGGCCTCCAGGCCGGGCAGACGGTTCTCATCACCGGCGCGGAAGGGGCCGTCGGCGGCTACGCCGTGCAACTCGCCAAGCGCCGGGGACTCGTGGTCATCGCCAGCGACCTGTCCGCCGAGGGACAGTTCGCCACCGAGGTGGCCGGTGCCGACGCGTACGTACCCCGCGGCGGGGATCTGGTCGGGGCCGTCCGCGCCCGGTATCCCGAAGGTGTGGACGCCGTTCTGGACACGGCCACGCTCGGGCAGACCGTCATCGGGGCGATCGCGGACGGCGGCACCTTCGTGACCACACGGCCCGACGCCATGCCCGAAGCCGAGCGCGGTATCCGCTTGCGGGTGACGCAGGTCGGTGCGGACGGCGCCATGCCGACCACCCTGTCCGACCTGGCCGCCGCCGGAGAGCTGGCACTGCGCGTGGCCGAGACCTACCCGCTGGAGGAGGCCGCCAAGGCACACGCGCGCCTGGCAGCCGGCGGGCTCCGCGGCCGCATCGTCCTCACCATGGAATGAGAACTGTCCTACCTCAGCACCGCATTGCGAGCTCGCGGGAGGCTGCCGGGTCGGCGCACGAGATCTCCAGGTCAGAGGTGCCTCGCTGTTCGTGACCGATGGAAGCGCAGGAACTCCCATCACCGCGAGGGCAGCGGGCACCTCTGCCCATTTCACCGTCCCGGACCGGCCCATCGCCGTCACGCATCCGCGGAAGCAGCAATATATAAAGGATCATGTATCTTGATAGACTCCGACTGATACATCCCAGCAGAGGAGGCCATCATGAGTCGGACGGTCATCGATCTCGACGACGAGGCACTGGAAGCAGCCGCCAGAGAACTCGGTACGACCACCAAGCGCGACACCATCAACACCGCGCTGCGGGAAGTCACGGCCCGGTACCGGCGCCTGCGGGCACTTGAAGAAGCCCGTGAACTGGTGGCCGAGGGCGCCCTGGACATGGGCCTGCTGCTGGACAAGCGCGCCTACCGCCCCACAAGCGCGGGCGTCGCGACCGAAGACCGCGGCACCGGAGCGGACGCGTGACCGTCGCCGACTACCTGATCGACACCTCCGCCCTCGCCCGCGTCCTGCTCCGCCAGAACACCGCCGAATGGGACGACAGGATCGGCGCCGGCCTCGTTGCGATCTGTGACCTCACCGAATTGGAAGTCCTCTACTCGGCCCGCTCGACCCAGGACCGCACCCGCTTGAAGGCAGCCCTCGACGCCCACTACGCCTGGTGCCCCATGCCGGACGGTGTCTACCGCCGCTCCCGCGTCGTCCAGGAACAACTGACCGCGAAAGGGGAGCACCGCAGCGCGGGCCCCATTGACCTCCTGGTGGCCGCCGCCGCGGAAGAGGCGGGACTCACCCTGCTCCATTACGACAGGGACTTCGACACCATCGCCCGCACGACAGGGCAGCCGGTCCGCACGATCGACCTCAGGCAGTAGAGCTCGCGCGGTGCCGACGGGCACCGAGCTTCTGCCGACCCGGCCGCCTGACGGTCAGCCCGCGGTGGCCTGGATCGTCTCCCGACCCCCAGGGTCACCGGGCACCACTTCCGGATCCTCATGTCCAGCCAGCGTCCAGAATTCGACGTCCAGACCCTCGCACAGCCCACCCACGACGCCATCCTCCAGCCGTAGGCCGATGCGACTGCGCAGGTCAAAGCGATCCCAACGCACACTGACGGCTACGGAGTTGAACTCACGAGCAGCGGATTCAGCCCCGTGGACCAACGTCCCGAATCTGCACGCCAGATGAGACGTTTCCGCAGGTCACAGGCGTGCCTGGTGGGGCGGGTGGGACTCGAACCCACGGCCGACGGATTATGAGTCCTTTGAGGATCTTGGCGGGCCTGGCCGATCAGTGCCCGTTCGTGACGTTTTTGCTGGTCAGCTGGGGCGCGCTATGCCTTCGCCCCTCAGCCTTTGCCAGTCTGTTCCTGTCCTTGCGTCCCAACTGCGTCCCGACACTGTGCCGGACGGGCCAGGAAGACCGGAGTTTCGGGCGATAACGCCAGCGCGGAGGCGAGGTTCGAACCCTTCCGCAGCGGATTCACTTTCCAACGCGCAGTGCTCCGCCCCTCTGTGTCGGGGCGGAGCCACTTCGGTTGATTGCTGGTGCTGTCGGTGCCCTTGCTGGGGGCAGGGTCAGGGGGTGGCTACGAGCTTGTAGTCTTCGGTGTACGCCTGCAGTTCGGATTCCTCGGCGCTGTAGAGGATCTTGGTCTTGGTGGTGGAGGAGTCGAGGACGACCTTGATGTCGAGGTTGGCCTTGATCTTGTTGGTGGCCAGGTAGTTCCGGGCACCGCCGGCGACGAGGATGACCGTCGGGTCGGCTCCGGACGGGGTGATGTTGGCGGCTGGGACGGAGAAGGAGAACTGGTTGGCGGTGACGGAGTTGTCGTTGCCGTTGATGTGGACCAGGCCGTAGAGGTCGTCGTAGCGGGTGCTGGTGCCGTCGCCGTACACGCGGCGGAAGTGGTTGCCGGAGATGAGGTTCTCCGAGCTGCCGTTGGTCAGGGCGATCATGCTGGGGAAGTTGCTGAGCAGCTTGTTCGCGGAGATGTTGCAGCGGTTGGCGTTGATGAGGGTGATGTTGCAGGCCCACAGGATGGTGTTGCCGGTGATGAGGATGCCTTCGGCGTTCTCGGCGAAGACGGAGTAGCCTGCCCAGGCGCTGATCAGGTAGTTGTTGGTGATCTTGGCGACCTGCGAGGCACCGGTGAGGGAGATCGAAGTGCCGCACTCCGCCACGAAGTTGTTGGTGAAGCTGCAGGCGTCGGCACCGTTCACCAGCATGGCCTGGGTGAGGTAGACGAAGCCCATCCCCTCGAAGCGGAACGAGTCGTTGTCCGACTGCACCGAGATGCCGATCTTGTGGTTGCCCTCTACGTACGGCTTGGTGTCCTCCACTCCGTCGATGCAGAAGTCCTGGAAGACGATCCCGTTGAGCCGGCCGATCTCGGTGGGGGCGCCGGTGCGCTTGACCAGGAATGCCTCGTTGTTGCCGTCGGTGTGCCTGACCCGGATGTGGCTGGAGCCGGGCTGGATCTCGATCCACTTGCTGGTGTCGGAGGTGTCGTCGCGGATGGCCTCGGACATGAAGCCGTGCCCGGAGCCCTTGATCGTCAGGAAGCTGATGTCGATGACGACGCGGGTGAGCAGGTCGTAGTGGCCCGGCGGGATGTAGATGACGGCGCCGGGTCTGGTGCTCTGGGTCTTCTGCTTCGACTTGATGTCCGCGATGATCTCGTTGATCACCTTGCCGATGTCGGTGTGCGGGGAGACGCTTCCGTTGAAGGTGGTGACGTCGTAGACGGTGCGGGCCACGGGGGTGTCCTTCCGGTTGAAGGTTGCTGCGCGCTGGGGAGGGCGGTCAGAGGAGGCCGACGATCGCGTCGTAATCCGCTGGCGGGTCGGCCTGAGGCACAGCCGACTGGGGGATTTCCGGGACGGCTGCGGCGGCGGGTTGTGCTGGTGCGGCGGCCAGGAACGCCACGGTCGTCAGGGCTGTGGCGGCGGCGCCTCGGAGGAGGGCGCGGCGGGACGGGGCGGGTAGTGGTTGGGCAGGGTGCATGACGGCTCCTCGCGAACTGGGGAGTGGTTGTGCGTGGGGGTCAGCGGACGGCGCCCGCGGTCATGCCCGCGATGACCTGCTTCTGGAAGGCCGCGTAGATCGCCAGTTGCGGCAGCAGGACGAGGGTGGCGGAGGCCATCATGGCGCCGTAGTTGACGCTGTAGACGCCCTGGAACTGGGAGACGCCGAGGGAGACGGTGGTCATGTTCGGGTCGTTGATGAGGGTGACCGCGAAGGGAAACTCGTTCCAGACGTAGATGACGTTGAGGATCGCGAGGGTCGCGATGACCGGCCGCATGAGCGGGAAGACGACCTTCCAGGCCATGCGCCACAGCCCGACGCCGTCCATCACGGCGGCCTGTTCGATCTCCTCGGGGAAGTCCCGCAGGAACCCGGTCAGCAGCAGTATGTTGAAGGGGATGGTGACCGCGATGTACGGCAGGATCAACGCGAAATAGGTACCGAACAGGCCGAAGGCGATGTCCAGCCGGTACACCGGGAACAGCAGGATGTACACCGGGATGGCGAGGCCGGCCAGGAAGTAGAAGCGCAGGGTGGTCTGCGTACGGCGCTTACCGCTGCGGAAGACCATGCGGGTGAGCGCGAACGCGGCCATGTAGGAGATGACCAGCCCGACCGTGACCGACACGACGGCCAGGATCAAGGTGTTCTTGTACATCACCAGCAGGTTCAGGGTCTCCATAGCCTGCTGGTAGTTGTCCAGAGTGAGATCGGACAGCGAGAACGGGTCGTTGAGGATGTTGTCGTTGCTCTGGAACGACAACAGCATGATCCACAGCAGCGGGAACAGGATCACGAAGGTGATCAGGTAGGCGATCGCCGAGACCATGATCCTGCCGCGGCTGCGGCGTCGCGGCCTGCTCGGGGCCTCGCCGGAAGCAGTTGAGGACGTGTGGGACGTCTTGACCTCGGTGTCGATGCTCAACGGACTGCTCCCTTACGGCGGTTGCCGAAAAACGTGGCCGCGGAGGCGAGTGAGCCGACCACGAACACCACCACTGCCAGGGCCATGCCGTAGCCGTACTGCTGGGTGGTGAAGGTGATGTGGTACATGTAGCTGACCATGACCTCGGAGAGGTGGACGGGTCCGCCGCCGGTGAGGGCGTAGACGAGCTCGAAGACCTTGAAGACGCCGGTGACGACGAGCGCGGTGACGATGCCGAACGTCTCGCGCATCATCGGGATCTGGATGTACCGCAGTTGCTGCCAGCGGCTGGCGCCGTCGAGGCTGCTGGCCTCCATCACGTCACGGGGCAGCATGCGCAGGCCGGCGTAGAAGATGGTCAGTACGAAGCCGATCTGCTGCCAGAGGTAGACGAAGCCGATCGAGTACGGGCTGAGCGTTTGACCGCCGATCCACTGCGGGTGGGCGGGCACGCCGATCGCCAGCAGGAAGGCGTTCACCAGGCCGATCTTCGGGTCCAGGATGAAGATCCAGACCAGTCCGACGAGGATCGGCGCGATGATCGCCGGGGCGAAGACCAGCGCCCGCATCGCGCCGCTGCCCTTCACCCGGCCGCTGAGCAGGATCGCGAGCAGAAAGCCCAGGGGGATCAGCAGGAACAGGGCGATGCCGAGGATGATCCCGGTGTTGCGCATCGACGTCCAGAAGGCGTCGTCCTGGCCCATCTGCTCGTAGTTGTCGAGGCCCGCGAAGCCGTTCGCGGAGACGCCGTCGAAGTTGGTGAAGCTGTAGTACAGCGAGTACAGGATCGGATAGATCATGTACAGGCTGTAGATGATCAGGGCCGGCGCGACCATGAGGGTGAAGTGCCGGCGCGTGGTGAGCCAGTTCATGCTGTTCCCGTCGTCCGGGCCCGCGCGCCGCCCCGTGCGGCACGCGGGCGCCGGCAGCGTGACTACTTGATGGTCTTCTGGACGTTCTTCACGGCCTCTTCGGGGCTGAGGCTGCCGCCCATCACGCCGTAGAAGCTGTCGTACATGGCGCTCGCGGTGGCCGCGGAGACCACCAGGTCGGGCTGCGCCTTGGGGCTCTTCCAGCCCGGCTTGGATGCCTCGGCCAGGACGGCGGCGAACACCGAGTTCTTGGCGGCGTCGACCTCCGGCTTGTAGGTGGTGACCGGCGGCTGGGCGTTGTCGACGAGGATCTTCTGGCCCGCGTCGCTGTAGTAGAACTGGATGAACGCCTTCACCGCGGCGTACTTCTTCTTGTCGTCCTTGACCTTGGCGCTGACGACGAACGGCGCCGAGGGCACGTTCATCACGAGCTTCTGCTCGCCGACACCGTCGGAGAAGGTCGGCCCGGCCCAGAAGCCGGTGTCCTTGCCCACGCCGCTCTTCTGGATCTTTGCCGCCTCCCAGACACCCGCGTCGAGGAAGGCCGCCTTGCCGTCCGTGTAGGAGGCGACGGCCTGGGCGTAGGTCTGGGTGTTCATGTTCGAGGGGAACGCGCCGGCTTTCGCCAGCTCCTCCACGTGCTTGTACAGGCGAAGGAAGTCGGCGTTGTCGTAACTCGCCTTGCCGGACAGGATGTCCTGGTACTTCGACTCGTAGCCGAAGCGGTCGAGCATGGTCAGGAAGGCCCAGACGCTGAAGGAGGAGTTGTTCGCGCCCTGCGCGATCGGCGCCACGCCGGCGGCCTTGAGCTTCTTCACCGCGGCGAGCAGATCCTCGAAGGTCTCCGGGACGGCGATCTTGTGCTCGTCGAGGATGGCCTTGTTGTAGTAGAAGCCCGTGACGAGCGCCTGGTATGGCAGGCCGTACTGGACGCCGTTCTGCTGGAAGCCGGCGAGCATGCTCGGGGCGAACTTCGACTTGAGGTCGTTCTCGGCGAGGATCGGGCTCAGGTCCAGCAGGTCATCGCTCTTGACCATGGTCTTGGCGAGCGAGTCGTACACCCAGAAGATCTCCGGCAGCGTCCCGGACTGCGCGGCGATGGTCATGCGCTGCTCGTGCTGGTCGACCGGCTGGCCCTCCAGCTTGATCTTCATGTCGGGGTGCTTCTTGTGGAACTCCTGCACCATCTGCCAGGTCGCCGGGTCCTGGGTCTTGCTGTCCGGGTTGTGCATGGACAGCGTGATCAGTCCGTCTGGCGACGATTCGCCCGCCGTGTTCACCGCAGAGCCGCAGGCCGTGGCGGTGACGAACAGGGCGCTCGCGGTGGCGGTGAGAAGGAGTCGGCGCGAGATGCCGAAGGGTCGTCTCGGCGTCTGGGGCGCGGGCTGAGGGGAGGTCGCCATGGTGCTGTTGCCTTCCGGGAACTGGATGGGGAGGCGGAACCGGCGTGGGGGTGACAGGGCTCCGGGGAGATGTTCGGTATTGGTGCAGGCCGCCTGTTCCGGCTCGGATGTCCGGTGTGGTCGAATGCTCGCCAAAGGGGCGGCTCTGCGCTCGTGACGCAAACGTTTCGATGAAAGGTGCCTTGCGAACCTCGGCATGTCAATACCATGTGACGGAGAAGTTTCCAGGGATGAGCCACTTCGTGCTGGCCACAGCCATTGACTGGCTGCGTGACGACGTGCGAAGGTCTGCGCAATCGTTTCGATGGACCTGAAGTTGCGCGAAACGAGTGGACGGAGAACCGGCCAACCGCATGGACCGGTGGACCGTGTGGGGTTATGCAGTTACGGAACCGATCAGAGATCGGGTCCGACGACACGAGGAGGCGGCGAGCGGCAGTGGCCACGATCTCCGACGTAGCACGGATGGCGGGCGTCTCCACGTCCACCGTGTCGCACGTCATCAACGGCACACGGCCGGTCCGGGACGAGACCCGCACCCGGATCGAGGAGGCGATCAGGGCCACGGGCTACCGGCGCGACAGCCTCGCCCGCGCCCTGCGCCGCTCCCGCACAGACTCCGTCGGGCTGATCCTCACGGACGTCGCCGAGCCGGCTTTCGCGGCGATGGCCCACGGGGTCGAACGGGAGGCCATGGCCGCCGGCCTGACCGTGCTGCTCGCCAACTCGGGCGAGGACGCGGAGCTGGAGGCCCGGGCGCTGGAGGTCCTCGCCGAGCGCCGGGTCGACGGCCTGCTCATCGCTCCCGTCGCCCGGTCCCACCGGGATGCGATCACCGCCGTGATCGACCAGGGCACACCGGTCGTCCTGATCGACCGTCTGGGCGGGGTCAAGGCCGACCAAGTGGGTGTGGAGAACACCGCGCCCATGCGGGAGCTGGTGCTGCACCTGGTGGAACGGCACGGCCACCGGCGGATCGCGCTGGCAGCGGGCGACATTGCGGTGTCCACCATCGCGGAGCGGCGGCGCGGCTACCTCGAAGCACTCGACGAGGCCGGGATCGACGTCGACGACACCCTGATCGTCACCGGCAGCGGCCGGGCGGACGACACCCGCGAACGCATGACGGGCGTGCTACGGCAGGGGCCGTCGGCGGTCGTCGCCGCCAGTACCGAGACCGCGGTGGGTGTGCTGGCTGCGGCCAAGGGCCTCGGCCTGACGACACCCGAGGACTTCGCCTTCGCCACCTTCGACGGCTTCCCGCACACCGATCTGTTCCGTCCCGGCATCACCGCGGTCGCCCAGCCTGCCCACGAGATCGGTGCCACGGCGATGGAGCTGCTGCTCAGTCGTATCGACGGCAGCCTCACGACCCGCCCCCGCACCATTCGCCTGGAGCCGGAGATCACCTACCGGGAGTCCTGCGGCTGCCCGGCCTGAGCCACATCCACCACAGCAAGGGGGCGACGGGAGAGGTCCAGTCTCCCGCCGCCCGAATTCAGCGAACCATCACTGAAAGGGTCAGTCTCCCATGCCCTCGCACGCCCTCGAACACCTCACTCGCCCCACCCGGGCCCGAACCGCCCGTGTCTCCAGCTGGGACCAGCGGGGCCGCAACCAGGACTACTGGACGACCCCCGCCCACTCCAGCCGCGTCCTGGCCGACCTCGAAGGCCCGGGCCGGATCACCCATATCTGGATGACCCAGTTCTGCCGCCGCACCCTCGGCCCCGGCCTCATCGACCCCCTCGAAGCCGACACCGTCGCCCCCGTGATGGAGATCCACAATGCGCTCGGCGTCAACTGGGAGGAGCCGGACCCCGACTACTACCGCAAGGTCCTCATCCGCATCACCTGGGACGACGAGGAGGAGCCCGCCGTCCTCGTCCCGCTCGGCGACTTCTTCGGCATCGGCCACTGCATGCCCAACAGCTACCAGTCGGCCCTGTTCACCGTCTCCGCCAAGCCTGAGGAGTCCCTCATCTTCGGTGGCAGCGCCGCGTTGAACTGCTGGGCGCCGATGCCGTTCAACAAGCGCGCCCGCATCGAGCTGGTCAACGAGAACGACCTGCCCATCCAGCAATACTTCTACATCGACTACGAGCTGTTCCCCGAGGACCTCCCCGAGGACACCCTCTACTTCCACGCCCGCTGGAACCGCAGCAACCCGTGCAACGGCTGGGCTCCCGACATCCAGACCAACAGCCCCGAGGTCAACATCGTCGACATCACCGGCGAGGACAACTACGTCATCCTCGACACCGAGGGCAAGGGCCACTACGTCGGCTGCAGCCTCTCCGTCCACCACCGGCAGGGCAGCTGGTGGGGCGAGGGCAACGACATGATCTGGATCGACGACGACTTCCTGCCCGACGGCTCCACCAGCTGGCCGCCCTCCCTGCACGGCACCGGCACCGAGGACTACTTCAACCATGCCTGGGGCATGCAGAAGAACGCCTACCTCTACCACGGCGCGATCCTCCACGAGGCCGACGTCCCCGGCTATTCCGTCAACTACCGCTTCCACGTGGCCGACCCGATCCGCTTCGAGGAACGCATCAAGGTCTCCATCGAGCACGGCCACGGCAATCACCTTTCCGACGACTGGGCGTCGACGGCGTACTGGTACCAGACCCTGCCCTCTCCGAAGGCGACGATCCTGCCGCTGGAGCAGCGTCTGCCCGTACGGCCGGCTGGTCAGCCGATGCCGGTTCCCGCTGCGCGTTCCGGTGTGGTGGCCGAGGAGATCGCCGTGATGCGCGAGCGGTACCAGGCCCGCTTCGAACGCCACATGAACAACCTCGCCGAGCGCACCCGACAGCGCGGCGAACGCTCGCTGCAGGAGTCCGCGGCCAACATCAAGCAGGCCGCCGCCGTCCGCCGCCGCTACGACGAGCGCGGCAATGACTGAGACCGAGACCCGCGCGGCGGTGGCGCGCGACACCCACTTCCCGGCGGTCCACCTCCGCCCGCCGGCCCACTGGATCAACGATCCCAACGGCCTCGTCTTCCACGACGGCCACTACCACGTCTACTTCCAGTACAACCCGCACAGCGCCCGCCACGCCGACATGCACTGGGGCCACTACCGCAGCCGCGACCTGATCCACTGGGAGCTGCTGCCGGTCGCCCTGGCCCCCACGTCGGGCGGCGATGACGAAGGTGGAGTGTGGTCCGGCAACGCGGTCTCGCACGACGGCCGGCTTACCGCCTTCTACTCCGCCAAGCGGGACGACCGTTGGCACCAGCCGGTGACCTCGGCGGTGTCGGTCGACGGCGGTACGACCTTCACCAAGCGCGGCAGTCTCCTGATCCCGGACGCGACCGAGGGCACGACGATGTTCCGCGACCCGTACGTGTGGAGGGACGGCGACCGCTGGCGCATGCTCGTCGGCGCCGCCCTGGCCGACGGGCGCGGCGCAGCTCTGCAGTACACCTCCGCCGACCTCGACGACTGGTCGTACGAGGGCGTCTTCCTGGCCCGCCCGCCACACCCCCTGCGCGACGGCCGCAACACCGAGGAGGGCTGGGAGTGCGCCCAGTACGCCGCCTTCCCCGATGGTGCCGGCGCGGTCCTCGCCAGCGCCTGGGACCCGCAGGAGGGGGCGAGCTGCGCGATCTACTGGCCGGGGCGTGAGGAAGCCGGCGAGTTCCAGGCCGCAGCGACGCCGCACCTCCTCGACCACGGCCCCGACTTCTACGCCCCCGCCCTGCTCCACGCCCCCGACGGACGCTGGCTGATGTGGGCCTGGATCTGGGAGGCCCGGGATGAAGAACGCGTCGGCGCCCCCAGTACCTGGACCGACGAGGCCGGCTGGGCCGGAATGCTCTCCCTGCCCCGCGAACTGACCCCCGGCCCGAACGGTGAACTGATCCAGCGGCCGGCTCGCGAGCTGCTCGCCCTGCGGGGTGAACGGCGGATCGCCGCCGCGGGCAAGGCGAGCGCCGAGCAGCCCGCGGATCTCGGCGAGGTGTCCCGGGCCACCGACCTGACGGTGACCCTGGAGCGCGGTGGCCGCCTTCGGCTGCTCACCTCACCCGACGGGACCGAGTACCTCGACATCGTCCACCACCCGGTCAGCGGCGAACTGGTCGTCGACCGCGACCACGCCTCCCTCGACCCGCGCGCGAAGGGCGGCAGCTGGCGCCTCCCGTCCGAGGGGCCCACCGCGACCCTGCGGTTGCTGCTGGACCACTCGGTCGCGGAGATCTTCACCGCGTCCGGTCGCACCCTCACCGTGCGCTTCTACCCGGTCGGCGACGGCCCTTGGCACGTGCGGATGGACGCCGCGGGCGTCGACGCCGCCGCGTACACGGCCGGAGCATGGGACCTGACACGGCCCGAAGTACACGATGGCCGGCCCGCCGACACCTGACACCGACACGAGAGGCCCCGCCGACGCACAGCGACCTCGGCGGGGCCTGTCATATGGGGCCGACTGACGTCGACTTCCGTAGCCGCTGTCCGCGCAGCGGGCAGCGAGGCCGCGAAGCCCCTTCATCCGTATTCCGAAAGACGAGCACCCCATGAGCCCATGCCAGATCACCGTCCTGGGAGAGTGCGTCGCTGACGCCTTCACCGAACTTCCAGGGGCCGTGAACGAACTCGCGCTGCGGGTACTGCCGGGCGGCGGACCCGCGAACACCGCGGTCGCCCTGGCCCGCCTCGGCACTCCGGCCCGCTTCCTCGCACGGCTGTCCGGCGACGTGTTCGGCCGCCTGTTCCGGGCCCACCTGGAGGCGTCCGGCGTCGACTTGTCGTACGCCGTCGCCGCCGCCGAGCCCAGCACGCTGGCCGTGGCGGAACTGGACGCCACGGGACAAGCCACATACTCCTTCCACGCACACAACACCGCCGACTGGCAGTGGACCGCGGAAGAACTGGTGAAGGTGGACCTGTCCGGGACAGCCTGTCTGCACACCGGCTCCCTGGCACTGGTCCGTGAGCCCGGTGCGGCGGTCGTCGAGGAACTCCTGGCGACAGCCGCTCCGCAGGCCACCATCAGCATCGACCCCAACGTCCGACCGCTGCTGGTGAATCCCCAGTTCTACCGCGACCGGCTGGCCCACTGGTGCCGCCTCGCCGACGTCCTCCGTCTGAGCGAGGACGACCTGGAACTGCTGCTGCCGGGCACCCCACCCGAGCAGGCGTGCGACACCTGGCACGTCGCCGGAGCACGGCTTGTAGTGATCACTCTCGGCGCCGACGGCGCCCTCGTCTCACTCGACGGGGAACGAGTGCGGGTGCCCGCGGTGACCACGCAGGTCGTCGACACTGTCGGTGCGGGAGATTCCTTCACCGCCGGACTGCTGCACCACCTTGGCGCTCGCGGGCTCCTCGGTGGGCGGCTGGCCGAACTCCGGCTCGACGACGTCGCGGAAGCCTGCCGGTTCGCCACCCGCGTCGCAGCCCTGACCTGCTCGGTCGCTGGCCCCAACCCGCCGTGGCAGCGCCAGCTGGCGCAACTCGCGACCGCCGGTGAGGTATGACGAACAAGCCGCAGCCGGTGCAATCCTGGCCGACAGGTCGTCCCCGGGCCGGGACGGTGAGGGGCGCGGGCGGCTCGCGCCGCCGGCCCAGCAGATCATTCCCGAAGCCGCGCCGGTGATCTGTGAGTGAACCCTGTGTGGGACGAACCCCGCGTGGGATGGGGCCGTGGCGGCCCGTCCCACGCGGGGCTGTTTGCACGGCCCACCAACGTGCGGTCGGCTAGCACCCACCCGGACGGCCCCCGCGGAGAACCGCCTCAGGGGGCGGATTCGGTGAGGTCTGCCAGGATCGCGGAGATGACGCGGTCGGTGGAGGCGGCCATGTCGACGGAGCCGGGCGCGAGCAGCCACTGAATCTGGAGGCCGTCCATGACGGCGATGATCGCGTTGGCCGCGTCCTCGAGGTTCGCATCCGCCCGGATCTCGCCGAGTTCGCCTGCTTCGGCGAGGGCCTCGGTGACGAAGACGCGCAGTCCGGTGTAGCGGTCGCGGAAGTAGTCCTGCGCGGGGTGACCTTCGGTGACGCTCTCCGCCGACAGGACGGCGTAGAGGCGGACGATGCCTTCCCTTTCGGCGTTGCGGCGGACGGTGTCGACGAGGTGGCGCAGGAAGGCCAACCCCCGGGGGCGCTCGGGGCCGAGCTGTTCGATGTCGGTTTCGTCGCGCAGGGCGAGGACGCTGGTGAGCAACTGGGCCTTGGAGCGGAAGTAGTGCAGGACGCCGGCCTGGGTGACTCCGGCGCGGTCGGCGATCTCCTGCAGGGAGGCGTTGTTGTAGCCGCGTGCGGCGAACGTGTCCATGGCGATCTGCAGGATCTCCTGCCGTCGCTGCTGGGCTTTGAGGCTCTTCCCTGTGCGGGGCTGCCGCTCCCCGTTCGGCCTGCTCTCGCTCATCGTGCGGAGTCTACGGGGCTGTCGATCAGTGGTCACCTTCTCATCAAAGCCTGGAAAGAACTTGCACACAAGGACTTACTAAGTACTTAGTAAGTGTGCTTTCCTGCTCCCGTTCCACCCGCTTCGTGCCGCGTCGCGGCCTGGAAGGACGAGCATGAGCCGCCCTGCCCTCCCTGATGACACCGAGCTTCGTGACCGCATCCGCGCCCTGGACCTCCCGTCCAAGATCCGGCTGCTGACCGGCGCGACCTTGTGGAGACTTCCGGCCGAGCCCCGGCTCGGTCTGTCGGCGGTGACGATGTCCGACGGCCCGCAGGGCGTGCGCGGGACCGGTGACGACCCCTCCGCCACCGGGCTCCTGGCCCCCGCTCCCAGCGCACTGGCGGCCACCTGGGACACCGAGCTCGCCGAGCGGCTCGGCACGCTGTTCGCGACGGAGGCACGCCGCAAAGGTGTCGACGTCGTGCTCGCTCCCGTGGTGAATCTGCAGCGCACCCCGGTGGCCGGGCGGCACTTCGAGTACTCCTCCGAGGACCCGCTGCTCACCGCCACCCTGGCCGCTGCCCAGGTGCGCGGTCTGCAGAGCCAGGGTGTGGGCGCCTGCCTGAAGCACTTCGTGGCCAACGACACCGAGACCGACCGCACCCGTTACCGCGCCCGGCTGGACGAGCGGACGCTGCGGGAGGTCTACCTGGCCCCCTTCGAGCAGGTCCTCGCCGAGGCGGCGCCGTGGAGCGTGATGGCCGCCTACTCAGGCGTCGACGACGGAACCGAATCGGCGCCGATGACCGAGAACACGCGGTTGCTGCGCGAGGTGCTGAAGGGAGAGTGGCGTTTCGCCGGGCCCGTGGTCAGCGACTGGGCCGCGACCCGATCCACCGTGGCCTCGGCGGCCGGCGGTCTGGATCTGGTGATGCCCGGCCCCGACGGACCGTGGGGGGATGCCCTCGTGGCGGCCGTGCGCGCGGGCGAGGTGGACGAGCGGCTCATCGACGACAAGGTGCTGCGGCTGCTGCGGCTGGCCCGCCACGTCGGCCGGCTCGACGAGCCGGGGCCGACAGCTGTACCGCCGTCCGCCGTTCCGGCCGAGCCCGCACCGGAGGAGTTCCGTCTGCTGCGCGAGGTCGCCGCCCGAGGCACGGTTCTGCTCCGCAACGAGGCGGACCTGCTGCCGCTGGCGCCGGACGGCATCCGCAGCGTCGCGCTGATCGGCCCCAACGCCGTGGCGCCGTACCTCCAGGGCGGCGGCAGCGCCTACGTCCCGGCGGTGCGCACCGTGTCGTTCGAGGAGGGGCTGCGGGCCGCGCTGCCCCAGGGCGTACGGCTGACCGTGCACCGGGGCGGCGATGCCCGCCTGCGCCTGCCGTTCGCCTCCACCGCGCTACTCGCCGATCCCGACACCGGTGCGACGGGGGTGCGCGCCGATCATCTGGATGCCGACGGACACCGGATCACCGGCGAGGTCCGCGCCACCGGGGACTGGACCACGTACGACGGCTTCGACCCGGCGACGCACCGGGTGGTGCTGCGCACGGAGCTGACCCTCACCGAACCCGGCACCCACCGCCTGGAGTTCGGCTGCGCGGGGCGCTTCCGCTTGAGCGTGGACGGCGAGGAGGTCCTCACCGGGGACGACGAGCGCGGCGTGGAACTGGTACTGGAATCCAGCCACAACCACCCGCCCCTGCGCGGGATCGACGTCGAGGTGGGGCCGGAAGGGCGCAGGCTCGCTCTCGGCCTCGACCTGACCGTCGTGGACGCCGGCGGCTACGGCCGCTTCGTCACCGCCCAGGTTCGGCACGCACCGCCCGGGCCGACGCCGTACGAGGAGATCGCCGAAGCCGCCGCCGCGGCCCAGGCGGCCGATGTGGCCGTCGTCGTGGTGGGCACCAACGAGGAGGTCGAGTCCGAGGGCTGGGACCGCGCCTCCCTCGACCTGCCCGGCCACCAGAACGAGCTCGTCCGCAAAGTGCTCGCCGCCAACCCGCGCACGATCGTGGTCGTCAACGCCGGCGCCCCGGTGCTGCTTCCCTGGGCCGACGAGGCGCCCGCCCTGCTGTGGGCATGGCTGCCGGGCCAGGAGGCCGGGCACGCCCTGGCCGACGTACTGCTCGGCCGCATCGAACCGTCCGGCCGACTGCCGTGGACGCTGCCCGCCCGCGCCGAAGACGTCCCCGTCCCCGATGCCCGCCCCCGCGACGGCATCGTCCACTACAGCGAAGGCGTCCACATCGGTCACCGGACCTGGGACAAGGGCGGCCTCGTCCCGGCGTTCCCCTTCGGCCACGGGCTCGGCTGGACCCGGTGGACGTACGAGTCCGTGACCCTCTCCCCAACTCCCGTCTCCGCCACTCTGCCCAGCCCCGCGGGCGGAGACGGGCTCGACGTGACCGTGGAGCTGACCAACACCGGCCCCCGGGCCGGCCGTGAGGTCGTCCAGGTCTACCTGGAGCCGCCGCAGGACGGCCCCGACCGTCCGGTGCGCCTCCTCGCCGGCTTCGCCCTGGTCCAGGCGGCACCGGGCGCCCGCGTCACCGCCGAGGTACACGTGCCCGAACGCGCCTTCGAGATCTGGGACAGCGAAACTCGCGCGTGGCGTACCCCGCCCGGCCGCTACCGCCTCCACGTCGGACGCTCCAGCCGTGACCCGCGCCTCACCGCCGAGGTGACCGTCGACGACAGCCGCCCGCACCCCGCAGGCTGACCCACCCGACCACAGCCCCTTCTGTCCCAGCCACCCCCCGCGCCCTGTCCAGCACGACCGCAAGGAGCCGCAACCATGCACATCACCCGTCCCACCACCAGAGCCCTCCAGATAGCCTGCGCCACCGTCGCGGGAGCTTTGCTGGCCACCGGCTGCGGCCGCAGCGACGACTCCTCGGCCGCCGACAAGGCTCCGGCGGAGATCAGCAGCGGCAAGGCCAAGGGCAAGCTGGTCATGTGGTCCATGGGCGACAAGGCCGACAAGGACCTTCAGGGCCTGGCGAAGAAGTTCGAGCAGCAGAACCCGGACGTGACGGTCCAGATCACCGCGGTGCCGTGGGACGCCGCCCACGAGAAGCTCACCACCTCGATCGCCGGCGGCAACACCCCGGACATGTCCCTGATCGGCTCGACCTGGATGGCCGAGATGGCCGCCATGAACGGCTTCCAGGCCACCCCGTCATCGTTCGAGGCGTCCACGTTCTTCCCCGGCCAGTGGGACACCACGAAGTACAAGGACACCCCCTACGGCGTCCCGTTCACGGCCGACACCTCGGTGATCTACTACCGCACCGACATCACCACCAAGGCCGGCATCAAGGGCGCCCCGGCCGGCGACTGGGACGGCTACCTCAAGGATCTGAAAGCCATCCAGGCCACCGCGGGCAAGCAGAACCCCAAGCTGCGCAACGCCACCCAGCTGCAGGTCGGCTTCAACTCCTGGCTGTTCTGGCTGCCGATGGTGTGGCAGCAGGGCGGTGACATCTACGACCAGAGCAGCAAGAAGTTCACCTTCGACTCGCCCGAGGTCACCAAGGCCCTGGAGTACTACAGCGGCTTCTTCAAGGAGAAGCTGACGCCCAATGACAAGACCGACTCCCGTCAGAACCTTCAGAACGGGCTGATCGGCACCGTGCAGCAGGGCCCCAGCATGGGCGGCGACCTCCACAAGAACGCCCCTGACCTGGACGGCAAGTGGCAGACCATGCCGCTGCCGAAGGGCACGCAGTCCGCCGGGCTGGCAGGTGGCAGTGACCTGGCCGTCTTCAAGGACGCCAAGAACGCCGACGCTGCCTGGAAGTTCATCCGGTTCCTCACCGAGCCGAAGAACCTGGCCGAGTACGCGGAAGCCAGCGGCAACCTGCCCGCCGCCGTCCAGTCCTGGTCGGAGGGCGACCTGCGTGAGAACCCGAAGATGGCGGCCTTCGAGACCCAGCTGAAGGTCACCAAGGCCCCGCCCGCCATCACCACCTGGCAGCAGATCGCCGACACCATCGACTCCGAGCTGGAGAAGCTCGCCTACGGCAAGGTGAGCGTCGCCGACGTGCAGAAGACCCTGCAGTCCAAGGCCACCAGCATCGGCACCGGCCGCTGAAGCGCCGCCGCGCGCATCTCTCGTACGCGCGTATCCCTCGTACGGACGGATGACCACCATGCCCCCGACCACTATCGCCGGGCAGGGCACCCAGGAGCGTGACACCGCCGGCAAGCAGCCGGCGGTGCGCCGCCGCACTCCTTCGCTGCGGCGACGCACCGCGCGGGGCCGCCGCCAGGCCCGCGCCGCGTGGCTTCTCGCCGCGCCGTTCCTCGCCCTGTTCCTCGCCTTCATGCTGCTGCCGGTCGTCTGGTCGACGCTGATGAGCCTGACCGACACCAAGAGCGCCGACCTGCGCACGCCGCTGAACGTGGCGTTCGTCGGCTTCGACAACTACGTACGCCTCTTCCAGGACCCGCAGTTCTTCACCGCCCTGCGCAACACGGCCGTGTTCGTCCTGGCCGCCCTGCCCCTGACGCTGGCCGCCGGGCTCGCCGCGGCAGTCGCCCTCGACCGCGGCATCCGCCGCTTCCGCGCCGTCTTCCGGGTCGGCTTCTACCTGCCGGTGATCACCAGCATCGTGGCCGTCGCCGTGGTCTGGAAGACGCTCCTCGAACCTCGCGCGGGACTGGTGAACACGGCGCTGGCCTGGTTCGGGATCGACGGCCCGGCCTGGCTGGCGGACACCCGCTTCGCCCTGCCCGTCATGATCCTCATGGCGGTGTGGCGCAACCTCGGCACCGTCATGATCATCATGCTGGCGGGTCTGCAGTCCGTCCCCCAGTCCCTGATGGAAGCGGCCGAACTCGACGGCGCCGGCCCCTGGCAGCGGTTCTGGCGCGTCACCTTCCCACTCCTGCGTCCAGCCCTGCTGCTCACCGCCGTCACCACCGGCATCGGCTACCTGCAGTTCTTCGACGAACCGTTCGTCATGACCGACGGCGGACCGCTGGACTCCACCCTGTCGGCCACGTTGTACGCCTACAAGCAGTTCGGCAACGGCAACTACGACGTCGCGTCGGCGGCCGGCTACGTCGTCTTCGTTCTGATCATCGCGCTGACCGTGCTGCAGTTCCGCATGCTGCGCGACAAGGACTGATGCCCCATGACCACCCTCGCTCCCACGCCCACACGACCGGCCACCGACCAGGTCCTGCGGCGGCGCCGCATCCGCCAGGAGTGGGGCCGCCCGTGGCTGTACCTGCCGCTCACCGGCCTCCTGCTGCTGATGGTCACGCCGTTCCTGTGGATGCTGTCCGGGTCGTTCAAGCCCGAGGCCGACATCCGCAAGATCCCACCCGACCTGGTCCCCGCCAGGCCCACGCTCGCGAACTACCGTGAGCTGTTCGGCAGCCTGGACTTCACCAGCATGTTCGCCAACTCCGTGATCGTGGCCCTCGCCGTCACCGCGGGCAATCTCCTCTTCTGCTCGATGCTCGGATACGCCCTGGCGAAGCTGGAGTTCCGCGGAAAGCGCGCCGTGTTCACCGTGGTCATTGCCACCCTCATGGTCCCCGGCCTGGTCACCTTCGTACCGCTGTACGTGCTCGTGGCCAACCTGCAGCTGACCGGCTCCCTGCTCGGGCTGATCCTGCCGTTCCTGGCCACCCCCTTCGGGGTGTTCCTGATGCGGCAGTTCATCTCCACCCTGCCCGACGAACTGATCGACGCCGCCCGCGTCGACGGCTGCCGCGAACTGGCCATCTTCTGGAAGATCATCCTTCCGCTGGCCAAACCGGCCCTCGCAACGCTGGGCATCATCACCTTCCTCGGCTCCTGGAACAACTTCCTGTGGCCGCTGGTCGTGGCCCAGAACGAGAGCCAGTACACCCTCCCCGTCGGACTGGCCCTGGCCAGCAGCGGACAGGACTTCACCCGCTTCGGCATCCTCCTCGCCGGCGCCGTCGTCGTCCTCCTCCCGGTGACCGTCGTCTTCCTCCTCTTCCAGCGCCACTTCGTCGCCGGCATCGCCACCACCGGCCTGAAGTAGGCACCTCAGCTCCGGCGCCCGTCCCGGCCCCCACGCGCCGGTCTCGCACCACCGCCGTCATGCACACCTGTCGTGCATGGCAGTCCTGCACGCAAGGAGCCGCACCATGAGAACCACCACCCGGCAACGGCGCCGGACCGCCCTGACAGCCGCCGCGACCCTGCTCGCCACGCTCCCCGTCCTACCGGCAGCCGCCCCGGCCGCAGCCGGGGCCGCGCCCGCCAAGGCGTCCGTCTGGCTCACCGACCTGTCCACCGACACTCACCTCGCCAAGCAGCAGCCCGTGGCCTGGAAGGCCGGACCCGTCCCGTCCGGCTCATCCGGCTCATCCGGCTCGACGATCACCGTGGACACCACCCGCAGGTACCAGCCGATGACCGGCTTCGGGGCGTCGTTCACCGACTCGTCCGCCTGGCTGGTCGGTACCAAGCTGGACAAGACACAGCGTGCCGCGCTGATGCGCGATCTGTTCAGCCGCCGCGACGGCATCGGCCTGAGCGTCCTGCGCCAGCCCATGGGCGCCAGTGACTTCACCGTGAACGGCAACTACTCCTACGACGACATGCCCGCCGGCCAGAGCGATCCCTCCCTGGCGAACTTCTCGATCGCCCCCGACCGGGCGTACACCATCCCCCTTCTGAAGCAGGCCCGCGCGCTCAACCCGAAACTGACGGTGATGGCCACCCCGTGGAGCCCGCCGGGATGGATGAAGACCAGCGACTCGATGGTCGCCGGGCGGTTGCGAGCGGATGCCTACCAGCCGTACGCCGACTACTTCGCGAAGTTCCTCAAGGCGTACGCGGCGGCCGGTGTTCCGGTGCGCTACGTCACCCCGCAGAACGAGCCGCTGCACGAGCCGTCGACCTACCCGGGCATGCTCCTGTCCGCCGACGAGGCGAAGACCTTCGTCACCCGCAACCTCGCCCCGACCCTGAGAAAGCAGGGGTTGTCCACGGGCATCCTGGGCTACGACCACAACTGGGACGTCACCAGCTATCCCGAATCCTTCTACGCCGACCCGGCGTCCGCCCGGAACGTCGCCGGTACGGCCTGGCACTGCTACGCCGGCGCCGAGCTGGTCGTGAACCAGACCGCCGTCCACAACGACTACCCCAACAAGCCGGCCTTCCAGACCGAGTGCTCCGGCGGCAGCTGGGAGGGCGACGCGCGGGGCGCCTTCGCCGGCGTCATGGACAACGTCATCAACGGCCCCCGCAACTGGGTTCAGAGCATCGTCCGCTGGAACATCGCCCTGGACGCCGACGGCGGCCCCAGGAACAACGGATGCCAGGGCTGCCGCCCGGTGGTGACCGTCTCCCAGGACGCCGACGGCACGTGGTCGTACACGCCGACGGCCGACTACTGGGGACTCGCCCAGGCCGGCAAGTTCGTCCAGCCGGGCGCCCACAGGGTCGCCTCCAACACCCTCGGCAAGGGCAGCATCGAGGACGTCGCCTTCACCAACCCCGACGGCTCCACCGCCCTGGTCACCTACAACTCCGGCAGCACGGCACGCACCTTCACCGTCGGCTGGGGCAACCGCCACTTCACCTACACCCTGGCCGCAGGGGCGGCCGCGACCTTCACGTGGACCGGCACCCAGCAGGGCAGCACCGCCCCGGCCGCCATCGGCTCGGTCGACATCCCGTTCCGCAACCCCGACGGCAGCAAGGCCCTGATCACCTACGACAGCAAGCTGCTCGCCCGACAGCCCCAGGTCCGCATCGGCGAGAGGTGGCTCGGCTACAGCCTGCCCACCGGCGCATCGCTCACCCCGCCCACCGGTGAGACGCCCCTGTCCCGTGACGGCTGGCAGGCAACGGCCTCCGCGAGCAGCTCTGACGACCCGCCCACCAAGGCCATCGACGGCGACGCCGCCACGCGCTGGAGCTCCGGCCACGGCATGCAGTCCGGGGACTGGTTCCAGCTCGACCTCGGCTCCGCACAGACCTTCAACCAGATCGTCCTGGACACCAGCGCCTCGTCCGGTGACTTCGCCCGCCAGTACGAGCTGTACGCCTCCGACGACGGCTCCACGTGGGGCAAGCCGATCGCGACCGGGCCGGGCAGCACGGTGACCCGGATTCTGCTGCCCTCCACCACCGCCCGCTACATCCGAGTGGTCAACAAGTCCAACTCCGGAAGCTGGTGGTCCATCCACGACCTCTCCGTCCTCGCCCCCAACGGCAAGGCCACCCCGAACTCCCACATCGGCAAGGGCGTTCAGCGCAAGAGCACTCAACTCCCCGACGGCACCCGACTGTCGGCGACGTACAACTCCGGGAGCGGAACCGCCACGTTCGACGTCCCGTGGGGCGACACGACGTACAGCTACCGGCTGCCCGCCGGTGCCGCCGCGATCCTCACCACACGGCCTGCCTGACCGCACGCCTGCGGAAAGCGTCTGTATGAAGCTCAGACACCAAGGGCCCGCGCAGACGAATCTGCGCGGGCCCTCGCCCTCCCCGCCAGCGCGTCACTGGGCTGGGATCAGCCGGTCAGGGTGAACGTCTGGGCGGTTGAGTTGGTGCAGGGCTGCTGGGACAGCCGGGCGCCGTTGGCGGTGGAGCCGTTGTCGACGGTGAGGCACTTGCCGCTGTGGCGGGCCGTGAAGTGGTATTGCCCGTTGGTGCCGGCCGGCTCGGGGCGCCACTGCTGGTTGGTGCCGCCCTCGTAGCTCCACAGGTGGACCTTCGTTCCGTCGGCGGTGGCGCCGGGGCCGCCGTCCACGTCCCAGACCTTGGTGTTGTGCCGGTTGACGACCTGGTAGAAGCCATCGCTGGTGGGTCGGAACTGCCAGGACTGGTTGGCTCCCGTACCGCAGGCCCACTGCTGTAGCGCGGTGCCGTTGCCGGTGCCCCAGTCGGCCGCGTCGAGGCATGCCCCGCTGTTCTCGCCCGAGACGCGGTACCAGGCGGTCGGGTCGATGGGCTCGGTGGGCTCGCCATCGGTGCCGTTCCACACGAAGGTGGCGACCGCTCCTGCGGGCAGGGTGTAGGAGAGGGACTTGCCGTTCTCGGTGAGGGAGAACCGCTGTGCACCGGCGGCAGTGTTGACGACGAAGGTGGCTCGACTGCCGTCGGGGTTCTGGAAGGCGACGTTCTGAACGCCTCCGCTGCCCTGACTGGTGGAGCCGATGCGGGTGGCGCCGGCCCTGATGAACTTGGTGACGTGGCCGAGGACGTAGTACTCGGCGCTGGGGGTGACGTTGCCGTTCGCGATCTCGACGACGCCGTTGCAGCGGTTGCCGCAGTGGCCCTGGTGAGGGCCGCCGTTCTGATCGAGGGCGAGGTTCCAGTTGACGACCGTCTCGCCGCCGCTCCGCATGTTCTGCACGACCAGGTTCTCGGCGTGCCACCGAAGCGTGTCGCCGAAGGTCCTGGACGCGTCCGCGCTGTCGGTGCCGGAGCACTCGGTGAAGAAGACGCGCTTGCCGGCGTCGACGATCTGCTGCTGCGCGGCGGGGGTGCCGCCGTAGCAGTGGAAGGCGGCGCCGATGACGCGTCGGATGCCCGACGTGCGGGAGAACACATCCAGCGGGTAGTTCGGGTGGTCCCAGTTGTGGTCGTACGTGAGGATGTTCGTCGGCAGCCCGTTGGCACTCAAGGTGCTGTCGAGCACTTTCAGGAACTCGGCCTGCTCGGCGGAGGTCATCGACATGGACGGGTAGCTGGTGGCCAACTCGGGCTCGTTCTGGACCGTGAGGTCGGTGAGCGTGATGCCCTGCTGCTCGTACGCCTTGATGGACTTGACCAGGTAGTCGGCGTAGGACTGGCGGTACTCGGTCTTCAGGCTCCCGCCGCCCAGCGAGTTACCGGTCTTCATCCAGGCGGGCGGCGACCACGGAGAGCCCATGAAACGGATCGCCGGGTTGACCGCGATGGCCTGCCGGAGGACCGGGATGATCTCCGCCTGGTCTCGGGCGATGGAGAACTGCCCCTGTGTGTCCTCGTAGGTGGAGAAGCTGTTCGTGGCGTTGAAGTCCGTGCTCCCGAGTGGCTGGCGCAGGTAGTTCAGCCCGATTCCCGCACCGGCGGAGAACAGTGACCTCATCAGGTCGGCGCGCTTGTCGGCGGGCAGGCCCTGGATGAGGTGGGCGGAGGCTTCGGTGACCGAGGCACCCGCACCGGTGAACCGCTGGCCCCTGCTGGCGGTGTCGATAGGTATGTCGATGGCCTGCGGCGTGCTGGTGAACGGGACGCTGCCCTCAGCGGCCAGCTTCTTCGCGCCGTCCGGGGTGGTGACCCACACCTGCGCGGTGGGATCGGCTGCCCGCGCGGTGCCGGCGCCGACGACGCCGAGCCCGCCGACGGCCAGGACAAGGGCGGCGCCGGCGGCGCGAGCCCGGACTGTGGTTCTGGGTGACATGGTGCGGCTCTCCTTCGGTTCGACCTGATGGGAGCGGTACACCGGCCCACTCGGGCGCGGGTGGGCGCTGCGGATGGGCCGGGGCTTCGAAGGGGGTGCACGCGGAACTCAGGAGTCCCAGGAGTGTTCGCCTGGCGGCGGCGTGGCGACGGCCGGGGCGACGCCAAGAGGAGCGAAACTCTGGCCAGTGGTGGTGGGCGCGCGATCGAGGTGAGGTCAAGGACGCCGATCAGCACAGCCCATCGGCTCTCGTCGACTGTCTGGTCGGCAGGCGGGCCCACTCCGACCGGCGCAGGAGCAACTGGGGGCGACATGGAGGGCATGCGGATCCCTTCCACCCATGACGGTGGGGTTTCAACCATGTGACGGTGACATGAAAGCACGCTTACTGAGTAGTTAGTAAGTGGTGGGGGGCGTAAATCAAGAGCTCAGTTTCGATTGCGAGTGCGAGCTGCTTGCCCGGCTCCAGGGGGCGGTTGCCTGTGTCGCCGGTGTGCGTTGCGGACGCCCGGCACCACGACTTCGCCACCCGGACCCTCCGCTCCGCCACCGTGATCCTCGGCCTCGGCGAAGACGGCGTGGTCGAACTCGTGTCCGGCGGCAGCGATCCCCACCGACTCTATGCACCAACGACGAGCACGCCGATGGCGGAGACCTGGCTGTCATCCCGATCGACACGCACTTCTCGGCGGCCCACCTGCTCCCACGACGGCTGAAACAGTGGTGCGGCCTCGCGGACATCCTGCGGCTCAGCAAGGACCACCATGTCGGGCATCCCGCCCGAGCAGGCGTGCGACACCTGGCACGCCGCCCGGGACGCGGCTCGCGGTGATCAGCCTGGACGCCACCGGCCCCAATCCGCCGCGCAGGAAGAGCATCGACGACGATGGCTCGACCCGTCCGGTTTCCGTTCCGCGACGATGCCCCCTGGCGGGAAGGTCAGCTTGCCCGCAGACCGGCTGGGCCGTTTCAGTACGGGCCGTTTACGCACAGCAGCCAGTCACGGCGAGCGGCTTTGTTCGGGAGGCGTGGAGCACTGTGTCTGCTGCTACCGACACCTTCCGCTGTCTTCCACCGGCCGACGTCAACAGGATGGGCCCAAGGCAGCCACTTCCCATTCCCTGCGTCCCATCAGCGTCCCAACCACGGCTCTCGCCCGCCGATCAGAGCGTCCGATCCAGCCCGCGAGAGCTTCCGCACGAGGCATGACCGCAGGTCAACGCAGCGCCCAACTGCAGCTCACCGCATCGCCGTTGAACTCACGAGCAGCGGATTCAGTCCGTTCACGCCAAGCCCTGAATCCGCACGCCCGCTGAGACGTTTCCGCAGGTCACGGATGTGACTGGTGGGGCGGGTGGGACTCGAACCCACGGCCGACGGATTATGAGTCCTTTGAGGATCTTGGTGACCCTTGTCGATCCATGCTCGTCCTGGTCGTTTTCCCAGGTCAGACGAGGTCTGGCGCCTCAGACCTTCTCGGCCCTTGTCAGTCTTTTCCGATCCTTGTGTCCAACCTGCGTCCAGAACGCGTCCCGGATAAGCGATTTCAGATGCCGAAGCCTCCGTCCCTGCGGGTGAGAGAAGGGCTCCGAAACTGCGAGCAGCGGGTTCCCCTTCCGATCCGCTGAAGCTCCACACGGGAGTCGAAGCGGAGCATCTTTTCCGTCGGCGCTCCGGCGGCCTCGTGGAGTTGGACCCGGAGTTCTTCGCCGTCCCGCGCGGTCAGTACGACCTGGGTAGCGTGGGCATCATTCCTCCATGTCGAGCACGGTGAGCCGCAGATGGCTGCGCAGACCGCCGCCTGCGGAGAGCATCTGAGTACTGGGGCGCCCCCGTACCGCGAGCCAGGGTTCTCGTCGGTGCCGGTGTGCCAGAGGTGGTGCGGGAAGTCGCTGCCCGTGAGCTGGAGGCGCAGCGTTGAGCGAGAACCCACAGGCCCCCGCCGGTCCACCAGGCCACGTGCAATGGACACACGACCCGCACGACCTGGTGCCGTGCAACCCTGCCGCTGGACGACCACGCACACCGCCCCAGCGAGTATGTACTGGGCGATGACCGCGGTGACACGGCGCCGGCTGACCGGGGCGACCACGCCGGCTCGGCGCACCGCATGACCGGCGGGGAGCTGACCCTTGGTGCGGTGCCGGCGCGACGGGGCGCGAAATGGCCATCAGACCAGCCTGCAATGCCGCCCTTTGCCGTTCGGTGCGCCCGGCCATGCCGTCCGCCGATAATTGGGTGCGGTGCCAACCCCTGCGGCACTCGCCGCGTTCTGACCGGAGTCGGCTCGCGCGTCGGCCGTCGGGGACGTCGGCTGGCTGAGGGGGGTGGCAAGTGATTCGGGTGCTCCTGGCCGACGACGAGGTGTTGATCCGCGCCGGGATCCGGTTCGTGCTCGAGGTCGCCGATGACATCGAGATCGTGGCCGAGGCGGACGACGGTGCGGGCGCCGTCGAGCTCGCTCGCAATCGCATTCTCTGCGTCCTTGGCTGCACCAACCGGGTTCAGGCGGCGATTCTGGCGCACGATGCCGGAGTTCTTCCGCCGGGCAGCCGTTCCTGATCCGTCTTGTCGTGCCCACGCGAAGCGGCGGCTTGCCGGGTTCCGCCTACGACCTCCCAAGCTCGTCCTTCTGTGTGAGCTTGCCGTGTTTGAAGCAGAACCGGAACACGTGCCCGAAGCTCTCGGCCAGCGTGTACTCGCACGTGGTGCCGGCCGGCGCCGCCGGTTGCTCTGCCTGGCCCGCTGCGCGGGCGGTCATGTTGTCGCCGCCGGTCAGCTCGCGCACTCTGTGCTGGGTGTCGCCGATCTTGATCTGCCGGTAGGTGTGCGGCGAGACGGCGGACTGGAAGTAGTCGTGGACGCTGAAGCCGAGGCCGCCGCAGACCACGACGGCGGCTCCAGCGAGGGCGAGGAAGGCCGTCTTGGTCTTCCTTCGTGATGCGTCGTGGTGGGGCCCGTCTGCGGCCCCGGTACGGGAGGGGAGCATCTGCGCGTCGGCCGGGGCGGATTGCTCGATGGTGGGGCTCATGGCTCCGGGGCTTTTATGGCGTAGGGGGAGGGTGGCGGTGAGGGTGTGGTTGCCGGTGAGCGGGTCTGTGCCGGCGGTGAAGCCGCCGCCGGCCAGGCGGGCGCGTTCGCGCAGGCCGGCCAGTCCCAGGCCGCTGCTGGGCGGTGGGACGGCGGGCGGGCGTGCGGCGTTGCGTACGCTGATGGTGAGTTTTTCGGTGTCGACGGTGACGGTCAGCCGGGTTGGCGCACCCGGGGCGTGTTTGTGCACGTTGGTGAGGGCTTCGCGCACGATGCGGTTGACCGCTCGGCGGATGCCGATGTCGGCGTCGGTGAGGTCGCCGCCGCGCCAGGACAGGGTGAGGGGCAGGCCCGCGTGCTGGGCTTCGGCGACCAGGTTGGTGACATCCTCGCGCGTGCCGACCACCGATTCGGTGCCGTCCGGTGGTTCGGCGCCGTCGAGGCGCAGGATGCCCAGCACGGTGCGAAGCTCCTCGAGTGCGGTCCGGGAGGTGGCCCGTAGCAGGTCGGCCTGCTCGTTGATCTCGGGGGCCACGGTGCGGGTGCGCATCTCCAGTGCCCCGGCGTACAGGACGATCAGACTGAGCCGGTGCCCGAGCAGATCGTGCATCTCACCGGCGATGCGCGCCCGTTCCTGCATCCGGGCCTGCGACTCGCCGAGCAGGTTGGCGCGTTCCAGCAGGGCGTTGCGTTCGTGCAGGGCATCCATGGCCAGGGCTCGCTCCCCTTGCCGCATACCGATGGCGCCCGGCAGTACCACCAGCAGCACAGTGATGACGACGATGAGGCCGACATCCTGAAGGTCAACCGTCAGCCCGGCGAGCTCGACGAGGCCGGCCGCGGTTTGCACGCCGGTGGCGAGCGCCAGAGCGGCCACGGCGAGGCGGGTGTCCGGGACCTGGCGGCCCACCGCATAGGCGAGCATCACGCTCACCGGCCAGATAAAAGCCAACAGGGTCGTGCTCTGCAAGATCAACGCCACTGCCGCGACGCCGGTCCCGGCCAGCAGCGAGGTGATCGGCCAGGTGAACCGGCACAGCAGGGCAACAGCGGCGGCCAACAGGCCGATCGCTGTTGCGGGCTGCCCGGGCACGTTGATGACGGCCATGACGATCGCCGTGGCGGGCAGGAACAACCACCACGCCAGCAGCAACCTGCCCTGTCCTGCCAGGTACTGCCAGGCCGTCACCACCTCGGCGGTGACGACCTCGGCGAGTTTTGCGTGGCCTGTCACGGCACCTCCACGACGGCGGCGGTGGCCGGCGAGCCGGGCGGTCGCCCGACCGATGGGCGCAGCCGCCTCCGGGCCACGCCGGCCGGGGTCACCAGCCGCAGCAGTGGAGCGGTGATGACCGGTAGCCCGTGATGGGCGCCGACCGTGCCCGAGGACGGGGCCCGTGGTCATCGTATCCGGACCCGGCCAGGGCCGAACTGGTTCGGGCGAAGGGCGAACGTGCCCTGACTCGCCGCGTCTCACCGGACGAACTTCGCCAGTTTGGTGGTGCTGTTGAGCAGGTACTCCAGCGGTCCGCGGCGGAAGAACTGCGACCAGACGGTGGCGAACAGGATGGCCCCGGCGATGAACCCGAGCAGCGGCACAAAGGTGGCGGTGGCTCCGTCGGGCAGCATGGCGTAGGCGGCGACGTGGGCGACGTAGAGGGTCAGGGACATGGTGCCCACGGCGATCAGCGGGCTCGCCAGCCGGCGCAGCCACGTCAGCCGGGCCATGGCCACGGTCGCGCAGACGAGCACGGTGATCGCCACGCCGAGGCCGCCGATGATCTCGAAGGTGGTACCGCTGTGCGGCTCGGCTCCCAGCAGCGACGCGGCCGAGTTCGCGCTGTCCGTAACCTTGTTGTGGATGTAGTCGTAGGCCGGCGATCCCGGTCGCAGGGATTCGATGGAGTTCGGATCCAGGTTCGCGAAGATGTCCTTCAGAGCGGCCTTGTCCGCCTGAATGGGCGGGTACAGCCTTACCGTCAGCCAGGCGGTGCCGTATCCGAGCGCCATCAGCGCGGGGCCGAGCGCGGCCAGCCGCCGTTGCACCGTGACGGCGGCCAGGTCGAGCCTGGCCAGTGTCATGCCCGCGATCACGAACGGCATCCAGGTGATCGCGGGGTAGTAACCGTGGAGCAGCAGGCTCAGCAGTCCGTCGCCGCCGAGCCGGGCGATCGGGTCGTACGCGTCGATGCTCTTCGCCGTCGATTCCCCCAGCAGCCACTTCAGGCCGAACGCCGCCTGCGGGCCGACGACCGCGAGCACGGCCGCGATGATCGCGAGGGTCCTGGCCCGCAGCCGTATCAGGGGTAGTGCCAGCAGGAAGTACACCCCGTAGAAGGCGAGGATCACCAGGATGCCGGTCTTGAGCATCGTCAGCACGGTGCCCAGTACCAGCAGGACCACAGCCCGGATCACGATCCGGGCCCTCGCCTGCCGGCCGGCCAGGCCCGTCTTCGGCTCCCGCCGGCCGGCGATCAGCATCAGCGAGAACCCGGCGAGGGTGGCGAACAGGATCGAGGACCGGCCCTCGGTCAGTTCCAGCAGCCGGCCGCCGAAGCCACCCACGTCCTCGGCAGGTGGGGCGACGTGTACCGCGAACATGCCGAACACCGCCAGCGCGCGGGCCAGGTCCACCCCGACCAACCGCCCCACCGACGGCCCCTGCTCGACCACGCCGGCGGGCTCAACCGGTGCCCCGTGCAGCGGAGGCGGCGCTTCGTGCGAGATCTCGATCTGAGTCATGCGCTCAACGTCGCCGGTCCGGACCCCCTGACGCCTCTGCCAAGCTTCCGAACCACGCCCGCCGAATGGCAGAGGACACCGAGCCGATCGGCCATCACCAAGCACCAGTGAACGTTCGACCTCGGCCCGGACAAGCGGCGCCATCTCCCGCCCGCGACAGCCGGCAAAGGGCAGGAGGGGCTGACGCGATGAAGTCCGCGGTCGGTACCACACCCCCCGGGTGGTTCACGGTGACGCCGTGCCGGTCGTTCGGGACGTACGGTGCTTGCCCATCTCGACCACCTGACCGGCGGCGTCGGTGACTTCTGTGTCGTCTTGCACAGTGCGGCCCTCTGGTGAGCGCCGGAGAGTGGAGCGGCTTCCGGTCGCAGTCGTGGTGGGGTCATGACGATGTGGGCTTCGACTCGGGCGGTGACGATCTGTCGGGGGCCCACCAGGGACCGTCGACGCTGGTGAGGTCGAGCTCGGCGAGGCGGGTGGTGAGTTCGCCGAGGGCGGTGAAGTCGGTGAGTTGGGCTGCCCCGTCGGCCTACGCCGTCGACGCCGCTCAGAAGGCTGCCGCCCGCCCACTGGGTGCACGCCTGCCAACGGGACAGCGGAACTGAGCATTGCCCGGGCGGGCCAGCCCAGGGTTCCCACACTCTGATCACTGCGGTGCTCTTCCAGGCTCTACCGGCGGCATCGTCGCCGCCATCGCCGTCGAGGCCGGTGTCCGGTGCAGTACTCGTGCTCTGGATTGTCGTCGTTCTGATTGATCGTCATGCCAGGTGTGCGCGCCGACTACGGCCCACGCCTCTTGCACGGCGCGGGCTACCGGCCCGGACGGAGGGGCTGCGAGGGCACGATGCAGGCGCGTCTCGGCTCCCGCTGCGGCACCGGAGTCGCTCCCGGTGATGGCCGATCGGCTCCGCGTCCTCCGCCATTCGTCGGGGCGTGGTCCGGAAGCTTGGCAGAGGCGTCAGGGCGTCCGGACCGGCGACGTTGGGCGCATGATCAGAACATACGCGACCGTGTCGGTCGCCGCCCTGCTGGCCGCCCTCCTCACCCCGGCGGCGGCCCAGGCCGCCCCCGCCCCGAAGGAGAGCCGACCGGTCTACTCCTAGCCCATGCCGTCCGTGAGTCCGTCTGGGTGGACACCGGACTCGACGGCGATGGCGACGGCAGGAACGACCGCGTCGCCGCCGACATCGTCCGGCCCCGCGAACCCGCCCGGCTCGGCCGCAAGGTCCCCGTCATCATGGACGCCAGCCCGTACTACTCCTGCTGCGGGCGCGGCAACGAAGACCAGAAGAAGACGTACGACACGCGCGGTCGCGTCAGCCGGATGCCGCTGTTCTACGACAACTACTTCGTTCCCCGCGGCTACGCCTTCGTCGGCGTCGACCTCGCCGGCACCAACCGCTCCGACGGGTGCGTCGATGTCGGCGGCCGCAGCGACATCCGGTCCGCGAAGGCCGTCATCGACTGGCTGAACGGCCGCGCCAGGGCCTACACCAGCCGCCGCGGCGGCACCGCCGTCAAGGCGACCTGGACCAACGGCCGCACGGGCATGATCGGCAAGAGCTGGGACGGCACCATCGCCAACGGCGTCGCCGCCACCGGCGTCGAGGGCCTGGAGACCATCGTCCCGATCGGCGCCATCTCCTCCTGGTACGACTACTACTTCGCCAAGGGTGCCCCGCTGTCCGAGTTCGGCCCCGACTGGCTGTCCTTCGCAGTGCAGAGCGACGACGCCTCCCGACACTGTGCGGCCACGGACCGCAAGCTCATCAACGGGGCCCCGCGCAGCGGTGACTGGACGCCACTGTGGACCCAGCGCGACTACGTCAAGGACGCGGCGAAGATACGCGCGAGCGTGTTCCTCGTGCACGGGACGCAGGACCTCAACGTCCGCGCCAAGCACTTCGGGCAGTGGTGGGCAGCCCTCGCCAAGAACGGCGTCGAGCGCAAGATCTGGCTTTCCCAGACCGGTCACGTCGACCCCTTCGACTTCCGGCGCGCAGACTGGGTCCATACCCTGCACCGCTGGTTCGACCACGAACTCCTCGGCTACGACAACGGCATCGACCGTGAGCCCATGGCCGACATCGAGCGCCACCCCGCCCAGTGGGTCACCTCGAAGCTCTGGCCGCCGCGCGCCACGCACACCACCACCCTGTACCCGGGCACCGGCAGCCGGCCGGGCGTGGGGACCCTCGGCCTGAACAAGGGCACCGGCACCGAGACGTTCACAGACAACCGGGCGCGCAGCGAAACCGACTGGGCGGCACACATCGGCAGCACGACGCCCGAGAAGGCCGGCTTCCTGACCAAGCCGCTCACCAGCGACCTGCGTCTGTCCGGCTCCACCAAGGTCACCGCCACCGCCACCCCGACCACCTCGACAGCCCATCTCTCCGCCGTCCTCGTCGACCTCGGCCCCGCCACCATCCGGGACTACGCCCACAAGGCCGAGGGCATCACCACCCTCACCAACCGCACCTGCTGGGGCAGCAGCACCAGGGGCGACAGCGCCTGCTTCAAAGCAACGCGGACGAAGAAGAAGTCCGTCGACCACACCGTGTTCAGCCGCGGGTGGGCCGACCTCGGCAACCACGCCTCCGACCGCAAGGGGGCCCGGCTCACCCCGGGCAAGGCCTACACCATCACGCTCGACCTCGCGGCCACCGACCACGTCGTCCCCAAGGGCCACCGCCTGGCCCTGATCATCGCGGGCACCGACAAGAACCTCATCGACCCGCCGTCCACCACCCCGACGCTCACCCTCGACCTGGCCCGTACATCGGTTCGCGTCCCGCTCCTCGGCGGCACCGCAGCGTTCACCCGCGCCACCTCGGGCGGCACCTCCGCCGCACACGAGGCCAGCGTCCTGGACGGCGTGCGGGCACCGCACACCGCCCAGCGCGTCCCCGGCAACTGACCGGCTCGGGCGCCGGCACCCACCGAGCCTTCCAGGGCCGCGGTGCTTGTTCTGAGAGTCCGGGATCATCCACGACCTGCTGCGCTGGCAGCTGCGGGAGAAACGGAAACGATCAGCCGACCCGAGCGGCGAGCCTGGTGGTCCTGGACACCCAGAGCATCCACGCCTCCGTCGGCGTCCCGGCCACGACAACGGGCCGGGACGCCGACGGAGGAGGTGCCGGGCAGGAAGAGATGCTGAAGCTCTTGCGGGTGGCCATCTCTGCGCCCTGGTCCCAGGTGAGAGAGCGGACCAGGTGTTCGGGCAGCGTCCGGACGGTGTCCACCAGGGCGTCCCGGACATGTTCGGCGCTGCGGCCGTCGGGCAGGTGCAGGAGCATCACGCAGCGGGTGGCGCGTTCGACGAGGGTGCCGATCGCCGAAGCGCCTTCTGGCGCTGGGACGTTCGCTGATCACGACCATGGGGTCCGGGAAGCGGGTCTGCCGCTGGGGCTTGCGGCGGGTCCGTCCCGAGCGCAGTGCGCGAGCCGGCTCACGGCGCAGTTCCCCCGCGGCCCTGGACGTAGAGGGCCTGGTAGACCGTCTCGTGAACCACATGCGTCTCCGGCCGGTCGGGACACTGTGCCCTCAGAGCGAGGCACATCCGTTCCGGCTCCACCGGCGGTCCAGGCCGGCCTGGACGAAGACCCGCAGCTCGGGGTTCTGGTGGATCTTCCGGGGCCTGGTGCGGGGGCAGCGGCTGTCCGCACGGGCTTGAGCGGCGTAGGGCTGGTAGTGCCACTGGCCGGTGGTGCCCGGGGTGCGGTTGCGGCGGATCTCGCGGCTGACGGTCGACGGGCTGCGGCCCAGCTCAACGGCGATGGCCCTGACCGGCGCTTTCTCCCGCACCGGTCGGCGATGCAGATCGCTCGTCCTGGCTCAGGCATCGCGACGAAGAAGCGGACGGCGGCACCACCGGACGAATCAGTGATGCCGCCTTGTTCCCGGCCGGACGGTCTGCGTCCGTTGCGCCGGCGCCTGCCGGTCTTCGAGTTCACCCCGACGAATCGGCCCGCGTCCTCGTTGCTCACACCCTGCTGCGTGAGCTGGAAGTATGCAGCTCGCTCAGCAGAGAGCTTCTTGCGGCCCTGAGGGCTCCGTACCTTCCGAATCTCGAAGTCCATCGCATCCCCTGAACTGGGGTGTTGCGACGACCACCAGAACGGAAGGTGTGGGCGAAGCAGGGGCCTTCAGCCCTCGACGGTCGGGCCGGCTCGTGCACGGCTCGTCGGGGCCGGCCAGGGCTGGAGCGGTCGTGGAGGCTCGTCGATGGCGTCCTGGAGTGCGTCTCAGCCTTTCAAGTCCTTGATGACTCCAGCCGCGGCCTTCTCGTAGTCGCTCTCACTGAGGCCGTCGCACTCGGGGAGCTTGTTCAACTGGTCGATCTCGGGGTCCGCATCGACTGCGGCCTTAAGGGCCTTCGTACAGGCCTTCAGGTCTTCGGCGCTGGCGGCTGCCGGTGTGGTGCCGGCGGTGGCCGGGGTGCTGCTGGGCTTGCTCGGTTTGTTGGTGCTCTCGGAGCTTCCGCAGCCGGTGGTGAAGGCGGTGACGGCGAGCAGTACGACGCAGGCGGCTGTGCGAGTGCGCATGGTGCCTCCAAGGACGTTGTGTTGTCGATGGGATCATGCGTGGTCCGCACGCCCTGACGCGTCTGCCGAGCTTCCAGACCCGCCCCCGCCGAACGGCAGAGGACATCGAGCCGATCGGCCATCACCGCTCGATGGGGGGCAGTGGGGCGGTTTCCGTCCCATGACACGGTCGGTGCCAACGGGACTCGATCGTGCTAGCACTCGGCGCTGCTGCAGACTCCGCCCGTGTAGGCGAGGCCATCCCCGCGTGCGCAAAACGACCCGGCGAACGCCAATACCGCGTCTCCGCGCAGGAAGCCATCCCCGCTTGGGCGGGGATGGCTCCATGTTCTTCCTGCCGCCTCCGAATGCCCGCCGCTCGGCCCCGCGCACGTGGGGACAGCTCGAAGTTGGCGGGCTCGTTCGGTGCGCCGTAGCCATCGGCCTCGCGCATGTGGGGATAGGTCGTAGTGATGCACCCCGGAGACATCGATCACCGAGGTCAGAAGCCGACAGACGTGTTCCTGCCTCAGGAGATCAGGCTCGTGCGTCTCGCTGCTGCACTTCCTTGAGGACTCCGGCCACCGTCGCGAAGTCATTGTCCACGTGGAGGACGGTGTGCCCATGGTGCACAGCTGTCGCACACACCAACAGGTCGATCGCTCCCGCCGCCCGGTGCTGGCCCCTCTGGGTCAGTTTGTACTGGGCGGTGTCGGCCCACCGCCAGGCGTTCTTCGGAACCGGAGAGAGCAGACAGAGCGCGTCCAGTTCCTCTGCCAGCTCATCTCGGTGAGACGGGCTGGTCGCCGAGTACAGGAATTCGGTACGTGTCGGCTCGCAGAGGTGGAATACCCCGGCGGCGATGTGTCCCTCCCAGGGGCGTAGCGCACCTGGGGTACGGAACAGGTGCCACAGAGCCGAGGTGTCGACCAGATACGTGATCACTCGAAGGCCTCGCGCCGCGCACGCTTCTCGGCTTCATGCGCCGCTGCGGCCTGCTCGAACTCGCCGCGCTCACCTCGCGCGGCCAGCTTCTCCGCGGCCTCCAGCCTCCTGATCCGCGCCACGTAGTCCCGAAGGGCCGCGTTGACGGTCTCCTTCTTCGTCGTGGCACCCATAAGCCGCATGGCCTCGGCCAGCGCCTCGTCGTCGAGATCGATCTGCGTGACGGACACCGGACACCTCCACCAACATCCACGATGTATGCATCCAGGATACATCACCAACATCGAGCGCGACCATCAATCACAAACAGGCCCCGCAGGGGAGGCGCGCCGTCGTCAAGGCGTCCACATGGACCCACTTCTCACTGCGGGACGGGCCGGCGAAGAGCTGCCCGACGCCGACACGAAACGCCCCATAAGCGCCATGACCGACTTAACCGGAATCGGCGTCCAGTCCTTGTCCAGACGATCAAGAAATCGTGATCATCACGGGCCGCCATGACCCACAGACTCTCGCCCGGACCAGGAAAACGCCTGATCAGAAGGTTTCTCCTCGCCTGGCGAGTGGTGGGGCGGGTGGGACTCGAACCCACGGCCGACGGATGGTCAGTCTGTGCCTGTCCTTGCGGCCTCAACGCTCCTTCAGGCCCTACGTCGGACGCCCTCTCAGTGGCTGGTGGCGCGCTCGTCACCGCCCAACTGGCCCTTGCTCAGCTCCACCGGGGAGGGGCCGAACAGGCCACGGCCACCACCTCTGACGGGGACAGCGGCCGGCCGCTCAGATCACCCTCGGCCGGACCGCCTGAATGCATCCTGCGGTGCGCATGGCGTCGCGTCGCCTTCCGGGTTCCTTGGGAGCACCTGCGCCACTGCGCCGAATCGGACTTCGCGCACGCCACCACAGCCCTACGGGCGTTGCTGCCGACCGACTGACAGGTCGAAGTGCGGCAGTGCCATTTCACCCCGGTGAGGTCGCGTCCGGCGTCTCGCGCCTCCGCTTGCCGAGCGGACAGGCTCCCCCTGTCGTCACGACGTCTCTTTCCCGTGTGTCGGACCCGGACTTCCTGGCCGCGATCCCAGCCGTCAGGTGTGAAGCCGCCCCGTCAAGGAGGCGAACCCGTCCTCCAGGCCCTGCCGGAAAGCGGACTGTTCTTCCTCTGGCATGTCCAGCAGCAACCGGTCCTCCAGTTTCTGCACCGCGGGTGCGCAGGCCGCCAGCAGTTCCTCCCCGTTCCGCGTCAGCCGGGCCTCCATGATCCGCCGGTTGCCCGCCGTATGGGCGCGCTCGATCAGTCCGCGTTCCTCCAGCGACCGCACGATCTCGTGCATCGTCTGGGCTCTGACGAATGAGCGGCGGGCCAACTGGGCGGAGGAGAGCCCGCCTCGGTGCTGAAGCACCGTCAGGGCCGTGTACTGGAACGTCGTGAGCCCGTAGGGTCGCAGGGCCTCGTCCATGAAGGAACGGATGGCCAGTTCGAGCTGTTTGACGAGATAGATCGTCAGCGGACCTTTGCGGCCCTGCGGGTCCGGATCGGAGTCCGGACCCGCCCCCGAAGCCGGATCCCGATCGGCTGCCTCCGCCATCGTGCGCACCTTCTTGGTCGGTCGTCGGGAGGTCGGGCCAGTCCGTGACGAAGTCAGGCGGCTGGTGTCCTCACCCGATGGCCGACAGGTAGTAGTTCCAGGTCACGTCGGCGTGCCACGGTACCCCACAGGCCGTGGGGCATCCACAGCGTCATGCCGATGGCCAGCGCACCGAGCCCGATCAGATACCAGGTGCCTCCGCTGTCGCCGAACCAGTCCTGCACCAGGAAGAACGCGATCGCTCCGATGATCGGTCCCTCGAAGGTGCCGAGACCACCGATGACCACCATGAAGATCATGTACGCGGACCAGTGGACCCCGAAGATGGAATCCGGCTGCACACGCAGGGTGTTGGCGAGGGTGAGTCCGCCGGCCGCCCCGCAGCCCACCGCCGCGAGGACGAAGACCAGCCGCTTCGCCGAGGTGACCCGTACGCCGACGGAGGCCGCGCCCACCGGGTCGTCGCGGATCGCCTCCAGCGCAGCCCCTGTCCTGCTGCGCAGCAGGAGAAACACGGCGAGCAGCAGCAGGCTCATCAGTGCCAGGGCGAGCCAGTACACCTGGGCCTGCCGCACCGCCGGGTCGGTGGCCGACAGATCGGTGAGCGAGCGACCGGAACCGCCGCCCAGCGAAGGGGTGTTCACCACGACCAGCCGGAAGAACTCGGCGATCGCCCACATGCCGATGGCGAACTGCCCGCCGGTGAGCCGAAACGCGAGCAGTGAAGTGGGGACGGCGACGGCGCCGACGAGCAGGGCCGCCAGGACGACCGCGGGAAAAGGGCTCATTCCTCGGTCGACGAGGAGGAAGACACCGTACGCGCCGAGACCGATGAAGCCCTGCTGGCCGACGGAGACCAGACCGGCGTAGCCCGCCAGCGCGTTCCACATGGCCGCGACGATGACGAGGACGAACAGTACCGTCAGCTTCGCGGTCACCTCGGGCGCGAAGACGAGGGGCGCGAACGCCAGGGCGAGCAGCAGGGCGGTCAGGGCACCGGACGCCGTACGGGAGACGGGGGTCCACCGGTGGACGGTGGCGGTGGTGAGGGTCACCGGTGATGCGGTGGTCATGTGCGGCTCCTTCTCATGCCGAGCAGTCCCTGCGGGCGGAAGGCCAGGACCGCGAGGAACACCGCGTGACCGGCCACGATGGAGAAGCGCGGATCGGCCTGTGCACCGACCGTCTGGGCGATGCCGAGGACCATGCCCCCGGCGAGCGTCCCCCACAGCGAACCGAGCCCTCCGATCACGACGACCTCGAAGGCGAAGAGCAGCTGGGTCGGTCCCATGGACGGGCTGAACGACGACCGCATCGCGAAGAACGCGCCCGCCAGACCCGCAGTGGCGACAGCGATGGCGGCGGCCCAGGCGTACACCCGGCGGCTGTCGATACCGACCAGCTCGGCGGTGTCCGCGTCGGCGGCGGTGGCGCGGATCGCCCGGCCGATTCCCGTACGGGCCAGCAGCACCTGGAGCCCGCCGAGCAGCGCGACCGCCACCGTCACGGTGAGCAGGCCGAGGTACGGGACGCTCACCGACGACCCGAGCTGGAAACCGGACGTGGCCAGCGAACCGACGTCCAGGGAGCGGGAGTCGGCGCTGAAGATCTCCAGCAGTACGTTCTGCAGCACGATGGCGAGACCGAACGTCGCCAGCATCGACGACATCTCGCCGGTGCGCAGCGCCTTGCTGAGGATGCCCCGCTGCAAGGCCACTCCGACCAGGCCCATCACGGGCAGGACCAGCAGGACCGCGAAGAACGGGCTGATGCCCACGGCGGCGGCCAGCACCGCGACGAGGAACGCGCCGAGGACCGCGAGGTCGCCGTGGCTCAGGTTGACCGTCCGCATCACGCCGTACATCAGGGACAGGCCGCAGGCGAAGAGGGCGTAGACACCGCCGAGCATGACGCCCTGCACGATGGCGTTGATCCAGTTCATGCCGACTCCTCCCGCACGGTGGCGGCCGCGGCGCGGCTCAGCCCGAAGTACGCCTCGACGACCTGTTCGCGGCTGACGGCGTCGGCGGGCTCGTCCAGGACGACGCGGCCTTCGAGCATGCACAGCACGCGCCGGGCGACCCCCAGGGCGCGGCCGAGGTCCTGCTCCACCAGCAGCACCGTCGTACCGCCGGACAGGATCGTGCCGAGCGATTCGTAGAGGGTGTCGACCACGATGGGCGCGAGGCCCAGCGAGACCTCGTCGAGCAGCAGCAGCCGGGGGTTGGCCATCAGCGCCCTGCCGATGGCCACAGCCTGCTGCTCACCGCCCGAGAGGTTGCCGGCACGCCGCTTCAGCAGCCCGTCGAGAAGGGGGAAGGCGGCCACGACGGCAGCCAGATCCCATGGTCCTGATCGCCCTACCCGGGAGGCGACCAGCAGGTTCTCCTTCACGGTGAGATCGGCGAAGAGCCGCCGCCCCTCCGGGACCAGTGCGATGCCGGCCGCGACGCGGTCGTGGGCCCTTCGGGCCGTCACATCCACACCGTCCAGGCCGATACGGCCGACGGCCGGCCGGTGTGCTCCGGCGATGGCCCGCATGAGGGTGGACTTGCCGGCGCCGTTGGCGCCGACCACCGCCACGACCTCGCCCTCGTCCACGGTGAACGACACGTCACGGACCGCGCGCAGCAGACCGTGCCGCACCTCGACACCCTCTACCGACAGCAGACTCATGCCGCGCTCCCGAGATACGCCTCGACGACACGGGGATCGGACATGACGGCGTCCGGTTCGCCCTCGGCCAGGACCCGGCCCTGCGCGAGGCAGACCAGCCGGTCGATCACCCGCAGCAGTGCGTGGAGGACGTGCTCGATCCAGATGATGGCGATGCCGTCGGCACGCAACTGCTGGATGGTGGTGATCAGTTCGTCCGTCTCGGCGTCGGTGAGACCACCGGCGATCTCGTCCAGCAGCAGCACCTGGGGATCGGTCGCCAGCGCCCGCGCCATCTCCAGCCGCTTGCGCTCCAGCAGGGTGAGCGCGGCAGCGGGCCGGTTGGCCTGCGCGAGCATGCCGCAGCGTTCGAGTACGGCGAGAGCGTGCCGCTGGGCCGCCCGGCGACGGTGCGATCCGCCCTGCACCGACGCGACCAGCACGTTCTCGTACGTCGTCATGCCGGCGAAGGGGCGCGGCACCTGGTGGGAGCGCCCGATGCCGCTGCGACAACGACGGTCCGCCTTCCAGCGGGTCACATCCTGGCCCCGGAACGTCACGCTGCCATCGGACGGCGTCTGGGCCCCGGAGAGGATGTCGAGCAGCGTCGTCTTCCCGGCGCCGTTCGGGCCGACGATGCCCAGAGCTTCGCCGGGGGCGAGGGTGATGTCGAGACCTTCGAGGACGACCAGGCTCCCGAAGCGACGATGTATACCGGTCGCCGAGAGCACCGGCGCAGCCTGGCCGGCCGGCACCACCACGTCGGTGCTCGCGGTCATCGGCTCAACGGAGGGGCTCAAGGCTGCCTCCGAGAGGGATGTCACGGAAGGCGCCGTTGTCGACGATGACCGGCTCGACCTCGAACTTGCTGCTCCCCGTGGCCTTGCGCCATTGCGCCATCACCAGGGGCTCCGTCGACACGTTCTTCACCGGCCCGGACGTCCAGTCGAGCGGCCCGGCGACCGTGGTGAGCTTGGCCTCGCCGAGGGCGGCCGCCAGTTCCTTGCGGTCCTTGGGGTCGGAGGTCGCCTTCAGGGAGTGAACCGCGACCTCGAAAAGCGCCATGTTCGATCCGATGATCTGGGTCCACTGCCTGCCTGTCGACTTCTCGTAGTCGTCGGCCAGTTGCTGGGCCGTCTGGCCGGTGAGGGTGCAGGAGTACGGGAACTTGGGCGACCACCAGAAGCCGGCCGTGAGGCCATGTCCGAGCGAGCCGAGCGCCTCGACCTGGGAGGGTAGGAGGCCGGTCTTGGCGATGCTCGCGATGCGCGGCCGGTAACCCTGCTGCCGGGCCTGCCTCCAGAAGGTGGCGAAGTCGGGGGGCAGCGGGAAAGTGTTGAAGATCTCCGCGTCCGCCTTCTTGAACGCCGCGATCTGCGCCGAGAAGTCGTTCGTCCCGTCCTCGTACGCCCCCGGGTCGACGATCCTGAACCCGCTCTTCTTCAGCTGCGGCCCGAGCCCCTCTCGGATCGCCTTGCCATCGGGGTCGTTGGGCCACATGACGCCGACCCGCCTGTTGGTCTCCACCCCGCCCTTCGTCCACAGGGAGGTGTACGCGGCATGCAGCTCGGCGACGCCCAGGAAGAAGTGGTAGGTGTATGTGAACGGCTTTTCGGGGGTGGCACCGCGGCCGAAGTACCAGGCCTCCCACGGCACGACAGTCGACAGGCAGGGAATCTTGGCCGCCTCGCACGCGTCGGCCACGGGGTTGACCGTCTCCGGCGTGGAGGTGACGAGCATCAGATCGATCTTCTCACCGTTGATCAGGTCGGTCGCGACCTGCGCGGCGGTCTGCGGGTTCGACTGACTGTCGCGGTCGATGATCTCGACGGAGTACTTCCTGCCGCCGATCTTCAGCCCGTCCTTGAGGGTGGCGCGCACCCTCTTCAGGAGATAGGCGTTCGGCTCGCCGAAGCCAGCGGCCGGGCCCGTGCTGGGCGAGACGTAGCCGATCCGGAGCACCGCGTCGCTCTGCGCGGAGGACTCCTTGATGCCGCCGCAGGCGGTCAGCAGACCCCCTGCGGAGAGCAGCCCAGCCGCTCCGGCCGTGCCCCGGAGAACGGATCTCCGGGACAAATCACTTTTCATGGGTGCACTCATGGATACCTCCGGGCACGTCAAGGGGGAAGCAGGGGTGGTGAAACCTGCAGGAAGGCCGAACCGGCAGGAAGAAGCGGGAAGCGGTGCCGGGTCCTGTAGCGCACCGGTGGGGCGGGGCAGCATCCCAATATCAGGAACCCTGATGATGGCCATGATGATGCATACACCGACGCCGGATGACAAGGGGGTTACCGAGGCGTGACCTGCGCGCACCATCCCGCCACCCAGCGGAAAAGTTGCGGCGAAGGACTTGACGCCTCTCACTGATGCCCAACTGTCGGCAGACGGAGACGATCTCCGGCGGGCCTTCGTCGCCGAGTTCGACTGGCCCAACGGCCACAGCGAGCACCGTCGGCCCCGAACTCCGCAGGCAGATCGGCACAAAGGCCCGCCGCCACCTCCCGTCCACCGCCTTCATCCTCGCCGCCGACGTCGTCGCAATCACGAAGCTGCTGCGCTGGTTCTGCGCGGGGAGCCTCGCGACTTCGCGTTCCGACGGGGCCGCCGGCGCCGCGTTGACCTGCGTGAAGCGGCCCGAGTGTGGTGCGGGAGAGGCTCAAGAGCGTCCTCATGCGGGACAGCATGGGCTCTTTTCATTGACACCGGCTCCGGACGCGCGCAGACTCACGGCGCCAGGCGTGTGGAGATTACTTCACCATGCGAACAATGTTTCCCTGTGCGCGGAAGGCCGCCATGCGTGTACAAGCCGCCGTGTTCGACAAGCGGGACGGCCCGTTCCAGCTCCAGGACGTCGAGTTTGATGAGCCGGGAGCGGGCCAGGTCCTCGTGCAGGTCGCGGCCACCGGCATCTGCCACAGCGACGGCCTGGCACGTTGCGGTGATCTTCCCTTCCCGCCCTCGGGGTGCTCGGCCACGAAGGCGCTGGTGTCGTTATCGCGGTAGGTCCCGGTGTCCCGTCGGTGCGGGAGGGTGACCACGTCGTCATCGGCTGGACCTGGTGCGGCGAGTGCCACGCGGGCCAACAGCCTTGTGAAGGTCCCGCCCGACCTCCTGCTCGACCTGCTGCTCGACCTGCTCGGACCCCCCGCCAACGGGCTGTCGACCGGCGCAGGCGCCGTCTTGAACACGCCGCGTCCAGAGACAGGCTCCAGTCTCGTGATCTACGGCCGGCTCCGCGGGACTGGCGGCAGTGCACCGGCATCTTCTCCGCCCCTGGCAGAGTGAATGGCTCAGCACCGGAGCGACCACTTCCGGTTTCCCCGCGTCCAGCCAGCGTCCAGACTCCAGTGCCCAGCCGACCACAGGAGCCATATACCGCAAGTTCAACCGCTATGAACTGGAACATCCGTGCAGGTCAGGAGCGCCCACACTCCCGACACCGGCAACAAGGCCGAACTTGCGCGCAGCGGATTCCGTCCGTTCAAGCGAAGTTGACCACCCGACAGGACAAAATGAACGTTTCCGCAGGTCAGAGGCCTGCATAGGTGGGGCGGGTGGGACTCGAACCCACGGCCGACGGATTATGAGTCCGCTGCTCTAACCGGCTGAGCTACCGCCCCGTACGGCGTGTCGCGCACATTTGTGCGCGCCGTCTGCCGCAGCATAGCCGCTCATACGATCTCCTGCTTCGGATGGTCGGCTTCACGCGTGCGCCTCTTGACCTTGGAGACCGCGAGGCGACCCGCGCGGTTCCCCAGGACATGAAAAAGGACCCCGGCGGGGTCCTCGTTCAGGCTGCTCCCCCGACTGGACTCGAACCAGTAACCTGCCGGTTAACAGCCGGCTGCTCTGCCAATTGAGCTACGGAGGACCGAGCTCCCCCGACTGGACTCGAACCAGTAACCTGCCGGTTAACAGCCGGCTGCTCTGCCAATTGAGCTACGGAGGAATGCCTCGTTGCATCGAACGTACCTACCTGGGTATTCGCCAGGGGGCGTGCGCTCGCTGCGACACATACATTAGCGCAAGCTGGGGGGTGCTCCGCCAATCGGTATCCCCCACGCCCGACGCCCGCGCAGGGCAACGCAAGGGACCGACGCAGACGTAAGGGAAGGGTGGCCGCCATGCGGTATCGGCTCACGTTCTTTGCCGGACTGGCCCTGGGCTACGTCCTGGGCACACGCGCCGGACGCGAGCGTTACGAACAGCTGAAGAAGTCCGCCCGGCAGATCGCACAGAACCCGGCCGTGCGCAACACCGCGGAGTCGGCGGCCCAGCAGGGCCGTGTCTTCGCGGGCAAGGCGTACCACGCGGTCAGCGAGAAGGTCGGCGACCGTGTGCCGGAGTCCGTTGCCGACCGGGTCCGCTCCCTGCGGGAACGCAACACGAACGGCGCGGGACCGGACGACTGGGGCACCAGCAACACGTAGCCGCCCGACACGGAGGGGCGGAGCCCCGGGCCCTGACCCCGGTTCCGCGGCACGCCCCACCCCTCCCCGTGCGGCAGAATTTCTGTCATGGGGATAGTCGCCGGGCTGGATAGTTCGCCCGAATTTACGCGCATTGTGGTCTGTGACTCGAACACAGGGGCCGTGCTCAGGCAGGGGTATGCCCCACACCCGTTGGAGCCGGCGCCGCACGGGGGGCGTCCCTCGGACGTCGATCCGCAGGCCTGGCTGCTGTCCCTGGGGGAGGCGGCCGGCGGCGGGCTGCTGGAGGGCGTGCAGGCGATCGGCGTGTCCTCGCAGCAGAACGGGCTGATCGCGCTGGACGCGCAGGGCAACGCCGTGCGTCCGGCGATGGTCGGCGGTGACAAGCGCGCGCAGGTCGCGGCGGCCGACCTCATCGACGCGCTCGGGGGGCGCGGGGCGTGGGCGGAGGCCGTCGGGTCCGTGCCGGGGGCCGCGCAGCCGGTGACCAAGCTGCGCTGGATGAGCCGTACGGAGCCGGACGCGGCCATGCGGACGGCCGTGCTGCTGCAGGCGCACGACTGGCTGGTCTGGCAGCTGCTGGGGCGGCCCGTCAGGCGGACCACCGACCGGGGTGGCGCCTCGGGCACCGGGTACTGGAACGCGGCTACCGGCCAGTACCGGACCGATCTCGTCGAGATGGCTCTCGGCCACCAGGTGATGCTCCCCGAGGTGTTGGGTCCCTCGGACGCCGCCGGGACGACGCCGGAGGGGCTCCTCATCTCCGCCGGCACCGGCGAGACCATGGCCGCCGCCTTCGGTCTCGGCATCGGGCTCGGTGACGCGGTGGTGTCGCTGGGGGCCAGCGGGTCCGTGATGGCGGTGCACACCGAGGCGCTCGTCGACTCCTCGGGGATGATCACCTCACTGGCGGACGCCACGGGGATGCATCTGCCGGTCGTCACCACGCTCAACGCCGTACGGACACTGCGCGGCGCCGCGCAGATGCTCGGGGTGCCGGATCTGGAAGGTCTGTCGGACCTGGCGCTGAAGTCGACGCCTGGGTCGCACGGGCTGGTGCTGCTGCCCTATCTGGAGGGCGAGCGGACGCCGAACCTGCCGCACACGGCGGGGACCCTGGCCGGGCTGCGGCGGGAGTCGATGAAGCCGGAGCACTTCGCGCGGGCCGCGTTCGAGGGCATGCTGTGCGGGCTCGCGGACGCGCTGGACGTGCTGCGGGGGCGGGGCGTGGACGTCCGGCGGATCTTCATGCTCGGTGCGGCGGCCGAATTGCCCGCGGTGCAGGCGGCGGCGCCGGCGCTGTTCGGGGTGCAGGTGGTCGTGCCCCAGCCCGCGGACTACGCGGCGGTCGGCGCGGCGCGGCAGGCGGCCTGGGCGCTCGGGGTCTCCCAGGGCACGCTCGACCCGCGTACGCCGCCGATGTGGCCCGGGGCGGCCGCACAGGTGCTGGAGCCGGGCGAGGAACTGGCCGTGGGGCAGGCGGTGCGGCAGCAGTACGTGGCGGTCCGCGAGCAGACGCACCCGGGGGCGTTCCGGGGGTGAACTTCCCGGCGGGATGCGCCCCTCGAGCTTCAAAGACTCGGCATCGATCCTTCACCGTTGGGTTAATTCGGTTGAGGTAACGCGGGTGCGGTGTTCGACGATGGGGGGTGGTGCATCCCGTCCCGTCGCCGACTCCGAGAGATCTCGCGTGCTCATACGACTGCTAAGAAGTCATCTACGTCCGTACAAGAAACCCATCACCCTGCTGGTGCTGCTGCAGTTCGTGCAGACGTGCGCCACGCTCTACCTGCCCACGCTGAACGCGGAGATCATCGACAACGGTGTCGTGCAGGGGGACACGGGCTACATCCTGGCCTACGGCGCGCTGATGATCGGGATCTCGCTGGTCCAGGTGGTCTGCAACATCGGGGCCGTGTACTACGGCGCCCGCACGGCCGCGGCGGTCGGCCGGGACATCCGGGCGGCCGTGTTCGACCGCGTGCAGTCGTTCTCGGCGCGTGAGCTCGGTCACTTCGGGGCGCCGTCGCTGATCACCCGGACGACCAACGACGTCCAGCAGGTCCAGATGCTGGTGCTGATGACGTTCACGCTGGTGGTGTCCGCGCCGATCATGTGTGTGGGCGGCATTGTGCTGGCGTTCGGTCTGGACGTGCCGCTGTCGGGAGTGCTGCTGGCCGTCGTCCCGGTGCTCGGTATCTCCGTCAGCCTCATCGTGCGCCGGTTGCGCCCCCTGTTCCGCACCATGCAGGAGCGGCTCGACATCGTGAACCGGGTGCTGCGTGAGCAGATCACCGGCAACCGGGTCATCCGCGCCTTCGTGCGGGACGACTACGAGAAGGACCGCTTCCGCCAGGCGAACGCCGAGCTCACGGAGGTGTCCTTGGGCACCGGCCGGATCCTGGCGCTGATGTTCCCGATCGTGATGACGGTCGTCAATCTCTCGTCGATCGCCGTGGTGTGGTTCGGCGCCCACCGGATCGACAGCGGCGGGATGGAGATCGGCGCGCTCACCGCCTTCCTCGCCTATCTGATGCAGATCGTCATGGCGGTGATGATGGCGACCTTCATGTTCATGACGATGCCGAGGGCCGAGGTGTGCGCCGAGCGCATCCAGGAGGTCCTCGACACCGGGACGAGTGTCGTGCCGCCCACCTCTCCCGTACGGGAGCTGCGGCGGCACGGGTTCCTGGAGATCCGGGGGGCGGGATTCCGTTATCCGGGGGCCGAGGAGCCGGTGCTCCGGTCGATCGAGGTCGTGGCGCGGCCGGGTGAGACGACCGCCGTCATCGGGTCGACCGGCAGCGGGAAGTCGACGCTGCTGGGACTGATCCCACGGCTGTTCGACGTCACCGAGGGCGAGGTGCTCGTGGACGGCGTCGATGTGCGCGAGCTCGATCCGCACCTGCTGGCCAGGACCGTGAGCCTGGTGCCGCAGAAGCCGTATCTCTTCTCGGGGACCGTGGCGACGAATCTGCGGTACGGCAATCCGGACGCCACCGACGAGGAGCTGTGGCACGCTCTGGAGGTGGCGCAGGCCAAGGAGTTCGTCGAGCGGCTGGAGGGCGGGCTGAACGCCCCCGTCTCCCAGGGCGGCACCAATGTGTCGGGCGGTCAGCGGCAGCGGCTGGCGATCGCGCGGACGCTGGTGCAGCGCCCGGAGATCTACCTGTTCGACGACTCGTTCTCCGCGCTCGACTACGCGACGGACGCGGCGCTGCGGGCGGCGCTCTCGCAGGAGACAGCCGAGGCGACCGTCGTCATCGTGGCCCAGCGGGTGGCGACCATCCGCGACGCCGACCGGATCGTGGTCCTCGACGAGGGGCGCGTGGTCGGTACCGGACGGCACCACGAGCTGATGGCCGAGAACGAGACGTACCGGGAGATCGTGCTCTCCCAGCTGACGGAAGCGGAGGCAGCCTGATGGCCGGGCCGTTGGCGCGGATGGCGGGAGTCGGAGGCGGCCCCGATCAGCAGTCCATGGACTTCAAGGGGTCCGGGAAACGACTGCTCGCACAGTTCAGGCCCGAGCGGTTCACCATGTACGCGATGATCGTGTGCGCGGTGATCAGCGTCGGTCTGTCGGTGCTGGGCCCGTGGATCCTCGGCAGGGCGACCGACCTGGTCTTCGCAGGGGTCGTCGGACGGGAGATGCCGGCCGGCCGGACCAGGGCCGAGGTCCTCGAAGGGCTACGCGAGCGCGGTGACGGCGGTGTCGCCGACATGCTGTCCGGCACGGACTTCACGCCCGGCAAGGGCATCGATTTCGAGGCCGTCGGCGGCGTTCTGCTGGTTGCCCTCGGCATCTTCCTGGTCGCGGGGCTGCTGATGGCGGGGGCCACTCGGCTCTCCACCCGGGCCATCAACCGGACCGTGTACCGCATGCGCGAGGAGCTGCAGGCGAAACTGTCGCGACTGCCGCTGTCGTACTTCGACAAGCGGCAGCGCGGTGAGGTGCTCAGCCGGGCCACCAACGACATCGACAACATCAGCCAGACGTTGCAGCAGTCGATGGGGCAGCTCGTCAACTCGCTGCTGACGATCATCGGTGTGCTGGTGATGATGTTCTCGGTCTCGCCGCTGCTGGCACTGGTCGCGCTGGTGACCGTACCGCTGTCGTTCGTGGTGGCCACGCGGGTCGGCAAGCGGTCGCAGCCGCACTTCGTGGCGCAGTGGCGGACCACCGGGAAGCTCAACGCGCACATCGAGGAGATGTACACCGGTCACACCCTCGTGAAGGTGTTCGGGCGGCAGGAGGAGTCGGCGAAGCAGTTCGCCGAGGAGAACGAGCGGCTGTACGAGGCCGGGTTCAGGGCCCAGTTCAACAGCGGGATCATGCAGCCGCTGATGTTCTTCGTGTCGAACATCAACTATGTGCTGGTCGCCGTGGTCGGCGGACTGCGGGTGGCCACCGGTGCTCTGTCCATCGGCGATGTGCAGGCCTTCATCCAGTACTCGCGGCAGTTCTCGATGCCGCTGACGCAGGTCGCGTCCATGGCGAACCTGGTGCAGTCGGGTGTCGCCTCCGCCGAACGGATCTTCGAACTGTTGGACGCGGAGGAGCAGGCCGTGGACGCGGTGCCCGGGGTGCGGCCGGAGGAGCTGCGCGGGCGGGTGGCGCTGGAGAACGTCTCCTTCCGCTACGAGCCGGACAAGCCCCTGATCGAGGATCTGTCGCTGGTGGTCGAGCCCGGGCACACGGTGGCGATCGTGGGGCCGACGGGCGCCGGGAAGACCACCCTGGTGAATCTGCTGATGCGGTTCTACGAGGTCACCGGCGGGCGGATCACACTGGACGGGGTGGACATCGCGTCCATGTCCCGGGACGAGCTGCGGGACGGGATCGGGATGGTCCTCCAGGACACCTGGCTGTTCGGCGGGACCATCGCGGACAACATCGCGTACGGGGCGTCCACCACGCGCAAGGTCACGCGCGGGGAGATCGAGGAGGCGGCTCGGGCCGCGCACGCGGACCGGTTCATCCGGACGCTGCCGGACGGGTACGACACCGTGATCGACGACGAGGGGACCGGGGTGAGCGCGGGTGAGAAGCAGCTCATCACCATCGCGCGGGCGTTCCTGTCGGACCCGGTGATCCTGGTACTGGACGAGGCGACGAGTTCCGTGGACACCCGGACCGAGGTGCTGATCCAGAAGGCGATGGCCAAGCTGGCGCACGGGCGTACGTCGTTCGTCATCGCGCACCGGCTGTCGACGATCCGGGACGCCGACACGATCCTGGTGATGGAGAACGGGTCGATCGTCGAGCAGGGCGCGCACGAGGAGCTGCTGGCCTCGGGCGGGGCGTACGCGCGGCTGTACCAGGCGCAGTTCGCGGAGGCGGTCGCCGAGGTGGACTGAGGCGCCGGCCTTCTGGGGGCGCGACGTTCTCGGGTGCGGTGCGTGGGGGGCTGGTCGCGCAGTTCCCCGCGCCCCTGAAACGCTTCCGGGGCTGCGCCCCGTGCCTTTCAGGGGAAGGCGGGCCGCAGGCCCGACCTTCCAGGGGCGCGGGGAACTGCGCGAGAAACCACACACCACCCGCACCCGCCGAACAAGGGCGCGCCCCGAGCTACCAGGCGCTCTCAGTCCAGATAACCCCGCAGCTGGTCCGCGAACGCGTGGTCCCTCAGCTTGTTCAGCGTCTTGGACTCGATCTGCCGGATCCGCTCCCGGGTCACACCGAAGATCCGCCCGATCTCCTCCAGCGTCCGGGGTCGCCCGTCGGCGAGGCCGTAGCGCAGCTGCACCACCTTGCGTTCGCGCTCCCCCAGCGTGGACAGCACCGCTTCCAGGTGTTCCCGCAGCAGCAGGAACGCGGCGGACTCCACGGGGCTCGCCGCGTCGCCGTCCTCGATGAGGTCGCCGAGGGCCACGTCGTCCTCCTCGCCCACGGGGGCGTGCAGGGACACCGGCTCCTGGGCGAGGCGGAGCACCTCGCTGATCCGCTCGGGCGGCAGGTCGAGGTGGGCGGCGACCTCCTCGGGCGTGGGCTCGTAGCCCCGTTCCTGGAGCATGCGGCGCTGGACGCGGACGACGCGGTTGATGAGTTCCACCACGTGCACCGGGACGCGGATGGTGCGGGCCTGGTCCGCCAGCGCGCGGGACATGGCCTGGCGGATCCACCAGGTGGCGTACGTGGAGAACTTGTAGCCGCGGGCGTAGTCGAACTTCTCGACGGCCCGGATGAGGCCCAGGTTGCCCTCCTGCACCAGGTCCAGCATGGTCAGGCCGCGGCCGACGTAGCGCTTGGCCACGGACACCACGAGCCGCAGGTTCGCCTCGATGAGACGGCGCTTGGCCACGCGGCCCATGACGACCAGCCGGTCGAGGTCGAGGGCGAGCTGGCTGTCGAGGTCGGGGGTGCTGCCGAGCTTCTCCTCGGCGAACAGGCCGGCCTCCACCCGGCGGGCCAGCTCCACCTCCTCCGCCGCCGTCAGCAGCGGGATGCGGCCGATCTCCCGCAGGTACTGGCGGAACAGGTCGGAGGACGGGCCGCTGGTGTCCGTGCGGCGCGGCAGTTCCACGGGCTCGGGGGGATCGGCCGTCTCGATGGCCTCCACGGCCGCCGCGGGCGGCTCGTCGGCGTCGGCCGGGGGCTCCGGCGCGGCCGTCTCGATGGCCTCCACGGCCGCCGCGGGCGGCTCGTCGGCGTCGGCCGGGGGCTCCGGCGCCACCTCGGGGTGGTGCACGGCGCGGCTCTGGGCGGGGACCGCGGTGATGCCACCGGTCTGAACGCCCGGCTCCGCGCCGTCGTTGCTCAGGGCCGTACTGCTCTCGTTCTGTACGAGGGTCTGGGTCTGCACGGGGGCGACCTCCAGGGATGTCGCTGCTGGGGCGTACGGCAGCGGTATGTCGGGGATGGCGCGGGCGGCCTCTCCACCCTCCATCCCGTACTCATCGAGCGGAACCGCGGGGATCTCGGACCCATGGGGGACGGGCCGGCCGCGCTCCGAGGACTCAGGCACCGGAACCCAGTGTGGAGTACGACACACAGCCGCCACGAGGGGCGTGCGGTGACTTTTTGCGTCCGGTCCGTGACCTCGCGATTACTCTGACGGACGAGTGGGCCGCTGACAGGGCGTGAAACAGCTTGAACCGCATACGGGACCGGGGCGACCTGCGGGGACCCCATGCGTGATTGGCAAGTGCGCGGGGGATGTTCACCCCTTCTAGAGCGCCTCTGCGCCCCTCTCGCGCAGCGCCTGGTCGTACTGCTGGAGGACCCACAACTCGTTCTGCACGGCGGCCAGCTGGGCCGGGTCGCCGTGGGCGCCGAGGCGGGCGAGGCTGCTCTGGACGTCGCGTACGCGGCGCTCGACAGCGCGGCGGCGGACGGTGACCAGCTGGGCGCCGGCGTAGATCTCGTCGACCGTCTTGCGCATGATCGCCTCGACCGCCAGTTCGGTCACCATGGCCCGTACCGCGTCGTCCGGTGCGGCCTCCCGGACCCGGACCAGGTACTCCTGCGGGTCCTCGACGCCGAACTCGACGCCGCCCGCCTCGATGATGGCCTCGCGCACGGCCGCGTAGGGCGCGGCGGTGAACTCGTCGACCCCGTACGCGTCGAACGCGGGGGCGACCAACTCGGGCCGTTGGAGGGCGAGTTTGAGGAGTTCACGCTCGGTGGCGTAGACGGGGTTGCGGAGGTTGAGGGCGGGGCCCGAGGGGCGGCGGGCGGCGGCCTCGTACGGCTGCTGGGGGTGCTGCGGCGTGGGGGCGGGGCCCTTGCCGCCGCGGTCGCGGGCCCAGCGGGCCAGCTGGGCGACACGCTTGACGACGAACTGGGTGTCGAGAATGCCGAGCATGCCGGCGAGCTGCACGGCGACCTCGTGCTGGGCGCCGCTGTTCTTGATGCGGGCCACGACGGGCGCCGCCTCGTCGAGGGCGGCGGCGCGCCCGGCGGCGGTCTCCAGGTCGTACCGCGCCACGATGTGACGGAGGGCGAACTCGAAGAGCGGGGTGCGGGGTTCGACCAGCTCGGCCACCGCGTCGTCGCCCTTGGCCAGGCGCAGCTCGCAGGGGTCCATGCCGTCGGGGGCGATGGCGATGTAGGTCTCGGCGGCGAACTTCTGGTCGTCCTCGAAGGCGCGCAGGGCGGCCTTCTGACCGGCCGCGTCGCCGTCGAAGGTGAAGATCACCCGGGCCGAGCCGTTGTCCATCAGCAGCCGGCGGAGGATCTTGATGTGTTCGCCGCCGAAGGCCGTGCCGCAGGTGGCGATGGCGGTGGTGACGCCGGCGAGGTGGCAAGCCATGACGTCGGTGTAGCCCTCGACGACCACGGCCCGGCTGGCCTTGGCGATGTCCTTCTTCGCGAGGTCGATGCCGTACAGCACCTGGGACTTGCGGTAGATCGGGGTGTCGGGGGTGTTCAGGTACTTGGGGCCGTTGTCCGCCTCGTACAGCTTGCGGGCGCCGAAGCCCACGACGTCGCCGCCGATGTCGCGGATCGGCCACATCAGCCGGCCCCGGAACCGGTCGATGGGGCCCCGGCGGCCCTCCTGCGCGAGCCCGGACAGGACCAGTTCCTTGTCCGTGAAGCCCTTGCCGCGGAGGTAGCGGGTGAGGTGGTCCCAGCCCTGGGGGCTGTAACCGACGCCGAAGTGGACGGCGGCGGCCTGGTCGAAGCCGCGCTCGGCGAGGAAGATCCGCCCGGTGTCGGCCTCGGGGCTGGTCGCGAGCTGCTCCGCGTACCACTCGGCGGCGATCTTGTGCGCCTCGACGAGGCGGATCCGCTCGCCACGCTGGTGCGAGGGGTTGTACCCGCCCTCCTCGTACCGCAGGGTGATGCCCGCCTGGGCGGCGAGCCGCTCGACGGCCTCCGAGAAGGAGAGGTGGTCGACCTTCATCACGAACGTGATGGTGTCGCCGCCCTCCTGGCAGCCGAAGCAGTGGAAGAGTCCCTTGCTCGGGCTGACCTGGAAGGACGGCGACTTCTCGTCATGGAAGGGGCACAGCCCCTTCAGGTTCCCCCCGCCGGCGTTGCGCAGCTGGAGGTACTCGGACACCACGGCGTCGATCGGGACCGCGTCCCGTACCGCCTTCACGTCCTCGTCGTTGATCCGTCCTGCCACGCGGTGATTCTACGGGGGCGGACCGACAGCTACGGGGTCGCGATCAGCCCCTCCAAGGGCACCTGGGGGCTGGAGAGCGCGTCGACGTCGATCCGGGCCCGTGACCTGATGAGCTTCTGGATCTGCTCCGTGACGTCCCACACATTCACGTTCATCCCGGCGAGCACCCGCCCCTCCCGCACCCAGAACGCGATGAACTCCCGCTTCCCGGCGTCACCGCGGATCACCACCTGGTCGTACGAGCCGGGCGGCGCCCACCCCGAGTACTCCATGCCCATGTCGTACTGGTCCGAGAAGAAGTACGGCACCCGGTCGTAGGTGACGTCCTTGCCGAGCATGGACCGGGCGGCGGCCGGGCCGCCGTTCAGCGCGTTGGCCCAGTGCTCGACCCGCAGCCGGGTGTCGAACAGGGTGTGCGGGAAGGACACCACGTCACCGGCGGCGTAGATCGAGGGGTCGGAGGTGCGCAGCCGGTCGTCGACCACCACTCCCCCGCCGTGCGAGCGGTCGGCGATCTCCAGCCCGGCGGCCTCGGCCAGAGCGACGCGGGGCGCCGCGCCGATCGCGGCGAGGACGTCGTGCGCCGGGTGCTCCTCACCCGTGTCCGTACGGGCGGCGAGGACCACGCCGTCCTGTCCGACGATCTCCGTGAGCTTCGCGCCGAAGGCGAAGCGCACTCCGTGCTCGCGGTGCAGCTCGGCGAAGAGGTTGCCCAGCTCGGGGCCGAGGACGCCGTGCAGGGGCGTGGGCTCCGGCTCGACGACGGTGACCTCGGCGCCGTACTCGCGGGCCGCCGCCGCGACCTCCAGGCCGATCCAGCCGGCGCCCGCGATGACCAGGTGGCCGTTGTCGCGGCCGAGGGCGGCGAGGACGCCCTTGAGGCGTTCGGCGTGGGCGAGGCGGCGCAGATGGTGGACGCCCGCGAGGTCCGTGCCGGGGATGTCCAGGCGGCGGGGCTCGGCGCCGGTCGCCAGCAGCAGCTTGTCGTAGTGGACGAAGGTGCCGTCGTCACCGAAGTGCACGGTCTTCGCCGAGCGGTCGATCTTGTCGACGGTCTGGCCGAGGTGCAGCTCGATGTCGTTGCTCGCGTACCAGGACGGTTCGTGGACGAAGACGCTGTCGCGCTCCTCCTTGCCCAGCAGAAAGCCCTTGGAGAGCGGCGGGCGCTCGTACGGGTGGTCGCGTTCGTCGCAGATCAGTATCACGCGGCCGGTGAAGCCTTCCGCTCGGAGCGTCTCGGCCGCCTTCGCGCCGGCGAGACCGCCTCCGACGATGACGAATGTCTGATCCGCGTCGACCACTGATGCCTCCTCCTGAGGGTGCGTCCACATGCGAGCCTCCCGCACACAGCGTGATGCGGGAAGAGGTAGTGACCCGATCAGGCCACGGAGGGTCACATGGATGCCCCATGCGCCCCGTCGGTCACATCGGGCATCACATCCTGCCGGGCGCGCCCGTGAGTCTCGCGTGCAGCGAGCGGGCCGACGCGTCGGTGAGGCAGGCGATCTGATCGACGATCACCCGCTTGCGGGCCCGGTCGTCCGGCGCGGTGTCGAACAGCGCGCGGAACTGCGGGTCGAGTCCGTCCGGTGCGCGGGCGGTGAGGGCCTGCGCCAACTCCGCCACGACGACACGCTGGTCGGCGCGGAGCCGCTCCTGTTCCGCGCGCTGCATCACATACCGGTCGGCGACGGCCTTGAGGACCGCGCACTCCAGGCGGGTGCCGCGCGGGACGACCAGTGCGGCGGCGTACCGGGTGAGGCGGCCACTGCCGTACGTCTGCCGGGTCGCTCCCTCGGCGGCGAGGCAGAAGCGGCCGATGAGCTGGCTGGTGGCGTCCTTCAACCGGGCCTGCGCGACGGCCGTCCCGTCGTAGCCGTGCGGCCACCACTCCTGGTCGAGGAGCCGGTCGAGGGCCTCGGCCAGCTCGGCGGGGTCGGTGTCGGCGGGCACGTACCGGCCGAGCGCCACCTCGAACACCGACTGCCGCTCGGGTTCCGCGTGCAGGCAGCCCGGGTCGATGTGCCCGGCGTGCAGGCCGTCCTCGACGTCGTGCACCGAGTACGCCACGTCGTCGGACCAGTCCATGACCTGCGCCTCGAAGGTCGTACGGCCGTCGGGGGCGTCCTTCCTGACCCAGTCGAAGACGGGGCGGTCGTCCTCGTAGACGCCGAACTTGGGGGACGCCGGGTCGGTGGGGTGGGCGCCCCGGGGCCAGGGGTACTTGGTGGCGGCGTCCAGGGTGGCGCGGGTCAGGTTGAGACCGACGCTGACGGGGTCGCCGGATTCGGGGGACCGCGCGAAGCGTTTGGGTTCGAGCCTGGTCAGCAGGCGCAGGGACTGGGCGTTGCCCTCGAAACCGCCGCAGTCCTCGGCGAATTCGTTCAGGGCCTGTTCGCCGTTGTGGCCGAACGGGGGGTGGCCGAGGTCATGGGAGAGGCAGGCGGCCTCGACGAGGTCCGGGTCGCAGCCGAGGGCCGCGCCGAGCTCCCGGCCGACCTGGGCGCACTCCAGGGAGTGGGTGAGCCGGGTCCGGGGGCTGGCGTCCCAGGCGGGGGTGCGGGTGCCGGGTGTGACCACCTGGGTCTTGCCGGCGAGTCTGCGCAGCGCCGCGGAGTGGAGTACGCGGGCGCGATCGCGCTGGAAGGCGGTGCGGCCGGGGCGTTTGTCGTGTTCCGGGGCCCAGCGGTCGACTGACGTCGGGTCATAGCCGGGGGGTGGGACGTGGTTCTCGTGGGGGTGGGGTGTGCCTTCCATGTCTCGACAGTAAGCGGCGGGTGTGACAAATGGGTGCCTACTCGTCTGCCGGGCTGGTGCTGGCGTCCGGGGCGGGTGCGGGTGGGGGTGGGGGTGCGGCGTGCTGGTCGCGCTGTTCCCCGCGCCCGCCCGGAAGGCGGCGATGCGGCCACCCTCGCTGAGTGGATGCCCTACGCGGACGCCAAGGCCCGTTCCACGGCCCTCTCCCGGGCCGTCAGCGCCTCGTCGTAGCGGTGGAGGACCAGGCGTGCCATCGCCGGGTGGGTGCCCAGGGGGGCGGAGGCGATCCAGGGGGCCGCCTCCGCGCACTCCGTGGCGAAGCGGCCGGGCGCCGTGAAGTAGGAGGCGATCGCGACCCGGGTGCGGCCTCGGGCGGCGAGGGCGCACAGGGCGTCGGGGACCGTGGGCGCGGCGGTGGTCGCGTAGGCGGGGACGACAGGGACGCCGAGGCGTTCGGCGAGCAGGTGGGCGGTGCGGCCGGTGTCGACCTTCGACTCGGGGTCGCGGGAGCCTGCGGCGGCGAGGACGACGGCGCTGGTACGGCGGGTCCCGGCGTCCGCCGGTGTGCGCCAGCCGGCCTCGACCAGGCGGGCGTACAGGGTCTCCACGAGGAGCGGGTGCGGGCCGAGCGGGGCGGCCACGCGCGCGCGAACCGCCGTGTCGGCGGCCATCTCCGGGATGTCCCGCTTGACGTGGTAGCCGCGGCTGAGGAGCAGGGGGACGAGGACGGCCTCACGGTCGCCGAGGGCGGCGAGGGTGTCGGGGAGCAGGGGCTCGTTCAGCTCGATGTGGCCGAGGTGCACGGACAGGCCGGGGCGCTGCTCGCGCACGCGGTCCATGAGGGTGCGGACGGTGGCCAGCGCACGGGGGTCGCGGCTGCCGTGCGCCACCAGGACGAGAGCGGGGGCGGGCGGGGTGGGGCGCCGGGTCCCGTTGAGCGAGACGAGGCTGAGCTGGCTGGCCAACTGGTCACCGATCCGGTTCATGAGGTGCGCCGTACTGGCGAGGTCCGCGTTCGACTGGCTCGTCGTCATGCTCGTCGTCGCCGTCATGCGTCAATGGTGTCGGGGGGAGGTTGCCTCCCCGTTGCACCGTGGTGACGGGTGTTTTCCAGCGGTTCACGGCGCTCCCCGCGGCGGTGTGAACCTCTTTGACCTGGGATTTCAACACGATCGAGTGAAACTTGTCACGCTGCGCGGTGAACCGGATCACTGTGGATGACGTCTTCGTTGGTCGGAATGGCGGGCGCGGTCGGGTCCGTCGGAAACAGGCACGACACATGCGTGCGTGCGACGGACGGGGGCTTGCGGTGAGACGTGTGAGGCGGGTGCTCCGGCTGCCGCGTACCCGTACGGGGCGGCGGCGGGCGGTGCAGATGGTGATGGGGCTGTGCGTGCTGGCGCTGCTGCCCTCGACCTGGATGTTCACCGCCGCCGACGGCCGGCTGCGCACCACTGCCGACGTCCCGCGCACGGATGTCGCGATGGTCTTCGGGGCGGGGCTGTGGCAGGGCGAGCCGTCGCCGTATCTGGCGCGCCGGCTGGACGCCGCGGCCGAGCTGTACCGCTCGGGCCGGATAGAGGTGGTGCTGGTCACCGGCGACAACAGCCGGGAGGAGTACGACGAGCCGGACGCGATGCGCGCCTATCTCACCGGCCACGGGGTGCCCGACCGGCACATCGTCAGCGACTACGCCGGGTTCGACACCTGGGACTCCTGCGTCCGCGCCAAGAAGATCTTCGGCGTCGACCGGGCGGTGCTCATCAGCCAGGGTTTCCACATACGCCGGGCGGTCGCGCTGTGCCAGGAGGCTGGCGTCGAGTCGTACGGCGTCGGGGTGCAGGACCGGCACGACGAGACCTGGTACTACGGCGCCACCCGCGAACTGTTCGCCGCGGGCAAGGCATCCCTCGACGCGCTCTTCGAGCCGGACCCCCGGTTCCTCGGGCCCGAGGAACCGGGGGTCGCGAGGGCGCTCGCGTCAGCGCGTTAGACGTGGGGCCCGGTCCCGCGCCGGCCGCGTCACCACCTGGCCGGCGTCACTACTTGATCAGCGCGTTCGCCAGGATGATCGCCAGGCCGATCAGCATGTCCATGGCCCCCGCGCGGCACGAGGACGGCCATCCGTACCCGGCGGTGCGGGCAGCCGCGACGCCCCAGCCGAACAGGGCGACGGTGTTGAACAGCAGGGCCACGTCCACCGCGACGGCCTCGGACCACCACCCGGCCATCGCGGCGAGCAGGAGCGCCACCGTGGGCAGGACGGCGGCCACCAGCGGCCACTCGTCGAGCGCCAGCCGCAGTCTGCTCGTGGTGACCGCCCCGTCGACGGACGCCCGCTGCGCGATGACGTGCGCGTACCCATGGGCGGCGCCCGACGCCAGCGCGGTGAGCAGGACCCACAGCGCGTCCGGGCCGGGGTCGGCCTTCTCACCCGCCGCGTCGAGCGCGGCCACCAGGGCGCTGGCCAGTACCAGCCCGTAGATGCCGTTGAACAGGGACTGCTCCGGCGGTCGGTGCCGTGAGATCCACCCCGGTGCGGCGCTTTCGGTGCGGACGTGGCCGGCGCGGTCGGGCATCGCATCGCCTCGGTACGGGAAGGGGGGCTGGATCGGCACATGCTCACCCGCGGGCTCCCGGAGAGCAGGGCGCCACGCGGTGCCGGCATGCGCGTTGCGCCCCATTGGTGGCGTGCCGAGGACACGAGCCGGGCACCTCACGACCGCCTGTGCCACCGCCTCGCCGCCGACGTGGCGGTGGCGGGACCGACAACGGCCCGGCCCGAGTCGGCAGCGCGGGGGCTTCGTGGTCGGCCCGCGGTGGGAGCCGCCGCCGGCGTGGGCGCCGACATGCGTCGGCCGGGGCCCTTCTTCCAGGCCCCGGCCACGTGTTGGCGGGCACACGATCACGGAGCCCGCCGCGACCGCCTGAACGCGATCGCGTCGATCACCTCCCGGTCCGCACGCCACCAGCCACCCCGCTTCGGCGTGCGGTCCGGGAATCACGGCTCCGGAAGGGCCCGGGTCCGGAAGGGACTGGATCCGGAAGGGACCGGTCCGGAAGGGACCGGGTCCGGAAGGGACCGGGTCCGGAAGGGCCCGGGTCCGGAAGGGCCCGGGTCCGTCGTTTGGATCACGCCGACTGCCGGACCGGTGCCGTGGACCGCCCCGCGGCCCAGGCGTGATCCGAATGACGGACTCCTAGTTGTGGTCGATCGTGCCCCACCAGCCCTGGTCGACCGCGCAGTCCCAGCCCTTGCCGCGGACGGTGAGCTTGACCTCGTAGTCCCTGTTGACGTTGCCCATGCGCGTCTTGACGCGGAAGCCGCTGGTGCCCTTCGCCTTCAGCTTCTTGGTGAAGACGGTGACGGTCTTGGTCGTCCGCTTGGTGATCTTGCTGCCCTTGGTCGGCGTCGCGTAGCCGAACGTCAGGTTCTTGGGCTTGCTGATCGTGAGGCTGACGCTGGAGAAGCTCTTCGTCTTGCTGGTGTTCTTCAGGCCGAAGTAGAGGCCGCCGTTGGTCACCCAGCCGTTGGCGTCGACGTAGAAACGCTTCGGGGTGGAGATCTTGAGCGGGCAGCCGCCGGCCTGGGTGTCGGCGCCGGCCGCGGCGGCGGTCCCGGCGAGGCCCAGCTGGGCGGCGGTCAGGGCCCCGGCTGCGCCCAGAACGGCGACGGTCGTACGCATGCGGTTCACGATGATGATCCTTCTTCCCCCTACGGCCCTCACGGGCCACGTGACAGGACGTGCGACACCACGGGGACCAGGACACGGCCCCCGTGTCGGTGCGCCCGTAGTTCTTAGCACGCGGGACCGAACGCTTGGACGGTGAGCGCCCGGACGGCCGCGCACGGTGACAGAACTGGGACATCGCCCGAACCGTTCGTTCACCGCCCCGGCCGTCCGCTCCTCACTCCCGCCCGGAGCCCGGCGGGAGGTCCCCGTGCCGGTCGTGTAACGGAGGGCGTCCCGGCACGTAACACGTCCGACGCACGCTGAGTGGTATGCCGAACTCCGCGACGCCCACCCACTGCCCGTACTGCGCCCTGCAGTGCGGGATGAACCTGACGCCCGCTGCGGACGGGACCGACGGTGTCGTTGTGGTCTCGGAGCGCGCGGACTTCCCGGTGAACCGGGGCGCGCTGTGCGGGAAGGGCCGTACGGCGCCGGCGGTGCTCTCGTCCCGGGTGCGGCTGACCACGCCTCTGGTCAGAAGGGCGGGCGTCCTGGAGCCCGCCTCCTGGGACGAGGCACTCGACCGGATCGCCGGGGAGCTCACCCGCACGCGTACGGAGCATGGCCCGGACGCGTGCGGAGTGTTCGGCGGCGGTGGCCTGACCAACGAGAAGGCGTACGCGCTGGGCAAGTTCGCGCGGATCGTGCTCGGGACCTCGCAGATCGACTACAACGGGCGCTTCTGCATGTCCTCGGCCGCGGCCGCCGGCATCAAGGCGTTCGGACTGGACCGGGGGTTGCCGTTCCCGCTGGAGGACATCCCGAGGACCGGATGCGTCGTCCTCGTGGGGTCGAACCTCGCCGAGACCATGCCGCCGGCACTGCGCTACTTCACGGAACTGCGGGAGAACGGCGGCAAGCTGGTCGTCATCGACCCGCGCCGCACCCGGACCGCCGAGCAGGCCGACCTGCATCTGGCGCCGCGTCCCGGCACCGACCTGGCGCTGGCGCTCGGGCTGTTGCATCTGATCGTCGCCGAGGGACGTACGGACGAGGAGTACATCCGCGAGCGGACGAGCGGCTGGGAGGAGGCGCGGGCCGCGGCCATGGCGCACTGGCCGGAGTACGTGGAGCGGATCACGGGGGTGTCCGTTCCCGATCTCCGCGAGGCGGTACGGCTGTTCTGCGAGCCGGAGCACGCGATGGTGCTCACCGCGCGCGGGCCCGAGCAGCAGTCCAAGGGCACGGACACCGTGGGCGCGTGGATCAACCTGACGCTGGCGACGGGGCGCGCCGGGCGGCCGCTGTCCGGGTACGGATGCCTCACCGGGCAGGGCAACGGGCAGGGTGGGCGTGAGCACGGGCAGAAGGCCGACCAGTTGCCGGGCTACCGCAAACTGGTCGACCCCGAGGCGCGGCGGCACGTCGCCGAGGTGTGGGGCGTCGACCCGGACAGCCTGCCGGGGCCCGGACGAAGCGCGTACGAGCTGCTGGACGCCCTGGGCACCGACATCCGGGCGCTGTTGCTGATGGGGTCCAACCCGGTGGTGTCGGCGCCGCGGGCCGCGCACATCGAGGAGCGGATCAAGTCGCTGGAGTTCCTGGCGGTGTGCGATGTCGTGCTGTCGGAGACGGCGGCGCTGGCCGATGTCGTGCTGCCGGTGACGCAGTGGGCCGAGGAGACGGGCACGACGACCAACCTGGAGGGGCGGGTACTGCTGCGCAGGCGGGCGATCACGCCGCCCGAGGGTGTCCGCAGCGACCTGGAGGTGATGCGCGAGCTGGCCGACCGGCTCGGCGTCGAGAAGGGCTTTCCGACCGATCCCGAGGAGGTGTTCGAGGAGCTGCGGCGGGCGAGCGCCGGTGGAGTGGCCGACTACTCGGGGATCACCTACCGGAGGCTGGCGGAGGAGAACGGGGTGTTCTGGCCCTGTCCCGCGCCGGGCGGCGAAGCGGACCCCGTACCGGGCGGCCGAGCGGACCCCGTACCGGACGGCGGGGCGGACTTCGCGCCGGGCGCCGGTGCGGACCTCGTCCGGGCCTCCGGTGCGCATCCCGGCACCCCGCGGCTCTTTCTCGAACGGTTCGCCACGGAGGACGGGCGGGCGCGGTTCGTACCCGTCTCGCACCGGGCGTCGGCCGAGGAGCCGGACGACGAGTATCCGGTGCTGCTCACCACTGGGCGAGTGGTGGCCCAGTACCAGTCGGGTGCGCAGACGCGGCGGGTGGACGAGCTGAACGCGGCGGCGCCGGGGCCCTTCGTGGAACTGCATCCGCGGCTGGCCGAGCGGCTGGGCGCGGCGGAGGGCGACCCGGTGGCGGTGGTGTCACGGCGGGGGCGGGCGGTGGCGCCCGCACGAATCACCACGGCGATTCGGCCCGACACCGTGTTCATGCCGTTTCACTGGCCGGGGGAAGGACGTGCCAACACACTGACGAATCCGGCGCTCGACCCCACGTCCCGGATGCCGGAGTTCAAGGCGTGTGCGGTGCGGGTGGAGGCCGTGTTGCCTTCGGGCGCGTGAGGGCTCGGGGGGCGGGTCTCCTCGGCGGCCCTCACGCGGACCGGCCCTCACCCCACCAGTCGCCGCTCTCGATCCGTGTGCCCCGTGCCCGCAGCCGCGCGGCGACCGTCGGCGCGGCCACATAGACCCACGCGTGTACGGGCGTGCCGTCGGCGAGCACGGCGGCCCGTCGGACCCGTTCGTAGAGGTTTGCGGGGTCGCCGGGGCTGTACTCCTCCAGGCGGTCCAGGGACCGCAGAAGGGCCTCGTACGCCTCGGGGCGTGCCGTGATCAGGTCGCCCGTCACCACTGCCGCCTCGCCGGGGGCCTCGACGGCGTACGGGTAGCCGGGGCCGTCGTAGAGGGCGAGGCCCCGCATCGTCGCCGGTTCCTCGGAGCCGGTGCGGCCCCGGAGGAAGAGGTCGTGGTTGTGCTCGCCGGGGCGCAGCGTGCCGTAGACGAAGAAGGGGAGCACCGTTCTCCTCTCCAACTGTGGGGTGCGGGGCTTTGCGGAAACGATTCTGAGCCGTCCTGCATCCGCGGTGGACACCGCGGTCCCCTGAAGACCCATGGGTCGGGCACGTAATTGCCTGGCCATGGGGGCGGGCGGCTGGATACGCTCCGGCGCTGTCCTCCCACGGCCACGGAACGTACGGAGACGCATGTCATCCCAGGGGAAGCTGCACGACGACGAGTTCGACATCGGCGAGGCGCTCGTGCGGCGGCTGGTCGCGGCACAGTTTCCGCAGTGGGCCGGGCTGCCGCTGGCGGCGGTGGCCGAAGCGGGCACCGACAACGTCATGTACCGGCTGGGCGACGACATGGTCGTACGGCTGCCGCGCAAGCCCGGTGACGCCGGGCACGTCGACAAGGAGCACCAGTGGCTGCCGCTGCTCGCGCCCCGGCTGCCCCTGGCCGTACCGGAACCGCTCGGCAAGGGGCGGCCCGGTGAGGGGTACCCCATGCCGTGGTCGGTGCTGCGGTGGCTGGACGGGGAGAACGCGTACGACGCGCCGGTCACCGACCAGGACCGGGCGGCGGAGGACCTGGGCGGGTTCCTGGCGGCCCTGCGGACGGTGGACGCCACGGGCGGGCCGGTGTCCTTCCGCGGTGGGCCGGTGAGCACACGGGACGACATGGTCCGGGACGCGATCCGTGACCTCGGCGCGGACGGGACGGTGGACGGGGCGCTCGCGACCGCCGTCTGGGAGGAGACCCTCCGGCTGCCCCAGTGGGCGGGAGCTCCGGTGTGGGTGCACGCGGACCTCCTGCCCGGCAACCTGCTGACGGACGCCGGGCGCCTCACCGCCGTCATCGACTTCGGCGGGCTCGGCGTCGGCGATCCCGCCTGCGATCTGATGCCCGCCTGGACCTTGTTCACCCGCGGCGCCCGCGCCGCGTTCCGTGCGGCCTGCGACGTCGACGACGCGACCTGGGCACGTGGACGGGGATGGGCCCTGTGCTTCGGGCTCACCGCCGTGCACTACTACCGCGACAAGGGGCATGTGCTCGCGGAGGTCGGGCGGCGGACCGTCGACGAGGTGCTGACGGAGGCGGCGTTCGCGCGGGCGGTGTGAACCGGGGGCGGACGTCGGGGCCATGGGGTGCGGGGGCGGACGTCAGCCGGGCAGGGGCGGGAGGGCATCCGTGTAGCCGTTCGTCGGGCGGGCGACCTTCTCGAGCGTGCGGACGTCGAGGGCGACGTCGGCGGAGCTCGTGCCGAGGGTGCCGCCGGCGTGCCAGGTTCCGGTGACCGTGACCCAGGTGTCCGCGGGCGGGGCCGGGGTGCCGTGGGCGCGGACCTTCACGAACTGGGTGTCCGCCGCGCAGCAGCTGAAGATCGAACGGGTCAGGTACCAGCCGTCGCCGCTCTTGTCGGGCGTCGCGAAGCCGGTCATGCGGATCACTCGTCCCTCGATGGCCTTCTCACGGTCCTGCTGTACGCGGGTGGTGAAGTCCGTCAGCGTCATCGGGAGCGGGGACGTCGCGGGGAGCGGCTCGAACTCGTCCTGGTCCTTGACCGCCACGGCCTTCGGCGCCTCACGGGACGCGCTGTACGCGCCGATGGCCGGAGGCGCGTAGAAGAGCAGGCTCAGGGCGGGGAACAGCAGGAGCCAGGCTATGCGGGGTGGGGTGGAGTGATCGTGGCCGTGGGCGTGGTCGTGATCCTGGTCGTGGGTGCCGGGGCCTTCGGGGCCGGTGTCGTGGTCGGTGGTCCCGGCTGCGGGGGTCGCTTCGGGGCCGGCTTCCCGGGCGGTGGGGTTCGGGACGGCCGGGTTCGGGACGGCCGGGTTCGGGACGGCCGGGTTCGGGACGGTCGGCTTTCGGAGCGACCATGCCTCCGCCGCGCCCAGCAGGAGCAGCAGGGCTCCTGAGGCGATCAGCAGGGGGCGCATGCCCTCCTTCACGTATCTGAGGTAGAGATCGGTGAACACCGTCGCGTGGAGCAGGCCGAGGCCGCTGAGGAGGAGCAGGAGGGCCTGGAGGGGTCGTTTCACAGCAGTACGCCTCCGATCAGGGCGCCGGCGAGAATCGCCACGACGACGGTCGCGGCGGAGAAGCGGATCGCGAAGGCCCGGCCGAAGGTGCCCGTCTGCAGGGCGATCAGCTTCAGGTCGACCATCGGCCCGACCACCATGAAGGTCAGCCGCGCGAGGGGCGAGAAGCCGGAGAGGGAGGCGGCGACGAAGGCGTCGGCCTCGGAGCAGACGGACAGGAGGATGGCGAGCCCGGCGAGGAACAGCACCGAGAGCCAGGGCGAGTCGGCGAAGGTGTCGAGTACGGAACGCGGGACCACCACGTTGAAGGTGGCCGCCGCCATCGCACCGACGACCAGGAAGCCGCCCGCGTGCAGGAAGTCGTGCTGGAAGCCGAGCCGGAACTCCGTCCACCGGCTCTGCCCCGGCCGGTGTCCCGTGTGCCGTGCGGTCGGCTTCAGCCACTCCGCCCGGCCCAGCCAGAGCCACAGCCAGCCCATCGCGGCGGCGGTGAGGAGCGAGGCGAGCAGCCGTGCCAGCACCATCTCGGGGCTGCCGGGGAAGGCGACGGCCGTGGCGATCAGGACGATCGGGTTGACGGCCGGGGCCGACAGCAGGAACGCGAACGCGGCGGCCGGGTCCACCCCACGACGTATCAGGCTGTTCGCGACCGGTACGGACGCGCACTCGCAGCCGGGCAGTACGACACCGGCTGCGCCTGCCACCGGGACCGCCAGGGCGGGGTTGCGGGGCAGCACCCGGCTGAACACCCTCGCCGGCACGAACGCGTTGATGGCCCCCGACAGGGCCGTACCGAGCAGCAGGAACGGCAGCGCCTGCACGGCGATGGACAGACACACCGTCCGCCATGCCTGCACGGCCGGTTCCTCCAGCCCCCGGCCGACGAGGAACAGCACGGCACCGGGTACCACGGCCGCGCCGAGGAGCAGGAGTGGCCAGTGACGGGGCCAGGAGTGCTCGGGGGCGCTCGCCGCGGTGGACGTGTCCGGGTCGGTCACGTTCGAGCGGGTCGCCCGCGTCGGCGCCGTCCCCCCGGCCGGTCCGTCTGTCTTCTGCATGCCAGCTCCGAATGTCGGATGATCGGATCGAACATAGCGGGCGCTTCGGCGTCACGGGATCCGGGTCGGCGGAACCGCGTGCGGCGGGCGGTTCGGCGGGTGGTTCGATGGGCGGGAACGGAGCGGGGAGCATGAGGACGCCGGCCAGGGCGGCAACTCGGACGGTAACTCAGTGTGACGTGTATCACGTTGCGTGATTGCTTGAGATTTTTGTCATCTACGCATACAAAATCGACCTCGTCCCATCAGCAGGCGACAAGAGAGCGTTCCTGCCATGACCGACGGTCCCGCCCCTACGCCGACCGCGCCCACCGTGCCCGCCCAGGGGTCCGCGCCAGGCTCCCTGCCCGCGTCCGGCCCCCTCGCCGGGTCCGCCACCGCGGAGTACACCCGGATCTACGAGGAGCAGCATCCGCGTCTGGTCGCCTACGCGCGCTCCCTCACCCGGAACAGCTGGACGGCGGAGGACCTGGCCGCCGAGGCGCACTTCCGGGTCTGGCGGCGGCTGTCCGCGGGGCACGAGATCGACAACGTACCGGCGTATCTGATGACGACGGTGCGGCATCTCGCGGCCGCCGCCGGGAGCGCGACCCGGGAGACGCCGGAGGATCCGACCGCCCCCGAGCGGACGGAGGCCGCCGTCCGCGCGGACGACGCGGCGGACCCGGCCGAGCAGGTGTCGTCGGTGGATCTGCTGGTCCGGGTGCTGGGCCAACTGCCCGAGCGGTGGGTGCAGGCGCTCTGGCTCGCCGAGGCGGAGGGACAGCCGCTGGAGGCGGTCGGACAGCGCATCGGCGCCAAGCAGGGCGCCACGGCGGTGCTGTTGCACCGGGCGCGGGAGGGGATGCGCCAGGCGTTCCTGCGGGAACAGCCGGGGGCGCCGGCCGATCCGGCGTGTCAGGTGCGGTGGGGGCGGATGCCGGCGTATGTGCGCGGTACAGCGACCGCGCGGCAGTCGGAGCAGCTGCTCAGCCATGTGGACGCGTGCGATGACTGCCGGACGCGGCTCGCCGTGCTGATGCGCACGAACGACCGGCTTCCCGCGCTCGTCGGTCCGGCGCTGGTCCTCTTTGTCGTGGGCGGGGCCGGGGGCAAGGTCCTGCTGTCGTTCGTCGCCGGGGCCGGCGGGGCGGGTGGCGCCGCCGCCGGGGTGTCCGGTGCCGGTGGTGCGAGTGGTGGCGGTGGCGCCGTGGGGGCGGCCTCGGGTGGGCATGGTGGCCAGTTGCTTCACTCCGTGCGGCAGGTCGCCACGGGTGGGGTGAAGGCCAAGGGGCCGACCGTCGCCGCCATGGGCACGGCCGTCGCTGCCGCCGCAGTCGCCGCGGGAATCGCCTTCGGTGGCCTCGACCCCTCGGCGGTTCCGCCGCGCCGGGTGCCGGTGGCCGAGGCGCCGTTGCCTCGGGTGCCGGATGCGCCCGGGGACGAAGGCGTCGGGCGGGCGGGGGCCGACACGGATGCGGTGGGCTCTTCCGGCGAGGGGGCGGCTGAGTGGGCCGGCGGCGGGGGTGGTGGCGTCCGCGGGGGTGATGGCGTTGTCCGGGCCGGTTCGGGTTCGGGTGACGGTGTCGGCAGCGGTGAGGGTGACGGTGACGCCGCCGTGGATCCGGGGGTGGATGAGGGGGAGTCCGTGCAGGTGCCTGGCGAGGGGGCCGACGGCGGGGACTCAGGAGGCGTGGAGGAGCCGACGGGCGGCGGGGACGAGCCGGGCGGTGGGGGCGCGGATGAAGGCGGGGGTGATGGCACCCCTGAGGGTCCGGGTGACACGGGTGAGCCGGGGGGCCCAGCGGAGCCGGATGTGCCGACGGAGCCGGACGAACCGGTGACTCCGGAAGCGCCGGGCGGGCCGGAGGTGCCGGACACCCCGGATACACCGGAGAACCCCGATGTCCCGGACACCCCGGAAGCCCCGGACACCCCGGAGACACCTGACGACCCCGAGGTCCCCGACACCCCAGAGGCCCCGGCGCCGCCGGACACGCCGGACACACCAGAGAACCCCGACGTCCCCGACACCCCGGAAGCCCCGGACACCCCGGAGACACCTGAGACACCTGACGGCCCCGAGGTCCCCGACACCCCAGAGGCCCCGGCGCCGCCGGACACGCCGGACACACCAGAGAACCCCGACGTCCCCGACACACCGGAAGCCCCGGACACCCCGGAGACACCTGACGACCCCGAGGTCCCCGACACCCCAGAGGCGCCGGACGCGCCGGACACGCCGGAGAACCCCGACGTCCCCGACCATCCGGGGGCGCCGGGCACTCCTGAGGGCGATTCGCCGGGTGGTGCGGCGCCCGGGCCGGTCGGGCCGCCGCCCGGGGAGCCGGGGCATGGGGGGTCCGGGGGCGGTTGCGGGGGTTGAGAGGGCGTGGGGGTGCACCATTTCGCCCCGGCCGCCCCTACCCGTTCCCGTCCCTGGGGCCGGCGCCCCTTCGACCCCGCTTGGGCGCCTCGGGGGCGGGGGTCCGGGGTTCGTCGGCGGTGGTGCGGGTGGGTGGGGCTGGGCGCGCAGTCGCCCGCGCCCCTGGAAAGCAGGGGCCTGCGGCCCCGTGCTTTCCGATGAAGGGCGGGCCGCAGGCCCACTCCTCCAGGGGCGCGGGGAACTGCGCGAGAAACCACGAACCACCCGCGCCCGACGCGTCCGGCCGCCATCACCCGTACGGCCGCCTCTCCTTCGCCTCCCTCAGAGCCCTCCCCCACCACGCCAGTTGATCGAGCATCACCTTCGCCGCGGCGTCGGGGCCGGCCGGATCCTTGAGGTGGCCTGTTTCGTCGAAGGAGCCGTGCACGTTGTGGAAGGAGACCGTGTCGCGGACGGTGGTGGCGTGGAGCTCGGCGAAGACCTGGCGGAGGTGCTCGGTCGCGCGGAGGCCGCCGGAGACGCCGCCGTAGGAGACCAGGGCGACCGGTTTGGCACGCCACTCGTGGAAGTGCCAGTCGATGAGGTTCTTCAGGGCCGCCGGGTAGGAGTGGTTGTACTCGGGTGTCAGCACCACGAACGCCTCGGCGGACGCCAGCTTCGGCGTGACCTCCGCCAACTGCGCCGTCGCCTCGGGGGTCGGCGCGAGCGTCGTCGGAAGGTCGCTCTCGGCGACATCCACGACGTCCACCTCGAAGTCGTCGTGCTCACGCACCCGGCGCATGAGCCATTCGGCCACCACCGGTCCGAACCGCCCCGTGCGGTTGCTCCCGATGACCACCGTCACCCGGACCGGGACGGAGGCGGAGAGAGGCTAGGAAGAGCCGGGAGCGGTGTGGGGAACGGCTTGCTCTTTTGCTGTCGAGGTCGTCATGGCGACCACCCTCATACCTCAACTCCACTTGAGGTCAACTCCCCCCGGGTCACCCCTTCACACCTCCCCCGCCCCGTCCTTCGCGCCCTGTCCGCCCGCCACATCGATGACCAGCCCGAACGACGCCCGCCCAGCGCGTGTCCGCTCTCCGCGAGGCCCGTACACCCGCATTCCGACGGGCCTTCAGGGAGCGCTTCGGTCCGTGCGCGCCTCACCTCGGAAGGCCAAGGCGGACTCTCGGGAGGAGCAGGCTCGATGCGACGTACCGCCCGGCCGCTGACCGGCACCGCGCTCACCGTCCTCACCGCGGCCCTCACCGTCGCCTTCGCCACCGCCCCGGCGTACGGCGGGGAGGGCGGCGGGCGACCGGAGCCGGTCCCTGCCGGTGTCATCCCAGGTGATGAGGCGACCGCCGCCACGGCGGCCTGCGGTGCGGACAGTGCGGGCACGGGCGACGCCGGCGCGGTCGGGGCCGGCTCCCTCCGGCTGGCGCCCTGCGCCGGGCAACCGTGGCCCAGCGGGCGGTTCTAGGTGCCGCCGAGCGCCCAGCCGGGCACGTACGAGATCGTCGCGACCTACGCGCGGGGCGGGCGCCGGGTCGCCGGGGACCTCATGGTCTCGCTGGCCGGCGCCCACAGCGCGGGGCCGACGCGCCGGAGGGGGGTGTGAAGACGGGGGTCGGCGGCGCGTTCGGCTCCGACCCCGCGCGGACCACGGCGAGCGTGACGGCTCCGACCGTCGCCGCCGTGGGCGGTACCTGGCTCCCGCATCGCCGGGCGAGAGGCGACGGGATCTGACCGACACCCTCCGCTGTCCGTGGCCGGTACCGCCGTCCCCTCCTCCCCTCCGGGCCTCCGCCCCTTCGGCCCGGAGGGGAGGAACCGGGACGGAGGGAAGATCACCTGCGGCGGCGGGTACTCCCGCTCGACCGGCTGCCTGGGAACGCCGTCGTCTTCGCCCGCCTCACGGCAGCCGCGCCCCCTGACCGGACCGGACCATTCATGGCGGCCATGCCACGCTCACGCCACCCACTGTTCGTACGCCATCTTCGACACCAGCGTGAACACCACCGTCAGCAGCACGACCCGGACGAAGCCGCTGCCCTTCTTCAGCGCCGTGTGCGCGCCGACCGTCCCCCCGACGAGGTTGAACACGGCCATCAGCGCGGCCAGCTGCCAGTACACCGTGCCCTTCCAGGCGAACGTGGCGAGGGCGCCCGCGTTGGTGCAGCAGTTGACGATCTTGGCGGTGGCGGAGGCGGTGACGAGGTCGAGATGGAGGACGGCGGTGAGGGTGAGGACGAGGAACGTGCCGGTGCCGGGGCCGATGAGACCGTCGTAGAAACCGATGCCGACACCCGCGAGGCCGATCGCGGCGAGGACACGGCGGGGCGAGACCGGACCGGTGGCGGGTGCCGTGCCGAAGGACGGGCGCAGGATCACGAAGGCGCCCACGCCCAGCAGGACGACCATGACGACCGGCTTCAGGATCTCCGTGCTCATCCCGGCGGCGACGAAGGCACCGGCCGTCGAGCCGGCGAGCGCCGCGAGGCCGATGCGTACGGCGATCCGTACGTCCACCGGGGTGCGGCGGGCGTAGGTCACCGCCGCGCCGGTGGTGCCGACGATCGCGACCGCCTTGTTGGTGCCGAGGGCGTACTGGGCGGCGGAGGCACCGTTCGGCAGGCCGAGGAGCAGGGCGGGCAGGAGCAGCAGCCCGCCGCCGCCCACCACGGCGTCGACCCAGCCGGCCGCGAGGGCCGCGAGGCAGAGGACGACCACCATGGTCAGCGACATGTCGGGCATGATCGGACCCTACGGGGGCACATAGGTGCGCCGTCCATCGACCTGAGGGTTTTCTGAGGTTCCGCGGCGGCCCCGCCGTCGGCCGGCACCACCGGGCCCCCGCTCTGCCGTATACGCCCGCATGACCGTCGTCTGTCCTGGTCAGCGGCGGTCCGGGCGCTGTTCTCACACCCCACCCCGGCCCCTCGGAAACCCCTCACACTCCGGCACGAACCGCGGGGAGGGCAGCGTTCCCCACGGGAAACAGAGGTGATGCGGTCGGGTAACACCGGCACCGCACGCTCAAGGACATGACCTCGAATGAGCGTGTGGTGGTGATCGGCTCCGGCCTTGCGGGCGTACGTCTCGCCCGGCGGCTGGGAGAGCTCGGTGTGTCCGCCACCCTGGTGGGCGAGGAGGAGCACACACCGTACAACCGGGTGCTGCTCGCCGATGTCCTGGCCGGGCGGTACGCGCCCGAGGTCATCGCGCTGCCCGCGCCCCCTCGGCTGACCCGTGGCCGGGTCGTCCGCATCGACCGCGAGATGAGAGCCGTACATCTCGCGGACGGTAAGGATGTCGCGTACGACACCCTCGTCCTCGCGACCGGTTCGAACCCCGTGCTGCCCCCGCTGCGCGGCCTGTGGGACCCCGAGCGGCACGAGTTCCCCGAGGGTGTGCACGCCTTCCGGACCATGGACGACTGCCTGGGGCTGTCGAAGGCGGTGCGGCCGGGTGTACGGGCCGTCGTCATCGGCGGCGGGCTGCTCGGCGTCTCCGCCTCGCGGGCGCTCGCCCAGCGCGGCGCCCAGGTGGTCCTCGCCCAGCAGGGCGAGCGGCTGATGGAGCGCCAGCTCGACCCGTCGGCGTCCAGGCTGGTCCGGCGGCATCTGGCAGACCTCGGTGTCGAGGTGCACACCGAGACCCGGGTACGTGCGGTGCGCAGCGTCGGCGGGAGTGTGCGATCGGTGTCGCTGGCCGACGGGTACGCGCTCGACGCGGACCTCGTCGTCATCGCCTGCGGTGTCCACCCCCGGGTGGGTCTCGCGCAGGACGCGGGACTCGCGGTGCACAAGGGCGTCATCGTCGACGAGGAGCTGCGCACCTCCGACCCGCGCATCCACGCGATCGGCGACTGCGCCCAGTTCGAGGGCACGGTCTACGGGCTCGCCACTCCGGCGCTCGAACAGGCCGACGTACTCGCCGCGTTGCTCGCGGGGGACACGGGCTCCCGCTACACCGGCACCCGCGCCCTGACCCGGCTGACGCTCGCCGGTCAGGACTTCCTCGATCTCGCCGCGTTCGGCGAGCCCGACGCCCGGCCCGGTGACGACGTCATCCAGCTCGCCGACGCCACCCGTGGCACCTACCGCAAGGTCGTCGTCCGTGACGACCGCCTGGTCGGCGGGGTGCTCGTCGGCGAACTCGGCACCGTCGGCGCGCTCGCCCGCGCCTGGGAGGGAGCAGAGCCGCTCCCCGACAACGGCCCTCTGCTCCACCTGCTCACCAACGATGGAGGCTCTCGATGACCGCCACTGGGGCGAACCCCACGATCGTGCTCGTCGGCCATGGCATGGTCGGCCAGCGCTTCCTCGAAGCGCTCGCCGAGCGCGGCCTGACCGCCACGCACCGCGTGGTCGTGCTCTGCGAGGAGCCGCGCCCCGCCTATGACCGTGTGGCACTGACCTCGTACTTCTCGGGGAAGACGCCCGAGGACCTGTCGATGACGGACATGGCGTTCATCGAGAGCCACGGCATCGAGCTGTACATCGGCGACCCGGCGGTGACCGTGGACCGCGAGGCCCGCAAGGTCACCGCGAGGTCCGGTCAGGTCTTCGACTACGACGTCCTCGTCCTCGCCACCGGCTCGTACCCGTTCGTGCCGCCGGTCCCGAACAAGGACGCCGAGGGCTGCTTCGTCTACCGCACCATCGAGGACCTGCTCGCGATCGAGGAGTACGCGAAGAGCAGGGCGCGGGTGGGTGCCGTGGTCGGCGGCGGTCTGCTCGGTCTGGAGGCCGCGGGTGCGCTCAAGGGTCTCGGGATCGAGTCGCACATCGTGGAGTTCGCGCCGCGGCTGATGCCGGTGCAGGTCGACGAGGGCGGCGGTGCCGCGCTGCTGCGGACCATCGAGGAGATGGGCCTGTCCGTGCACACCGGGGTGGGCACGCAGGAGATCGTCGTCGGCGAGGACGGCGCGGTCACCGGTATGAAGCTGTCCGACGGCTCCGAACTCGCCACCGACATGGTGGTGTTCTCCGCCGGTGTCCGCCCCCGCGACCAGCTCGCCCGCGACTGCGGTCTCACCGTCGGCGAGCGCGGCGGCATCACCGTCGACGAACAGTGCCGTACGGTCTGTGACCCGCACGTCTTCGCGATCGGCGAGTGCGCGCTGGCCGCCGACGGCCGGGTGTACGGCCTGGTGGCCCCCGGTTACGAGCAGGCCGAGACGGCCGCCGCGGCCATCGCCGCCGACGAGGCGGAGCAGTTGTCGTTCACGGGAGCCGACCTGTCCACCAAGCTGAAGCTCCTCGGCGTGGACGTGGCGTCCTTCGGTGACGCGCACGGCACCACCGAGGACTGCCTGGACGTCGTCTACTCCGACTCCCGCTCCGGCCTGTACAAGAAGCTGGTCATCGGCCGGGACGGCACGCTCCTCGGCGGCATCCTGGTCGGCGACGCGGAGGCGTACGGCACGCTGAAGGCCTTCACCGGTTCCGTCCCGCCGGTCTCGCCCGAGTCGCTGGTGCTGCCCGCCGGTGCCGGTGAGTCCGCCCAGCTCGGCCCGACCGCGCTGCCGGACGACGCGATCATCTGCTCCTGCAACAACGTCCGCAAGGGCACGATCCGCGAGGCGGTCACCGAGCACAAGTGCACCACCGTGCCCGAGGTGAAGAAGTGCACCAAGGCCGGTACGACCTGCGGCTCCTGCGTCAAGGTCCTCGGCCAGCTGGTCAACGCCGAGCTGGAGGCCGGCGGCGTCGTCGTCGACAAGGGCCTGTGCGCGTGCTTCTCGCAGACCCGCGAGGAGCTGTACGAGATCGTCCTGGCGCTGCGCATCAACACGTACCAGGACCTGCTGGACCGTTACGGCCGTGAGGAGGCCCGGGGCGGCGACGGCTGCGAGATCTGCAAGCCGGCGGTCGGCTCGATCATCGCCTCCCTGGCCCCGACGATCGGCGCCGACGTCTACGTCCTGGACGGCGAGCAGGCGGCCCTCCAGGACACCAACGACCACTTCCTCGCCAACCTCCAGAAGAACGGCTCGTACTCGGTCGTCCCGCGCATCCCCGGCGGTGAGATCACCCCCGAGGGCCTGATCGTCATCGGTGAGATCGCCCGCGACTTCGGCCTCTACACCAAGATCACCGGCGGTCAGCGGATCGACATGTTCGGCGCCCGCGTCGAGCAGCTCCCCCTCATCTGGACCCGGCTGGTGGACGCCGGCTTCGAGTCGGGCCACGCGTACGGCAAGTCCCTGCGCACGGTGAAGTCCTGCGTCGGGCAGACCTGGTGCCGCTACGGCGTCCAGGACTCCGTCCGCATGGCCATCGACCTGGAGCTGCGCTACCGGGGCCTGCGCTCCCCGCACAAGCTCAAGTCGGCGGTCTCGGGGTGCGCCCGCGAGTGCGCCGAGGCGCAGTCGAAGGACTTCGGCGTCATCGCCACCACCAACGGCTGGAACCTCTACGTCGGTGGCAACGGCGGCGCCACCCCGCGCCACGCGGACCTGCTGGCGCAGGACCTCTCCGACGCCGAGCTGATCCGGCTGATCGACCGCTTCCTGATGTTCTACATCCGCACGGCGGACCGCCTGGAGCGCACGTCGACCTGGCTGGAGCGGATCCCCGGCGGACTGGACCACGTGCGTGACGTGGTGGTGGAGGACTCCCTCGGCATCTGCGAGGAGCTGGAGTCGCTGATGGCGGCGCACGTCTCCCACTACCGCGACGAGTGGGCCGACACCATCAACGACCCCGAGAAGCTCGCCCGTTTCGTGTCCTTCGTGAACGCGCCGGACACCCCCGACCCGGTCGTGGGCTTCGTGCCCGAGCGCGACCAGATCAAGCCCGACCTGCCGCTTCTGTCCATCGGCCTGCGCCCCGCCGAAGACGTCCTGGAAGGAACCGCCCAGCGATGACCCTGGCACCCGAGACGACCGACCTGAAGGTCCAACTGCGGCTCGCCGACGACTGGCTCACGGTCTGCGACCTGAGCGCCCTGCTGCCGGGCCGCGGTGTGGCGGCCTTGCTGCCCGACGGCGAGCAGGTGGCCATCTTCCGCGATCGCGCGGGCACCCTGTACGCCGTCGACAACCGCGACCCGTTCAGCGGCGCGGCGGTCCTCTCCCGCGGCCTCACCGGCTCGTACCAGGGCCGGCCGTTCGTCGCCTCGCCCCTCCTGAAGCAGCGCTTCGACCTGGAGAACGGGCAGTGCCTCGACGACGAGACGGTGCGGATCAGGACGTACGAGGTACGGGCGTCGTAACGCCCGTCATGGCGGCGACTCCCGCCATTCGGCGCCGGAACGGGCACGGACCGTTCCGGCGCCGCGGCGTTCGCCGGGCCGCGCTCCCGGGTTGCGGTCGCCCCGGGTCAGGACTTCAGCTGGTCGTACGACACCCCGGTCAGCCGCTCCGAGCGCTCCCAGAGGAGCTCGCCCGCCCGGTCGTCGAGGGTCCACGGGGCGCGCGGTGACCTGGCGGGCGCACCGCGCCACATCAGGAACCGGGGGCCGATGAAGGAGTCGGGGGCGACGCCGGGCGCGGTGGCCGCGTACAGCGTGGGCAGGGCGCCCGCTTCGGCGGACTGGGCAAAGAACCGGTTGCCGACCCGCATGAACCGCTCGGTCGCCTTGCGGCCCTCCGCCTTGGCCCCCGAGGTCTGCAGGTTCGTCGCCGCGTAGCCGGGGTGGGCGGCCGCGGCGACGACATCGGAGCCGGCCGCCGCCAGCCGCCGGGCCAGCTCGTGGGTGAACAGCAGATTGGCCGTCTTGGAACGGCCGTAGGCCAGCCAACGCCCGTACTTGCGCGCGGTGTCCAGGTCGTCGAGGTCGATGTCGGCCCGTAGGTGCATCCCGCTGGAGAGGGTCACGACCCGCGCGCCGTCGGTGGTGAGCAGCAGGGGCGCCAGCAGCCCCGTGAGCGCGAAGTGCCCGAGGTGGTTGGTCCCGAACTGGGTCTCGAACCCGTCGGCGGTACGGCCCTCCGCGACGGCCATCACACCCGCGTTGTTGATCAGCAGATCGAGCCGCTCGTACGTCCTCTCGTACGCGACGGCGAACTGCCGCACCGATGCGAGGTCCCCGAGGTCCAGCCGCAGCAGTTCGACGTGGCCGCCGGGCACCTCGGCTCTCATCCGTTCCAGAGCCGCGACGCCCCGCTCCTCGCTGCGGCAGGCGAGCACCACATGGGCGCCCCGCCGGGCGAGTTCGCGGGCGGTGACGTAACCGATGCCGCTGTTCGCGCCGGTCACGACGGCGGCGCGGCCGCGCTGGTCCGGGATGTCGTTCACGTTCCAACCCGCCATGCCGCCGCCCTTTCGAAAGCGTTTCCGAAGCCCTCAGCGTATGAGGGGGCGGGCCGGTTGTCTGCGGTTCGGGGGACCCTGCGGGCCGGAGGGAAGCGGGGCGCGGCCCCTGCTCTCAGGGGCGCGGGGAACCGTGCGAGCGACCACGACGGACGCCGCACATGCCGGCGCACCCGCGCCCCGAGCCGGAAGGCGCCCTACCACGACGACCGGGACTCCTCGGCACTCCCCGGCATCGGCCTCGTGTCGAGATAGAACCACTCGGCATCGGGCCCCGGCCCGGCCCCCGCACCCACCGGCGCGAGATCCCGGTCCTGCGCCTGCCCCCAGCCCGCCCCGGATACGGCCGGACCCGCCGGCACCTCCGGAACCACCGGGACCTGCGCCGTCGGCGACGTCTCCGGCATCGGCGGCACCGGCGCCGCGGACCGCCCCGCCCCCGGCCCCTCGGGGACCGCCTTCGCCCCCGTCGCCGTCAGCTCCGGCATCAGCAGTTCGACGCGCACCCCGGCCCCCCGCTGCTGCGTCACGAACTCCTCGACCTGGCTGCGGCAGGCGTGGTCGAGGTGCGTGACCCCCAGCAGGTCGAGCCGGATCCGCGGCTTCCCGGAGGCCGCCGCGTTCTCCAGGGCGTCGATCAGCCGCGGCAACCGCAGGAACGTCGCATTGCCCGCCATGACGACCTTCGCCGTGTCGTCCTCGATGTGCTGGCGCACCACGGTCTGCGACATCCGCAGCGCGGCCAGCACCACACCCGCCGCAAGCCCGAACAGCACCCCTTCGAGCAGCGCCGTCGCCGTGATGACGAGTGTCGTCAACGCCATGACGGCGAACTCCCCGCGGTCCTGCCGCCACATCTTCGGGAACTCCTCCGGCGCGAACAGCTTCCAGCCGCTGTGCACCAGCACGCCCGCGAGCACGGAGATCGGGATGAGGGCGAGCACCTGCGGCAGCAGCAGCGCGAACGCGAGCAGCCAGAGCCCGTGGAGCGTGCGGGAGACCCGGGTCTTGGCCCCGGCCTGCACATTCGCCGAACTCCGGGCCACGACGGCGGTGATGGGCAGCGCGCCGAGAAGGCCGGCGACCGTGTTGCCCGCTCCCTGAGCGATCAGCTCGGTGTTGTAGCGGGTGCGCGGCCCGTTGTGCATCCGGTCCACGGCGGCGGCCGTGAACAGGCTCTCCGCCGAGGCGATCACCGTGAACGTGAGGATCGCCGTGATGATCCCCGCGTCGGCGAGCCCGGCAAGCTGTCCGGGTCCGGGCACGTCCACGGAGGCCGGCAGATTGCCCACCTGGAGCGTCTTCACCTCGACGCCCGGCAGGGAGGCGACGGCGATACCGATCCCGACGGCCACGAGCGCGGCCGGGATCTTCCTGACGGCGGCCGGACCAGGGATGTGCTTCCACACGAAGCTCAGCACGACGGTGACGGTTCCGAGCCCGGCGGCGATGAGCGCCTGCGGATCGGTCACGGTGCCGGCGATCAGCCCCGGGACCCCGGCCATGTTCTCGAAGGGGGTGCCCGGCGCCTTGGCGTCGGTCAGCGGGTACAACTGGCTGAACATCAGCGGCAGTCCGATGCCGGCGAGCATGCCCTGGACGACGGCGAGGGAGATCGCCTGGAACATCCGGCCCAGCTTCACCAGGCCCAGCACGATCTGGAAGACGCCGGAGAAGAGGACGATCACGCCCAGCATGGCGACGCCGAACTCCGTCACCGTCTCGGCGACCAGCGCGGCGAGCCCGGCCGCCGGCCCGCTGACCTGGAGGGTGCTGCCGCGCACCGCGCCGACCACCAGACCGCCGATCACCCCCGAGATGATGCCCAGCTCGGCGGGCACACCGGAGGCGACGGCCACGCCGATGCAGAGCGGCAGCGCGACGAGGAACACGACGAGGGAGGCGGTGATCTCCGTACCGAGGTCGATCCGCCCGGCACCCCGGCCCCGCCCTGAGCCGCCGATCCGCTGCGAGCCACCGGTCCGCTCGTATCCCTCGGCCCGCTCGAAGGCACCGGCCCGCTCGAAGGCACCGGCCCGCTCGGGAACCCCGTGCCCGGAGCCACCCACCCACTCGAAGGCTCCGGCCTGCCCCGGCCCACCCGCCTGCCGGGACGCATCAGCCCGCTCCGAGTCACCCATCCGCTCCGAATCATCCATCCGCTCCCGGTCATCCATCCGCTCCCGGTCATCCATCCGCTCCGAGCGATCCACCCGTCCGGAGCCACCCGCGCGCCGCGAGCCGCTCGCCCACCCAAAGGCCCCGGCCCAACCGGAGCCTCCCGCGCGCCTGCGGGTGCCGGGGCCCTCGACGGACACCTGCGGGCCGGGCACCTTCGCCCCCCGTTCCGCTCCCCGCGGGCCGCCGCCCGATTCACCCGGGGCGGCGGCCCTTCGGGCGCCCGCCGCGTGCCGGCCGTGCGCGCCGCTCATGAGCCGTGCACCCGGAAGCCGCCGTCCTCGTCGAGTTCGTGGACCGTGCCGGTGTCGATCTCGTAGTACCAGCCGTGCAACCGCAGCCGCCCGGCGTCCAGTTGCTGCCGGGCGACGGGGTACTCGCGGAGCACCGCGAGCTGGCTGCGGATGTTGAGCTGGACGACCTCGCGCAGCGAGGGGTCGTCGGACGCGGCGGCGATCCCCACGGCGGGCCCGCCGGCCACACCGTCCGCCGCGCCGCCGTCGCCCAGGACGGGTTCGAGCGCGGGGCGGGCGTAGTCGAGCCAGGCGTCCACCCTGGGCAGGCCGGACAGGTCGGCGCGGTACTTCAGCGCGCCCATCGCCCCGCAGTGGGAGTGACCGCAGACGACGATGTCCTGAACGCCGAGCACCTCCAGTGCGTACTCGATGGTGGCGGCCTCACCGGAGGCCGCTCCGTACGCGTCGTGCGGCGGCACGATGTTGCCCGCATTCCGTAGCTCGAATATCTCGCCGGGGCGCGCTCCGGTGATCAGCGCGGGTATCACCCGTGAGTCCGAGCAGGTAATGAACAGCGCCTCGGGGAATTGCCCGACGGCGAGTTTCCGGTATTCGTCGCTCTCGAAGTCGACCCGGCGCCTGAACGACCGGGCGCGATCCAGCAACGCCTTCATCTTGCCCTCCTTGCTGCTTCCGACCAGGTGTTACGACCGTAGGGGGGCGATGACCAGAGGAAGGTTAAGCGAACACTAAAACGCCGCCAGGGTTTCCATAGATTTCAGCCAGACGCCCCTTCTCCATAGCTCGACCGGCTGAATACAAGCGGTTTCTGAGGGTGATTTCACAATGCTCCGGATTCCCTGCACATTACTGTTCGGTCTCTTGTAGCGTGGTCGACCCCACAGCACGGGAACCGTGTTGTACGGACCCCTTTGGAGAGACAGGACGCCATGGGCGTACGAGTGCTGCTCATCGAGGACGACGAGACGATCGCCGAACCGCTCGCCGACGGGCTGCGCCACTTCGGCCTGGCGGTCCACCACGTGACCACCGGCGCGGACGGGTTGAGAGGTCCACACGGCGACGTCGTCCTGCTGGACCTCGGTCTGCCCGACATGGACGGCATCGATGTCTGCCGTGGCATCCGCCGGTCCTCGGACGTCCCCATCATCATCCTCAGCGCGCGGGGCGAGGAGGCCGACCGCGTCCTGGGGCTGGAGCTGGGCGCCGACGACTACCTGGCGAAACCATTCAGCATCCGCGAGCTGGTGGCCCGGATACGGGCGGTGTCCCGACGGCATCAACGGCCGGGGCCGGGCCAGGGAGCACCGGCCGACGCGTTCGCCCACCCCGGGCTCCGGGGAGAGGAGTTCACCGTACGGGGAGAGGTGGTGTCCGGGACCCCGGCCGTGCCCCGGACCGGGGAGGCGGGGCCGCGTGCCGGCGCCCGGACCGGCGCCGGCGCCTCACCCGAGTACGACTGGGCGACGGCGAACGAGACGCCCGCGCACGGGACGCCGGCACAGGGGGCGCCGGCTCGGGTGGCCTCCGTGCAACACCCCCAGGCGTTCGGCACCCCGCCCCACGGCACCCCCGGCTACGGCACCCCCGCCCCGGGAGGCCGCCTCTTCGCGGGCCCGCCCTTCGGCACTCCCCCACACGGCACCCCCGTCCACGAGTCTCCCGGCTACGAACCGCCCGCCTACGAACCGCCCGCCTACGAACCGCCTGCCTACGAACAGGCCCCGGCCGAACCCCGTGACGCCTCCGACCCGGCTGCCGTGGGCGACCGTGCCGTACCGTCGCCCGGACCGCTGGTCGTGGACCGGCGGACGCGGCAGGTGTGGGTGGGGGACGTGCCGGTCGCGCTGACGCCGAAGGAGTTCGAACTGCTGGCGCTGCTCACCGAGGACCCCGGGGCGGTCTACTCCCGGCAGCAGATCCTCAACCGGGTCTGGGACGACCACTACCAGGGCCCCACCAAGACCCTGGACGTGCATGTCGCGACCCTGCGCCGCAAGCTCGGCGACCCGGCGTGGATCCAGACCCTGCGGGGTGTCGGCTTCCGGCTCGCCGTCCGCGCCCCCGGGCCGGGGCAGGGCCGGGGGCCGGGAGCCGGTCCTGTCCGGCAGCACCCGCCCGAGGCGACGGCGTCATGACCCGCCGCCTGCTGCTGAGTTACCTCAGCCTCGCCGCGCTCGTCCTCCTGGGCCTGGAGATCCCGCTGGGCTTCGTCTACTCGAGGGCCGAACGCGAGCGGATCGTCAACTCCGCCAACGACGAGGCCGAGTCGGTCGCCGCGTTCGCCGCGCTGTCGCTCGCGGCCCGGCGTCCGGACGAACTCGCCGAACGGGCCGAGCACTGCGCCGAGCGCATCGGCGGCAAGGTGGTCATCGTCGACTCCCGGGGGAACCTGCTGGCCACCTCGCACGACCTGTCCGAGGACGAGGAACGGGACCTGGCCTCCCTCCCCGAGATCTCCGCCGCGCTCAAGGGCCACGCCACCACCGACGTCCGCACGACGACGACCGGCGGGGTGCGCTACCTGTCCGTGGCCGCCCCGGTGGGGCACACACCGACGGCCACCTCGACGGTCACGGACGCCGGTGCCGCTACGCACGCCGGTGCCGTCGGGGCCGCGGGCGCCGACGCGGCCCGGAGCACGGACACGCTGACGGGTACCCGTACGAGCCCGGGTGCGGCCGGGCGTACGAACTCGGGTGCGGCCGGGCGTACGGCGTCCGCCGAGGCGCCCCGGGGTGCCGTCCGCGTCACCCTGCCCACGGCCATGGTGCACGCACGGGTGTTCGCGGTGTGGCTGCTGCTGGTGCTGGCCGGGCTCGCTGTGCTCGCCGGTGTCGCGGTGGTGGCGTTCGCGTTCGCGCACTGGGCGGGGCGGCCGATCCGGCAGCTGGAGGAGGCCACGCACCGTCTCGCGGAGGGCGGGGCGGCTGCCTCCGTGCAGGTCACCTCGGGCCCGCCGGAGGTACTCAGCCTGGCGGCGGCCTTCAACACGACGGCCGCCCGGCTGGAACACCTGCTGGCCTCCCAGCGGGCCTTCGCCGGCGAGGCCTCGCACCAGCTGAAGACACCGCTGGCGGCGCTGCGGCTGCGCCTGGAGAACCTGGAGCCGGACATCGCCCGGCACGCCCGGCCGAGCCTCGACGCCGCCGTCACCGAGACCGACCGGCTGGCCCGGATGGTCGAGGGACTGCTCGCGATGGCCCGCCTGGAGGAGGCGGCGGCCATCCCGGTCCAGGTCGACGTGGGCGCGATCTGCGCGGAACGGCACCGCACCTGGGGCCCGTTGTTCGCCCGCGACGGGGTCTCGCTGGTGCTCTTCGCGGGCAGTGTGGGCCCGGTGACGGCGCTGCCCGGAGCCGTGGAGCAGATCCTCGACAACCTGCTCTCCAACGCGCTGCGGGCCTCGCCGTCCGACAGCACGGTCACCATGGAACTACGGCTGCTCGTCCCCGCCCGCCGGGGCCTGCGCGACGCCCGCCCCGCCTGGGTCGACCTGCATGTCACGGACGAGGGACCCGGTATGACGGCCGAGCAGCGGGCCCGCGCCTTCGACCGCTTCTGGCGCGCTCCCGGCGCCCCCAAGGGCGGCACCGGGCTCGGTCTCTCCCTCGTCCAGCGTCTCGCGCACGCCAGCGGCGGCGTGGTCTCGCTCCACGAGGCCGCCACGGGCGGTCTGGACGCCGTCGTCCGCCTGCCCTCGGCGGAGCCTCCGGCCCAGACAGGTGGCCACGGTTTCGGTACGCGGCCCGGTCCGCGCAAGCGCGAGGCGCCGCCCCTGCCCGCGTGAGCCGGCACCTCACGGGCCCGGGGGTGCGCGTCGCCCCACGACCGCGTACCCGGCGCGCGCAGCCGGCGACCGCGTACCCCCCGCGCGCTGCCGGCGGCCGCGCACGCCCGGCGCAGTCGGCGTCCGGGAACGCCCCCGCACGGTCATGTCATGGGCTGTCCATGCGCCGTCCATCACGCTCCCCTAAGTTCCATCACCGCGCGACCCCGCCGCCGACCGGCAGGCGGGCCGGTCAACGCACCCTTGGAGCGACAGTGGAACGTCGTACCCTGCTACGCGCGGCCGTCCTCGGCGGCACCTCCACCGCGTTCGGCGGAACCCTGTGGCGTGGCGCCGCGTACGCCGCGCCCGCCCAGCCGGGCGCGGGCCCGTACGGCGCCCTCGGCGCGCCGGACGCGGGCGGCATCAGACTCCCGAGCGGTTTCACCAGCCGGGTGATCGCCCGCTCCGGCCAGACGGTACCCGGCACGTCGTACACCTGGCACAACGCGCCCGACGGCGGGGCCTGTTACGCGGACGGCAGCGGCTGGATCTATGTCTCCAACTCGGAGATCAGCCCGTCCGGCGGTGCGAGCGCGGTGCGGTTCTCGTCGACGGGCGCGGTCACCTCGGCATACCGCATCCTCTCGGGCACCCGGACGAACTGCGCGGGCGGCAAGACGCCCTGGAACACCTGGCTGTCGTGCGAGGAGGTCGACCGGGGATACGTCTACGAGACCGACCCGTGGGGCGCGAAGGCGGCGGTGCGCCGGGACGCGATGGGCCGGTTCAAGCACGAGGCGGCTGCCGCCGACCCGACACGCGGGGTCGTCTACATGACGGAGGACGTCTCCGACGGCTGCTTCTACCGCTTCCGGCCGACGACGTGGGGCGATCTGTCGGCGGGCACGCTGGAGGTCCTGGTGGGCGGCACCGGCACCAGCGGCCCGGTGACCTGGTCGAGGGTGCCCGACCCGTCCGGCGCGACCGCCACGCGCAACCAGGTGTCCGGCGCCAAGCGCTTCAACGGCGGCGAGGGCTGCTACTACGCCGACAACACCTGCTGGTTCACGACGAAGGGCGACAATCGCGTCTGGCAGTACGACGCGGCCGCGCAGACCATCGAACTCGCCTACGACGACTCTCTGGTGACCGGTGGCACGGCCCCGCTCACCGGCGTCGACAACGTCACCGGCACCGCCTCCGGTGATCTCTTCGTCGCGGAGGACGGCGGCAACATGGAGATCTGCGTGATCACCCCGGACGACGTCATCGCGCCCTTCCTCCGCATCGAGGGCCAGTCCTCCTCCGAGATCACCGGCCCCGCCTTCTCCCCCGACGGCCGCCGTCTGTACTTCTCCAGCCAGCGCGGCACCAGCGGCAGTTCGTCGGGCGGCATCACGTACGAGGTGACGGGGCCGTTCCGCACCTGAGAATTCCCCCAGGGAATTTCGAACCCATTTCCACGCCAAACTCGTTCGATTTCCCTTCTGCTAGGTTCAGCGCGTGCTCTTGCCCAAAGAATCGGGGCCGGCGAGCCCTGGAGTCGGCATCCGCCCGCGCAAGGTTCTCCTCGCGGCATGCGGTACTCGCGGGGACGTGCACCCCTTCCTCGCACTGGCCGTGGCGCTCCGTCGCCACGGCCACACACCGTTATTGGCCGCCCCGTCGTCCTACGCAGCCGAAGCCGCCGCGTACGGGGTGGATTTCGCGGCGATCGACGACGGACCCACGCGCATTCTCGACGAGCCGGAAACCCGCCGGATCATCGACCACGGACTGCTGGGAGTACGCGGGAACATCGCGGCCGCAAGAACGGTCGTCCGGCTGAAGCAATTGCTGATTCCCCCCCTGCGGGATGTCGCCGCGATCGCGCACGACCACGGGGATGTGGCCGCGGTGGTGCATTCGGCGGCTTTTCCCGCCCAGCATGTGGCGGACATGCTGGAGGTGCCCGCCGTCGTCGTCGCCCTGCAGCCCGGCTGGATTCCCACGGATGAATTCCCCTGCCCCCTCCTGCCGTTGCCGAAAGTGCCCCGCTTTTTGAACCGCAGCACGTACGCCGTCGTGACGGCGACCCAGCGGTCCCGTGAGGTGGAGCGCTGGCGGACGACGGAACTGGGACTCGCGGCGCGCAGACACGGCGCCCGGCGGTGGCTGCGCGACCCCGAGGGCAAGCGGCGGCCGGTCCTCCAGTCGTTCAGCCGGCATGTGATGCCCGTCGACCCGGTCTGGGGCGACGCCGTCCGCACCACGGGCTTCTGGTTCCTGCCGGCGCGTCCCGACTGGACACCGCCCGCTGAGCTGATCCGGTTTCTGGCCGAGGGGCCGACGCCAGTCTGCGTCGACTTCGGGAGCATGGCCGGCACCCGGACGCCCCGGAACAACGCCCTGGTCATGGAGGCGGTCCGGCTCGCCGGGGTCCGGGCCGTGGTGGCGACGGGGCGGGGCGGCGCCGAACCGTTTTCCCCCGCCCGGGACGTCCTGACGATCAAGGAGGCGCCGCACGACTGGCTCTTCCCGCGCGCGGCGGCGGTCGTCCACCACGGCGGCCCCGACACCGTGGGCGCCGCGCTCGCCGCCGGCCGGCCCCAGGTCCTCTGCCCCCACATGGGCGACCAGTCCTACTGGTCCGAACAGATGCGGGCGCTGGGCGTGGCCCACGCTCCCCTCGCCGCCCGGCACCTCACGGCGGCGAGGCTGGCGGAGGCGATCGGCCGGGCGGTGGAGGACCGCCACCTGTGGTATCGGGCGACGGAGATGGCCCCCTTGATCCGCTCCGAGAACGGCGTCGACGCGGCGGTGAGTTCCCTGCTGGCCTGCCTCACTTGACGCTCCCCGATCACCCCCGGACCTCGCCTCCCGGCGTCCGCACCGCCGACACCCCCCACCGATCCCCCAACCCCCCGATCCCCCCGATCCCCCGATCCCCCCACACATACGAACAGAGAGCCTCGGAGTGCTACAGATTCCTTTCGCCGATGCCAGTATCGCGCCCGGAACCGTCATTTCCTGGTCCCTGCGCACCAAGCGCTCCCCCAGTTCCAGGGAGGACGATCCCGCCGCCGCGTCCAAGTCCGCCTCCTTCAACCAGGACAAGCACCATTCGTCGTTCCAGGCGACGCGGAGCACGAGTGACTGCGTCGCCAGCTCCATCACCATCACCTTCGAGATCGACGGCCGCCTCGACATTCCGGCCCTGGAATCCGCCCTCCTGCTCCTCGTACGCCGCCATGAGGTGCTCCGCTGTGAATTCCGGCGGCTGGCCGGTGATCTGACCTGCACCGCCCTTTCCCCCGAGTCCATCTCACTGGAGGCGGAGCAGGTCGGCCATTTCCACACCTCGGAGGAACTGCACACCCATCTGGACAAAGAGTTCAAGAGTCTCGACACGCTTTCCTGGCCGTTGCTCCTGATGGGCGCGGTGGTCCGGGAATCGCGTTCCACCGTCTATCTCTGTTTCGACCATCTCGTGTGCGACGGCATGTCGATGCCCGTGGTGGTGAACGAGATCCAGACGGCATACGCGGCGCACACGGCCGGTCGTCTCCCCGAACTCCCGCCCGCGGCCAGCTATCTGACCTTCGGGGACGCACAACGGCGCCGCTGGTCGTCCCTGCAGGCCGACGACGACCGGCTGGAGTACTGGAAGGGCTTCATCGCCCGGAACGGCGGGTTCTTCCCCCGGTTCCCCTTCGACATCGGGGTGGCGGACGACCGCCTGTACCCCATGGCGAACCGGAGCCGCCGTCTGCTGGACGCCGACGAGACGAACGCCCTCGCGGCGGGCACCCGGGCGGCAGGGGGCAGCGTCTTCACCGGTGTCCTGGCGGCGGCCGCGACGGCGCTGCGCCGACTGGGAGGCCCCGCGGTGTACCGGGGCCTGATGCCGGTCAGTGAGAGGAACGCGGAGGTGTGGGAGCACTCCGTGGGCTGGTTCGTGAACACCATGCCCATCGAGTTCGAGGTGGGCGAGGAGGGCGCCGGTGGCCACGCCGGCACCATCGCCGGGGCGAGCGCCGCCTACACCGAGATGCAACGGCACGTGGACGTGCCGTTCGTACGGGCCTGGCAGCTGCTCGCCCCGGAGACCTTCTCCCTGCACCACTGGCCGTACGCCGCGAACTTCTTCTCGTACATCGACTTCCGCAGGGCTCCCGGCGGCGAGCGGCACCCCCAGTGGAATCCCAGGCTGCACGTGTGGGCGGCCTGCGGCAACGGCATCAGCCACTGGTTCCACCGGACCGCGGCGGGCCTGTACGTCAACACGCTGCATGTCGACACACCCGAGGCACAACAGATCAATGACGCGCAGCACGACGAACTCGTGGGCGTGCTGCGGGAGATCGGGGACGCTCAGCGGAACTCGTGAGTGACCTCGATCGCGCCCACGATGTGCGCGTTGAACTCGTCGAGTTCCTCGGCGGGCACCCACAGCTCCAGGATCGTCTCCCCGCCGGCCTGCCGCACCGGATACCGGCGCAGGAATCCGGTGTCGACCTCGAACCGGGTCACGAACCCGGCCCCGCTGTGCTTCACGTTCCAGTCCCGCGCGATCTTCACGGCGTACTCCTCGTTGAGCACCGGGTAGAAGATCGGCTGCTCGGGAAGGCGCGGCGGCCAGGCCCTCCACCCCGACTCCCGCACCAGGGCGAGCTCCTCGGGGCCGGTGGGACGCCACAGCGTGGTCGTCTCGGACGGCGTCTGGCGCGGCGTACTCACGGAACTCACCCTCGGGGAACGGGCCGACTGCCGGATCGCGGTCGGCGGAACGCCCGACGCTACCGACAGCCGCGCCCCGGCTGCCAGGGAGTTTCCCTGCCCGTGATCGACACCGGGCGGGCCGTACGGGCGGAGGGCGGCACCCCCCGCACGGGGTGCCGCCCTCTTCTCGTGATCCGGAACCGCCGCCCATCGGTGAGGGTCGGTCGGGGACAAGCGGCGGTTCCGGGGTCCGGGGTGCGAGGCGGGTGCCTCGCGGTGCCCGCCAGTGCACTAGCGGTGGTCGCTGCCCTCCGAGTGGGTCGCCGCGCGGCCGGCCTCCAGGCGGGCCACCGGGATGCGGAACGGGGAGCAGGAGACGTAGTCGAGACCGACCTCGTGGAAGAAGTGGACCGACTCGGGGTCACCGCCGTGCTCGCCGCAGACGCCGAGCTTCAGGTCGGGGCGGGTGGCGCGGCCGGCCTCGGCGGCCAGCTTCACCAGGGAGCCCACACCGTCCTTGTCGATCGTCTCGAACGGGCTGACGCCGAAGATGCCCTTCTCCAGGTACGCGGTGAAGAAGGAGGCCTCCACGTCGTCCCGGCTGAAGCCCCACACCGTCTGGGTGAGGTCGTTCGTGCCGAAGGAGAAGAACTCCGCCGCCTCCGCGATCTGACCGGCGGTCAGCGCGGCCCGCGGAAGCTCGATCATCGTGCCGATCGCCAGCTTCAGCCGGGTACCGGTCGCCGCCTCGACCTCCGCGACGACCTGGTCGGCCTCCTCGCGGACGATCTCCAGCTCCTGGACCGTCCCGACGAGCGGAATCATGATCTCGGCGCGCGGGTCGCCCTTGGCGTTCTTCCGCTCGGCCGCCGCCTCCGCGATGGCCCGGACCTGCATGGTGAACAGGCCGGGGATGACCAGGCCGAGGCGTACGCCGCGCAGACCCAGCATCGGGTTCTGCTCGTGCAGCCGGTGGACGGCCTGGAGGAGACGGAGCTCGTTCTCGTGGGGCTCCTGGCGGGACTCCGCCAGGGCGACCCGGACCGACAGCTCGGTGATGTCCGGCAGGAACTCGTGCAGCGGCGGGTCGAGCAGACGGATCGTCACCGGCAGGCCGTCCATCGCCGAGAAGAGCTCGACGAAGTCCTGCTTCTGCAGCGGCAGCAGCGCCTTCAGGGACTCCTCGCGCTCCGCCTCCGTGTCGGCCAGGATCAGCCGCTCGACCAGCTCACGGCGGTCGCCGAGGAACATGTGCTCCGTACGGCACAGGCCGATGCCCTGGGCGCCGAAGCGACGGGCGCGCATCGCGTCCTCGGCGTTGTCCGCGTTGGCCCGCACCCGCAGCCGGCGCTTGCGGTCCGCGAAGGCCATGATCCGGTGGACGGCCTCGACCAGTTCGTCGGCGTCGTTGGCGCCGGCGTGCATCCGGCCCTCGAAGTACTCCACGACGGGGGACGGGACGACCGGGACCTCGCCCAGGTAGACCTTGCCGGACGACCCGTCGATGGAGATCACGTCGCCCTCCTCCACCACATGGCCGCCGGGCACCGTCATCCGGCGGCGCTTGGTGTCGACCTCCAGCTCCTCGGCACCGCAGACACAGGTCTTGCCCATGCCGCGGGCGACCACGGCCGCGTGGGAGGTCTTGCCGCCGCGCGAGGTCAGGATGCCCTCGGCCGCGATCATGCCGTCGAGGTCGTCGGGGTTGGTCTCCCGGCGGACCAGGATGACCTTCTCGCCGGACCGGGACCACTTCACGGCCGTGTACGAGTCGAAGACCGCCTTGCCGACGGCCGCGCCCGGCGACGCCGCGATGCCCCGGCCGACCTGCTGGACCTTCGCGTCCTCGTCGAAGCGCGGGAACATCAGCTGCGCGAGCTGCGCCCCGTTGACGCGCTGGAGCGCCTCGGCCTCGTCGATGAGGCCCTGGTCGACGAGCTGGGTGGCGATCCGGAAGGCCGCGCCCGCCGTGCGCTTGCCGACGCGGGTCTGGAGCATCCACAGCTGGCCGCGCTCGATGGTGAACTCGATGTCGCAGAGATCCTTGTAGTGGTTCTCCAGCGTCTCCATGATCTGCATCAGCTGGTCGTACGACTTCTTGTCGATCGACTCCAGCTCCGCCAGGGGGACCGTGTTGCGGATGCCCGCGACCACGTCCTCGCCCTGGGCGTTCTGCAGGTAGTCGCCGTAGACGCCCTGGTGGCCGGAGGCGGGGTCACGGGTGAAGGCGACGCCGGTGCCGGAGTCGGGGCCGAGGTTGCCGAAGACCATGGAGCAGACGTTGACGGCGGTGCCGAGGTCGTGCGGGATGCGCTCCTGTCGGCGGTAGAGCTTCGCGCGGTCGCCGTTCCACGAGTCGAAGACGGCCTTGATGGCCAGGTCCATCTGCTCGCGGGGGTCCTGCGGGAAGTCCCGGCCGGCCTCCTTCTTCACGATCTTCTTGAAGGTGGTGACCAGCTTCTTGAGGTCGGCGGCCTCCAGCTCGGTGTCTACCGTGACGTTCTTGGTCTCCTTGGCCTTGTCGAGGGCGTCCTCGAAGAGTTCCCCGTCGACGCCGAGGACGGTCTTGCCGAACATCTGGATGAGCCGGCGGTAGGAGTCCCACGCGAAGCGCTCGTCACCGGCCTGGTCGGCGAGGCCCTTCACGGACTTGTCCGAGAGGCCGATGTTCAGGACGGTGTCCATCATGCCGGGCATGGAGAACTTGGCGCCGGAACGGACCGAGACGAGGAGCGGGTTGTCGCCCTGGCCGAGCTTCTTGCCCATGCGCTTCTCGAGGGCCTCCAGGTGGGCGGTCACCTCGTCACGCAGTGCCGCGGGCTCCTCGCCGCTGTCGAGGTAGACCTTGCATGCCTCGGTGGTGATGGTGAAGCCGGGCGGCACGGGGAGACCGAGGTTGGTCATCTCGGCGAGGTTCGCACCCTTGCCACCGAGGAGGTCCTTGAGGTCCCTGTTGCCCTCGGTGAAGTCATAGACGAACTTCACGCCCTCAACGCTCTGAGCTACGTGGCCTACGTGGCCTACGTGGGGATCTTTGTTTTCCGACACAGGTCCCAACTCCTTGAGGACGCGGTGGCTGCCCTGACGGCGAGGAACATACCCAGATCAAAGGCTCCTGGGTACGTCCACTTGTGCGTCATGCGCCTGTAACCACCCGTCCGCCAGCAGATCGAAAGTCAAAGCTTGGCAAGGAGTTGAACGCCGATGCGTTCACCTCTTGAAGGCGGCGGAGATCGAGGACCCACCTCAGCGCTCAAATGAGCAGCAATCCACACGTCTGAGTTCGCGCGATGAACGATCAAAGTGTGGCACTGAGTGCCACCCTTTGAATACCCAGAACCACCCAAGATCCGCTCATCTGAGCGCAACCCTTATCAGGGGTGGCGAGAATCACGCATTCACAGAAGCCGGGATTTCACTATCCGGACCGTCGCACGGGATGGAAACCCGCCTGTCACACCCCCGGCAACCCCGCCCATCACACCCGCGGCGGAACCCTTGGCATCAGACCTCCGGCGTCCGGCGGAACCCTTGCATCAGACCTCCGGCGTCCGGCGGAACCCTTGGCATCAGACCTCCGGCGTCCGGCGGAACCCTTGCATCAGACCCCCGGCGTCCGGCGGAACCCTTGGCATCAGACCTCCGGCGTCCGGCGGAACCCTTGCATCAGACCCCCGGCGTCCGGCGGGACCCTTGCATCAGACCCCCGGCGGACCCACCTGTCACACCCCCAGCGCCGCCAGCCGCTGCTCGACCCGCTCGGGCGCGTACAGGTACTCGACGACCTGGGCGCCCGCCCCGATCAGACCCGCCCGCTCACCCAGCCGGGAAGTGACCACGTCCAGGTGGGCCGTGGAGCGGGGCAGCGCCCGTTGGTAGAGGAGTTCGCGCACGCCCGTGAGGAAGGGAGTTCCGGCCAGGTCTCCGGCGATCATCAGCACGCCGGGGTTCAGCAGGGTCACGACCGTCGCCAGCACGTCCCCCACGGCCCGGCCCGCCTCCCGCGCCAGCGCGGTCGCCCCCGGGTGCCCGGCGACCAGCAGATCGCGCACGTCCGAGCCGGAGGCCGCCGGAACCCCGGCCTCGCTCAGCCGCCGCGCGACGGCACCGCCGCTCGCGACCGCCGCCAGACAGCCGTAGGACCCGCACTTGCACAGCGCGTCCGCGCCGCCGGGCACCCGGATGTGGCCGATGTCGCCGGCGCCGCCGTCGACGCCCCGGTAGATCGAGCCGCCGACCACCACGCCGGCGCCGATACCCGTGGACACCTTGACCAGCGCGAACGCCGAGCAGTCCGGGTATCCCGTGCGCTGTTCGCCGTACGCCATGAGGTTGGCGTCGTTGTCGACGAGGACCGGGACACCGGCGGGGCCGGCCGCGTGGTCGGTGAAGGCGCGGGCCAGCCGGCCGCGTATGTCGTAGCCGTCCCAGCCGGGCATGATCGGCGGCTGCACCACCCGGCCGGTGTCCGTGTCCACCGGGCCGGGGACGGCGAGCCCGATGCCGCAGACCGCGCCGGCCGACTGCCCCGCCTTCTCCAGCAGTTCGGCGAACCAGCGCCCCAGTTCGTCCAGGACGGCCTCGGGGCCGTCCTCGATGACGAGCGTGCCGGTGTGCTCGGCCTGCAACTCGCCGGTGAGGGAGAGGACGGCGGCGCGGGCGTGACGGGTGTCGAGGTCTGCGGCGAGGACGACCGCGTGCTCGTCGTCGAACTCCAGGGTGATGGAAGGGCGTCCGCCGAGCGGCGAGCCGACCGGGCCGCCGGCGCCCTCGCGGAGCCAGCCCGCGCGGAAGAGCCGGTCCAGACGCTGGCCGACGGTGGCCCGGGACAGGCCCGTGGCCTGCTGGAGCGCGCCGCGGGTGGTGGCCCGGCCGCTGCGGACCAACTCCAGCAGGTCTCCTGCACCGGCGTGACTACCCACCTTCACTACCTCCCGTTCGCGCGGTCACTCACACGATCATCCCCGGCATCGGGGGCGGGCGGCGCGCCCCTCAGGGGATCGTGCGCGCACCGTTCCGCTCGACCTCTGCCGCTCACCCTCTTGCGTTCACCAACTCTGCATTACATATTGAGTTTTGCGTGTTAAATAGGCGTAACCCTACGGTAGCCACTGCCGAACCGGTCGGCACCTTGTCCTCGGGGAGCCCTGAGTGGACCGCACAACCCAGCTCACCGCCCGCCGACCAGGCACGGGCGTCCGCCGTGATGGCGCTGTATACGATCCGGGCGGCCCGCCCGGATCCCTGCACCGCGGGGCGGCCGAGGTGCTGGAGGGCAACTGGACGGGGACGTCCACGGTGCCGTCCCGCCGGCTGTATCCGCACCAGTGGTCGTGGGACTCGGCGTTCATCGCGATCGGGCTGCGCCATCTGTCGCCGCTGCGGGCGCAGACCGAGCTGGAGACGCTGCTCGACGCGCAGTGGGGGGACGGACGGATCCCGCACATCGTCTTCAACCCCTCGGTACCGCTGGAGGCGTACTTCCCGAGCCCCGACTTCTGGCGCTCCTCGACCGCGGGGCGCGCTGCGGGCGCCCCGCGCACCACCGAGACCTCCGGCATCGTGCAGCCGCCGGTGCACGCGCTGGCCGCGTGGCTGGTGCACCGCTCGGACCCGGGGCTCTCCCGGGCGCGCGGCTTCCTGCCCCGGGTGTATCCGCGGCTCGCGGCCTGGCACCGCTATCTGCTGCACCGCCGGGACCTGGGCGGCGGCGGGCTGGCCTCGGTCGTCCACCCCTGGGAGCAGGGCATGGACAACAGCCCCGCCTGGGACGCGCCCCTGTCCCGGGTGGCCCCGGCCCCGGCCCGCTCGTTCCGCCGCGCCGACCTGGACCACGGCGCGGCCGGGGACCGTCCGACGGATCTGGACTACGGGCGGTACGTGCGGCTGGCGACGGACTACCGGGACGGGGGGTACGCCGACGGACGGAGCGGGTTCGCCGTCGAGGACCCCGCCTTCAACGCCCTCCTCATCGCCTCCGAGCACGCCCTCGCCCGTATCGCCGCGGAGTTGGGGGCGACCGGCACGGCACGCGACGCCCGCGCCGAGCGGCTGACGGCCGCCCTGGTGGAACGGCTGTGGGATCCGGCGCAGGGGATGTTCTTCTGCCGGGACGTCATCGATGACGCCCTCGTTCCCGAGCGCGGCGTCTCCGGTCTGCTCCCCCTGCTCCTCCCCGGCCTCCCCCGTGAGATCGTCGCCGCCCTCGTGCGGACGGTGCACGGGCCGCACTTCGGACTCGGGGACACGACCCGGCTCGTGCCGTCGTACGACCTCAGGGGTGAGGCGTTCGATCCGCACCGGTACTGGCGGGGCCCCGCCTGGTTCAACACCAACTGGATGCTGGAGCGAGGGCTCAGGATCCACGGGGAGCTGGGGCGGGCGGACGCCCTGCGGACGGCGCTGCTGGAGACCGCGGGCGCGTCCGGGTTCGCCGAGTACGTCGACCCGTACACCGGCGAGCCGTGCGGCGCCCTCGGCTTCAGCTGGACCGCCGCGCTCGCCCTCGATCTGCTGCACCAGGACGACCACGGTCTCCGAAGCGGCGACGGACCGGACCACGCCGGCGACCAGCACCACGACCACGCCGGATTCGACACGTGCGACATGAGTGACCAGGGAGGGGACCGGGGATGACGGACCGGCATCATCTGCTCGTGCGCGGCGGGACGTTCGCCGCCGTGGGCGACAGCGGCGACATCAGCGGGCGGCGGGGCGGCAGCTCCCCGGACGGGTTGTTCGTACGGGACGCCCGGCATCTGAGCCGGTGGCAGCTCACCGTCGACGGCGCGGTCCCCGAGACGCTCACTCCGGTGGGCGACGGCGACTCCGCGCGGTGTGTGCTCGTCCCCCGGGGCGGTCGCCAGGAGCCGCCCGCGTACACGCTCTTCCGGGAACAGGCCGTCGCCGACAGCTCGTTCGTCGAGTCGCTCGGCGTCACCAGCAACCGTCCGGTGCCGACGACGGTCCGGATCGCGCTCACCGTGGACGCGGACTTCACCGACCAGTTCGAGCTGCGCTCCGACTTCCGTACGTACGCCAAGACCGGTGCCGTGAGGGGGCGTGAGGTTCTCGACGACGGGGTGGAGTTCAGCTACCGGCGCGGTGAGTGGCGGTCCTGCACGACGGTCACGGCCGAGCCCGCGCCGGACGCCGTGGAGGAGACGGGAACGGGCGCGCGACGCCTCGTCTGGGCCCTGGACCTGGAGCCGCACGGCTCCGTGGAACTGATCCTGCGGGTGATGGCCAGGCCGCACGGCGACCGGCGCCCCCTGCGGGTGCCGGCCTCCCCGGCCGCCGTGACGCACCAGGTCCTCGCCGCGGAGGGCGAGTTCATGGCGGGTGTCGCCTTCCCGACCGGCTGGCCCGAGCTGGCCGCCGCCTGTGCACGCGGCCTCGCCGATCTCGCCGCGCTCCAGGTGCCCGCGACCGGCCCGGACGGCGAGAACCTGCGGGTGCCCGCCGCCGGAGCGCCCTGGTTCCTCGCCCTCCTCGGCCGCGACGCCCTGCTGACCTCGCTGTTCACCCTGCCCTACCGCCCGGAACCGGCCGCCGCCACGCTCCTCGCCCTCGCCGCCACCCAGGCCGCCGAGATCGGCGTGGACGCCATCGCCCAGCCAGGCAAGATCGTCCACGAGGTACGGCACGGCGAGCTGGCCCACTTCGGGCAGGTGCCGTACGGCCGCTACTACGGCTCGGTCGACGCCACGCCGCTGTTCCTCGTCCTGCTCGGGGCGTATGTGGAGCAGACCGGTGACGTCACCCTGGCCCGTCGGCTGGAGTCCCACGCCCGGGCCGCGGTCGGCTGGATGCTGGACCACGGCGGCCTCACCTCCCGCGGCTACCTCGTCTACCGTGCGGACCAGGGCGGCCTCGCCAACCAGAACTGGAAGGACTCCCCCGGAGCCATCTGCTCCGCCGACGGCAGCCGCCCGCCCGCCGGGCCGGTGATGGCGGCGGGCGCCCAGGGCTACGCGTACGACGCGCTGCGCCGGACCGCCGCGCTGGCCCGTACGGTCTGGGAGGACGAGGTCTACGCGGCCCTCCTCGAACAGGCCGCCGGTGATCTCCGCGACCGTTTCCAGCGGGACTTCTGGATGCCCGAACACGACTTCCCGGCGCTGGCACTGGACAGCGAGGGGCGCCGGACGGACGCGCTCGCCTCCGACGCGGGGCATCTGCTGTGGTCGGGGCTGCTGGACAAGGAGTACGGAAAGACGGTCGGCCGGCGGCTGCTCGAACCCGACTTCTTCTCCGGGTGGGGCGTGCGGACCCTGGCCGCGGGGCAGCCCGCGTTCCATCCGCTGTCGTACCACCGGGGTTCCGTCTGGCCGCACGACAACGCGCTGATCACCCTGGGTCTGGCCCGGTACGGGCTGCACGACGAGGCCCGCACGGTCGCGGGCGGCCTGGTGGACGCGGCCACGGCCATGGGGCACCGGCTGCCGGAGGTGCTCGCCGGGTACGGCAGGGACACCCACCCCGAGCCGGTGCCGTACCCGCACGCGTGTGTGCGGGAGTCCCGCTCGGCGGCGGCTCCGCTGGCGCTGCTGACCGCGGTCGGGGGTGCGTAGGGCCGGCCCCCGGGGGCGCCCCTGGCGCGCCGCGCCTCAGGGCAGGTCCGCCAGCAGCCTTCCCGCTGTCTCCCTCGCCTCCGCCTCCGTGCCCGCCCATGCCACCGTCGCTCCCGGCGCCGTCGGGGGCCCGTGGGCGGTCCAGGTGTCCCAGTAGCTGCGGATCCTGCCGTAGCGGTCGGGGACGAGGACGTGCGGGAGGGCGAGGAGGAGGCCGAGGACATGGCCGTGGAGGCGGTCGGTGACGGCGACCCGGCCGGACGTCAGCAGGCGGCAGCCGCGCGCGAGTTGAAGGCGGGCGAGGCCGTCGTAGGCGGCGAGGAGACCGGGTACGGCTCCCGCCGGGTCGCCCGAGGAGGCCCGGCACAGGGCGCGGGCCCGGCACCGCCACAGGGTCTCCTTCGCCTGCCGCCACTTGGCGTCCGCGGTCTCGTGGGTCCAGTCGACGACGTACGGGCCGCCGCTCCGTCCGCCGGCCGTGCCCCGCCCGGCCGGCGAACCCTGCCCGGACTCCTTGTCCTCCCGGGCCAGCCAGACGACGTCATGGCTGGCCGCGCCGCCGGTCAGCGCGTCCGGGGGCACCGCTACGGCGAGGTCGGGGACGAGCAGCGCGGGCGCCTCGAAGACGGTGCGGCAGCGGTGCAGGCTCCGCCGGTCGCGCAGCAGCAGCGTGAGGTCGGGGTGGGCGTCGAAGACCCGCCGGGCGCGGGTGAGGCCGGCGTGGTCCGTGAAGTGGGCGGACTGGGGCAGCTGGAGGATCCGACGGTCGGGGAAGTCGCGCAGCACCCGCTCCCGCAGCAGCTGGCTGTCCTTCCGGAGATCACCGAGGGTGCCGCCGCCCGTCAGCATGATCGGCCCCTCCGGCACACACGCCGTGAGGTGCGCGGCGTCGTACGACATGAGGTCGCAGGCGTAGCGCACCTCCGCCCCGAGCGCGCCGAGCAGGGCCCGCTGGCCGAGCCAGACCGCGCTGTCGCCGACGTTGGAGGTGAGCGGGGCGCCGATGACCGCGCACCGGGTGCCGACGGGCACGAGCCGGTCCAGGACGGTCAGGAGGTAGGAGACATGGTGGGAGCAGTGCGGGACGTAGGCCGGCGGGGGCGGGGACGGCACGGGAGGCGGGGAGGGGCGGCTCGGCCGTGCCGCCGGCTTCCGCGCGGTCCGACGGGTGGGCCTCTTCGTCGTCCTCTTCGATGCCTCGTTCGCTCCGCACACCGAAACGCGCTACCCGGACATTTCCCCACTCATTCCGAGATGACGGAAACCGGCCGCACAACGACCGGAACACCGGCGAAACAGGGCAACAGGCCCTCATTCGTGTCCAGTTGCGGGCAGCGGCCGGGAGCGCGGTACGGCTCGGTCAGCCGCCGGACGTGTCGAGTTCGGCTTCCTCGCCGACGCCCGCGCAGTCATAGGGGTCCCTGAGCCAGCCGTCGGGGAGGACGACGCGGTTGTTTCCGGAGGTGCGGCCGCGGGGACCGTCGGCGCCGGCCGGCCACGGCTGGTCCAGGTCCAGCTCGTCGAGTCCCGCGCGGAGTTCGGCGAGGGACGAGGTGACGGCGAGCCGTTTGCGCATCTCGGAGCCGACGGCGAAGCCCTTGAGGTACCAGGCCACGTGCTTGCGGAAGTCGACGACCCCCTTGGACTCGCCCGCCCGTCTCCCGCCACCACCCTCAACGGTGGCCCTTTGGGCCGCCCCACCCTTCTCGATCCACTCGCCGAGGAGGGTGGCGTGCCGGACCATGACGTCGGCCACCTCGCGCAGCGACGGACGCGCGATGTCCTGCGTACGGCCCTCGAAGGCCGCCACCAGGTCCGCGAACAGCCACGGCCGGCCCAGGCAGCCGCGCCCCACGACCACGCCGTCGCAGCCGGTCTGGCGGACCATGCGCAGCGCGTCCTCGGCCGACCAGATGTCGCCGTTGCCGAGGACGGGGATCTCGGGGACGTGCTCCTTCAGCCGGGCGATGGCGTCCCAGTCCGCCGTGCCGCCGTAGTGCTGGGCGGCGGTGCGGCCGTGCAGGGCGATGGCGGTGACGCCCTCCTCGACGGCGATACGGCCGGCGTCGAGGTAGGTGATGTGGTCGTCGTCGATGCCCTTGCGCATCTTCATGGTGACCGGAAGGTCGCCGGCACCGCCGACGGCCTCCCGGAGGATCGCGCGCAGCAGGTTCCGCTTGTACGGGAGGGCGGAGCCGCCGCCCTTGCGGGTGACCTTGGGGACGGGGCAGCCGAAGTTCAGGTCGATGTGGTCGGCGAGGTCCTCCTCCGCGATCATGCGGACGGCCTTGCCGACGGTCACCGGGTCCACGCCGTACAGCTGGATCGAGCGCGGCTTCTCGGTCGCGTCGAAGTGGATCAGCTGCATGGTCTTCTCGTTGCGCTCGACCAGCGCCCTCGTCGTGATCATCTCGCTGACGAAGAGCCCCTTGCCGCCGCTGAAGCCCCGGCACAGGGTACGGAAGGGCGCGTTCGTGATCCCGGCCATGGGGGCCAGGACGACGGGCGGGGTGACGGTGTGCGGGCCGATCTGCAGCGGCGCGGCGGCCGTGGTCGAGGCGGGGGTCGAGGGCGTGGGCATTCCCCCATTGTCCCGCACGCCGCCAGAGCCCCGTCCCGGGGCCGATGGCGGCCTCGGGACGGGGCCGATGGCGGCCTCGGGACGGGGCCGATGGCGGCCTCGGGACGAGGCCTCCTCGGGACGGGGCTTCGACGGACACCCCATTCATTAGTTAGGCGCACTATCGACTTGGGCGTACGATGGAGTACATGCCCGAGCTCAGCCGTCGCCACCATCTGCTGGTGCTCGCGATCTGCTGCACCAGTCTCCTGATCGTGAGCCTGGACAACACCGTCCTCAACGTCGCCCTGCCCACCCTGCAGCGCGACCTGGACGCGAGCGTCGCCGGTCTCCAGTGGACGATCGACGCGTACACCCTGGTCCTGGCCTCGCTGCTGATGCTGGCGGGCTCCATGGCGGACCGGATCGGACGCAAGCGGGTCTTCATGGCGGGGCTCGTCGTCTTCGGCCTCGGCTCGCTGCTCTGCTCCCTCGCCCCGAACCTCGACGCGCTCGTGGTGTTCCGGATGGTGCAGGCGGTCGGCGGTTCGATGCTCAACCCGGTCGCGATGTCGATCATCACCAACACGTTCACCGCCCCGCGTGAGCGCGCCCGGGCGATCGGGGTGTGGGGCGCGGTGGTCGGCATCTCGATGGCGGCCGGGCCGATCATCGGCGGTGTCCTGGTGGAATCGGTCGGCTGGCGCTCGATCTTCTGGATCAATCTCCCGGTCGGTCTCGCCGCCCTCGCGCTGACCTGGCGGTTCGTCCCTGAGTCCCGCGCGCCCAAGGCCCGCCGCCCCGACCCCGTGGGACAGCTCCTCGTCATCGCGCTGCTCGGTTCGCTGACGTACGCGATCATCGAGGCGCCGACCGCGCCCGCTGGGCGGACCCTGGCCTTCGGCGGTGCGGCCCTCGCCGCGCTGCTCGGCCTGCTCCGCTACGAGCCCCGCCGTGACGAACCCCTCATCGACCTGCGCTTCTTCCGCTCGGCTCCGTTCAGTGGGGCGACCGTGATCGCGGTCAGCGCGTTCGCGGCGCTCGGCGGTTTCCTGTTCCTGTCGACGCTGTACCTGCAGAACGTACGCGGGCTGGACGCCCTGCACGCCGGGCTGTGGATGCTCCCGATGGCCTTCCTGTGCTTCGTGTGCGCGCCGGTCGCCGGGCGGCTGGTCGGCAACCGGGGTCCTCGGCTGCCGTTGCTCGTCGCGGGAGTGACGATGACCGCGAGCGGGGTGCTCTTCGCCGCGTTCCAGGCCGAGACGGCGAACGTCACCCTGGTCATCGGGTACGTCCTCTTCGGCATCGGCTTCGGCTTCGTCAACGCGCCCATCACCAACACGGCGGTCTCCGGCATGCCCCGCGCCCAGGCCGGTGTCGCCGCCGCCGTCGCCTCCACCAGCCGGCAGATCGGCCAGACCCTGGGCGTCGCCGTGATCGGGGCGGTGCTGGCGGCGGGCGTGGGGGCGTCCTCGTACGCCGAGTCGTTCGGCTCGGCGGCCCGCCCCGCGTGGTGGATCGTCGCCGCGTGCGGCTTCGCCGTACTGGCCCTGGGCGCCCTGACCACCGGCACCTGGGCCCGCGGCACGGCCGAGCGGACGGCCGCCCGGCTGGAGTCGGCGGAGGTACGGGACGCGGCGGGCGTCGGGTCGTAGGCGGGCTACGGTGCCTTGTCTCTGCCCAGGCGGGATCCAAACGACAGGGCCTGGTTCCGGTCGGCCAGCGCCTCCTGGCGGTACTCCGTGGGCGGGACGCCGTACGCGGCGCGGAAGGCGCGGGTGAAGTCGGAGGCGCGGGGATAGCCCCAGCGGGCGGCGATGACGTGGACCGGCGTGGTGCGCAGGGAGCGGTCGGCGAGGTCGCGGTGGGCGCCTTCCAGGCGGCGGCCGCGGATCCAGGCAGCGACCGTCTCGCCCCGGGTGTGCTGCTGGAAGACACGGTGCAGATAGCTGACGGAGATGTGGTGCGCGGCGGCGATCACCGGCGGCGTCAGCTCCGGGTCGTGCAGGTTCTGCCGGATGAACGCGGTGATGCGCCGGGCGAGGGCCTCCTGGCGGGTCTCCGGCGGCAGCGCGGCCTCCGCGTCCAGCGCCTGGCCCAGTACGGCGGACACCAGGTCGAGGACGACCGTGCCGAGGCGAGGCGCGTCGGACGGGCTGAGGGTGTCGGCCTGCCGTTCCAGGCCGAGCAGGAAGTCCGTCAGCAGGGCGGCGATGCCCTCCCGGCCCGGTATGCCGCGGCCCAGCAACTCCTCCACGCGGTCCGGCGGGAGCGGCAGCAGCGCCTTGGGGAAGTCGACGCCCACGCCCCGCACGGGCGCGGGCCGCAGGTCGTCCGTCGGCCGGAGGTCGTACGGCTGCGAACTGTCGGCGAGGTGCAGGTCGAACGCGCCGAACGTGCCGTTGCGTCCGGCGTGATCGAGGGTCAGCTCGCCGTCCAGCAGCAGCGACAGGTGGTACAGCTCGGGGTCGGACTGGCGCACCATCCGCTGGCTGCGCCGGTAGCGTGTCGGCAGGAACGAGGTGGGCCACACGGTCACCGGGCCCAGCTCCATCAGCCGGAACTCCGCCCAGAAGTCGGCGGTGTGAGCGCTGATGATGTCGCTGGGCGAGCGCATCCGGCCGACCATCTCCCGCCAGTGGTCGAACCTGTCGTCCGCCGGCACGTCCTCGCTACGGAACACCGTCCCGATCATCGCGTCCCAATCTCCGCCGCCCTGCCTGTCTCAAAACAGCCGTCATCCTCGCACGCGGTACCCGCGCGGCCGTCACTCGGGGATCGCAGCGGCATCGCGTGCGGAGGACGCGGGTCCGCCGGCCCCCGCCCGCCGACCGGCCGGCGGGACGGTGCCCGCGCTGGGCGTCGCGCGCGGTTCGGCGCGAGGGGTGGGACAACTCATGGCCGGAAGCGCCCTGTTGATGTTGGTCTTGCTGCACACTCCTCACGGGCAGCGGTCGGTGAAAAGCCGACGACCCTCGAAGTGTCGGCTGGAGAGGTCATGTCGGAGATCAACTCGAGCAAGGTGAGCCGCTGGGACCAGCACGGGCGGCAGCATGTGGTGCGGGTCCAGCGCTCCGGGGTGCAGCGCACGATCCGATGCGACACCTGCGGCTGGCGCAAGGGTGCGCAGTTCCTGCCGTGGCTGAAGGCCGAGGAGCACCTCGCCGAGGCCCACCAGGCGACGGTGGACCCCACGGGCTCCTGAACCGGCCGGGAGGTCAGGCCGGTTCGTCGAGGGCTTCGGCGACCCGGTCCATCACCCGCTGCCAGTGCGCCCTGCGCCGCTCACGTTCCTCGGCGCTCGCCATCCGCTCCTGATGGAAGCGGAGGACGGCCCTGCCGCCGGCGGCGGGCGAGACGGTGACCTGGACGGTCGTGTCGCCGTACGTCACCCGGATGCGGTCGCCGGGTCGGTACCCGCGCACCTCGCCGCCGGCCCCCGCGTCGGTGGTGTACGGGGCGCCGCGCTCGGGGGTGAGCCGCGCCCCGGCCCCGAGCCACAGCTCCAGCCCTCGCGGCCCGCTGATGAACTCCCAGACGACGGAGGGCGGTTCGGAGAGGGTGCGGGAGACGCCGATCTCCCATCCCGCGTCCTGGGTGAGTCCGGTTGTCGCCATGGGATCACTCCTCGTTCGGGTCGGGCTCTGCCGTGCGGCGCGCGCGGTGGGCGCGTACCTTGCTGCGGTTGCCGCAGTGCTCCATGGAGCACCAGCGGCGGCGGCCGGGCCGCGAGGTGTCGACGTAGATCAGGTAGCAGCGCTCTCCGGAGCACATGCGTATGCGGTCCGCGTGGGGCCCGGTGAGCAGGTCGACGGCGTCGCGGGCGACGGTGGAGGCGAGCCGGGTCCCGCTCGCCGGGTGGGGCGACCAGCACCGGGCGCCGCCCTCGCCGATGGCGGGGGCGAGCGACGGCCAGGCGGCCGCGTCGTTGATGACGTGCAGGTCGGCCGGGTCGGCCGCCGGGATGTCCAACTGGGGCAGCCCGCCTTCATGGAGGCGGGACACCACGGTGCGCAGCAGGGCGTCGCGCAGCCGCCGGATGTGCTCCACGTCGGCGTCGGTGAGTTCCAGGGTCGAGGGGGTGGGCGTGAGCCGGGACCGTCCGACCCAGGCGGCCAGGTCCTCGGGGGTGTGCAGCACCTCGTAGCGGGTGAGGGCGCCGGGGCCGCCGGTGACGAGGAGTTCCAGGCAGAGGGCGCCCGGATCGAACCGGAATTCATGGCCGGTGTACGACCGCAGGCGGATTCCCGGCCCCTCAGGGGACCCTTCCGGCGTGGCTGCTGTGGACGGCGAGGGCATGTAACCACTATAACCGGTTACATGACTGCCGCACTGAGCTGGAAACTGGTCATCGACACGGGGGACGCCCAGCACCTGGCCGATTTCTGGGCCGCCGCGCTGGGCTACGAGGTGGAGGACCCGAGCGCGCTGATCGCCCATCTCCGCTCCACGGGCGACCTCCCGGAGGAGGCCGTCGGCGAGCACGACGGCCACACCGTCTTCCGCGGCTACGCAGCCGTCCGCCACCCCGACGACCCGTACGACCCCTTCACCGGCATCGGCCGGGGCCGCCGCCTCCTCTTCCAGGACGTCCCCGAGCCGAAGACGGTGAAGAACCGCCTCCACATCGACGTCCACGCCGAACCCGGAGGCCTGGACGAGCTCGTGGCCCGGCTGGAGAACCTGGGCGCGACCCGGCTGCACGAGGTGAACAAGGGCCCGGCGGGTCACTGGTGGGTGATGCACGACCCGGAGGGCAACGAGTTCTGCGTCGCCTAGTGCTGTGACCGGAAAGGTTCACCGGCTCGCGGCGCCCGGCACGGCACCTCGCCGCGTTGTCGCAGCACCCGCGTACATCCCGTACGCGGGTGATACTCCGCCTTGCGATGCTCCCCCACTGCCTGAACGGCGTGCGAGGTGCCGCCGGCACCGGACGCCGCGAGCTGTCCGGCACACCTTTCCGGTCACAGCACTGGCAGGGAGGAACGCGCACGCCGAGCACCGAACAGCGAGCCTGGCACCTGGCACCTGGCACCTGGCACCTGACGCCGAGCGCCGTGCGCCGTGCGCGCCTCGCGGCTCAGGCCCGCAGGCCCCGGACCACCAGGTCCACGACGGCCTCGAACTCGGCGTCGATGTCCGGCCGTCCCCACTCCTGGGCGTAGCCGGGGTCGTGGAAGCGGGCGGTGGCGTGGAAGACGGCGCGGGCGGTGACCGTCGGGTCGGTGGCGGCGAAGGCGCCGGTGTCCGCCCCGTCGCGGATGATCCGGGCCAGCTGGCCGGTCAGGTCGGTGATGTGGGCGCCGACGGCCTCGACGTTCTCACCGGTCAGTACCTGGTAGGTGGCGAACAGCTCGGGGTCGTCGCCCGCCTTGCGCCGCTTGGCCGTGAAGAGCGCGGCGAGCCAGTCGCGCAGCCGGGCCTCCGGGTCGCGGTCCTCGGCGGCGACGCCGGTCAGGGACGCGGACGTACGGTCCAGCCACCGCTTGGTGACCGCCTCCCGCAGCGCCGCCTTCGTACGGAAGTGGCGGTAGACGCTGCCATGGCTGACGCCGAGCGCGCGGGCGACGTCGACCACGGTGGCCTTGGCCGGGCCGTGGCGGCGCAGTACTTCCTCGGTCGCTTCGAGGATGCGCTCGGGGGTCAGGGTCTCGGTGGTCGGCGCCATATCCGGAACCGTACCCGGAGCGGGGTTCAGCGCTCGCTGTCGAGGTGTGCCATCTGGGCCGCCGGGTAACGGTCGCCCACCGCCGCGCCGGCCGGGACGGCCTCCTCGATCGCCGCGAGGTCGGCCGCATCCAGCCGCACCTCCAGCGCGGCCAGCGCCTCGGCCAGCCTGTCCCGGCGGCGGGCGCCCACCAGCGGGACGATGTCCTCGCCGCGTGAGAGGACCCAGGCGATCGCGATCTGCGCGACAGTCACGCCCTTCTGCTCGGCGATCTTCCGCAGCGCCTCGACCAGATCCAGGTTGTGCCGGAGGTTGTCGCCCTGGAAGCGGGGCGAGAAGGCCCGGAAGTCGCCCGCCGCCAGCTGCCGGTCACGGGTGAAGTGGCCGGAGATCAGACCGCGGGAGAGCACCCCGTACGCCGTGACGGCAATGCCCAGTTCGCGGGCGGTCGGCAGGATGTCGTCCTCGATGCCGCGCGAGATGAGGGAGTACTCGATCTGCAGGTCGGTGATCGGGGCGGTGGCCGCGGCACGGCGGATGGTCTCCGCGCCGACCTCGCTGAGACCGATGTGCCGCACGTACCCCTTCTCCACCAGTTCGGCGATCGCGCCGACCGTCTCCTCGATCGGGACGTCGGGGTCGACGCGGGCGATCCGGTAGATGTCGATGTGGTCCGTGCCGAGGCGCTGGAGCGAGTACGCGGCGAAGTTCTTCACGGCGGCAGGCCGGCCGTCGTAGCCGGCCCAGCCGCCGTCCGGGTCGCGCAGGGCCCCGAACTTGACGCTGAGCAGCGCCTGTTCCCGGTGCGCGGCCGGTGCGGCGCGCAGGGCCTCGCCGATCAGCAGCTCGTTGTGGCCCATTCCGTAGAAGTCGCCGGTGTCGAGCAGGGTCACCCCGGCTTCGAGGGCCGCATGGATGGTGGCGATGGACTCGGCCCGGTCGGCCCCGCCGTACAGCGCGGACATGCCCATGCAGCCGAGACCGAGGGCGGAGACCTGGGGGCCGGTGGTTCCGAGGGTGCGCATTGGCGTCGTCATGCCACCACCCTGACATGACAGCTGACAGATTTCAATATCTGTCAGCTGTCATCTGTCACTCGATTCTCAGGGCCGCCGTCAGCCCTGCCGCAGCGGTATCGCCAGATCGATCACCTGCCTCGCCTTCGGGAAGCTCCCCAGCGCGCTCGCCTTCCCGGTCAGCAGGTTCACGCCGAACACCCGCGACCCGGTGACCGCGTACCCCGCGTTCACCCCGTTCCGGCCGGAGCCGTAGATGTCGAACCCGGCGGTCGGCGGCACGTCGACGCCGAGCCCGCCGGTGGGCGCGAGGTTCCCCGCGTTGGCCGGGGACTGCACGGAGATCCGGTCCAGCGCGGTGTCGAGGTCGAAGAGCGTGGTGGCGGTGCCGGCGTCCAGGTCGTTGTTGGTGTACGCCACCCCGGTCACCCCCCGCGCGGTCGCGCCGCCGGTGGCGGGCGGGACCGGCGGGTTGATGAGGGTGCCGTCGACGGCGGTCGTCCCGGCGGCCGGGGCGCCTTGCAGGTCGTCGAGATTGTGGCGGAGGTTCTGCCCGGTGTCGCTGATCACCCGGAGCCGGTTGGCCGCCGGGTTGAAGTCGACGCCGTACGAGCGGCCCCGGAGTGCCACCGAGAGCTGCGAGACCTTGGTGGCCCTGGCGCCCGCCTCACGCAGCGTGTAGATGCCGCCCCTGTCCCCGACGCCGTACAGCTTGTTGTCCTGGACGCGGTAGTCGATGCCGACGAGCTTCGTGTCGCCCTTGAGGCCGCCGACCCTGCCGAGCGGGACGGCGGCACCGGGGTTGTCGACGCGGAAGACGACGAGCCGCTGGTCGGCGGTGAGCCCGATGGCCTTCAGCCCGCTCGGGACCCGCGCCCCGCCGGCCGGGACACCGCCCTTGGCCTCGACACCGGCACCACTGCCGGCACCGGCCGCGTCAGTCGCCGACCCGGACATCGACGCCTCGGAGATCGACGCCTCGGACATGGACGCCCCGGACGCCGGTGACGATCCATCCAGCACCCCCGATCCGACCGCGCCGACCGTGCCGATCGCGACGGCCATGGTGAGTACGCCGATGACTGCCTGCTTGCGCATGTGCGCCCCCGTGGAAGATGCGCGGCCCGCCCCCTGCGGGCCTCATGCCCTTCCCTTCGGAGCGGGGACGGACAGGGATGGGTGCGGCGTACGGGAAATTTCCGGGAACTACGGAAGTCGTCCTGACGTTCCGTTGGACACGGTTCGTCCGCTCTCGGACAATGCGAAGGGTCGGGGCGCGGTCACGGCGCCCCGCCGGCCGCGCGGCTCCCTGGAGGGCGCATGACCATCCGTATCGCCACCTTCAACGCCGAGAACCTCTTCCGCCGACCCAAGGTGTTCGGCCTTCAGGATCCCGAGCGACGCAAGGAGATCCTGGACGACTTCAGCGAACTGGTCGCCCTCCTCGACAAGGACATCTACCAGGAGGCGGACAAGGAGCGGATCGCCGAACTGATCGTGAGGCACGGCGCACACGACTCGACCGAGGGCGGTGACCGTCCGTTCCTCATCAACCAGCCACGGGGCGGCGCCAAGTTGTTCACGGTCGGCCGGCCGGGTGGCTCCGACATCCGGATCGTCGCCAAGGGCCGTTCGAAGTGGGCGGGTTGGGCCGAGATGGTACGCGGCGACCTCAGCTGGCAGGCCGTGGAGAACACCGCCCGGGTGATGGCGGAGGTCGACGCGGACATCCTGCTCACCGTCGAGGTGGAGGACCGCATCACCCTGGACCGCTTCAACTCCCAGGTCCTCGGCGCGGCGCTGGGCAACCGCCCCTATCCGTTCAACCTGCTGGTCGACGGCAACGACAGCCGGGGCATCGACGTGGGCATCCTCAGCCGCTTCCCGATCACGTCCGTGCGGTCGCACATCTTCGACCCGGGCGAGTCCGGGCAGCCGGTGTTCAGCCGGGACTGCCCCGAGTTCGAGATCGAGGTCCCGGGCGAGCCCCTGTGGATCCTCGGCAACCACTTCAAGAGCAAGGGCTTCGGCCGTGCCGCCGAGAACGACGAACGTCGCAAGGCACAGGCCCGGCGCGTCAAGGAGATCTACGAGGCGGCGCTGAGCCGTTCGCCCCGCGTCGTCGTCGCCGGCGACCTCAACGACTCACTCGACAGCGCCCCCGTCAAGCTCCTCCTCGACACCGGCCTCCGCGAGGCGATGACCCACGACAGCTACGACGGGGTCCTGCCGGGCACCCATGGCACCGGCAAACGCGACGAGCAGAAGCTCGACTACCTCCTGCTCTCCCCCGACCTGTGGTACACGGTGACCCATGTGGGCGTGGAACGCCGGGGCATCTGGGCCCCCAGGACCTTCCCGTCCTTCACCACGGTCACCTCGAAGATCGACCAGGCCTCGGACCACGCGGCCCTGTTCGCGGATCTGAACCTTTAGGGCGCCGCAAAACGAAACAGTCCCCGGCCCCGGTGCAGGGGCGCGGGGAACTGCGCGGCCGGCCGCGAACGAACCCGCGGCCGGCCGACAACACAGGCCGGGCAGACGCCGACCCGCGAAAACGACCTAGCAGCCGATGAGCCGCCCGGCGAGGTACCCCTCGATCTGGTCGAGCGACACCCGCTCCTGCTTCATCGAGTCACGCTCACGAACAGTGACCGCGTTGTCGTCGAGCGTGTCGAAGTCCACGGTCACGCAGTACGGCGTACCGATCTCGTCCTGGCGGCGGTAACGGCGCCCGATCGCACCCGCGTCGTCGAACTCGATGTTCCAGTGCTGCCGCAGCGCCTGCGCGAGACCCTTGGCCTTCGGGGACAGCTCGGCGTTGCGGGAGAGAGGAAGCACCGCGACCTTCACCGGGGCGATGCGGTGGTCCAGGCGGAGCACCGTCCGCTTCTCCAGCTTGCCCTTGGCGTTGGGCGCCTCGTCCTCGGTGTAGGCGTCGAGCAGGAACGCCAGCATCGTGCGGCCGACACCGGCGGCGGGCTCGATGACGTACGGGGTGTAGCGCTCGCCGGCCTCCTGGTCGAAGTAGAAGAGGTCCTGGCCGGAGGCCTTGGAGTGCGCGGTGAGGTCGTAGTCCGTGCGGTTGGCGACGCCCTCCAGCTCACCCCACTCGTTGCCGCCGAACTGGAAGCGGTACTCGATGTCGGCGGTGCGCTTGGAGTAGTGGGAGAGCTTCTCCTTCGGGTGCTCGTACCACCGCATGTTCTCCTCGCGCAGACCCAGGCCGGTGTACCAGTTCCACCGCTCCTGCATCCAGTACTCCTGCCACTTCTCGTCCTCGCCCGGCTTGACGAAGAACTCCATCTCCATCTGCTCGAACTCGCGGGTGCGGAAGATGAAGTTGCCCGGCGTGATCTCGTTGCGGAAGGACTTGCCCATCTGGGCGATGCCGAACGGGGGCTTCTTGCGCGAGGTGGTCTGCACCTGGGCGAAGTTGGTGAAGATGCCCTGGGCGGTCTCGGGGCGCAGGTAGGCGATCGAGCCGGTGTCCTGGGTGGGACCGAGGTGGGTGGAGAGGAGACCCGAGAACTGCTTGGGCTCGGTGAACTGGCCCTTGGTGCCGCAGTTCGGGCAGTTGATGTCCGCGAGGCCGTTCTCCGGCAGGCGGCCCTTCTTCGCCTCGTAGGCCTCCTCCAGGTGGTCCGCGCGGAACCGCTTGTGGCAGGAGGTGCACTCGGTGAGCGGGTCGGAGAAGGTGGCGACGTGACCGGAGGCGACCCAGACCTCGGAGGCCAGGATGACGGACGAGTCGATACCGACCACGTCCTCGCGCGACGTCACCATGTAGCGCCACCACTGGCGCTTGAGGTTCTCCTTGAGCTCGACACCCAGCGGTCCGTAGTCCCAGGCGGCCTTCTGGCCGCCGTAGATCTCACTGCACGGGAATACGAAGCCACGGCGCTTGCTCAGGCTGACGATGGTGTCGATCTTGTCGGCGGCCACGGTGCTCTCTTCATTACGACGACGGGCGACGAAGCGATGCGCTTCAGAGCGAATGCTTCAGGTTACCGGCGGAGGCTGCCTTCCAATCAAATCGGTTCGGGATCAGACCGGACATAGGCCTTACCCAGGGCTTACCAACAGGCTTGTTGACAATCGTTTCCAGAAAAGCTGAAAATGACTGTCATGAACGTAGTACGACGACGCCTCCTGATACCCGCGGCGGCGACCGCGGCCGCCGCCCTCAGCCTCACCACCCTTTCGGCCTGCTCCACCGACAGCGCCGCCGCGGGCAACACGGACAAGTTCGACGTCGTCGCGTCGTTCTACCCGATGGCCTTCCTCGCCGAGCAGATCGGCGGGAAGCACGTGAACGTCACCAACCTCACCGAGCCCGGCCAGGAGCCCCACGACCTGGAGATCAGTGCCCAGCAGACCGCGCAGCTCCAGGAGTCGGACGCGGTCCTGTATCTGAAGGGCCTCCAGCCCGCCGTCGACGACGCCGTCGACCAGTCGGGGATCAAGACGAAGATCGAGGCCACCTCGCTGACCTCCCTGGAGGAGCACGGCGACGAGGTCGGCGGGCACGCCGCCGAGCACGACGACCACGAGCACGAGGAACTGTCGGGCAAGGACCCCCACGTCTGGCTCGACCCGGTGAAGTACGCCGAGATCGCCAAGGGCGTCGGCGCCGCCTTCGAGAAGGCCGACCCGGACCACGCCTCCACGTACAAGACCAACACCGAGGCCCTGGTCGAGAAACTCGGCGCGCTGAACGACCAGTTCGAGGGCGGTCTGAAGAACACGAAGACCAAGGTGTTCATCACCACCCACGCCGCCTTCGGCTACCTCGCCGAGCGCTACGGTCTCATCGAGGAGGCCATCTCCGGCCTCGACCCCGAGTCCGAGCCGAGCGCCGCCCGCGTCCGGGAACTCGAGAAGATGGCGAAGGCCGACGACGTCACCACCGTGTTCTACGAGACACTGGTCAGCGACAGGACCGCGAAGACCATCGCCGCCGACGCCGGACTGAAGACGGACGTCCTCGACCCGATCGAGGGCATCACCGAGAAGTCCCGCGGCAAGGACTACTTCTCGGTCCAGGAAGCCAACCTCAAGGCGCTTCAGACGGCCCTGGGAGCCAAGTGATCATCCGGAGGAAGCAGGCATGACCGAGCCCGTCATCTCGTTGCGCGGAGTACGCGCCGAACTGGGCTCGCGCACGGTCCTGCGCGGCATCGACCTCACCGTGAACCGCGGTGAGGTCGTCGCCCTGCTCGGCGCCAACGGTTCCGGCAAGTCCACCGCCGTCCGCACGGTGATCGGCCAGGTGCCGGTCACCGAGGGCGAGATCGAACTCTTCGGCACCCCGAGGCGCCGGTTCCGCGACTGGCGGCGGCTCGGCTACGTACCGCAGCGCACCACGGCCGCGGGCGGCGTGCCCGCGACGGTGACGGAGGTCGTCACCTCGGGCCGGCTCTCCCGCGCCCGCCTCGGCATCCTCCGCAGGCCCGACCACGAGGCGATCCGCCGGGCCATCGACCTCGTCGGCCTCACCGACCGGGCCAAGGACTCCGTGAACGCCCTCTCCGGCGGCCAGCACCAGCGCGTCCTCATCGCCCGTGCCCTCGCCTCCGAACCCGAACTGCTGATCATGGACGAGCCGATGGCGGGCGTCGACCTGGCCAGCCAGGAGGTGCTGGCGCGCACCCTGCGGGGCGAGGTCGCCCGCGGCACCAGCGTGCTGCTCGTCCTGCACGAGCTCGGCCCGCTGGAGCCGCTGATCGACCGCGCGGTCGTCCTGCGCGACGGCTGCGTCCTGCACGACGGCCCGCCCCCGAAGGCGGTCGGCCAGCACGCGCTGCCCGGCCACGACCACGTCCACCCGCACGCGGCACCCGGCACCGAACCGGTCCGCACGGGTCTGCTGAGCTAAGAAGGCACCGATCATGGAAATCCTGAACTACGCCTTCATGCAACGGGCCCTGCTCGCCGCCGTCCTCGTCGGCATCACCGCCCCCGCGATCGGCGTCTACCTCGTCCAGCGCCGCCAGGCCCTCATGGGCGACGGCATCGGCCATGTCGCGATGACCGGCGTCGGCCTCGGCTTCCTGCTCTCCTGGTCCCCGGTCTGGATGGCGACCCTGGTGTCCGTGCTGGGCGCGGTGCTCATGGAGCTGATCCGCTGGTACGGCAGGACACGCGGCGACATCGCCCTCGCCATGCTGTTCTACGGGGGCATGGCGGGCGGTGTGATGCTCATCAACCTCGCGCCCGGCGGCACCAACGCCAACCTGATGTCGTTCCTCTTCGGCTCCCTGTCGACCGTGTCACAGGAGGACATCACCGCGATCTGCGTCCTGGCCGCGTTCGTGATCGTGATGACGCTCGCACTGCGCCGGCAGCTGTTCGCCGTCAGCCAGGACGAGGAGTTCGCCCGGGTCACCGGTCTGCCGGTGCGGGCGCTGAACCTGCTCACGGCGATCACGGCGGCGGTGACGGTGACGGTCGCCATGCGCGTCGTCGGCCTGCTGCTGGTGTCGGCGCTGATGGTGGTGCCGGTCGCGGCGGCACAGCAGCTCAGCCGCAGCTTCGCGGCGACCTTCGCGATCGCCGTGGCCATCGGGGTGTCCGTGACCATCGGCGGCACCGTCACCTCGTACTACCAGGACGTGCCGCCCGGCGCGACGATCGTGCTGCTCGCCATCGCCGCGTTCATGCTGCTGACGGCGCTGGCGACACCGCTGGCCAGGCGGCGCGCCAGGGCACTGGAGACGGCCGCGGGCGATCCCGCGGAGTGTGTGATCCCGGCGGCCGGCGACGCCGCCGGGGCGGGGGGCGCCAGGGACACGGTTCCGGCCGGCCGGAGCTCCGCCGAGGGCTCCGCCGGCTGACCGGCGTCCGAACGGGGCCCTGCCGGGCTGGCACAATGGCCCGGCAGGACCGCGACATGAGGAGGCAACGGTGACGACCGCTGGACCTGTACGAGGTCGTTCCACCCGGCAGCGGGCGGCCGTGGCCGCGGCACTCGACGAGGTCGACGAGTTCCGCAGCGCGCAGGAACTCCACGACATGCTGAAGCACCGTGGGGACTCGGTGGGGCTGACCACCGTGTACCGCACGCTGCAGTCCCTCGCGGACGCCGGTGAGGTCGATGTCCTGCGGACGTCCGACGGGGAGTCCGTGTACCGGCGGTGCTCCACCGGGGAGCACCACCATCACCTGGTGTGCCGTAAGTGCGGCAAGGCCGTCGAGGTCGAGGGGCCCGCTGTGGAGAAGTGGGCGGACGCGATCGCTGCGGAGCACGGGTTCGTGAATGTGGCCCACACGGTGGAGATCTTCGGCACGTGCGCGGACTGCGCTCGCGCGTCCGCGGGTGCCGAGTAAGCGCCGGTCGCGTCCCTGGGTGCCGAGTGAGCGCCGATCGCGACCGCGAGTTCGTGGGGGCTGGGCGCGCAGTTCCCCGCGCCACTAGCTGGGTCGGCTGAGCCTCTTGTCGAGAAGGGCTCGCAGGGCGTCCACATCTCTCGTGACCCTCTTCGGGAGCAGGATGGGTGCCGGGGCGTACTCGTGCGCGTCCAGGAGGACGAAGGTGCCGCGGGTCTCCGCGTAGCGGGTGATCTCGCTCCAGCGGGACATGCGGGGCGCGCCCCGGTCCGTGGTGGTCGTCACGCCCCAGAGGTCCAGCACCGTGCGGTGCAGGCCCCTGGCCGCCGCCCGGCGGTGCAGGCGGCGGGCCTGGGCCCGGGGCAGCACGATCAGGCCCACGAGGGCCGCGGCCAGGCCCGCGAGGGCCTGGGCGCCCGGGGTGCCGCCGAGCGCCAGGGAGACGGCGGCGACGAAGGCCCCCGCGCCGGCGGCGAAGAACAGCAGGCCCTGCCCCCAGCGGCCGGCGGCCGAGGCCCGCGTGGCGACGCGCAGCGCCTCGCGGAAGTCCCCGACCGTCGCGTGGTACACCAACTCGACGTGCTCCCCACCGGCCTCGGCCACGGGTCAGTCCTCCTGTCGCCCTTCCATCGCCAGCAGTTCCTCGTTGGGGATGGCGCCGCCGAAGCGGCGGTCGCGGGAGGCGAACTCCACGCAGGCGCGCCAGAGGTCGCGGCGGTCGAAGTCCGGCCAGAGGACGTCCTGGAAGACCATCTCCGCGTACGCGCTCTGCCAGAGCAGGTAGTTGGAGGTGCGCTGCTCCCCGCTGGGGCGCAGGAAGAGGTCCACGTCCGGCATGTCGGGGTAGTAGAGGTACTTCGCGAAGGTCTTCTCGGTGACCTTGGAGGGGTCGAGCCGTCCGGCCCGGACGTCCTCCGCGAGGGCCTGCGCGGCGTCGGCGATCTCGGCGCGGCCGCCGTAGTTCATGCAGAAGTACAGCGTCAGCAGGTCGTTGCCCTTGGTCTGCTCCTGGGCGACCTGGAGTTCCTTGGCGACGGACTTCCACAGTTTGGGCATCCGGCCCACCCAGCGGACCCGGATGCCGAGTTCGTCGAGCTGGTCGCGGGTCTTGCGGATGAAGTCGCGGTTGAAGTTCATCAGGAAGCGGACCTCGTCGGGCGAGCGCTTCCAGTTCTCGGTGGAGAAGGCGTAGAGGGAGATGTTGCGCACGCCGATCTCGATCGAGCCCTGGAGGACGTCGAGGACGCGCTCGGCGCCGACCTTGTGGCCCTCGGTGCGCGGCAGCCCGCGCTCCTTGGCCCAGCGGCCGTTGCCGTCCATGACGATCGCCACGTGCTGGGGGACGAGTTCGCCGGGGAGCTTGGGCGCGCGGGCACCGGACGGGTGCGGCTCGGGCGTCTTGTACTCGCGGCGCTGACGCCCCAGGAACCCGCGTACCACCATGTGTGTCTCGTCTCCTCTGTGGTGCTTGCGGCGCTGTGGCCGCTCAGGACTTTTCCACGTACCGAAGGGAGCGCAGTCCGCGCTCCAGATGCCAGTGCAGATAGGCGGACACCAGTCCGCTCCCCTCCCTGACATACCGCGGCTCACAGGCGTCCGCGGTCGCCCAGTCCCCCGTCAGCAGCGCGCCGAGGAGTTCCAGGGCCTGCGCAGAGGGTACGACGCTGCCGGGTACCCGGCAGTCCACGCAGACCGAACCGCCCGCCGCGACCGAGAAGAACCGATTGGGTCCGGGCAGCCCGCACCTGGCGCAGTCGCTGAAGGTGGGCGCGTAGCCGTTGACGGCGAGGGAGCGCAGCAGGAAGGCGTCGAGGACGAGATGCGGGGCGTGTTCGCCGCGGGCGAGGGTGCGCAGCCCGCCGACGAGCAGCAGGTACTGCTGCACGGCGGGCTCGCCCTCGTGGTCGGTGAACCGTTCGGCCGTCTCCAGCATGGCCGTCCCGGCGGTGTAGCGGGCGTAGTCGGTGACGATGCCGCCGCCGTAGGGGGCGATCGTCTCGCTCTGGGTGCACAGGGGCAGCCCGCGGCCGATCAGCTCGCTGCCCCGTGCGAAGAACTGCACGTCCACATGGGAGAACGGCTCCAGCCGCGCCCCGAACTTCGACTTGGTGCGCCGCACCCCGCGGGCCACGGCCCGTACGCGTCCGTGACCGCGGGTGAGCAGCGTGATGATCCGGTCCGCCTCGCCCAGCTTCTGGGTGCGCAGCACGATGCCGTCGTCGCGGAACAGACTCATGGGGCCCATTCTCGCCTACGACGGCGCCGCGACGGACCGTGCTCAGGGGGCGGGATTCAAGGGACCTCCCCGCGGTTGCGGCCGTTGTCGTGGGCGGTCGCGGCGCGCAGCCGCTCCGTCGTCGTCGCGGCCCGTACGGCCCTGGGCGGGCAGTCCCACTCCCGTCCGCCGCCCACGGGCCGTAGTTGGACGTACGGCCCCTCGTGGCCCATGACGCGGCCGACTTGCCCGGTGCGGGTGTCCACCGCATAGGTGCCGATCGGCGGCTTCCTGCCGTTGCCGTTCACCGCGGGGCCGCCGCAGGCTGTCCCGGTGCGGGCCGCGCTCCCGCGGTTCTCGCGGGTCCCCGCCGCAATTGCTCCACCGTCTCCTCCGCCTCGCTCGACGCACCGCGCCGGGTCTCGTCCCCCGAGCCCCTCGCCCATTGCCTTCACGGTGCTACCCCCGCCGCCGCGAGTTTCACTCTTCGCATCCCCGTGGTGACCTGCTGTGTCTAGACTCGGCAGGAGTCTGTGCTCCAGGCCCGCGGGGCCGCCGACGCCGCATGATCGGCGCCCGGTGTGGCACCTGGTCCTCATGCACACCTCGCGAGTCCGGTGCGGCGAGCCCGTCACCACGGTGTTCACCTGGCTGGTGCGGCCGGGGAAGGAGGACGTCTTCGAGGAGTGGACCCGGGGCGTGACGCGCAGCGCCTCCCGGTTCCCCGGCAACGAGGGCGTCGCCTGGCTGCGGCCCGAGGAGGGGCACCGTTTCCACGCGGTGCTGCGCTTCTCCGACCCGGGGCGGCTGGGCGCCTGGCTGACCTCCGACGAACGGGCGCGCTGGCACGCGCGCATCGACGGCGTCGCCACGGAGGTGAGCAGTGAACGGCAGTCCACCACCGGCATGGAGACCTGGTTCGATCTGCCGGGTACGACCGGACAGGCCCCGCCGCGCTGGAAGATGGCGCTGACGACGTTCCTGGGCGCCTACCCGTTCACCCTGCTCGTGCAGTGGCTCGTGGCCCCGCACACCGCCGGCTGGCCGCTGCCGTTGCGCGCGGCGGTGTTCCCCATGGTCCTGCTGCCGACGCTGACGTTCGCGGTCATGCCGTTCCTGAGCAGGGTGCTGCGGCGGTGGCTGTATCCGTCGCCCTCGTCCGGGCGATGAGGCGCACCGGCCCGCGCGACCGCCGCCGTCCCCGCCTCCCCCACATCACTCGCACAGTTCACCCACAGGGACATGTCGAATCTCCGCGTCGTCCACCTAAGATTCCCCCTGGTTCCCCCGTTTTACGACAACTCTCTGGCGCATCATGCGTCCTGGGAAACCACTCGGCGTACACCAGCGTCGAACGTTGCGTGAGCAACCGCTGTCCCGGCGGTCCGACGGCACGGAAGATGGGGACCCGTGGAGCTGGAATTCCGACTGCTCGGCCCGGTCGAGGCGTGGCATGCGGGGAGACCTCTGCGGCTGGGCGGCCCCAAGCCGCGCGCGCTGCTGGCCGTGCTGCTGCTGCGGGCCGGCCAGGTGGTGCCCGCGGACGTGCTGGTGGACGCCGTCTGGGGCGAGGATCCCCCGGACACCGCGCGGGCGCTGGTGCAGACGTATGTGTCGGCGCTGCGGCGGGCGTTGCCCGACGAGGCCGCGGACGCGATCGAGACCCGGCCGCCCGGGTATCTGATGCGGCCGGGGGTCGGGCGGGTCGACCTGGTGGAGTTCGAGGCGCTGACGGCAGAAGGCCGGCTGGCCGCCGCCGGGGGTGATCACGAGGGCGCCGCGCTGCTGCTGCGGTCCGCGGCGGCACTGTGGCGCGGTCCCGCGCTCGGCGGCGTCGGTGACGCGCTGAGGAGTGAGGCCGGGCGGCTGGAGGAGGCCCGGCAGGCGGCACTGGAGGAACGAATCGCCGCCGAGCTGGAGGCCGGGGGCCACGAGGCGGAACTGGTCACCGAGCTGACCGCGTTGGTGGGGGCGCATCCGACACGGGAGCGGCTGCGCGGGCAGCTGATGCTGGGGCTGTACCGGCTGGGCCGGCAGGCGGACGCGCTCGCCGTCTACGCACAGGCGCGTGCGGTCCTCGCCGAGGAGCTGGGGCTGGACCCCGGCCCGGAACTGACCGGGCTGTACGAGGCGATCCTGCGGGCCGATCCGGAGCTGCTGGCAGCCGGCACCACCGCCGCGCGGGGTGCCGCCGTTCCCCGGACCGTGTCCCTCCTGCCGCCCGCCATCGGCGACTTCACGGGGCGTGAGGAGGAACTGGCGGGGGTCGTCGGGGGACTGTCCGGGGAGCGGGAGGCGATGCCCGTCGTGGTGGTGTCGGGGGCCGCCGGGGTCGGGAAGTCGGCGCTCGCCGTGCAGGCCGCGCACCGGGTGGCGGGCGAGTATCCCGACGGGCAGCTCTACGCCGAACTCCACGGATTCAGTGAGCCCGTACCGCCCGCCGAGGTGCTGGGCCGGCTGCTGCGTGCCCTCGGCGCCGATCCGCCGGAGGACACCGCCGAGCGCGGCGACCTGTTCCGCAGTCTCGTCGCCGGGCGGCGGATCCTGCTGGTGCTGGACGACGCGAACGGTGAGGCACAGGTCCGGCCGCTGCTGCCGGGCAGCGCGACCTGTGGGGTGCTGGTCACCTCACGGGCCCGGCTCGGCGGCCTGATCGGGGCCCGGCGCACCGACCTCGACGTGCTGGACGACGTGCGCGGCCTGGAGTTGCTGACCCGGGTGACCGGCCCGGAACGCACCCCGGACGAGCCCCGGGAGGAGGCCGCCGCCCGGCGCATCGTCGAGCTGTGCGGCGGGCTGCCGCTGGCACTGCGGATCGCGGGCGCCCGGCTGGCGACCCGCCGGCACTGGACGCCCAGCGTGCTCGCCGCGCGCCTCGCCGACGAACACCGCCGGCTCGACGAGCTCGCGGTCGGCGACCTGGCGGTACGGGCCAGCCTGGGCCTCAGTTACCAGGCGCTGGACGAGTGCGCGCGCCGGGTGCTGCGGCGCATCGCCACGCTGGGCTCGGCCGATGTCGCCGTGTGGACGGTGGCCGCGCTCGCCGACACCTCGGAGGACGAGGCGGAGGAGATCCTGGAGCGGCTCCTCGACGCCCAGTTGATCGACTGCCCCGGCACCGACCAGATCGGGCAGCCCCGCTACCGTCTCCACGACCTGGTGCGCGTCTACGCCGCCGAGCGCGCCGAGACGGAGGATCCGCCCGGGGACCGCACGGCGGCGGTGGGCCGGGCACTGTCCGCCGGCCTGTGGCTGATGGACCGGGTGACGCAGGCGGCGCCTTCAGGCGCGGTGGTCCTCAGGCAGAGCTTCGCCCTCGAGGAGCGCGGGGAACTGCGCGAACCACCGCACTCGACCGGCGGCCGCGACCCCTCGAACCGCCCCTGCCCCGTGGGCGCCCGAACCACTCGCCTCGCTCTTGCGGACCCCTTCTCCTGGTTCGACACGGAAGCCGACGCCCTCACCTCGGCGGTCGAGCGGGCGGCAGCCCTCGGCCTGCACACCCTCGCCTGTGAGGCGGCTGCGGCCCTGTGCTCCTCCTCCTTCGCCATCAAGAACCGGTTCGACGCCTGGTGGCGCAGCCACGACGCGGCGCTGGCCGCGGCCCGCCGCGCCGAGGACCGCTCGGGCGAGGCCCTGCTGATCATCGGCCTCGGACAGCTGCGGTACGAGCAGGACCGGATCGCGGAGGCCCAGGAGTACTTCCGCACCGCCGAGCGGATCTGCACCGAACTCGGCCACGTCCGGGGCCGTTCCGCCGCGCTCGCCGGACTCGGCAGCGCCTGCCGTGAGGTCGGGGAACTCCGAGAGGCGGAACGCGCGTTGACCGACGCGGCCGACGGTTTCCGGCGGGTCGGCGACGACACCGGGGTCGGGGTGGCCTGCCGGTACGGCGGTTCCGTACGGCTCGAACTCGGCGACCAGGAAGGGGCGTTCCCGCTGCTCGACGAGTCGCTCCGGGCGTACCGGCGGCTCGGCAGCCGGCGCGGCGAGGCGCTGGCGCTGCGCACGCTCAGCCTGGTGCACCGCTCGCTCGGCGCGTACGAGGAGGCCGCGCGCGTGGCCGAACAGGCGCTGCGGATCCTGCGCGCCCTCGGCGACCCGCACATGGCGGCGTACGCCCTGCGGGCCCGCGCCAAGGCACGGCTGCGGCTGGGCCACACCCGTGAGGCGGAGACGGAGCTGTGGGAGATCCTCGATGTCTGCCGGGTCCACGAGGACCGGTTCGGCGAGGCGCTGACGCTGCGCACCCTGGGAGAGTGCGCCTTCGCCGAGGGCCGGGCGGCGGACGCCGACCGGCTGCTGACCGCCTCGGCCGCCCTCTGGGACGTCCTCGCCCTGCCCCTCCCCCGCGCCCGCGCCCTGCGTAATCTGTCCGCCGTACGCGCCGCCCTCGGTGACCCGGAGGGCGCCGCCGCGCTGCGCGCCGAGGCCATGGCGGTCTTCGAGGCGTGCGAGGCCCGGGAGCGGTACGAACCGTGGCCGGGGGCTACGGCGTAGCCCGGCGGGCAGGTCACGGCAGGGAGACGCCGGGGACGCCGGCTGCTTCGGCGCGGCTTGAACTCGCTTGCGGCCGACTTGCAGAGAACTTCCAGCGGGGCCCGGCATCCTCGTGGTTCTCGGGGGAACAACGGATCGGCCGGGCGACCACCGCCCGGCCGGTCGGCCCACCGGAACGCACAGGGGACGGACCGGCGGGAACATGAACACAGTGGGATCAGAACGGCAGAACGGACGGGGGGCACCGCCGTCGCCAGGCCACAGACCACCACTCAAGGGGGGAAGCCCCCGGGGAGGGACATCAGGGGATCAGGTCCCTCCCCGGGGCGCGGCCTCGCCCCCCGCATCACATCTCCGGTACGAGCCCCAGGAAGCACTCGGGACTCGTGGACCCTGTGGAAGACGACGCATGCCTTCGATCATCCTCATGAGCGACCCCGAGGTCGCCCGTGTCCCCGTCCGGGACTGCGGTGAGCCCCTCGTCGATCTGAGGGAGCTGCCCTTCGTGATGGTCGACCGGCGCCAGGCCGACGCCGAGGGTGCGTTCGCGCACCTGCGGGAGGGTGTGGCCTGGCGGCTGGCCAGGGCCGCCAGGCTGCTGCCGGACGGGCTGCGACTGCTGGTGACCGAGGGGTACCGGCCGCTGTCCCTGCAGATCGAGTACTTCGAGGCGTACGCGGCCGAGTTGCGGCTCGCCAACCCGGACTGGCCCACGGAGTACCTGCGCGAGCAGACCAGCCGTTCCCTCTCCCCGCCGGAGATCGGGCCGCACGTCGCGGGCGCGGCCGTCGATCTGACGCTGTGCACCGCCACCGGGGAGGAGCTCGACATGGGCACCCGGGTCGACGCGAGTCCCGAGGAGAGCGACGACGCCTGCTACACCGACGCGCCGCACATCTCCGACGCGGCCCGTGGCAACCGCCGCATCCTCTCGGCGGCGCTCACCACGGCAGGCCTGGTCAACTACCCCACCGAGTGGTGGCACTGGTCGTACGGCGACCGCTACTGGGCGCTGATGACCGGGGCACCCCACGCGCTCTACGGGCCGGCCGAGTTCGGCGGCCCGTAGCCGGGAGGGTCCGGGGACCTGGGGGCCCAGGACCCTCTCCCGCCCCCGCCGTCCCTACCCGTCCCATCCCCGAGGGCTGTACCACGAACCCCTGTTGCCGCCTCGGCGGCAAACCCCGTAGCGGGGGTTCCCGGGCAGCACCCTGCGGATGGGGCGGGCAGGGACGGCGGGGGCCTCGTCGTGCGCGGAGCGGCCCGCCGCGCGGGGGCCCTGCCGGTCAGCGCCCGAAGCGTCGTACGTAGCGCCGCTGCCACGGGGTCTCCACCGCGTGCCGGTCGTAGTGCCGGCGCACATACGCGACGGCCTCCTCGGGCGGTACGCCGTCCAGGACCGCCAGGCAGGCCAGCGCGGTACCGGTCCGGCCCCGGCCGCCGCCGCAGGCGAGCTCGACGCGCTCACCGGCCGCCCGTTCCCAGGCGTCCCGGAACACCCCCGCCGCCTCCGCCCGGTCGGCGGGCAGCCGGAAGTCGGGCCACCTCAACCAGCGTGTCCTCCAGGGGACCTCGGGCGGCTCCTTGCCGAGCAGATACACCGCGTACGTCGGCACCGGACCGCCGGGCAGCGGATGTCTGAGCCCCCGCCCGCGCACCAGCCGCCCGGAGGGCAGCCGCAGCACACCGGCGGCACCCGGGTCCCAGGGCTCGGTCCCGGGGGAACCGGTCCGCGGGGCGGGCCCGGAACGGTCGGTGGCGGTGCCGTCGACGGCGGTGCGGTCCCTGTCCGTCTGCTGGTTCGGGTCGGTCACCCCGTCAGCGTAGGACTACGTGTCGCGGCTCGCCGCCCGCTCCGCGGAACCCGTCGCCGCGCGCGCCTCGACGCCGCGGAAGTGCTCGGACATCGCCCGTTGGGCGCCCTCGACGTCGCGGGCGCGCAGGGCGGCGACGATGTCGCGGTGGCGGCGGACGGTCACCTCCGGGGCGGGGTCGTCGGTCCAGCCGCGGGCCCCGGCGACGCGCAGGAAGACCGTCCAGAAGGCGCCGAGCAGCTGGGGGACGAGCGCGTTGCCGAGGGAGGCGTAGAGGAGTTCGTGGAAGGCGCGGTCGAGTTCGGCGACGGGCTCGCCCGCCCGGCCGGCCGCCTCCATCCGGTCGACGACGGCCGCGAGGGCGTCCAGCTCCGCCTCGGTGAGCGTGCCCGCGACCCGGCGTACGAGGCCCTCCTCCAGCACCTCGCGGATCTGGAGGATCTCCGCGAGCGCCGCGGTGTCACCGTCGGGCCGGGCGAGCGTGCGGAAGGTCAGGCCGTCGACGAGGGGTGTCAGGGACGCCTCGCCGACATAGGTGCCGTAGCCGTGCCGGATGTCGACTATGTCGAGGGCCTGGAGCGCCTTGAGGGCCTCGCGGACGGAGTTGCGGCTGACACCGAGGTCCTCCATCAGCTCCGCCTCGGTGGGCAGCGGCGCCCCGGCCCGCAGTTTCCGGTCGAGGATCAGCTGCATCACCTCGCGCTGGACCTGGCCGCTCACCCGCCGCTCGGGCCTGCGCCGGCCGCCGCTCTCCTGGGACATGCGCCGCATCGTACGCTCGCCGGACCTCCGACGAGCCACCTCCGGACGGGAAGGGGGCGCGGCAGCCGGGAGAACGCCGGATGAACAACAGGCGGTCACCCCGGCGAACTCCCTGCCAACGGCCCCTCAACCCCCGTGCGGCACAACGACTTTGCCCCGCCATTGGTCGAACCTCTGGCAAGTACGCCATTCGTGTGCGATCCCTTGACCGCCCTCGGCGGCGCTCCTAAGGTCACGCTGCCCCCTGTAGGACGTAGGACGTCGTACCTCCGTCATCGAGCCCCCCACCGCTTCGCTCCCTCGCCGCCTCTGTGGAGGAACCGTGCGCGATGTGACCCATGACGCCCCGGCACCGGCCCGACGATCGTTCCTGAAGCACTCCGGCGCGCTGGGCGCGGCCGTGGCCCTCTCCCCCGCGCTGGCCGCCTGTTCGGCCGGGCCGGAGTCCACGAACGACACCGGCGGGGGCGGCGGGCGCAACGGCACCCTGACCGCCGTCATCGGCTACGGCAACGACGGCAGCTGGGACCCGACCCAGACGGCGTCCGCGTTCTGCATGGCCGCCAACCACCACATCTACGAGGGGCTCCTCGACACCGACCCCATCTCCCGCGAGCCGTACGCGGCGCTCGCCACGGCCGTGCCGGGCGACCTGGGCGGCACGTCATGGAAGTTCGAGCTGCGGGCCGGCGCCACGTTCCACGACGGCAGGCCGGTCACCGCCGACGACGTGGTCTTCGTCTACGAGCGGATCCTGGACCCCGGCACCCAGACCCTCGCCAAGGGGTTCTTCGCCAGCTGGCTGAAGGAGGTCCGCAAGATCGACGCGCGGAACGTCGAGCTGGTCCTCAAGTTCCCCTTCCCCGACGGCATCTCCCGGCTGACCCTGGCCAAGATCATGCCGAAGCACGTCTTCTCCCGGCCGGGCGCCTGGGAGGAGGCCATCAAGGGCAAGGCGATCGGGTCGGGGCCGTACCGGCAGACCGCCCACCACCCGAAGTCCAACACGACGTTCGAGGCGTACGCCGACTACAACGGGCCGCGTCCGGCCGCGTTCAAGAAGATGAACTGGCTGACCATCGTGGACGCGGCGCCCCGGGTCGCGAAGATCTCCGGGGCGAGCGCGGGCGCGCAGATCGCCGACAACATCCCGTACGCCAACATCGGGCAGCTGGAGAAGGGCGGGATGACCGTCCAGGGCGGCTCCGGCATGAACAACCTCTTCCTGATGTTCAACACCCGGCACAAGCCCTTCGACGACGTCCGCGTACGGCAGGCCCTGCACTACGCCATCGACCGCGACAAGATGATCGAGGTCGCCCTCAAGGGGCACGGCAAACCGGCGAGTTCCTTCCTCAACGAGGAGAATCCCAGCTACCGGCCGGCGAAAACGGTGTACGGGTACGACCCCGAGAAGGCGAAGGCGCTGCTGGCCGAGGCGGGCGTACGCGGGCTCAGGATCGACCTCCTCGCGGTCAACGTGAGCTGGATCGTCGACTGTCTGCCGACCATCAAGGCGTCCTGGGACGCGATCGGGGTCGAGACGACGCTCTCGCCGCAGGAGACCACCGCCGTGTTCACGAAGATGGACCAGAAGCAGGACTACCAGGTCGTGGCCGCCGCCTCGAACCCGAACCAGTTCGGCCTGGACGCCGATCTGATCATGCGTTACAACTACGGGCCGCAGAACCTGTGGATGCAGTACGCGCGATGGGCCGACGACGCCGTGGCCAAGAAGCTCTTCAAGGACATGGACCGGGCCACACGGGAGCCGGACGCCGACCGGAAGAAGGCGATGGTCCAGGACTGCGTCGACGTCGTCGCCGAACAGGCCGTGCTCTATCCGGTGGTGCACAACGAGCTGATGACGGCATGGGATCCGAAGCGGCTGTCGGGGATAAGGGCACAGCCCTATCCGGGGATCAACCTGCTCCAGGCCAAGTGGGCCTAGCGTGATCGCTGTCCTGCGCATCCTGCTCCGGCGGATCGCCCTGCTGGTCCCGCTCCTGCTCGGGATCGTGCTGTTCGTCTTCGTCGTCATGCGGTTCTCGGACGTCGACCCGGCGTCCGCGTTCTTCCAGGGCGCCAATCCGACGCCGGAGCAACTGCACGAGTTCCGCGAGGAGAACGGACTCCTCGACCCGCTGCCCGTGCGCTACGCGGGCTTCGTCGGGGATCTGCTGCACGGCGACATGGGCACCAGCGCGCTCACCCGGGCCCCGGTGGTCGAGCAGGTCACCACCGCCCTTCCGCTCACCCTCCAGCTGACCTTCCTGGGGCTGGGGATCGCGGTGGTGCTGGCGCTGCTCGGCGGGGTCGCGGCGGCCATCCACCGGGACCGGCTGCCGGACCAGATCATCCGGGTCGTGTCGCTGACCGGGGTCGCCGCGCCCGGCTTCTGGCTGGCGCTGCTGATGATCCAGTACCTGGCCGTGGACCTGGGGTGGTTCCCGACCGGCGGTTACGTCAACCCGGCCGACTCCGTCACCGGGTGGCTGCGGACGATGACGCTGCCCGCGTTCGCCCTGTCGCTGCCGGTGGCCGCGCAGCTCACCCGGATCGTACGGACGGCCGTGGTGGAGGAGCTGGACAAGGACTACGTGCGGACGGCGATCGGGAGCGGCCTGCCGCCGCGGGTCGTCGTGGGCCGCAACGTCCTGCGCAACGCGCTGATCAACCCGCTCACGGTGCTCGGGCTGCGCGTCGGCTATCTGCTGGGCGGCGCGGTCGTCATCGAGACGATCTTCTCGCTGCCCGGCATGGGCAAGCTGATGATCGACGCCGTGAAGAACGGCGACCCGGCTGTCGTCCAGGGCGTCGTCCTGACCACGGCCGCGGGCTTCGTCGTCGTCAACCTCGTCATCGACGTCCTCCACCTGCTGGTGAACCCGCGACTGAGGGATGCGAGCTGATGCGCTGATGTTCGGCCTGCTGGTGACCACGCGCAAACGCCTGACGGACGCCCTGTCCCGGCCCGGCGTCCGGCTCCGCTCCTGGCGCGGGCTGCCGGTCCTCTCCCGGGTGGCCGTGTGCTTCCTCGCGGTCGTGGTCCTGACCGCCCTGCTCGCCCCGCTGCTCGCCCCGCACGACCCGCTCGACCAGCAGAGCCTCGCCGGCGGCACGGGCGCGCCCTCCGCCGAGCACTGGATGGGCCAGGACAGTCTCGGCCGGGACATCCTCAGCCGGCTGATGTACGGCGCCCGCTGGTCGCTGGCGATCGGGCTCGGGGCCACCGCGCTGGCCCTGGTCGTGGGGGCGTTCGTCGGGGCGGTGGCCGCGACCTCCCGCAAGGCGGTCGACGAGACGCTGATGCGCTGTCTCGACGTCGTCATGGCGTTCCCCGGCATCGCGCTCGCCGCCGTGCTCGTCGCGGTCTTCGGCGGCGGCATCGAGGTGCTGATCTGCGCGATCGCCTTCCTGTTCACCCCGCCGGTGGCCCGGGTCGTACGGGCCAATGTCCTCGACCAGTACGGCGAGGACTACGTGACCGCCGAACGGGTCATCGGGGCCCGCACCCGGCACATCGTGATCCGGCACGTGGCCGTCAACTGTGCCGCGCCGGTGCTGGTGTTCTGCACGGTGCAGGTCGCCGAGGCCATCGTCTTCGAGGCGTCCCTGTCCTTCATCGGCGCGGGCGTACGCCCGCCGGACCCGTCGTGGGGCAGCGTCATCGCCGACGGCAAGAACATGGTGCTCACGGGCGGCTGGTGGGCGACCGTCTTCCCGGGTCTGCTGATGCTGGTCACCGTGCTGTCGCTCAACATCCTCTCCGAGGGCGTCTCCGACGCGTGGGCGGCGCCGGCGGGGCGGGACGCGGAACGCCCGGCGGGGGACGGAAGTCCCGAGCCGGACCGTCCGGCGGCCCCCGGGGCCGGCCCCGGGGACTCGGAGGAGCACCACCTGGAGGCCGCCGTGGAGGAGGAGCTGCCGGGGCTGGCCGAGGCGGCACGGCGGCTGCGGGCGCGGGCGCGGCCCCTGCCCACCGGGCGGCCGGTACTGGCCGTGGAGGACCTGGCGGTCGGCTTCGAGCAGCGGCACCGGGGCGTGGACATCGTCGACGGGATCAGCTTCGAGGTCCGGGCCGGTGAGGTCCTGGGCCTGGTCGGCGAGTCGGGGTGCGGCAAGTCGCTGACCGCGCTGACCGTGATGGGGCTGGAGCCGAAGGGGGCACGGGTGCGCGGCCGGGTCCGGTTCGGTGAGCGCCAGTTGGTGGGCGAGCCGATGCGGGTGCGGCGCCGGCTGCTCGGCCATGAGATGGCGATGGTCTACCAGGACGCCCTGTCGTCGCTGAACCCGGCGATGACGATCCGCGCCCAGCTGAAGCAGGTCGTCCGGCGGGGCGGCGGGCGCACCCCGGCCGAACTCCTGGAGATGGTCGGCCTCGACCCGGGGCGCACCCTCCGCAGCTACCCGCACGAACTCTCCGGCGGCCAGCGCCAGCGCGTGCTGATCGCCATCGCCCTGTCCCGCGGCCCGAAGCTGATCGTGGCCGACGAGCCGACCACGGCCCTGGACGTGACGGTCCAGGCGCAGGTCATCGAGCTGCTGCTGCGGCTGCGCGAGGACCTGGGCTTCGCCCTCGTCCTCGTGTCGCACGATCTCGCGCTGGTCGCGGACGTCACGGACCGGGTGGTCGTGATGTACGGCGGTCAGATCGTCGAGACGGGGGTGACGGCGGACCTCGTGGAGTCACCGGCCCATCCCTACACACGCGGACTGCTGGGCAGCGTCCTGTCGCTGGAGTCGGGGGCGGAGCGGATGACGCAGATCAGGGGGGTCGTCCCCTCCCCCGCCGACTTCCCGGCGGGCTGCCGCTTCGCCGACCGCTGCCTCCGCGCGAGCGAGGCCTGCCGTACGACCGCCCCGGCCCTGCTGGGCCCCGGCACCCACACGGTGGCGTGCCACCACCCGGTGGTGGACCTGACCGCGGCGGAGAACGAGGTGACCCGGTGAGCAGCGCACTCGTACAGGTCTCCGACGCCCATGTCGTCCACAGGACGCGCGGCGGCGGCCTCTTCACCCGGGACCGGGTGTACGCCCTGACCGGCGCCGATCTGGCGATCGCCCCCGGCGAGACGGTCGGCGTGGTGGGCGAGTCGGGGTGCGGTAAGTCGACGCTGGCGCGGCTGCTGGTGGGGGTGCAGCGGCCGACGGCCGGGACGGTCTCCTTCCGGGGGCGGGACCTGTGGTCCATGACGCCGGCCGAGCGCCGGGTGACCGTGGGTGGGGGCAGCGGCATGATCTTCCAGGATCCGTCCACGGCCCTGAACCGCCGGCTGACCGTCCGCCGGATCCTCCGCGACCCGCTCGATGTGCACGGGCGCGGCACGCCCGGCGAACGCGAGGAGCGCGTGGAGGAGTTGATGGCGCTGGTCGGTCTGCCCGCCGTGCTGGCCGACGGGCTGCCGGGCCGGCTGTCGGGCGGGCAGCGCCAGCGGGTCGCGATCGCCCGCGCGCTCGCCCTCGACCCCGATCTCGTCGTGGCGGACGAACCGACGAGCGCGCTGGACGTGTCGGTGCGCGCGCAGATCCTGAACCTCCTGCTCGACCTGAAGGAGCGGCTCGGACTGGCGCTGGTCTTCGTGTCGCACGACATCCAGACGGTGCGGCGGATGAGCGACCGGGTGATCACCATGTATCTGGGGCGGATCGTTGAGGAGTCGCCGGCCGACGCCGTCACCGGCCGTTCGCGGCACCCGTACACGCGTGCGCTGTTCTCGGCGACGCCGGGGCTGCTGGATCCGATCGACCCGATCCCGCTGGTCGGTCCGGTGCCGTCGGCCACGCGGCCGCCGAGCGGCTGCCCGTTCCGTACCCGCTGCTGGAGGGCGGACGAGGTGTGCGCGGAGGTGATGCCGGGTTTCACGGCCGCGTCGGCCCCCGGACACCGCTTCCGCTGCCACCATCCTGTGGAGGAGACGGAGTCGACACGGGACCTGGTCGCCGAGGCCGCGTCCCGGCCGGCGTCCGTGTCCCCGGCCACCGCCATGGCCGGACAGGAGCGCGCCGTACCAGATACCTAGGGAGCAGCCATGACCGTCCCCGCCCCGCTGACCGGTGTCATCCCGCCCGTCTGCACCCCCCTGACACCGGACCGCGAGGTGGACGTCCCCTCACTCGTCCGCCTGGTCGACCATCTCGTGGCGGGCGGTGTGGACGCACTGTTCGTGCTGGGGTCGTCGTCGGAGGCGGCGTTCCTGACGGACGCGCAGCGGCGGACGGTGGTGGAGACGGTGGTCGGGCACATCGGTGGTCAGCTCCCCGTGCTGGCCGGGGCGATCGACATGACGACGCCCCGCGTCCTCGACCACGTGCGGGCCGTGACGGCGGCGGGCGCGGAGGCCGTCGTGGCGACCGCGCCCTTCTACGCGGGCACCCACCCGGCGGAGATCTCCCGCCACTACCGCCTGCTCGCCTCCGGCTCCCCGGTTCCCGTCCTCGCGTACGACATCCCGGCCGCCGTCCACACCAAGCTGCCCGCCGAGGTGGTGCTGGAGCTGGCGGCCGACGGGGTCATCGCCGGGCTGAAGGACTCCAGCGGGGATCTGGCCGGGTTCCGCACGGTCGTCACGGGCGCCCGCGACGACGCCCGCGTCGTCGGCTTCGCCGTGCTCACCGGTTCCGAGCTGCTCGTCGACTCGGCGCTCGCCATGGGCGCGGACGGCGCGGTCCCCGGCCTGGCCAACGTCGACCCCGCCGGCTACGTGCGCCTCCACCGTCTGTACCGGGCGGGCGACCGGGACCGGGCGCGCGCCGAACAGGAGCGGCTGTGCGCGCTCTTCGGCATGGTCCACGCCGGCGACCCGCACCGCATGGGCCCCAGCTCCTCGGCTCTGGGCGCCTTCAAGGCGGCCCTGCACCTGCGCGGCGTCATCGCCTGTCCGGCCACGGCCAAGCCCCAGGTGCCGCTGTCGGACGACGAGGTCGCGAGGGTGGGCAAGTTCCTTGCGGCGGCGGGACTGCTGTAGGGGGCCGCTGACAGTCGCGCAGTGTCGCCGCCGGCCCCGACGGCGACCCGGGGGCGTGAAAGTCCGGTGCGGCACCGTGGGTGCAGTGCGGACGTGCCACGGGCGGCACCGGGGGCGGGCTGCTCCCCGGGGAGTACCGGGCGTGCTGCCAGGGGACCAGCCCGGCCGTGGGTGCGCCGGGTGGCGACGGCTCAGCCCTTCCGCTGGTCGAGGACCAGCCGGACCCCCTTCGGCCGCATGGTCATCCGCAGCAGTGGCTCGGGGCGGGCGCCCGGCTGCCGCCGGATGCGCCATCGGCGCAGGAGCACCGCGAGGGCCACCTGCGCCTCGGCGAACCCGAAGTTGTCGCCGATGCACCGGCGGGGACCCGCTCCGAAGGGGATGAACGCCTCGCGCTGCCGGCGCCCGACCCTCCCCTCGTCCCAGCGGCCGGGGTCGAACCGGTCCGGCTCGGTGAAGACGTCCGGGTCGCGGTGGAGGGTGTAGGGGCTGAACAGGACTCCCGCCCCGGCGGGCAGCGGGTGGCCGCCCAGTTCGGTGTCGACGAGGGTGACGCGGCTGAGGAGCCAGACGGGAGGGTGCAGCCGCAGTGACTCGTTCAGCACCTGCCTCAGGTGGGTCAGCCGGGGTAAATCCTGGTAGGTGACGGGCCGGTCGCCGAGCACCTCGCCGAGTTCGGCCTCCACCCGCTCGTACTCCCGGGGGTGCTCGCTCAGCAGGTGCAGGGTCCAGGCCAGCAGGGACGCGACGGTCTCGGTGCCGGCGATGAAGAAGGTGATGACCTGGTCGTAGACGTCCCGTTCGGTGCCGGTGTGCGGGTGGCCCGGCGGTACCAGCGCCGACACCAGGTCGCCGTGGTCGGCGGTGTCCCTCAGCCGCCGGCGGACCATCGCGCCGACGGCGGAGCGGGTCTCGCGGGCGGCACGCGCGTAGCGCACGTTCTCGGCGGTGGGCAGGAGGTGGCTGCCCGGCACCGTCATGCGGTGCGCAAGGGCGGAGAGCATCAGCGGCGCGTTGCGCTGGACGACTTCGACGGTGTGCCGGTCGCCGGGGGCGAGGAACAGGGTGCGGGCCAGGACGGCGACGGCGAAGCGCTTCATCTCCGTGTACGCGTCGATCACCAGGCCCGGTCGCCACTGCGCGGAGAGTTCGTCCGCGCAGTCGCGGAACCGCTCGGTGTGGTGGGCGACCTGTCGCCGGGTGAAGACGGGGCGCAGCCGGGCGCGCATCGGGCGGTGGGGTTCGGCGGTGGCGGTGGAGAGCCCGTCGCCCACGATGCGGGCGGCCTGGTCGAAGAAGGGGCCGCCCTTGTCGAACTCCATGCCGTCGCCGGCGACCTGCATCCGCTGGACGAGTTCGGGGGTGTGGACGACGTACGCGGTCGCGCGCCCCAGTCTTATGCGGACGACGGGCCCGAGCGCGCGTATCTCCTCCAGGAAGCCGAGACGGTCGCGCGCCAGCCGTCCCGCGTGGCCTATGAGCGGAAGGGCTCCCGCGGCGACGGGAACCGTGTCGACTTTGGGCACCGGGACCTCCAGTACGGGGAGCGACGTACCTCAACTCTCCGTTGCCGTCACCGGTCCCATCAAGCGCATGGGGATGTGGGTGCACAGCGCATGAAGCATCTGCGCGATCGAAAAATGCGCATGGGTGAACGGAATCGCCCACTCCCTGATCGTTCACGCCCCAGTACGGAGTGCGCCCCTGGGCTGGATTCCCAGGTGGGCGTCAGGACGGTGTCCGGGCCGCCGCCAGCAGCCGTTCCACCTCGTCCCCGCCGATGGTGAGCGCCGCCCCGACCGTGGAGAGGACGTCCCGCTCGGCGGGTGTGTAGGGCCCGTCCGCCAGGGCGATCCGGGCGCCCTGGAGGAGGATCGCCTCCCGGCCCGCGGGGGCGAGGTGGGGGGCGAGCGGGTCGAGGGCCTCGTGGAGCTCTATGGACAGCCCGGCCGCACCGCAGGGTTCCCCGAAGAGGCGGCCCGTGTCGGCGGCCAGGGCCTCGACGAGGGCGTCGAGCTGTTCCTCGGTGCAGTCGTCGAAGCCGGCGGAGCGCACGGCGCCGGCGGCGACGCTCAGGGACGTACGGGTGCGGGTACCGCCGGCCGCGAGGACGGCCAGCGCGACGGTGTGGACGGCGTCGCGGAGCATCGCCGAGAGGCGGACGGTGGTGGGGTGGTCGAGGACCTCCGTGCCGTAGTGGTGGCGGCAGGCCGCACACTCCACGACCGGGCCGGTCTCGCCGCGCGGCAGCACGGGGACGCCGAGGAGGGTGAAGCGGCGGCGTCCGGTGAGGCGCTGGTAGTTGCGGTCGCCTCCGCAGCCGGGGCAGAAGAACTCGCCGTCTCCGACGCCGGTCCACGCGATCCGGGTGCCCAGGAGGCGCGAGAGCCGCGCGGCACCTCCGGTCGGACCACCGCGTCCGGCCGGTCCGCCGCGCGAGAGTTCGGCGGCACGGCCGATTGGTCCCCGTCCTGGCAGCACGTCGCACCTCCGTAACTCCACGGCAACGTCGCCGCGCTTGCGTGATGTTAGCCACATCGGCAAGGCGGAGTCAGTACTCCGGACGATGCCTTCCCGTGACCTCCACAGGGTTTGGCCGGTAAACGACGGGCCCCGTCCGCCGGAATTCGGCGAACGGGGCCTGCAAACCACCGGTGAGGCTGGTCAGCGCGTCGCGCGGTTGACGGCCGAGACGACGGCCTTCAGGGAGGCTCGCGTCGTGTTCGCGTCGATTCCGATGCCCCACATGACCTTGCCGTCGATGGCGACCTCGATGTAAGAGGCGGCCTGCGCGGAGGCGCCCTCGCTCATCGTGTGCTCCTGGTAGTCCAGCAGCCTGGCGTCGACGCCGATGCCCTGCAGCGCGTCGAAGAACGCGGAGATCGGGCCGTTGCCGGTGCCGACCAGGGTGGTCTGCGCGCCGTCGACCTCGGCCTCCACGGTCAGCGTGTCCACACCGTCCTTGTCGGTGGTCGACTGGTTGTTGCGGACCTGGATGCGGCCCCAGGGGTTGTCCGGGTTCGGCAGGTACTCGTCCTGGAAGACCGCCCAGATGTCGGCGCCGGTGACCTCGCCGCCCTCGGCGTCCGTCTTCGCCTGAATGATCTTGGAGAACTCGATCTGCATCCTGCGCGGCAGGTCCAGCTTGTGGTCGTTCTTCAGGACGTACGCGATACCGCCCTTGCCGGACTGCGAGTTGACGCGGATGACGGCCTCGTAGGAGCGGCCGACGTCCTTGGGGTCGATCGGCAGGTAGGGGACCGCCCACTCGATGTCGTCGACGGTGACGCCCTTGGCGGCCGCGTCGGCCTCCATCGCGTCGAAGCCCTTCTTGATGGCGTCCTGGTGGGAGCCGGAGAAGGACGTGTAGACCAGGTCGCCCACGTACGGGTGGCGCGGGTGGACCTCCATCTGGTTGCAGTACTCCCACACGCGGCGGATCTCGTCGATGTCGGAGAAGTCGATCTGCGGGTCGACACCCTGGGAGAACAGGTTCATGCCCAGGGTGACCAGGTCGACGTTGCCGGTGCGCTCGCCCTGCCCGAACAGACAGCCCTCGACGCGGTCGGCGCCGGCCATCAGCGCCAGCTCGGCGGCGGCGACGGCCGTACCGCGGTCGTTGTGCGGGTGGATCGACAGGCAGACGTGCTCGCGGCGGGACAGGTTGCGGCCCATCCACTCGAAGCGGTCCGCGTGCGTGGACGGCGTCGAACGCTCCACGGTGGCGGGCAGGTTGAGGATGATCTCGCGGCCCGGTCCGGGCTGCCACACATCCATGACCGCCTCGCAGACCTCCAGCGCGAAGTCCAGCTCGGTGTCGGTGAAGATCTCGGGGCTGTACTGGTAGCCAAACGTCGTACCAGCAGTCTCGGGGCCCAGCAGCTTCTCGGCGTACTCCATGACCAGCCGCGTGCCGTCGACGGCGATCTGCTTGATGTCGTCCTTGGAGCCGCGGAACACCACGCGGCGGAAGACGGGGGCGGTGGCGTTGTACAGGTGCACGGTGGCCCGCTTGGCGCCCTTCAGCGACTCCACGGTCCGCTCGATCAGGTCCTCACGGGCCTGGGTCAGTACGGAGATCGTGACGTCGTCCGGGATGGCGCCCGGCTCCTCGATGATCGACCGTACGAAGTCGAAGTCGGTCTGCCCCGACGCCGGGAAGCCGACCTCGATCTCCTTGTAGCCCATCTTGACCAGTTGGTCGAACATCCGGCGCTTGCGCTCGGGCGACATCGGGTCGATCAGGGACTGGTTGCCGTCGCGCAGGTCGGTGGAGAGCCAGCGGGGGGCGACGGTGATCCGGTTGTCCGGCCAGGTGCGGTCGGGGATGTCGACCTGCTCGTACTGCCCGTACTTGTGGATCGGCATGGACGTGGGCTGCTGGCGGTTCGCCATGATGCGTGGGCTCCTCGATGGTCCGAAAGGACGGCCGACAACGCAACGCCAGAGCACCGCGGGGAGGGGGTCGGCCTCGACTACAGGCCCTCGCCGCGGCAGCTAAGGAGAAGCAGCCCGAAACGCATGATGCGGAGCAGCGTAGCCGAGTCTCTTCTGTCGCGCGGGGTCGTATCAGTATGCGGGACCAAGGAAGCAACCGGGACAAAAGGTGCGCAAGGCCACACCGGTCCACCATGAAGCGGCGTGCGGGGGCTGCGCGACCAGCCACACCGACCCACAGGCCGACCGACACCCTCCGTAACACGACGATGACGAAACGCAACCCATACGGCCATATTTCACCAATCAAGGTTGCCCCTAGTGACACACCCCTAACGGAGTGCGATCGTGCGAAACATGACGACCAACGGGGGCCAAGAGCCCGTCTTCTGCACAGTCGTACCGCCCCACGTCCTCGACAAGCTCGCCCAGGCCGAGGACTCCGCGCTCTCCGGCGCGGCCCGCCGCACCCTGGAGCGCGACGCGCTCGAACGCACCCGCCGCCGGCTGACCACGGTCATCGGCGCCCCGGCCATCGCCGCGCCCGCGGACGCCGAGGCCGGCAAGCCCCACCGCACCATCCACGACGCCGAGCACGGCACGGACCTCCCCGGCCGCAAGGTGCGCGGCGAGGGCGACGAGCCCGGCGGGGACGCCACGGTCAACCGCGCCTACGCGGGCCTGGGGGCGACGTTCGAGCTGCTGCTCAAGGCGTACGGACACGACTCGATCGACGGCAACGGGCTGCCGCTGGACGCGACCGTGCACTACGACCGCGACTACAACAACGCCTTCTGGAACGGCGAGCAGATGGTGTTCGGCGACGGTGACGGTGAGATCTTCCTCGACTTCACCATCCCGGTCGACGTCATCGGCCACGAACTCAGCCACGGCCTGACGCAGTACTCGGCGAACCTGACGTACTTCGGCCAGCCGGGCGCCCTCAACGAGTCCATGTCGGACGTCTTCGGTGCCCTGATCAAGCAGTACACGCTGGGCCAGACCGCCGCCGAGGCGGACTGGCTGATCGGGGCGGGCCTGCTCGCCCCGCGCGTCACGGGGGTCGCACTGCGCTCGATGAAGGCCCCCGGCACGGCGTACGACGACGACGTCCTCGGCAAGGACCCGCAGCCGGCGACGATGGACGGCTACGTCCGCACGGGCCGCGACAACGGCGGCGTGCACATCAACTCCGGGATCCCCGACCACGCGTTCTACCTGGCGGCCACCGCGCTCGGCGGCTATGCCTGGGAGCGGGCCGGGCAGATCTGGTACGACGTCCTGACCGGCGGCGAACTCAAGCAGCAGGCGCTGTTCGTGGACTTCGCGACGCTGACGGTGAAGGCCACGAAGGAGCGGTACGGGCAGGGCGACGAACTGACGGCCGTGCTGAAGGCCTGGGAGCAGGTGGGCGTGCGCACGCTGTAGTTCCGTACTAGACATGACCCATGCGGATTGAGGTGCGGCGCACGGGTGGTTTCGCGGGCATCGAGCGGCACGCGGTGGTGGACACCGCCGGGCGGCCCGATGCCCGGGACTGGCGCGCTCTGGCCGAGGGCGCACTCGCCGACGGCCGGGGCGCGGCTGGGCCGGGAGTGCCGGACGGGTTCTCGTACGAGATCACGGTCGACGGGCGGACCGTCCACTGCGCGGACCCCGGGCTGACGGAGGCGCAGCGGGAGCTGATCAGAAGGGTGCTCAAGGAAGGGGCATGAGTCCCTCACCCCTTTGATACCGGGCGGTAACAGGGCATTGTCTCTGGGCCGTTGACTTCCGTTACCCGTGGTACGGATGATCCGCGCATGGCGACGAACCCGATCCCCCAGTTCCCGGCCGGCTTCCTGTGGGGCGTCTCGACCTCCGCGCACCAGATCGAGGGTGCAGCGGACCAGCGCGAGCCCTCCGTGTGGGATGCCTTCACGGCCGAGGAGGGCCGCATCAAGGACGGCTCGAACGCGGCGGTGGCCTGCGACCACTTCCACCGCTACCCGCAGGACGTGGCCCTCCTGCGCGAGCTGGGCGTGGACGCGTACCGCTTCTCGGTGTCCTGGCCCCGGGTGAACTCACCCGGCGGACTCGACTTCTACGACCGGCTGGTGGACGAGCTGGCCGGTGCGGGCGTACGGCCGGTGCCGACCCTCTTCCACTGGGACCTGCCGCTGTCGCTGCAGGAGGCGGGCGGCTGGCTGAACCGGGAGACCGCCGAGCGGTTCGCCGAGTACGTCGCCGTCGTCGCCGCCCGCCTCGGTGACCGGGTCACCAAGTGGATCACCCTCAACGAGCCCGCCGAGCACACCCTGCTGGGCCACGCGCTGGGCACCCACGCGCCGGGCAAGCAGCTGATGTTCGACGCCCTCCCCGCCGCCCACCACCAGCTGCTGGGCCACGGTCTGGCCGTACGGGCGCTGCGCGCGGCCGGGGCCTCGGACATCGGCATCGCCAACTCGCACGGACCGACGTGGGCCGCGTCCGGGGAACAGCAGGACGTGGAGGCGGCAGCCTTCTACGACCTGCTGCTGAACCGGCTGTTCGCGGAACCGGTACTGCTCGGCGAGTACCCGGACGGCATCGGCGAGCTGATGCCCGGCGACGACGTGTCGGCGGACCTGAAGGTGATCGCCGAACCGATCGACTGGTACGGGATCAACTACTACGCGCCGACCCGGGTGGGCGCCCCCGAGGGCACGGACATCGAGTTCGGCGGCGTGACGATCCCCGCCGAACTTCCCTTCACCGTGAAGGAGATCGAGGGTGTTCCGACGACGGACTTCGGCTGGCCGGTCGTGCCGTCGGGCCTGACGGACCTCCTCACCGGCTTCCGGGAGCGCTACGGCGACCGGCTGCCGCCCGTGGTCATCACCGAGAACGGCTGCTCGTACGAGGGAGTCGACGACCAGGAGCGCATCGCCTACCTCGACGGCCATGTCCGGGCATTGCACCGGGCCGTGGAGGCGGGCGTCGACGTCCGCGGGTACTTCGTGTGGTCGCTGCTCGACAACTTCGAGTGGGCGGAGGGATACGCCCGCCGGTTCGGACTCGTGCACGTCGACTACGAGACGCTTGAGCGCACGCCCAAGGCGTCGTACGGGTGGTACCGGGACCTGCTCAGAGCGCAGCGCCGGGCATGACGACGACACAGCCGGTCGACGCCCTCGCCGAACCCGTCGCACGGGTCGGCGCAGGCTGGACCGCCACGCTGGCCCTGGCCAACGCCGCCATCTGGGTGGGCTGGTACGGCCCGCTGCAGATCCTGCTGGCCTCCCAGGCGGAGGACTTCGCGCCGGGTGCCGGCATGTCGAAGGAGACGATGCTGGCCTGGGTGACGGGCGCCGGCGCGGTCGTCTCCCTGGTCGCCACACCGCTGTTCGGCGCGCTGTCGGACCGTACGACGTCCCGCCGGGGACGCCGTACCCCATGGATCGTGGCGGGCTCGGCGGGCGGAGCGGTGGCGTTGCTGCTCCTCGCGGGCGCGGGCGGGCTGTGGACGCTGGCGGCCGGCTGGTGTCTGGTCCAGCTGACGCTCAACGCGTCCTGGGCGGCGGTCACCGCGGCGGTGCCGGACCGGGTGCCGCGGCTCCAACGCGGCTCGGTGGGCGGCTGGTTGGGTGCCGCTCAGATCCTGGGCGTGGTCGCCGGCACAGGGCTGGCGACACTGGGCGGGGGTGTGGGCACGGGGTACGCGGCGTGCGCGGTGTTCACGCTGGCGGGCGTGTTGCCGTACGTGCTGGGCCACCCCGACCCGCGGCTGCCGGTGACGGACCGGCCGGTGTGGTCGTGGCGGGGCTTCCTCGCCGGTTTCTGGCTGAGTCCGCGCCGGCACCCGGACTTCGCCTGGGCGTGGCTGACGCGTTTCCTGGTGAACCTGAGCAACAGCATCGGCCTGCTCTACCTGCTCTTCTACCTGCGGGACCGCGTCCGGTACCCCGACCCCGAGCAGGGGGTGCTGATCCTGACGGCGGTGAACGCGGCGACGCTGCTGGCGACGGTGGTGGTCGCCGGGGTGTGGTCGGACCGGGTGGGACGCCGCAAGCCGTTCGTGTACTGGTCGGGCATGCTGATGGCGGCCGCCACGGGGCTGATCGCGCTCTGGCCGACCTGGCCCGGCACGATCGTCGCCTCGGCGCTCCTCGGGCTCGGCTTCGGCGTGTTCGCCTCCGTCGACTTCGCCCTCATGACCGACGTCCTGCCCAGGGCCCGCGACCGGGGCAAGGACCTCGGTGTCATCAACATCGCCAACTCCCTTCCCCAGGTGGCCGCGCCGGTGCTCGCCGCGCCGATCGTGACGTACCTCGGCGGCTATCGGACGCTGTACCTCGTGGCGGCGGTGATCGGGCTGGCGGGGGCGGTGTTCGTGGGGCGGATCCGCGCAGTGGAGTAGATCACTCGGCGCACAGACGGCGCACAGGGAACTGATTCGCCGGTTCGGCCCTCTTCTGTGACGACCACCCCCGTCGCTGAAGGGACGCCCTGTGCCCACGCGTTCACCGAGATCCGCCCTCACCCGCCCCGCACGGCGTGCGATAGCCGTGCTCGCCGTCTCCGGCACCCTGCTCGCCGTACCGTCGCTCGCGGCACCCGTCGCCTTCGCGGACGGGGCACCGCCGACCGATCTGCGGGTGGACGCGAACCGGGACGGTCAGGTCGACCTCACCGGTACCACGGACACCGCCGGGGAGAACGGCTGGACCGTCGGCCGGGGCGCGCTGATGCTGCCCAACATCGACGACGACACCAAGCGCTGCCCCACCAAGGGTGCGGGCGGCAAGCCGCTGTCCGACGCCAAGCTGGCCGCCTGCAACGACGCCTCCGACACCAAGGTGAACGGCACGGCCGACGCCGCCGACCTGGCGCGGATCCGGTCCGTGCCGATGAGGAGCCTGCCGGCCGGCGCGCAGGGCACCGTGAAGGTGACCGCCGGCGCCGACAAGGCCCGGGTGTTCGTCAAGCGGGCCGACACATGGGTGCCCGTCACCGCGAAGACCCGGCTGACCCGCGCCGAGCTGCGCGCGGGCGTGGAGTTCGGCGTCGAGGCGCGGGACGTCATCCGGGACACCGCCAAGTGGGACGGCACCGCCCGGATCCGGCTGACCGTGAAGTCCTCCGCCGGCACCTCCTCCGACACGGTCACCCTCCGCGTGGCGCCGGTCCTCACCCACCACCACCTGCAGAACGCGCAGCAGATGCTGGTCACCAAGATCCCCGGCACCGACGACTACGCCAAGCTCAACCGCGCCTTCCGCGAGGGCCTGGCCAAGGAGGCGCGGGCCGCCGGCATCACCAAGCCGACGATCGAGTTCACCAAGTACCAGGACGTCTGGGCCCAGGACTTCGTGGAGCCCGGCTACGTCAGCATGACCGGCGCGGACGGCCAGCGGCAGGTCATGCGGGTGATGCTGCGCTCGGCGCAGATGGACCGCGAGGCGGGCCGGGAGCTCTTCGAGAAAATGCGCGGCCCGAACGTCGGTGCCGTGCAGGTGACCGGCGCCCGCCCGTCCGAGGAGTGGACGCTCAACTCCATGGGCAACGTGGAGACCATTCCGCCCTACGCCCACGGCGACCGTTCCTTCCCCGCGGGCCGGATCATCATGGGCCACCGCCCCGACGTCGGCTCCAAGCCGGCCAAGGTGATGCGGACGTTCCTGAAGTCGCAGGGCCTTCAGGACCCGCTGTTCCTGGACACCTCCTGGCTGCACGTGGGCCACGTCGACGAGTTCGTGCAGTTCCTGCCCGCCGACACCCCGCGCGGCTGGAAGCTCGCCATCGCCGACCCCGAGGCGGGTCTGCGGCTGCTGCGGGACGCCAAGAGCGCCGGTCACGGCTCCAAGCGGATGTTCTCGGTGCCGGGCGGTCCCCGGGAGACGATCAACCAGGCGCTCGCCTCCAAGACGCTGATCTCCGACAACAACCTCGCCACGCGCCGCATCGAGGCGAACCTCGCGATCCTCAAGCGCGAGACGGGCGTCACGGACGCCGAGGTGGTGCGCGTCCCGGCCCTGTTCACCCAGGGCCGGGAGCAGCGGGGCGAGTCGGGTGACGAGAAGCTGCGCCTCCCCCGGCTGAGCCGCCTCGGCGCGGGTGCCGAACTTCCCGAGGTGGCCCGCGAGCACGGCCAGCAGCGGGAGCTCGACCGGGCCACGCCGGGCAGCCCCGCCCCGTCGGCGGACGGCGCCGTCGGCAGCCCCGCGGCCCCGGCCCCGCCCGTCATGACCAGCGCCTACGTTCCCGGCGCCGTCAACGGCATCGTCCTCGGCCGCACCCACTACCTGGCGCCGCGCCAGTGGGGCCCCGTCATCGGCGGCAAGGACATCTTCACCGAGGCGGTGACGGCCGCGTACACCGCCGCCGGCATGCAGGTGTCGTACATCGACGACTGGGAGACGTACCACTTGGGCATGGGCGAGATCCACTGCGGTACGAACACCCTGCGCGACGCGTCGGCCGCCTGGTGGACGCGCTAGCTGTTCTGTCCCGGGAGGTTGTGGACGGTGACAGGGCTCACGGCTGACCGATCTTGAAATGGGTGAGGGCCTTCTGGCCTGGTGTGGATTGCGACA
>NZ_JBVIDX010000020.1:0-151362 GCF_055572155.1 Streptomyces sp. NPDC030814
GCTGCGGGCCGCCGGGGAGGGCGCACGGAGCTGCGGGCCGCCGGGGAGGGCGCACGGAGCTGTGGGCCGCCGGGGAGGGCACACGGAGCTGCGGGCCGCCGGGGAGGGCACACGGAGCTGCGGGCCGCCGGGGAGGGCACACGGAGCTGCGGGCCGCCGGGGAGGGCACACGGAGCTGCGGGCCGCCGGGGAGGGCACACGGAGCTGCGGGTCACCGCTGAGGGCACGCCGAGCTGCGGGCCACCGCTGAGGGCACGCCGCCCCGCGGGCGTCGGCCCGTCTCACCCCTGCCCCGCTGCCACCGCCACCCCCATCACCTCGCGGGCGTGACGGTTCGGGACCATGCCGAGGGTCCAGGCGCGCCAGCCGGCCTCCAGGTTCACGCCGCGTTCGAGGAGGAGCTCGTAGGCCTCGATGTACTCGGTGAGCTTCTCGTCGCGCAGGGGGTGAGGCGTGCGGGAGAGCTGGGCGAGTTCCTCCTGGGCCACGGCCGTGCCGATCTCGACGCCGCCGGGGGCGCCGTACGGGAGCATCGTGCAGCGCAGGAAGCGGGCCCAGTCCTCGCCGCGGCGGTCGCCGTAGGAGGCGAAGAGCCGCGCGGCCTCGTCGCAGAGGGCGAGGGCCTGCGGGGTACGGGCGTTGCCGGCGTCCACGACCGCCAGTTCCAGGCAGGTCCAGGCCTCGCCGTGGGCGACGCCGATGCGCTGGAAGTCGGCCCGGGCGTCGACCAGCAGCTGGCGGGCGAAGCCCGAGTTGCGCAGTGAGCCCGTCTGGACGGCACGCTGGTCCCGGGTGACCCGCGCCGAGTGGTGCCGGGCGCAGGCCAGGCCGTACACGTCACGCATCCGCGAGAACATCGTCCGCGACCGTTCCAGCTCCCTGACCGCCTGGTCGAGGTTGCCCGTCTCCTCCAGGGACTGGCCCAGGTAGTAGCCGGTCCACGCCTCACCGCGGGCGTCCTCGTTGTCGCGGTGGTGGGTGAGGGCCTGACGGAGGCCGTCGACAGCGGCGGAGGGATCACCGGCGACGAGGCGCGCACGGGCGAGCTGCGTCATGCTCCAGGCCTGACCCCGCGGGTCCCGGGTACGGCCGAACAGGTCGAGCGCGGTGCGGAGTTCGCCCTCCGCGCGCGGAACGTCGCCCATGCGCAGCAGCAGCTGGCCGAGCTGGAAGTGCGCCCATCCCTCGCCGTGCAGGGACTCCTGCTGACGGTGGATGACGAGGGCGCGGGTCAGCAGGTCGAGCGAGTCGGCGAGCCGGGAGCGGTCGCGTTCGACCGCCGCCAGCGCGTGCATCGTCCAGGCGCGGTCGGCCGCCAGCTGAGGGACCGCCTGCATGTCCAGGGCCTCGTGGAGCTTGGCCGCCGCCTCGGTCAGATTGCCCTGGTGGTGCAGGGTGATGCCCAGGGAGCACAGGGCCCGGGCGGCGCCCGCGTCGTGGTTGGTCTCCAGGTACAGGTCGACCACCGACGCCAGCGTCGTGCGGGCCTTGTCCAGCTCGCCCAGCTGGCGGGCCGCGATGCCCGTACGCCACTGGACGGAGCGGGTCAGCAGGCCCTGGTCCACCGACTGGGCCAGCTCGCTCAGCTCACCGAGGCGGTAGAGGTCGCCGCGCAGCAGGCAGTAGTCGCACAGCGCGCCCAGCAGACTCAGTACGGCCGCCTGGTTCACGCCCTCCGCGTGCCGCAGCGTGGAGGTGATGAAGCTCGTCTCGTCGTCCAGCCAGCGCAGCGCCTCGTCCAGCGACACGAAACCGTGCGAGCCGAAGCGGTCCGAGCGGGTCGACATGTTGCCGTCGACCAGCCGGAGCACCGAGTCGGCGAGGTCCGCGTACGTGACGATCAGCCGTTCCTGCGCGGCCGTCCGCTCGCTCGGCTCCTCCTCGTCCAGCAGCCGGGCCTGGGCGAACGCGCGCACCAGGTCGTGCAGCCGGTAGCGGTTGCCGTGCACATGGTCGATCAGACCGGCGCGGGCCAGTGCGGTCAGATGGCGGGTCGCCTCCGTCTCGTCCGTGGCGAGCAGCGAGGCGGCTGCGGCCGCGCCCAGCGAGGCCCGGCCCGCCAGCGCCAGCCGGCGCAGCAGCCGCCGGGACGGGTCCGACTGGTCGGTGTACCGCAGCCACAGTGCTCGTTCGACCGGTTCGACGGGGCCGTACGCGCCCAGGTCCGTGGCGAGCCGGCGCGGCGTGCGCGGGCCGAGGGACGAACCGGCGACGCGCAGCGCGAGCGGCAGCCCGCCGCACAAATGCCGGATGCGGGAGAGGGATTCGACGTCGTACGAGTTCGAGGCGGCCGTCGCGGGTGAGCCCTCGTTCGCCCCGGCCGACAGCGCCGAGGCGTCCTGGGCCGCCGTGCCCAGCAGTTCCCGCGTGCCGTCGCCGTCCAGCGCCTCGACGGGGAGCTGGTGCACCCAGGCGGGGAGGTCGGCGGGCAGCGCGAGCGGGGCGCGGGCGGTGACGAGGACGAGGCTGTCGGAGCGCTCGGGGACGAGTGTGCGGACCTGCTCGGGGTCGGAGGCGTCGTCCAGGACGATCGTGACCGGCAGCGCCGTCAGATGCTGGTGGTACAGCTCGCTCAGCCGCTTGACCTGCTGGTCCTGCGAGGTGCGCTCACGGAAGAGCAACTGCTCGCGGGGCGCGCCGAGACGGTTCAGCAGATGCATCAGCGCGTCCCGCGTCGACAGCGGGGTCTCACCCGGGCTGTCGGCGCGCAGATCGACCACACAGGCACCGCGGAAGTAGTCGCGCAGGTCGTGGGTGGCGCGGACGGCGAGAGCGGTGCGTCCGGAGCCGGGCGCGCCGTGCAGTACGACCACCGTCGGCCGGGTCTCGGTCTCGGCGCGGGCCGCCTGCACCCACTGGCGGATCTTCGCCATCTCCGCTCGCCGGCCCGCGAACCGGTCGTCCGCCTCCGGGAGTTGGGCGAACGACTGCTCCAGTACGTTGCGCCGACGGGCCGCCGCGCTCTTGTCGGCCCCCCGCAGCCGGGGCGCCTTCTTCTTCGCGGTGGAGGCGGCCAGGACACGTTGTTGGTCCAGGAACGGGCGTATCCCGCGCACCTCCAGCGCCGTCAGCCACTGCAACCGCAGCTGCTCAGGCCCTCCGGGCTGGCCAAGGGCGCCCGCGCGGTGGTGCGCGGCAGGCAGATGCGAGGCGGTCACCTTCAGGACCGTGGCCACGGCGCTCGCGACGCCGACGATCAGGCCGGTGCTCACGGCGGTGCCCGCGTCGACGCCGAACGACAGGTCGGCGACCACTGCGGTACCGGCCGCGACGGCCGCCACCAGCAAGGGAGTTCCGGAGCCCTCCCGCGCGTAGCGCTGGCCGAAGGTCAGCCGGCCGGCCTCCGACTCGTCCAGCGCGCGGGTGTACGCCTCGTACTCCTCCGCCGCGTTCTGCGCCATCGTGTCCAGCGCGGCCCGTGCGCGCCCCAGCAGGACGACTCCGTCGGTACGGCCACCCGACCTGCGGACCTCCTCCTCGACCGCCCGGACCAACAGCCGTTCGGCCTCCCCCCGGTGGCTGTCCCGCATCACACGTCCCCCTTCGCCGTAACGGCTTTCCCAGGCCAGTGTGGAGCGGATGGGGCGCACTGGCGAGAGGGCGTGGATCAGCCCGACGTCGCATGCGCGGGCGCAGGGGCGGTCATGCGTGTGCACGGCACACCTTTTGACACATGGTCACCACGGGCGCGGCGGACCGTTGCGGCGGGGGGCGCCCGCCCACGGTTTGCGCGGGATCGCCCCGCCCCTCAGCCGGTGGCCACCGTGCTGCTGCGGCGGCGGCCACGGGTGAGGGCCAAGCGGCCCAGGGCCATGCCGCCGGCCCCGATGAGCATGGCGACGATGGCCCCCGCCCGGCCGTTGCCGGTGCCGAACCCGCCGCTGGACGTGGCCAGGTGCAGCGCGCCGAGGGCCACCCCGGCCAACCCCGCCAGCAGGGCCGCCACCGCCCAGCCCCGCACGGACCCCGCCCGGGCGCCCGCTCCGACCGCGGTTCCCGCCCGAGCGCCGCTCCTCTCACCGCCTCCCCAGCCGAACCGGCCGGTGGCGCGGGCCAGCGCCAGGCCGCCGATCGCCGTGCTGATCAGGGCGACCACCGCCGCCACGACCGCCCCGGTCCGGCCGTCCCCGATGGCACCGCCGGCCACCGCCAGCAGCAGTACCTCTCCCGACCCCGATGCGCTCATGGCGTTCCCCTCTTCCGTTCCACGTGCCCCGACTCCTCCGTCCGGGCGTGCCTCGACGATGCCCGTCCGCCCGGCCCCCGGTCGTCCCGCGGGCGCAGGCACTTTCCGCTGCCGCCGGGGTGGCGCCCCTCCTGCCGTGGATGTCGTGGCCGGGGCGGAGGTGCTGCGTACGCGGTAGTCGGCGCCTCCTCCTCGCGCAGGACTCGCCCGGCGCGGCGCCCGGCTAGGGTGCGCCCATGAGCGGGGGACGGGCCGGTGTCGGAGCCGGTGTGAGGGACTGGGCGATCGCGGTCGGTGTGGCGGTGACGCTGGTGGTCACCGGGATGTCGGTGGACCACCCGTCCGCCGCGTCCGAGGCACTCGGCTTCGCGCTGCTGGCGTCCGGCGGCCTCGCGCTGGCCGTGCGCCGCCGGGCCCCCGTTCCCGTGCTCGCCGTCACCGGGCTGTGCGCGGCCGGATACCAGGCGGCCGGCTTCGACGTACCCGCCGTCGCGTTCCTGTTCGCCGTCTACGCCGCCGTACGGGAAGGACATCGCGTCATCACCGTCGTCGCGTCCGTGGCGCTGCTGGCGGCCCTCCCGCTGGCCGCGCTGGTCTCCCTGCACGACCTGGGGGAGGCGTTCGCGCGGGCCCGTGGTGCCCTCGAACTGGCCTGGCTGGTGGCGGCGGGCGCCGCCGGGGAGGCGCTGCGGCAGGCGGAACGGCGTGCCGACGAGGCCGAGCGGACCCGCGAGGAGACCGCCCGGCGCCGGGCCGACGAGGAGCGGCTGCACATCGCCAGGGAGCTGCACGACTCGCTGACCCACCAGATCTCGATCATCAAGGTGCAGGCCGAGGTCGCCGTCCATCTGGCCCGCCGGCGTGGCGAGGAGGTGCCGGCGGCCCTGCTGGCGATCCAGGAGGCGGGACGGGAGGCGAACCGGGAGCTGCGGGCCACGCTGGAGGCGCTGCGCGACGACGACACGAGTCCGCCGCGCGGGCTCGACCACGTACCGGAGCTGGTGGAGCGGGCCCGCGCGATGGGTCTCGACGTGACGCTGACGGTCGTGGGGGAGCGCCGGGACGTGCCGGCCGCGGTGGCACGGACCGTCTACCGCGTCGTCCAGGAGGCCCTCACCAACGTCGCCCGGCACGCCTCGGCGACCTCGGTGTCGGTCCGTGTCGACCACCGCCCGGACGCGCTCGCGATCCGTGTCGACGACGACGGTGCAGCCGCCCCGCACACCCCCGTGGTGCCCGGCGTGGGCCTGGTCGGCATGCGCGAACGGGTCACGGCCCTCGGCGGCCGACTGCGCGCGGAACCACGTGAACGGGGCGGCTTCACCGTCCGGGCCTGCCTTCCCGTCGACGGTGGCCGCACCGTGGCTGCGGACCTCCCGGTCGGCGGCGACCGCACCGGCGGTGTGGCGCCTGCCGTGGACGACGGCCGCCCCGTGGCCACCGGCCTGCCGGTCGGCGGCGAGGGCCGCTCCGTCCCCGCTGAGCGCTCATGATCCGCGTGCTGCTCGTCGACGACCAGCCGCTCCTGCGCAGCGGCTTCCGTGCGCTGCTCGATGTCGAGGACGACATCGAGGTGGTGGCCGAGGCCGGTGACGGCGAGGAAGGGCTGGCCCTCGTCAGGGCGCACCAGCCGGACGTCGCGCTCGTCGACATCAGGATGCCGGTCCTCGACGGCATCGAGACGACCCGGCGTATCGCCGCGGACCCGGCCCTCGCCGGGGTGCACGTGGTCATCCTCACCAACTACGGCTTCGACGAGTACGTCCTCGACGCGCTGCGCGCGGGCGCGGCCGGGTTCCTGGTCAAGGACATCGTCCCGGAGGACTTCCTGCACGCCGTACGGGTCGCCGCACGCGGTGACGCCCTGCTCGCTCCGTCGATCACCCGCAAGCTGATCGACCGGTACGTCACCCAGCCGCCCGGGCCCGTCGTCGGCCCGGGGCTGGAGGAGCTGACCAACCGCGAACGCGAGGCTGTGGCCCTGGTCGCGCACGGTCTGTCCAACGACGAGATCGCGGGCCGCATGGTCATCAGCACGCTGACCGCGAAGACCCACGTCAACCGGGCCATGACCAAGCTCGGCGTCCGCGACCGCGCCCAGCTCGTCGTCCTCGCCTACGAGTCCGGCCTGGTGGCGCCCCGTACCCGCTGAGGCGGGATGCGTCCGCCTTCCCGAGGCGCGTGCTGTCCGGCCCCGGCAGGGTACTGGGGAATGATGGACCGCATGCCGAATCGACTCGCCCACGAGACCTCCCCCTACCTCCTCCAGCACGCCGAGAACCCGGTGGACTGGTGGCCCTGGTCGGCCGAGGCGTTCGAAGAGGCGCGCAAGCGGAACGTGCCGGTCCTGCTCAGCGTCGGGTACAGCTCCTGCCACTGGTGCCATGTGATGGCCCACGAGTCCTTCGAGGACGACGAGACCGCCGCCTACCTCAACGCCCACTTCGTCAACGTCAAGGTCGACCGCGAGGAGCGGCCCGATGTCGACGCCGTCTACATGGAGGCGGTGCAGGCGGCCACCGGGCACGGCGGCTGGCCCATGACCGTGTTCCTCACCCCGGAAGCGGAGCCCTTCTACTTCGGCACGTACTTCCCGCCGGCGCCTCGCCACGGCATGCCCTCCTTCCGTCAGGTGCTGGAGGGGGTGCGGGCGGCCTGGGCGGACCGGCGGGAAGAGGTCGCCGAGGTGGCCGGGAAGATCGTCCGGGACCTGGCCGGCCGGGAGCTGAAGTTCGCCGCCGTCGACGTGCCCGGTGAGCAGGACCTCGCCCAGGCGCTGCTCGGCCTCACCCGCGAGTACGACGCCTCCCACGGCGGCTTCGGCGGCGCGCCGAAGTTCCCGCCGTCCATGGTGATCGAGTTCCTGCTGCGGCACGCCGCCCGCACCGGCTCCGAGGGCGCCCTGGAGATGGCGCGGGACACCTGCGAGCGCATGGCCCGCGGTGGCATCTACGACCAGATCGGCGGTGGCTTCGCCCGCTACTCCGTCGACCGCGAGTGGGTCGTCCCGCACTTCGAGAAGATGCTGTACGACAACGCCCTGCTCTGCCGGGTCTACGCCCATCTGTGGCGGGCCACGGGCTCCGAGCTCGCCCGGCGGGTGGCGCTGGAGACCGCCGACTTCATGGTCCGTGAACTGCGCACCGCCGAGGGCGGGTTCGCCTCCGCGCTCGACGCCGACAGCGACGACGGGACCGGCAGGCACGTCGAGGGCGCCTTCTACGTGTGGACCCCGGATCAGCTGACCGAGGTGCTGGGGGAGGAGGACGGCCGGCTCGCCGCCCAGTACTTCGGCGTCACCGAGGAGGGCACCTTCGAGCACGGTGCGTCCGTCCTGCAACTCCCGCAACAGGAAGGCGTGTTCGACGCCGATCGGATCACGTCGGTCAAGGAGCGGCTCGTTCGGGCCCGTGCGGAGCGCCCCGCGCCCGGCCGGGACGACAAGGTCGTCGCCGCCTGGAACGGGCTCGCCGTCGCCGCGCTGGCCGAGACCGGCGCCTACTTGGACCGGCCCGACCTGGTGGACGCCGCCGTCACCGCCGCCGACCTCCTCGTACGGCTGCACCTGGACGAGAAGGCGCGGCTCGCCCGTACCAGCAAGGACGGGCAGGCCGGAGCCCATGCGGGGGTCCTGGAGGACTACGCGGACGTCGCCGAGGGGTTCCTGGCGCTGGCCTCCGTCACCGGCGAGGGCGTCTGGCTGGAGTTCGCGGGGCTCCTGCTCGACCATGTGCTCGTCCGGTTCGTCGACGAGGAGTCCGGGGCGCTCTACGACACGGCGGCCGACGCGGAGAAGCTCATCCGGCGGCCCCAGGACCCCACCGACAACGCCGTCCCCTCCGGGTGGAGTGCGGCGGCCGGGGCGCTGTTGGCGTTTGCCGCGCACACCCAGTCCGAGTCCCATCGCAGCGCCGCCGAGCGGGCGTTGGGCGTGGTGAAGGCGCTCGGGCCGCGGGCGCCGAGGTTCATCGGCTGGGGGCTCGCCACCGCCGAGGCGCTGCTCGACGGGCCCCGTGAGGTCGCGATCGTCGGACCGGAGGGTGATCCGCGGACGAAGGAGCTGCACCGCACGGCTCTGCTCGGCACGGCGCCGGGCGCGGTCGTCGCCGTGGGGGCCGAGGGCAGCGACGAGTTGCCGCTGCTCGCCGACCGTCCGCTCGTCGGTGGTGAACCGGCGGCGTACGTCTGCCGTAACTTCACCTGTGACGCGCCCACGACGGACACCGACCGTCTTCGTACGGCGCTTCGAACAGCGCTGAACGGCTGAAAAGCGCCCCTGACATGCGGGGACGAGGTCGAACAACTGGCTGGAATTGGGCGAGTGTTCGGACTCGTCCGTTTGTGGTGTCTGTCGTTCGGAAACACGCTATTTATCGGAAGGGTCCACAGGATTCACAGTTTCCCCCTAGTCTCTGCACTGGTACGCGACCGGAGTGACGCCCCGTCAGGGGTGTGAACTCCGGTCGTGACAGGGGGCTTTGGGATCTGGGGGGATCTTTCTTGCTGACGTCAGTCTTCATTGCCGTCGTCTCGCTGGCCTTGTTCTGGATGGCGGCCTTCACCCTGTGGTGGCAGATGCACGCGTGGCGCACGCCCGAGGTGCTCGCCTCCACCCGGTTCAGCAGACCCGACGGGGACGAACATGTGTCCTTCTCGCTGCTGCTGCCCGCACGCCATGAACAGGCCGTGCTCGACCACACCATCCAACGACTACTTGAATCCAGCCACGACGACTTCGAGATCATCGTGATCGTCGGCCACGACGATCCGGAGACCACGGCGGTCGCCCGGGCGGCCGAGGCCCGCGATCCGCGGGTCCGCGTCGTCGTCGACCACCATGAGAAAAAGAACAAGCCGAAAGCGATGAACACGGCGTTGCCGCACTGCCGCGGTGACGTCGTCGGTGTTTTCGACGCCGAGGACCAGGTCCACCCGGAGCTGCTCTCCCACGTCGACCACGCCTTCCGCACCACCGGCGCGGACGTCGTCCAGGGCGGCGTGCAGCTGATCAACTTCCACTCCAGCTGGTACAGCCTGCGCAACTGCCTGGAGTACTTCTTCTGGTTCCGCTCCCGGCTGCACCTGCATGCGCAGAAAGGGTTCATCCCGCTCGGGGGCAACACCGTCTTCGTCCGCACCGGAGTGCTGCGCGACGCCGGCGGCTGGGACCCCGACTGCCTCGCCGAGGACTGCGACCTGGGCGTACGCCTCTCCAGCGTCGGCAAGAAAGTCGTCGTCGCCTACGACTCCGACATGGTCACCCGCGAGGAGACCCCCGGCAGCCTGATGTCGCTGATGAAGCAGCGCACCCGCTGGAACCAGGGCTTCCTCCAGGTCTACCGCAAGCGGGACTGGAAGCAACTGCCCAGTTTCCGACAGCGGTTGCTGGCCCGCTACACCCTGATGACGCCGTATCTCCAGGCCGTCTCCGGCGTGATCATCCCGCTGAACGTGGCCATCGCGCTCTTCCTCGACGTGCCCGTCGGCATCGCCTTCATCACCTTCCTGCCGGCCGTCACCGCCCTCGTCACCTTCGTGTTCGAGGTCGTCGGACTGCACGACTTCGGCAAGCAGTACGGCCTCCGCGTCCGGTTCGCCCACTACGTCAAGCTCATCGTGGGCGGCCCCTTCTACCAGGTGCTCCTCGCCTTCGCCGCCGTCCGCGCCGTGTGGCGCGAGCAACGCGGCCGCAACGACTGGGAGTTGACCAGCCATGTCGGCGCACATCTCGCGAACGTGAACCGAGAGGACGTTCCTGCGTGACCTCCACACTTCCCGCGGAGACCAAGACGGAAGTCAAGGTCCCCGCGCAGCGGACAGCTGCGCCCACAGCCCGTTCGACCGGTCGAACGACTCCTTCCGTTTCGCCCGGCCGCCTGCGCGACTCGCGCCCCGACCTGCTCCTGTGCGGACTCCTCCTCGTGGGGATCATGATCGTGCAGGGCTGGAACATCGCCGACTACCCGACCCTCAGCGACGACGAGGGCACCTACCTCGCCCAGGCCTGGGCCGTCCAGGAAGGCAGAGGACTCGCCCACTACACGTACTGGTACGACCACCCGCCCCTCGGCTGGATCCAGATCGCCGTCCTGACCTGGATACCCGCGCAGCTCGCCCCCGAGTCGATGACCGTCGGCTCGATGCGCGCGGTGATGCTGGTCGTCAGCGCCGTCAGCGCGGTCCTCGTCTACGTCCTCGGCCGCCGTCTCTCCCTGCCCCGCTGGGCCGCGGGCCTCGGCATGGCCCTCTTCGGACTCTCCCCGCTGTCCGTCGTCCTCCAGCGGGAGATCTTCCTCGACAACATCGCGGTCATGTGGACGCTGCTCGCGTTCTGCCTCGCCGCCTCCCCGAGCCGTCACCTCTGGCACCACTTCGGCGCGGGCATCGCCGCCGCCGCGGCCGTCCTCACCAAGGAGACGATGCTCCTCGTCCTGCCCGCCGTGCTGCTCACCATGTGGCGGCACAGCCACCGGGACACCCGCAAGTTCGCCATCACCGGCGCCGTCACCGCCTGCACCCTGATCGGCGTGTCGTACCCGCTGTTCGCCCTCCTCAAGGGCGAGCTGTTCCCCGGCGACGGCCACGTCTCCCTCTGGGACGGCATCGTCTACCAGATGAGCCGTCCCGGCTCCGGCTTCCTCCTCACCGAGGGCACCGGCTCGTACGGCGTTCTCCAGTCGTGGCTCTACTACGACCGCGTCCTGCCCCTCGGCGGACTCGCCGGAGCCCTGCTGCTCCTGATCACCTGGCGCTGGTCGGTGACCGCCCGTGCCCTCGCCGGACCCGCCCTCGCCGTGGCGATCCTCGCCGGCATGGCCCTGCGCCCCGGCTACCTGCCCGCGATGTACGTCATCCAGGCGCTGCCCTTCCTCGCCCTGGTCCTCGCCGGCGGCGCGGCCAGCGTCGTCCACGGCGTACTGCGCCGCCGACGCGCCGCCACCGAGAGACGACCGCTCACCTGGACGCGGTACGTGGTGGCCGTCGCGCTCGCCGCCGCGGCCGCCGTGTACGTCGTCCCGCGCTGGTACGACGGCAACCGCACCGCCATGACGTTCGACGCCAACGCCCCCTACCAGCAGGCCGTCAAGTGGCTCGGCAGCGAGGTCGACGACCCCGGCGACACCCGGGTCCTCGTCGACGACGCGCTCTGGCTCGACCTCGTCCACGAGGGCTACAGGCCCGGCCTCGGCGTCATCTGGTTCTACAAGGCCGACCTCGACCCCGCGGTCACGAAGACGATGCCGCGCGGCTGGCGCGACCTCGACTACGTGGTCGCTTCCCCGACAGTACGGCGCGACGCGGTCGACCTGCCCAACGTGCGGGCCGCGATGGAGAACTCCACGCCGGTCGCCACCTTCGGCACCGGCGAGGACCGCATCGAGATCCGCAGGATCCAGGCCGCGGGAGGCGACCGATGAGCAGCGGTTACGAGTCCGTCGTCCCCGAGGAACTGGGCGATCCGGCGGTGCGCGGGGCCGAGGTGCCCGAGCCCGGGGCCGTCACCATCGTCGTCCCCACCTTCAACGAGTCCGCCAACGTACGGGAGCTGCTCCACCAGATCACCGAGACGGTGCCCACGCGGCTGCCGTGCGAGGTCGTCTTCGTGGACGACTCCACCGACGACACCCCCGACGTGATCAACGAGGCCGCTCAGGACTGCCCGTTCCCGGTGACCGTCCTGCACCGCGACCGCCCGACGGGCGGACTCGGCGGCGCCGTCGTCGAGGGCATGAAGGCCGCCACCTCGGACTGGATCGTCGTCATGGACGGCGACCTCCAGCACCCGCCGTCCCTCGTCCCCGAACTGGTGGCGACGGGGGAGCGGGCGACGGCGGGTCTCGTCGTCGCCTCCCGCTACATCAAGGGCGGCAGCCGGGCCGGGCTCGCGGGCAGCTACCGCGTCGCCGTCTCACGGGCAGCGACCTGGCTCACCAAGTCCCTCTTCCCGCGTCGGCTGCACGGCATCAGCGACCCGATGAGCGGCTTCTTCGCGATCCGCCGCAGCGCCGTGACCGCCGAGATCCTCCAGCCCCTCGGCTACAAGATCCTCCTCGAGCTCGCCGTACGCAGCCGCCCCCGCCAGGTGACCGAGGTGCCCTTCGTCTTCCAGGACCGCTTCGCCGGCGAGTCCAAGTCGACCGCGAAGGAGGGCCTCAGGTTCCTGCGCCACCTCGCCGGCCTGCGCACCGCCGCACCGCTGGCCCGCATGATCGTCTTCGGTCTGATCGGCGTCACCGGCTTCCTGCCGAACCTGGCCGGCCTGCACGCGCTGACCTCGGCCGGCATGCACTACGTCCCCGCCGAGATCCTCGCCAACCAGCTCGGGGTGCTCTGGAACTTCTTCCTCATCGAGCACCTGTGCTTCCGCGAGCGGCGGGTCCACCGCAAGGGCTGGGACCGCATCGGCCGGTTCGCGGTGCTCGCCAACGCCGACCTGGTGCTGCGCATCCCGCTGATCGCCCTGTTCGTCGGCCAGTTCGGCATGGGGGCACTGCCCGCCACCGCACTCGCCCTGGTGACGACGTTCGTCCTGCGTTTCGCGGGCACGGAAGCGCTCGTCTACCTGCCCCGCAGGAAGCCTCGCCGTGGGGAGCGCGGCGGGGAGCAGAAGGCCGGACCGGGACCCGGTTCGGCCGAGAGCACGGAGGCCGAGCAGCGGTCCGGTTCGGCCGAGTCCGCAAGGAGAACAGCATGAGCCGTGTGAAGAACCGCCTGTCGATACGGATCAGACCCAGACGCAGAACCGCCCTGCTCGCCGTGGGCGCCCTCGCCTCGGGCCTCCTCCTCGTCTCACCCCAGTCCGCGTCCGCCGCCAACCTCGTCCAGAACCCCGGCTTCGAGACGGCGGGCCCACCGGGCGCGGCCGACATGCCGTACTGCTGGGAGAAGTCCGGCTGGGGCGACAACGACTTCAGCTTCACCACGGTCGCGGACGCCCACTCCGGCAGCAAGGCCATGAAGGTCGAGCTGACCCGCCGGGTCTCCGGCGACCGCAAGGCCCTGATCACCGAGTCGACGGCCTGCGCCCCCTCGGTCTCGGTGGGCAAGCAGTACGACCTCGGCCTCTGGTACAAGTCGACGACCCCGGACACGTCCCTCACCCTCTTCCGGCACGACACCACCGCGGGCTGGCAGTACTGGACCGACCTGAAGACCCTGGACATGGCGGGCAACTGGACCCAGGCGTCGGTCCGCACCCCGGAGGTCCCCGCGGGCACCGACCGCATCACCTGGGGCGTCTCCGTCTACGGCACCGGGTCCGTCACCACCGACGACTACACGATGGACCAGGTCGCCGACCCCGTCCCCGAACCCGAGTGCACCGGCACACCGGCGGAGTGCGCGAACGGCCGCTGGGACGTCCTGCCCACCCAGAACCCCGTCCGCTCCATGCACTCCGTCGTCCTCAACAACGGCAAGGTGCTGCTGATCGCCGGCTCCGGCAACAGCGAGGAGATGTTCAAGGCGGGCACGTTCACCTCGGCGGTCTACGACCCGAAGAACGGCACGTACAAGCAGATCCCGACGCCCGACGACATGTTCTGCGCGGGCCACGTCCAACTGGACGACGGCCGCGTCCTGGTGATGAGCGGCAACAAGGCGTACCCGGCGGCCAACGGCTCGCACGGCTACGAGGGCTACAAGGACTCGTACGTCTTCGACCCGGTCACCGAGACGTACAGCAAGACCAACGACATGAACGACGGCCACTGGTACCCGTCGGCGACGATCCTCGGCAACGGTGACGTCATCTCGTTCGGCGGTCTCCGCGAGGACTCGACGGGCTCGGTGACGGCCGAACTGTGGTCGGACGCCGAGCAGAAGTGGCTCGAACTCTGGAAGGTCAACCAGACCTGGTCGTACTGGGGCCTGTACCCGTCGATGATCCTCATGCAGGACGGCCGCCTCTTCTACTCCGGCAGCCATGTCTTCGGCAACAACATCCCCGGCACGGGTTCGGCGATCTACGACTACGGCGCGAACACGGTCACGTCCGTGTCCGGGCTCCAGAGGAAGGACGAACGCGACCAGTCCGCGAGCGTTCTGCTGCCCCCCGCCCAGGACCAGAAGGTGCTCACCCTCGGCGGCGGCAACATCGAGTCCAACCCGGAGGCGAACCGTCTGACGGACATCATCGACCTCAAGGCCCCGAACCCGGCGTACGTCGCCGGCCCGCCGATCCCGCAGGGCACGGTGGACCTCGGCGCCGGCAAGGTCGCCCAGACGGGTGACCAGGGCAAGATGTACGTCTCCGCGGTCCTCCTCCCCGACGGCAAGGTCCTGGAGACGGGCGGCGGCCTCCACAACCGCGCCAACCCGGTCTTCGAGACGTCGATCTACGATCCGGCGACGAACACGTTCGACCCGGTCGCGGCCGACCCCGAGGCCCGCGGCTACCACTCGTCGGCGTTCCTGCTCCCCGACGGCCGCGTCATGGCGACGGGCGACAACCCGGGCAACGGCAGCTGGAACCACAACGTGTCGGTCTACACCCCGCCGTACCTGCTGAAGGGTGCCCGCCCGAAGATCACGTCGGTGATCGACAGGGAGTGGGTGTACGGGGACACGCAGCGCATCACGGTCGACCGTCCGATCGCGAAGGCGGAACTGATCCGCCCCGCGGCGGTGACGCACTCCTCCGACCCCAACCAGCGCTATGTGGACCTGCCGCTGTCGGTCGACGGCAACAACGTCGACCTGAACGTGACGAGCAACCCGAACCTGGCGCCGCCGGGCTGGTACATGCTCTTCGCGGTGGACGCGAACGGCGTCCCGTCGGTGGCGGAATGGGTCCACCTGCAAGGCCCGTCGGCCCTGGCGAAGGCCTCCGGGGAGACCCCGTCGGCGCACGTCCACGACTTCGCGGACGCGTTGAAGGGCAAGACGACGGGCCCGAAGAAGAAGACGAAGTCGAAGCAGGTGAGCCCCACGCTGGCAGGCTGCGACCGCCACTACGGCTCCGCGAACGTGTGCGTCCCGACGGCCTTCCCAACGGAGGTGAAGCCGACGACCACGTCCCGCTGCGCCTGGTTGAAGGACAACGGCTACGGCCGCCTGAAACTGAACGGCAAGGACGACCCGCTGAGGCTGGACCGCAATGGGGACGGTCTGGCTTGCGGGAAGGGGGATGTGGGGCACGGCTGAGGAGGGGGCGGCCGAGCGGAGGGGACGCCGCCTTGAACACCGCGCCCCTTGCTGGGCAGCGGCCCGGTAATCGACGGTACTTGGCCGGTTACCGGGCCGTGGCCTGCGCACCGCGGTGGCTCGGGCTCACCGCGTGGTTCACGCGCGGCCGACGATGTGCGCGGCTCCGGGCGAGACCTGCACGTGCTGACGACAGTCCGGCGCGGCCGGGGGCACCGGCTGCCCGTCAAGGGCACGACACAGAGCGGCGTGAAGGTGCTCGCCCTCGACGAGCTGCGCTCTCGGTACGGCGGCGCACAGGCCGATCGGAGCAGCGTCTCGATGGCGGTCGGGTCACCGCCGGTGCGTGCTGGCGGTCGGCAGACGACGCATGTGACGCTCTCCTACGCCTCGCCAGTTCGGATGTCGTACGCTGCCCCACCCTCCGGCGGCCCTACGGAACCTGGCGGTAGACGTCGCGACGGTTGCCGACCGCCAGGACCCACACGATCAGCTGGCCGTCCTCGACGGTGTAGACGAGGCGGTAGTCGCCGACCCTGAGCCGCCAGCGCGAACTGTGGCCCTGCAGCGCCTTGATGTCGAACGACGCCGTGTCTTCCGCGTCCATGGCCTTCTGGAGTTCGGCGAGGCGGTACAGGATGCGCAGGGCGTCGGGGCGCGGAACCTTGAGCATGTCCCGCTGGGCGTGCGGCGTGAAGCGCGTGATGTATCCCATGGGTCAGCCCTGGTGGGAGCGCAGCAAGGCCGCCATCTCTTCGAGCGAGACCGACCCCTCCGTACCCTCCGATTCGGCCTCGTCGGCCAGTTGGTTGAGCCATGCCTCTTCGGCGTTCTCGGCGATCTCACGCAGGCGCTGGTACTCCTGGATGTCGATCACGACAGCCTCCTGCTTGCCGCGTCGCGTGATGATCGTCGGGGTTTCCTCCCGGCGAGCGCGGTCGATGACGTCGGCGAGGTGGCTGCGGACAGCGGCCATGGATTCAATCACCGGATCACTCATGTCACAAATGTAGCAGATGTACATGAGGGGCGCCGGTCGACGGTGGCGAGCAGGGCGCCGCGCGGGCACGCGGGCATCTGGGCGGGGCGCCCGGCAAGTCGGCCGTTCGGCGCGGAGTCGGCGGCTTTCCTGCCGGGCCCGCCAAGCCTGTGAGCTCGTACGTCGGCAGTCAGCCGGTCCGTGGCCGTTCGCTCGGCCTGAGGCGACCGCACCGGCAGCCCCGAGGCCGCACGCCGCTCGCACGCCTTGCGCTCGCTCTCCTCAAGGGCCGCAGTTCACCACGCAAAGAACAAACCGCGGCCGGCCGAGGAGACGTCGCTGGTCAGGGCAACCCATATACGGCCGGCCGCGGAGTCATGCGGGGGATCAGCCCAGGCGCTGCACCAGGGCCTGGTACTCGTCCCACAGTTCCTTCGGCGTGTGGTCACCGAAGGTGTTCAGGTGGTCGGGGACGAGCGCCGCCTCCTCCCGCCACACCTCCTTGTCGACGGTCAGCAGGAAGTCCAGGTCGGAGGAGGACAGTGCGAGGCCGTTCGTGTCGAGCGCGTCAGCCGTCGGCAGGATGCCGATCGGGGTCTCCACGCCCTCCGCCTTGCCGTCCAGCCGCTCCACGATCCACTTCAGGACGCGGCTGTTCTCGCCGAAGCCCGGCCAGACGAACTTGCCCTGGTCGTCCTTGCGGAACCAGTTGACGTAGTAGATCTTCGGCAGCTTCGACTGGTCCTTGTCCTTGGCCACGTCGATCCAGTGGGCCATGTAGTCGCCCATGTTGTAGCCGCAGAACGGCAGCATCGCGAACGGGTCGCGGCGCAGTTCGCCGACCTTGCCCTCGGCCGCCGCCGTCTTCTCGGACGCCACGTTCGCGCCGAGGAAGACGCCGTGGTTCCAGTCGAAGGACTCCGTCACCAGCGGTACGGCGGTCGCGCGCCGGCCGCCGAAGAGGATCGCCGAGATCGGGACGCCCTTCGGGTCCTCCCACTCGGGGGCGATGATCGGGCACTGCGAGGCGGGCACGGTGAAGCGCGCGTTGGGGTGGGCGGCCGGGGTCTCGGACGCCGGCGTCCACTCGTTGCCCTTCCAGTCCGTGAGGTGCGCCGGCGTCTGCTCCGTCATGCCCTCCCACCAGATGTCGCCGTCGTCCGTCAGCGCGACATTGGTGAAGACGGAGTTGCCCCAGAGCGTCTTCATGGCGTTGGCGTTGGTGTGCTCGCCGGTGCCCGGGGCGACGCCGAAGAAACCGGCCTCGGGGTTGATCGCGTAGAGCCGTCCGTCCTCGCCGAAGCGCATCCACGCGATGTCGTCGCCGATCGTCTCGACCGTCCAGCCGGAGATCGTCGGCTCCAGCATCGCGAGGTTCGTCTTGCCGCACGCCGACGGGAACGCCGCCGCCACGTACTTCGACTCACCCTGCGGCGGCGTGAGCTTGAGTATCAGCATGTGCTCGGCGAGCCAGCCCTCGTCGCGGGCCATGACGGAGGCGATGCGCAGGGCGTAGCACTTCTTGCCCAGCAGCGCGTTGCCGCCGTAGCCGGAGCCGTACGACCAGATCTCGCGGGTCTCGGGGAAGTGGGAGATGTACTTGGTGCTGTTGCAGGGCCAGGGGACGTCCTCCTGGCCGGGCTCCAGCGGTGCCCCGAGGGTGTGCACGGCCTTCACGAAGAAGCCCTCGGAACCCAGCTCGTCCAGGACCGGCTGTCCCATGCGCGTCATCGTGCGCATGGAGACGGCGACGTACGCGGAGTCCGTGATCTCGACGCCGATCGCGGAGAGCGGCGAGCCGAGCGGGCCCATGCAGAACGGGACGACGTACATCGTCCGGCCGCGCATCGAGCCGCGGAACAGGCCCTTCTCGCCCTGGAAGATGTCCCGCATCTCGGCGGGGGCCTTCCAGTGGTTGGTCGGACCCGCGTCCTCCTGCTTCTCCGAGCAGATGAACGTGCGGTCCTCGACCCGGGCGACATCGGTCGGGTCGGAGGCCGCGTAGTAGGAGTTCGGGCGCTTTATCGGGTCGAGTTTCCGGAAGGTGCCCTTCTGGACGAGCTCCTCGCACAGGCGCTCGTACTCGGCCTCGGATCCGTCACACCAGACCACGTTGTCCGGCTGGGTCAGTTCGGCGATCTCGTTCACCCACGAGATCAGTTCTCGGTGCGTGGTGGGGACGGTTGACGGGGGAGCCGCGATGTCGCGCGCCACGATTGCTCCTAAAATGAGGGGTTTTTTGTTGGAGGCCCCGTGGGGGCTGCGACCCGGATGCTTCACGGTTGGATCTTTGGGCGCTCATCCGGTGCCGACCGCACTCATTTGATCATCCGACGGGAGTGCCCATATGTCCAGAGGGCCTCACACGTGAGCACCGTGAGCATCGCCACTCCTCCGTTCGCGTCCGAGAGGTTTCCGTGGGTCACCACTGCTTCACCGCGGGTATCCAGGAACTCATCCGGGTACCCCCGATAGGGCGTCCTCGTGAGACGATGGACACTTCCTAGGGTTCGAACAGGCTGCACCGTCCCGCAAGTTACGGTTCCGTAGGTACGATGCCGGACATGACTGCGCCCGTCCCCGACGCGCCCACGGAGACGCCGGCCGACCGCCGCCGTCCGGACGCGCGTTCCTTGCCGCACCAGATCGCCCACCAGATCAGCCACCAGATCACGGACGAACTCCACGAGATAAAGCCCAAGCTGCGCGGCTGGCTACACCTCGGCATGTTCCCGGCCGTGCTCGTCGCCGGCCTGGTGCTCACCGCCCTCGCGGACTCGACGCGGGGGCGCATCGCCTGCGGAATCTATGTCCTCACGGCCTGCCTGCTGTTCGGTGTGAGTGCGCTGTACCACCGGGGCGACTGGAGCCCCCGCATGGACGGCATCCTGCGCCGGCTCGACCACGCGAACATCTTCCTGATCATCGCGGGTACGTACACGCCGCTGACCATGCTGCTCCTGCCCGGCGCCAAGGGGCAGTGGCTGCTGTGGGGCATCTGGGGCGCGGCACTCGCGGGGATCGTGTTCCGGGTCTTCTGGGTCGGCGCCCCGCGCTGGCTCTACACGCCCTGCTATATCGCGATGGGCTGGGCCGCCGTCTTCTTCCTGCCCGATTTCATGCGTACCGGCGGTATCGCCGTCCTGGTCCTCGTGGTGGTCGGCGGGCTCCTCTACAGCGCCGGCGGCGTGATCTACGGCATCAAGAAGCCGAACCCCTCCCCGCGCTGGTTCGGCTTCCACGAGGTCTTCCACTCGCTGACACTCGCCGCGTTCGTGGTGCACTACGTCGGCATCTCGCTGGTGGCGTACCAGCACGCGTAGCGGTCCGGACACCTCCTTCGGCACGGCCACGGCTTCCCGCCGTGGCCGTTTTTCGTGTGCCCGCACCAGCGCACGGTTGACAGTAACTATTTTTTGAGAGTTACTTTCATTTCATGGCTACTGTCACCCCCGTGGGCGCCGTGCGCCCCGACCCCCGCCGCTGGTGGGCCCTCGCCGCCCTCGTCGCGAGCATGCTGACGCTCGGCTTCGACATGACGATCCTCAACGTCGCGCTGCCGACGATGGCCGCCGACCTCGGCGCCGGCACGGGTGAGCAGCAGTGGATGGCGGACGCGTACCTCGTCGTCTTCGCGGCGCTCATGCTCCCTGCCGGTCTCCTCGGCGACCGGTTCGGGCGGCGACTGATACTGATCACGGGGCTCGGCGTCTTCCTGGCCGGCTCCCTGGCCGGGGCGCTCGCCGAGGACGTGAGCTGGGTCGTCGCAGCCCGCGCGGTGATGGGCGTCGGCGCCGCGCTCGTCACCCCGCTCGCGCTCTCCGTACTGCCCGCGCTCTTCGGCTCCGACGAGCGCACCAAGGCCGTCGGCATCCTGTCCGCCGCCTCCGCGCTCGGCCTGCCGCTCGGCCCCATCATCGGCGGCTGGCTGCTCGACCACTTCTGGTGGGGCTCGGTCTTCCTCGTCAACGTCCCCATGGCCGCGCTCGGCATCACCGCGTGCGTCCTGCTCCTCCCGGAGACCCGCGACCCGGCCTCACCGAAGGTCGACGCCGTCTCCACCGCGCTCACCGCGACCGGCCTCGGCGCCCTGGTCTACGCGATCATCGAGGCGCCCACGCGGGGCTGGGGCGACCCGTTGGTGATCGCCACGCTCGGCGCGGCCGTGATCCTCATCGCCGCGCTGGTGCTGCGCGAGCGGCGTGCCGAGCGCCCCATGCTCGACATGACCCTGCTCGCGCAGCGCGGCTTCCTGTTCAACACGGTCGCCGCGACCCTCGTCATGTTCATCCTGTCCGGCCTGCTGTTCGTCCTGCCGCCCTACCTCCAGGCCGTCCTCGGCCATGACGCCCTCGGCACGGGCGTGCGCCTGCTGCCGATGATGGGCGGCCTGCTGGTCGCCTCCCGCACGGCCCCGCCGGTCATCGCCCGCGTGGGGGCCCGGGCCACGGCCGGCGCGGGCCTGGCGGTGCTGGCCTTCGCCGCCCTCCTCGGCAGCCGTACGACGACCGGCTCCGGCTACGGCTTCACCGCCCTGTGGCTGTCCATCACCGGCCTCGGCTTCGGGTTCTCCCTCATCCCGGCCATGAACGGCGCGTTGGGCGCCCTGCCCCGCGACCGCGCCGGCAGCGGCTCGGGCCTGCTGATGACGCTCCGGCAGGTCGGCGGCGCGATCGGCATCGCGCTCCTGGGCAGCCTGCTCGCCGCCGCCTTCCGGGACCGCCTCGACGTCACCGGCCTGCCGGGACCGGCGGCCGACGCCGCCGGGGAATCGGTGGTCGCGGCACATGCCGTGGCCGAGCGGATCGGGTCGGCGCAGCTGGCGGCCTCGGCGAACAGCGCGTATGTGCACGGCATGGGCGTCGTGCTGCTGGTGTGCGGCGTCGCGGCGCTCGCATCGGCGTCGCTGGCCGCGGCGTTCCTGCCCGGCGGGAAGAAGGGTGAGGAACCGGACGAGGGGAAGGCCGGGAAGGATGCCGAGGCCCCGGGCGTGGTGGCGCCGCGGGCCGATGGCCGACAATGACCCGCATGAGCCCCGCACGCACGTCTCCCCCCACCGAGGGCCCCCAGCTGGGACTCCGTGAGCGGAAGAAGATCAAGACCCGGACGGCGATCCGCGACGCGACCTACGCGTTGATCAAGGAACAGGGTTACGACGCGACCACGATCGAGCAGATCGCCGACCGCGCCGAGGTCTCGCCGTCCACGGTCTTCCGCTACTTCCCCACCAAAGAGGACATCGTCATCACGGACGAGTACGACCCCGTCCTGCTCGCGGAACTGGCCGGGCGGCCGGCGGACGAGCCGTGGATCGACTCGCTGCGGTCCGTGACGACGAAGGCCTTCGGCTTCGGCATGGAGCAGGAGCCCGAGATCACCCGGCTGCGGGCGCATCTGATGGTCACCGTCCCCGCGGTACGGGCCCGCATGGTCGAGAGCATGGCGGTCGCCGGCAGACAGATCGCCGAGGCCGTCTCCACCCGCACCGGCCTCGACCGGGACAGCCTGGAGGTCCGGGTCTTCACGATGTCCCTCGTCGGCGGCCTCGCGGAGGTCGCCCGCTACTGGGCCGAGAACGACTTCCGCGACGACCCCACCGACCTCGTCGACCGGGCCCTGGCCGTCCTTGAACACGGCCTCGCCACCGGAAAAACCTGAGGTCACCTGCCCTCCGTCATGCCATCCTGACCAGGTGAACGGTCCCGAGATCCACGTCGAAGTCGCCCCCGAGCTGGCCCTGTTCGTCCCGCCCAACCGCCGAGGGCGCGCGACCGCGCTCGCCACGGACGGGGTCTCCACGCTCGGCCATGTCGTCGAGTCCCTGGGCGTCCCGCTGACAGAGGTCGGGGCGTTGCTCGTGGACGGGCGCCAGGTGCCGGTGTCGCACGTGCCGACGGCCGGCGAGTCGGTGACCGTACACCCGGTGGAGCACCCCCAGCGCGTACCGGGCGCACCCCTGCGCTTCCTCCTCGACGTCCACCTCGGCACGCTCGCGCGGCGGCTGAGGCTGCTGGGTGTCGACGCCGCGTACGAGTCGACCGACATCGGCGACGCCGCGCTCGCCACGCAGTCCGCCACCGAGCAGCGGGTGATGCTCAGCCGCGACCGGGGCCTGCTGCGACGGCGGGAGTTGTGGGCCGGGGCGTACATCTACAGCACCCGGCCCGACGAGCAACTGCGCGACGTACTGCACCGGTTCGCGCCGGAGCTCCGGCCGTGGACCCGGTGCACGGCCTGCAACGGACCGCTGAAGCCGGCCACGAAGGAAGAGGTGGCCGACCGTCTGGAGCACGGCACACAACGGTCGTACGACGTGTTCGCGCAGTGCGGTGACTGCGGGCGGGCGTACTGGAAGGGTGCGCACCACGAGCAGTTGGAGGCGATCGTGCGGGAAGCGTTGAGGACGCGTACCCAGACGGGTTGAGTACGGGAGCCGATCACCCGGCCCGGCCCCGGCCCGTTGAATCGTGGCATGAACACCGCTTCCTCGACCACGGACGAGCGTGGCCCCGTGAACGCTCCCCGCCCCTCCGCCTCGAACCCCCACCGGACCCTCAGCCTGTGGGCGGGCCTCGGGCTCGTCCTGCTGCTCCCGATGGTCGGGGTGTCCTACATCCTGTCGCTCCTGAGCGAGGAGGCCGGCCGCTGCCTGATGTACGGCGAGGGCTGCCCGACCCTCCCCGACGGTGTTCTCCACGCCTTCTTCTGGACCTCCGTGATACTCGGCCTCACGGCAGCCGCGTTGCCGCGCACGCGATGGGCTCCCGCCAGATACGGGGCCGTGATCCTGCAGTGGTGCGCCCAGACGGTGCTCTGCCTGCTGATCCTCGGCGGTGTTTGAGGGCGAGACCCGAGCCGTGCGGTGCGGTCATGAGGGGAGGACCATCTCCTCGGCCCCGGCGGTACTCCTCGGCGGAGAGGCCGCCCCTGGCGCGGATCTCCGAGAGCCTCGCGAGCTGCTCCGCCTCGCCTGCGGGCCCGGTGGCGCCGATGGTCCCGCGGACGTACTGGCCCGTTTCCCTCAGCCGGGCCCGGACGTGCTCCTGCTCACGCCTGCCCGGAGGTGGATGCCACCTGGTCCTCGGCGCCCGGGTGTTCCGCCGTGCCGGAGGCCGCGGCGAGCATGCCGAGGACGATCAGCACAAGGACGACGATGCCGAGGACCAGCGCCACGGCCCCGGGGGTGGGGTAGTTCCACAGCACCAGGGCGAGCGCGCCGCCGGCGATGACGATTCCGGTGGTCCACTTCGCGTGGGCGTCCAGCCAGCGGCCGGTGGCGCCGGTACGCAGGCCGTGGCGCGCCATGGTGCGCCCGGTGGCCCCGGTCCCGCCCGCCACGCCCCGTCTGACCCACCGGGCACCGCGCCCGGGACCGTACAGGTACGCGGCCAACGCCGTGATCACCGCGATGACCAGGACCGTGACGGTGCTGTTCTTGAGGAAGCGGAGGAAGGTGTCGTAGATGTCGGCCGCGGCGTCCCGCGGCAGGGCGGTCGACGGGACGGAGTCCAGATAGACCTGGCGCATCACGGCAAGACCGACGAGCAGCACGATCATCATGAGCCCGATGCCGATGGCCGTCGTCATCAGCGCCACGCGGTGCGCGGGCGCGCTCCAGACGGCGAGCCCCGCCAGCACCAGCACCAGCACGGGGAGCCATGTCCCGAGCACCTTCAGCAGACGCATGGCGTCCTGGGCCTCGTTCAGCTTGTCGGTCCGGAACAGAGTGATCGTCTTGTCGACGTCGGGAATCTTCGAGGCCTGGTCGAAACCCGCGTTCACCAGCTCTTTCTTGGCGTCGTCGATGACGGTGCCGAGATTCAGGTCGATGCTGTCGTCGCCCGCCTGGACGGCGCTGCCGCCCTCGCCGGTGAGAACCTTGACCACGGCGGCGTGGGCCCGCCGGTTGGCGTCGTCCCACACCTCGGCGAACCGGTCGCTGGTCACCACCTTGTACACGACCGAGTGGACGGCCGAGTCGAGCGCGCTCTTCAGCGGGCCGGTCAGCGCCTCGGCGCCCTGGACCACCTGAGGCGGCGCCCCATCCTTCCGCAGTGTCCGTGCGACGGCCTCGGTGAAGGCGGCGACGTCGACGCTGTCGACCACGCGCTTGGTGAGCCGGTCGGTCACGGTGTTCTGGACGGAGGATTTCGTGGCGAGGGGGGCGACGGTCTGGACGTACCGGTCGGTGTCGGAGACCTCGGAGTCCACCCAGGCGGCGACCACGGCGAGCGGCGCCAAGAGGAAGGCCAGGAGCAGCAGTACGGAGGTGGCCGTGTAGCGCAGACGCCGGTGGCGACCATGGGCCGCCTTGCGCAAGCGTTCGTACTCGTCCCGTTCCGTGGTGCTCAACGGGCGCCCGGCGACCGGACGGCCGGCACCTTCGGAGGCCGATGACGAGCCACCAGAAGAAGCCATGGATCTCCCCTTGGCGGACGGGCACTCGGCTGAGTGCGGGGGGCGGGGGCGGGGGCGGGGTTGGGGCGCGGGCAGCGGCGGGGGCAGGGGGTCAGCGATGGGGGAGTTCGTCGGCGTCACCGCTGTGACGAACGCCGGGTGGTACGGCGGCCCGCGCTGTCGGCGCCGTCGGCGGCGGTCGACGTGGGCGGGGCCGGGAGGGGCTGTCTCAGGCCTCATCCAGGGCCTCACCGAACTCGCGAAGCGTCCGGCCGTGATGGCTGTGGGCGACCCGCGAGGAAAGCGAGCTGTTCGGGAGGGAGCAGTTCGACACGCGGGCCGAACACGTCGCAGTGTGTGTGTTGGGGGGAGGGGGGCGGGCCTCATGCGGTCGGCGGCGTCGGCGTCGGCGGCGTCGGCCGCACCGCTTGTCCACCTTATCCAGGGTGGTCGGACGACGCATGGCGGGTGCCGTCGGCCTCTTGCGAGGCCTGCTCTGCCGCAGGTCAGTCACGTCGGCGGAGCCGACCGATGTGCGGATCCCACCGCCGGGTGGTGCACTGGATGAGGGTGTCGGTGCCGGAGGGGTGTCACCGGGCCGTCATGGGGTGTTGTCGCCTTCCGAGCCTTCCGAGCCTTCCGAGCCTTCCGAGCCTTCCGAGCCTTCCAAGCCTTCCAAGCCTTCCAAGCCTTCCAATCATGCGAGGTCTCATTGGCGGCGTCACCCGCACCGCTGTCGCCGCGGGGTACGGCGACGGCGGTGCAGAACCGATCCCAAGGTTCTGTCCCCGGTTCCGTCCCCGGCTCGGTCTTCGTCTGGGCCCTGTGCAGCATGCAGCCGCGGGACAGCTGAGGCCCTCAGGCCCTGCCTCCGCCAGGCTCGGTGAGGATCTTCGAAACCCTGCGCAGGGTCGGCTGTTCGGCCAGACTTGCCGTTGTTTCTCCCACTGAGAACGAGAAGGGGCGGCAGGCATGGGGAACAGCGCACTCCTGGTGATGGACGTCCAACGCGACGTCGTGGCCATCGCCGACGACGGTTCGGGATACCTGCCGCGCTTGCGCGGGGCGATCGACGGTGCCCGGGCTGCGGGTGTCCCGGTGGTCTACGTGATGATCGCGTTACCGGCGGGTGACCCCGGAGTCAGCCCCCGCAACAAGGTGATGAGCACCATCGTGCGGGCCGGTCTGTTCACCGAGGGTGCCCCCGGCACCGGGATCCACGACGACGTGGCGCCTCAGGAGGGCGACGTCGTGGTCACCAAGAGGCGAGGGAGTGCGTTCTCGGGCAGCGACCTCGACCTGGTGCTCCGGGCCCGTGACATCGACAGCCTTGTCCTCACGGGTATCGCCACCAGCGCTGTGGTGCTGTCCACGCTGTGGCACGCCATCGACCTGGACTTCGGCCTGACCGTCTTGGCGGATGCCTGCCTCGACACGGACCCCGAAGTCCACCGGTTCCTGACCGAGAGACTGTTCCCGCAGTGGGCGGAGGTCCTCACGGTCGAGGAGTGGCTCAAGGCGATCGCACCGTCGTAGGGGAGGGCGGTCCGGGTCCCTGGAGTGCTGGGAAGCCCTTGGAGAGATCCCGGACCGGGGGCGATCACTCTACCGACGCCTGTTCGCGCGCTTCTTCAGTTCGGCTTGGCCACGCTTCGTCCAGTCCCCCTGATGGAGATGGCAACGTGACGTGCCCTTCAGTGTCTTGTTCTGACAGCGACGCCCGGCCGCCGTCGGCCAACCGCACTTCCCCTGCTTCCACTCACCCACGATCGTCCCTCCCGCTGGTTCGCTTCGCGTCCGGGCGTCCAGCGTGTGGCACACGGCCGGCACGGAGCAGGGCGCACGGGCAGCGAGGTCAGGCGACGCAGGAGCACACGGGTCGGTACGTGGGAGCGCACCCTTGCGTGCACGCTGCCCAACTGCGGTGGTGGGATGCTGGGCGGTGCGCGGGGAGTTCACCCGCGTTCGTTCGCGGGCCACAGCGGGCCACACAGGGAGTGAGCATGCCGAACACCCAGGAGCTGCAGCCGGGAGACACCGTCCTGGTGACCGATGGCCCGTTCGCCCAGCTCACGGGCCCGGTGCGCGCCATCGACCGGGAGCGCAGCCGGGTGCAGCTGATGGTGCAGGTCTTCGGAGACGACACCCGCATCGACGTCCCTCTCGACGAGGTGGAGAAGATGCCTGGCGTCTGAAGGCCGCGTCTTCGCCTGTGAAGTCGCGGTCAACGGACTACTCGTACGTGGTCGCGGCTCGTAGAGCCCGCGCGAAGAAGCTCCCGCAGCACTGGTGGCCGCGAACGTCCCCGCAGGCAGCGGTCCGGCCATCGAGGGAGGTCGGCCGACCGATCCCCCTACCGCATGACTCGGACAGCGAGCACCCCTGGGCGGGCCAGGCCGGCGCCCGGAGCGCGCTGCTCGGCTCGGCCAACCTGGCCAACTGTGACGCCCAGCCACAGCTCGTGATCGTGTCACGAGCTCCAAGGGTGGGCCCCGTGGCGGCTCACCAGTACGGGCGGTGCGGAGGCGAAACGGCTGCCCCGCGGGGGAAATCGCGGGACACTACGGGACATCCGCCCCGAACCCCGAAATGAGGTGAGCCGGGGGTGCGTACACCCGTAAGTGACCCCATGAAGATCGGCCCGTACAAGATAGTGGGCCGCCTCGGCTCGGGCGGGATGGGCTGGGTCTATCTCGGCCGTTCACCCGCCGGCCGCGAGGTCGCGGTCAAGGTCGCCCGACCGGAACTCGCCTCGGAACCCGAGTTCCGTGAACGCTTCGCGCGGGAGGTCGCCGCCGCCCGCGTGGTCAGCGGTGCGTACACCGCCGCCGTGGTCGACGCGGACCCGGACGCCGAACTGCCCTGGCTGGCGACCCTGTACGTCCCCGGCCCCTCCCTCGCCGAGGCGGTCCGCGCGGACGGGCCCCTCCCCGAGGCCCAGGTGCGTCCCCTCGGCGCCGGACTGGTCGAGGCACTCCAGGCCATCCACGCCGCCCATGTAGTCCACCGCGACCTCAAGCCCGCGAACGTACTGCTGGCGAGCGACGGGCCCCGTGTCATCGACTTCGGCATCTCCCGAGTGGACGGCGCCCCGGGCCTGACCCGGGTCGGAGTCGTCGTCGGGACACCGTCGTTCATGTCGCCGGAGCAGATCCGCGGTGCCCGGGTCGGGCCGCCGAGTGACGTCTTCTCGCTGGGCGGGGTGCTGGTGTACGCGCTCACCGGGCGTCCCCCGCACGGCAGCGGCGAGGGGGTGCCAGGCGAGGTCATCAGGGGGAAGCCGCAGCTCGACGGTGTGCCGGACGGGCTGCGGCCCCTGATCGCGCGCTGTCTGGCCAAGCGGCCCGAGCAGCGGCCGCGACTCACCGAGATCCTGGAGGAGCTGGTCGCGGAGCAGCCCACGGTGGCAGCCTGGCCGCCACCCCAGGTCGCCCGGACCATCGAGGTGCGGTACGAGGAGCTGAAGGAGCGTCACCTGAGCCGTACCACCAGTGAGTCCGTGCCCTCCTGTCTGCTGCTGCACGCCCAGGCGTTGCTCGACGCGGGGCTGACCGATGCCATGGTCGCCGAGGCGGTGGTCCGTGACGGCGCCTGACTCCTACCCGGGCCGCGACTCCTACCCGGGCCGCGACGCCTACCCCGGTCGTGACCCGTACCCCGGTCGTGACTCCAACTCCGGCCGTGGGTCCTACTCGGGGCGGGACTCCTCTGCCGGGCGGGACTCCCACCCCGGACGGGACTCCCCTCCCGGTCGCGAGTCCTGTCCGGGGCGTGCCGAGATCTACGACCTCGGGACGCACTGGCGGCAACTCGTGCAGAACTGGGTGGCACGGCGGAATTACCACACGGTCCATGACACCGTGTCCGTCTCCCTCCAATTCGATCTCCGTGAGGCGGGGCGTACGGTGACGGTCAGATTCATGACGACCAAGAAACTCCTGGTCGCCTTCGCCACGGACGGGCATTTCCTGCGGCAGGACCAACTCGCCATTGCCGCCGCCGCTTCGAACGCATGGAATACAGAACAATTGAACCCCATGCTTTCCGTGTGGGACGTCCGCGGACCGCGCCCCTGTCTCGCCGGGGTCTGTGATCTTCCGCTGACCTGTCGTATCACCCAGGCCGACTTCGATGCCTTGGCCAATGACTGGGTGGATCGGGCACGGCAGATGTTCAGTCGTTGCCACCAGGTGTTCAAGTTGTAGAAGTGAAACGTAAGGCGATCGACAATTGTCGGAAGCCGCCCGATGGAATTCTCCAAACCCTTCCGGCCACCCAGCCCCCTGCTTCAGTATGGGACGGGTCTCAAAGGGCCGCGGGGGCGTGCCTTTCAGGCCACGGGGGGTGGGTGCGGTGGGTGCCGTCAGGCGTTTGTCCTCTCTTGGTGTCCTCATGGGGTTGTCGATCGCCGTCGCGCCGTGGACGGCGCCGTCCGCCGCGGCCGACCGGTGCGGCAACGGCTTCGCCGAGCAAGTGAGGTGCGGGGTCGAGGTCATTCCCGACGGCCCCGTCGTCATCACGCTCGACGGCCCGCTGAGGTTCGGGAAGCTCAGCGATCAGCAGCGCCACGATCTCGCGGAGTTGCGCAAGGACGGCAACCCGTTGGTCGTGCAGGTGCCCGAGGGCACCTCGACGGGGGAGGGCGGCACGGCCCTGCTCCTCATGGCCGACGGCCGGCTCGTCCATCCCGACGCCACGATCGACCGGCTCAGGCCGGAAACGCTGGCCGAGCTGACGAACGCCGGGGTCTGCGAAGAGAACCAGCTGTGCGGCTCCGTCGACCGGGACCTCACCGGTAAGCAGCTCATCGAGAAGGGGTTCGCCGCCGACCACTCCGCCAACGTCTTCGCCATCCACCCCGTGGACCCCGACTCGGCCTCCACCTCCCCCGAGTCCAGCAAGCCCAACGACAAGGAAGGCGAGCGAGGTGAGGGCGGCGAGGGCGCCAAGGACGGCAAGGGACAGGCCGACGGCGAGGACGCGGAGGCCGCCGGGGACAGTACCTCCTGGGCCGCTCTCTGGATGGGGCTGCTGCTCGTGCTGCTGCTTCTCGCGTTCGCCGTCGTGATCCGTCGCTCGCGGGGCCCCGTCGCCGTGGGGCACCGCGCGGCCTCCGGGCGGATGGCCGCCGTTCCGCCGGGGGGTGGCGCGCGCCGCCGGGACCGCCGCGATCCTCCGACCGTCGACAGGCGGGTCCCCGCCCACACGGCACCCGGCGGTGACGAGCGCACCACCCGGCTGCGCGTCGCGCCGGCCGCGCGCCACGGACGTGAGGTGAGCGCCCGCCCCGCCCACACCCGCACCGCCGTCGTCCGCACCGAACTGCACCCGCAGGGCTACGTCGAACTCGACCGGGTGCTCTACCGGGCCGTATGGGCCGAGGCGGGGCGGCCACCGCCCGCGCCCGGCGGGCTCGTCGACGTCGCCGAAGCACCCGAACGCGACTCCGACGTCCTCTACGCCTTCCCGCCCACCGCCGCCCGCCACGCCAAGGGCACCCCCCGCTAGGCCGCGCAGTGAACCACCCGCCCGCCGGACAACGCACCGCACCCGCCGCACACACCCCCCGGCACAGACGTACGCACCGCACCCGCCGCACACACCGCACCCGGCATCGCACCAGCCGTCCGCGCCCCACGCCCCGCACGCCGCTCGACCCGCCCTCCCGGCCGACGACGGGACGTCCGCCGCACGCCCCACCACGACAGGGCCTCCGCCCGCCCGCACGAGTACCGAGCACGAGAACGGAAACACCAGGGGGAACACCGATGCACAGCGAATACCCGCCCACCATGCCGGCGGAGTACGCCGACATCGAGTTCGAGAACAACGCCCAGCGCATGCCGCTCGTGCTGTGCCTCGACACGTCCAGCTCCATGGCGGGCGCGCCGATCCAGACGCTGAACAACGCGCTCGCCGAATGGACCCGCGAACTCCATGACGACGTCAGCCTCAGCTACAGCGTGGAGGTCGCCGTCGTCACCTTCGGCGGCCAGGGCGTCGGCGCCTGGCGCGGGCCCCACCTGCTCGACCCGCGCACCCGGATGAGCCCCTTCATCCCCGCCCACGCCTTCCAGGCACCGCAGCTGACGGCCGCCGGGGTCACCCTGATGACCGAGGCGCTGGAGCTGGCGATGCACATCGTCGCGGCCCGCAAGGCGGAGCTGCGGGCGTCGGGCCTCCAGTACTACCGGCCGCAGATCTGCCTCGTCACGGACGGTCTGCCGACCGACCCGACCGGTCATCTCACCGACTCCTGGCAGCGGCTGATACCCGTCCTCGCCGAGGAGCAGCGGTCCCGTCGCTTCCGGCTGTACGCCATCGGGGTGGGCGGCATCACCGACCGGGGCGAGCAGGTGTTGCAGGCGTTCGCGCCCAAGTTCAACGCGCGGTTGCAGGGTTTCCCGTTCCGGGAGCTGCTCCAGATGATGTCCGCCAGCGCCAACGCCGAGCAGAAAGGCGCGGGCGACGAGGTGTTCGAGAAGATCTTCAGCCAGTTCAAGACGCAGCGCCCGGCCTGGGAGGCGTGAGGTGACCGTCCCCTCATGGCGTGTCCACGGGCTCAGCGTCGAGGGCTACCGGCACCGGCGGCAGGGGCTGCCCTGCCAGGACGCCTGCGGCTACCTCATCACCTCCGCCGCCGCCGTCCTCGCGGTCGCCGACGGCGCCGGGAGCCGGCCGCGCTCGGAGGAGGGTTCCCGGCTGGCGGTGAAGCTGGCCGTCGAGCACTTCGCTCGGCGGGCCGGCGCGGCCGTGGAGACGCAGCCGGGCGAGGCGGTGCACGAACTGCTGCGGGACGCGTTGCAGGACGTCAGCGACGACTTCCGGGACCGGACGGGCAGCGACGCGCCCGACTTCGCCACCACCCTCACCGTGGTGGTGCTGGCTCCCGGCTGGCTGGGGCATCTGACCGTGGGGGACGGGTTCGTCGTCGTACGGGCGGGCACGGAGGACGGGGAGCGGCAGTTCCATCTGCTGCCGCAGGCGGCGGCGGTCAGCGAGTACAGCAACGAGACGGTGTTCCTCACCTCGCCGGACGCGGCGCGCTGGACGCACACCGAGTGCGTCTCGGACGACGGGGTCGACGGGGTGCTGCTCTCCACGGACGGCCTCGCGCAGGCCATGCTCAACCGGTCGACGGGCGGCGCCCAGTCCCCGAACACGTCCTTCGCCGACGCCGTCTTCCGCTCCCTCGACGCCGCTTCCGACGACGCGGACGGCAACCTCGCCGCCCTCCTGCGCTCCGACCGCCTCACCGCCCTGAACGCCGACGACAAGACCCTGCTGCGAGCCGTCCGCACGAACCGCAGATGACGGCGAGGACCGGCCGGCGCCCCGGGAGCGGCGGCCCGGACAACCACCCACGGCGGCCCGGGCGGTCGGTGTCGGCCCGGCCCGTACGACGGGCGCCGGAGCCGGAGCCGACACCGACCACCCCCACGGAACACTCGGAGGTACGGCCATGAGCGGCCGCACGGTCTTCCTCGACGGCAAGGCGGTCACACTGGCCGAGCAGCCCCTCAAAGGGGGCGGGCAGGCGGCCGTGTTTCCCGTGGAGGGCGACAGGGGGATCGTCGTCAAGATCTACCGCGATCCGCCCGGACCCGATCAGGAGCGGCGGCTGGCCCGCATGCTCACCATGTCCCCGCTGGCCGCCCGCCCCACCGACGCCAACCAGCCGCCCGAGCTGGCCTGGCCGACGGCGATGGCGCGCGGCACGAACGGCGAGTTCCTCGGATACGCGATGCGGCGCTTCGGCGAACCGCAGCACGTCCAGCTCGTCGGCCTGTTCACCCGCGTCCAGCGGCTGAAGCTCTTCCCGGACCGGGCCGACTGGCGGTTTCTGCTCGGCGTCGCCTGGAACCTCGCCTTCATGACGGCCCGGATGCACTACGACAACCTCGTCATCGGTGACTTCTCCAGCAGCAACGTCGTCGTCGACGGCAACGGCTTCGTCACCTTCCTCGACTGCGACTCCATCGCCTTCACCGACCCGGACACCGGCGAGCTGTTCCCCTGCCTGATGCACACCACCGACTACTCGGCCCCCGAGCGGCAGGCCGGCGGCCCCGCCACCCGGCAGAGCGACGACTTCGCGCTGGCCGTCCTCGTCTACCAGCTGCTCACCGCGGGCAACCACCCCTTCGGCGGGGTCCCGCACGAGAGCACCTCGGAGTCGACCGTCAAGGACAACATCGCCGCGAGCATCTCGTACGTCGTCCGCCCGGAGATGGTCATCATCCCGCGCGGCACCGTCGACCCCTCCGTCCTGCCGCCCGAACTCCTCACCCTCGCCAGGACCGCCTTCGGCCCCGGCGTCCAGACCCCCACCGCCCGGCCCCCGGCCGAGGCGTGGCTGCGCGCCCTGGACAAGGAACGCGGGCAGGTGCGGTCGTGCACGGTACGGCCCCTGCACACCTACGGGTCCCATCTGCCGACCTGCCCCTGGTGCACCCGGGCCGGCGTGACCGGGCACGACGTGTTCAACGGGCCCCGGCCGGCACCGGTCCCGGGAGCTCAGCCCCAGCCGGACCAGCCCCCGTCCCCGTACGCCGCGCTGAAGGTGCTGGGTGTGGTGATCGCGGTGCTGCTGCTGATCGTCATCCTGACGAACCTCGGCTGACCTCAGCCCGACCGGTCCTCCAGGTACCGTGTGTGCGACTCCTGCCGACGGGCCTCGATGTCGCGCAGGGCCGCCGCCAGGCGCTCCAACTCCTCGTGCAGGAGGGACAGCTGGCGTTCCAGGTGACGCTCGGGGGGTTCCGTGCCGGGCGTCAGACGGGTCCACCAGCGTGTGCGGACGTAGGTGTCGACGGCCTCCGGTACGTCCTGCCGCACCGCCCGGGACAGCGTGTGGACACCCTCGGGGTCCCGGCCCAGGATCTCGGACACCCAGCCAGGGTCGAGGAGGGCCGTCAGCAGCTCGGTCAGCTCGGTGAGACGGCCGGCGGCCGCGGGCGGCAGGTCGACATCGGCGAGGTAGGCGCCCAGCCGGCCGAAGTCGGCACGCACCTCGTCGAGCTGGGCGGAGGGGTCCGGGAAGTCCGGCAGCGGCGGGCGTTCGGGCGGGGCGAGCAGCGCGCCCGCGCCGTACAGGCCGCCGACCACGACCGGCCAGTACGGGCCCGCGACCCCGGCGAAGGTCAGTCCGAGCCCCGCCACGCCGAGGGCGCTGCCGGTGAGGTTCTTGCGGGACTCGACGTACGCCATGAACCTACTGGTAGCCACGGATCTCCTCGAAGGCGCCGTCCAGCGAGCCCTGCTGGGCGTCGAAGAGGCGGCCGCCGGTCAGGTCGGCGATGTGCTCCAGTTCGTCCCTGTCGGAGTCGCCGAAGAGGATCGGGAAGACGGGGACGCGCTGCTCGGCGGCCGGCAGCCGGTGGTAGAAGGCGTCGAAGTCCGCCGGGCTCGCGCCCTCGGTGTTCTCGCCGTCCGTCATCAGCACGATCGAGGTGAACGTGTCCCGGTCGGCGGTGCCGAGGTGCTCGTACGCCTTGCGCAGCGAGGTGTAGACGGCGGTGTCGCCGGAGGCGGAGAGCTTCCGGGTGTCGGCACGGATGCCGTCGAGCCCCGCCTTCGGGTCCGACGGCCGGACCACGTGTGTCCGCACGCTCTTCACCTCCGACCCGAACGGCATCAGCGTGACCTCCTCCCGGTCCCGGAAGTCGCCGGTCAGCTCGGTGAGGGCCGCCTTCAGCCGGTCCAGGCGCTCGCCCTCCATCGAGCCCGAGGTGTCGAGGACGTACACGGTCCTCGACGGGCGGCGCAGCTCGTTCTCGTACGCGTCGAGGAGCCCGTCGGCGACCGACCTGCTGCCGGGGAAGGGGAGTTCGCGTCGCCGGTCGGGGTCGAGGCCGGCGGCCGGGCGGACCGAGGCCACGACCGGGCGGCGCAGGGTCTTCTCGGTGATCAGCCGCTGGGTGTCGGGGGTGCGCAGCGCGTCGGTGAGACGGCGGACGTCGTCCCGGACGGCCCGGCTCGTCGACGCGAGGGAGGAGAGCGGGTAGTCGGCGGTGACGACCCCGTCGCGCGGGCGGATCACCGTCAGATCCTTCCGCGCCTTCAGCACCGACTCGTAGTTGAGCAGCGCGTCGACGTCGCCGCGCCGGTCGTAGGCCGCCGCCAGCCAGCCCGACGAGCCCGACGTCAGCTTCTGCCCCTGGAAGAACTCCTTCAGCCGGGGCGTCGCCCGCGCCACGTCCGCGTCGGTGAGCGCGGACTGCGCGTCGGCGAGCCCGGAGGCCACCGAGATGAGGGCGGAGAAGCCGGAGTTGGAGCGGGCCGGGTCCGTCATGCCGTACGTGAGGCCGCCGTCCGCGACGGCCTCCTCGATGTCCGACCAGGAGACGCGGTCCGGCTTCCAGCCCAGCTTCCGCGCGGTCGCGTCCTTCACACCGATCGCCACCGGGCTGGACATCACCGGTGTCTCGGACACGACTTGCTTCGCCGCGTCCGGCCGCAGCCGCAGATAGTCGTTCGACGACAGCCACACGGCGTCGTACGAGCCCTTCGCCCGGCCCTCGGCGAGCAGTTCCACGGCGTCCAGGGTGCCCATGTAGGTGGGGCGCACCTTGATGCCCGTGTCCTTCTCGACCCGTTCCAGCACCGGCTTCATGTCGGCGAGTTCGCTGGAGGCGAGGACGCGGAGGGTGCCGGGGACGTAGGTGTTCGGGTCGGACGGGGTGTCGGTGGCGGTCGTGCATCCGGCCGTCACCAGGGCGAGCGCGAGGACGGCCGCCGCGCCGCGGGAGGCGGAGAGAGTCCGTCTCATACGAGCCCACCTCCTTCGAGGGCCCCCTGCGAGCGGCTGCGCTCCAAGTGACGTCCGGCGTTCTGCAGTTCGGCCGTCAGGGATTCCACCGTCGCGGCCATGGTCTCCGTCGCCTGCGCCTTGTACGTGTCGATGGAGTCGAGGGTGCGGTAGATCTGCTGGAAGGCCGAGCGGAGCGTCTCCGCGCCGACGGCCGGGTCGGCGGCGATGCGCTGGATCTCGCCGTTCTGCGTGGCGAGCATCTCGGCGTTGCCGCGGACGAGGTCCTCGGTGGTGCCGCGCAAGGCGTTGACCTGGTCGACGACCTTGCGCTGGGTGTCGAGGGCGGAGGCCAGCATCACGGAGATGCGCAGCGCCGAGACCGTCGTCGTGGCGGCCCGGTCGACGCCCTTGATCAGCTCCTCGTTGTTGCGGCGGACGACGTCCATGGCCAGGTAGCCCTGGGCGCAGACGGCGAGCTGGGTGAGCAGGTCCTGGTGCTTCTGCCGGACGGGGAAGAGGACGTCGGCGCGCAGGGTGTCGGCCTGCTGCGGGTCGGCGGCGGCGATGTGCGCCTCGACGGCCGTGTCCAGGGCCTCGGTCAGGACCACGTACTCCTGGAGCTTGCCCATGGTCTCCCACAGGCGGACCCGCTGGGTCTGCAAGGCGGCGCTGTCACGCCGCAGTTCGTCCTGGCCGCCGCGCAGCGACCCCACGATCCTGTTCAGGGTGCCCTGCGCGGAGGCGTACTTGGCGACGTGGTCGCGCAGCCGGTTGCCGCCCGGCAGCCGGGACAGGAACCTGCGGCCCTTGCCGGCGGGCAGGTCCCGCGGGTCCAGGTCCTCGACCACGCGCCGCAGTTCGACGAGCGAGCCGGCGACCTGCGACTGGGCGTCCCCGCCCTTGTCGGGCAGGCTGCGGACGGTCCGCTCCAGCATGCGGTTGGACTGCGCGGCGGCGGTGCGCATCTCGCCCGCGCCGAGCGCCGCGATCTCCCCGACCTTCCCCGCGAACTCCGGCGAACGGGCGTCGAGCGCGGCGAGCGACCGGACGTACTCCTCGGCCTTCCTGGCCATGTCCGACCGTACGGACTCCTCGACCGGCACGAGTCCGCCGGCCTTCTCCCGGGGCACGGCCGCGACCGGCTCGGGAGGGGTGAGGGTGAAGCTGTCTTCCGTTGTCATGAGTGGTGTTCCCCCGTCGTTCAGCGGCCCCGCGCCCGGCGCGCCATCTCGTGCAGCACCTCGGAGGTGGGCACGGGCGCCTGCCGGACGGTGAGCCGAGGCGTCAGATAGGTGGTGAGTCCGGCCGTCGCCGTCGTGAACTCCGTCGCCGAGCCCTGCGGCCGGAACCCGTGCCGGGCGGCCAGCCGCCGCAGTTCCGGGTCCGTGCCGAGCAGTTCACCGAGGGCCCGGCCCTCGTCCGTGACGGGCACGACGGTGTGGTCGCTGTTGACGGTGGTGTCCGGGTAGAGGACGACCAGGTCGTCGATCTGCCGGCCGTCGGCGAGCAGGGCGGCGACCTGGGACTCGTAGACGAGGACGAGCGGGTTGCCGACTCCGCTGACGAAGTCGCGGAACGCCGCGTCGCTGCTCGGCTGCTGGGCGCCCTGGACGCTGATCAGGTCGTGCATGAGGGGCGCGGTCCTCTTGATGTCCGCCTCGCTCGCGACGACCCGTCCGTCGTTGGCGACGTTGGAGGTCGCGGCGAGATAGAGGGCCCCCGAGTTGGAGGTGGTCGGATCGGTGGTGGCGATGTAGAGCAGCCCCGCCAACTCGCCGTACCTGTCCGCCCCCTTGAGCTGCTGCCAGGTGCGGCCGGCCTCGGCCGCCTCGATGTAGGCGCCCATGTCGAGGACGCCGTGGTCCTTCTGCAGCGTGGCCAGCCCGTTGCGGCTCAGCACCTCGGCGGCGCCCCGGTGGGCGACCACGACGAGGGGCGAGTAGAAGGGGCGGGGCAGCGGTTCGCGTACCTCGTACTTCCCGGCCAGCTCGTCGGCGGGTGCCTTGCTGGAGGGGAAGGCGAAGTCGTACCCCTTCAGGTCCAGCCCGTCCATGGCCCAGGAGCCCGATGTCTCCGTCCTCACGGTGTAGCCCTCGGCGGCCAGGGCCTTCACCACCTCCGGGTCGGCGAAGAACTCCGCCTTCTCCGACCCGATCACTCCACGCACGGTCCTCGTTGCCGTGCTCGTGTCCCCGGTGTCCCGGCCCGCCACGACGGCTGCCACCACGCCGCCGATCAGCAGTACCGCGAGGACGATCCCTGCGATGCGTCTCACATCGAGGAGGGTGCTCGCGGAATCCGACGTTCCAGGGCGGGCCGGGTGAACACGGGGTGAAGCCGTCGTCCCGGAACACAACCGGAACGGGCCGCGCCGCTACGAGGGGTTTGCGCGCGCTTGCCCGGGTCTCACGCTCGGGGGAGGGCACGCTCGGGGACGCGGCCGTCGCGGTGCTCCACGCGGGCGCGGAACGTGGTGCTGTGGCGCCCGGTCCGCGCGTCGCTGCGGGTGCACGCGGACCGGGGCCGTCGAGGGGAGCGGGGGCTCGGGGGCGAGCCGCCGGCTCGGTGGGGTGCCGGGCGGGGGGTCAGTGGGACGCCAGTTCGCGGCCGGCCAGGGGCTCGGCGGCGGCGTGGGCGTCCATGCGCTCGGCGGCCAGGATCGCGGCCGCGGTGTCGGCGCGGGAGGCGGCGACGACGAGGGCACGCCCGGCGAGGGTGTGGGCGCGCCGGTGGAGCCCGGCGACATCGAGCTCGCGCCCGCCGGCCGGCGCGGACGACCGTACGGGCGGGTGTCCGCCGCGCAGCCGGGCCACCTGCTCGGACAGCCGCTCGGCGGCCGTGTCGAGGTCGGTGGCGGGGGCCAGCGCGCGGAGTTCGTCGGTCACCGCGAGCAGGGCGGCCAGATGGCCGGCGAGCTGGATGTCCAGCTCTTCCTCACGCGAACGGTGGGGGAAGTCGGAGGAGGGCGTGCCGGCCATCGTGTGGACCGACTTCGTGCGGATCGGCTCGTACATGGATGGCCTCCAAGCTCGCTCTCGGAGGACCAGCCTACATTAGATTCCGTCTAAAGTTGAGCGAGGTCCGGAAGTCTTCCGGAGGAGGGCCTCACGGCTGGCTGTAGCCGTCCAGGAAGTTCCCGATCCGGGTGATCGCCGACCTCAGATCGGCCACGGTCGGCAGCGTCACCACCCGGAAGTGGTCCGGCTCGGGCCAGTTGAAGCCGGTGCCCTGGACGACCATGATCTTCTCCTGGCGGAGCAGGTCCAGGACCATCCGCCGGTCGTCCTTGATCTTGAAGACGTCCGGGTCGAGGCGCGGGAACAGATACAGCGCGCCCTTCGGCTTCACGCACGTCACGCCCGGGATCTGCGTCAGCAGCTCGTACGCGACGTCCCGCTGTTCCTTCAGGCGCCCGCCCGGCAGCACCAGGTCGTTGATCGTCTGGCGGCCGCTGAGCGCGGCGACCACTCCGTGCTGCCCCGGCATGTTGGCGCACAGCCGCATGTTCGCCAGGATCGTCAGGCCCTCGATGTAGGAGTCGGCGTGCGCGCGCGGGCCCGAGATCGACATCCACCCGACGCGGTAGCCCGCGACCCGGTACGCCTTCGACATGCCGTTGAAGGTCAGCGTCAGCAGATCCGGGGCCACCGAGGCGGTCGGGGTGTGCGTGGCGCCGTCGTAGAGGATCTTGTCGTAGATCTCGTCCGAGCAGACGAGGAGGTTGTGGCGGCGCGCGATGTCCGTGAGACCGCGGATCATCGCCTCGTCGTACACCGCGCCCGTCGGGTTGTTGGGGTTGATGATGACGATCGCCTTGGTGCGGTCGGTGACCTTGCGCTCGATGTCCGCGAGGTCCGGCATCCAGTCGGACTGCTCGTCGCAGCGGTAGTGGACCGCCGTGCCGCCGGACAGTGAGACCGCCGCCGTCCACAGCGGGTAGTCCGGGGCCGGTACGAGCACCTCGTCGCCGTCGTCCAGCAGGCCCTGCATCGCCATGACGATCAGCTCGGAGACGCCGTTCCCGATGAAGACGTGCTCGACGTCCGTCTCGATACCCAGGGTCTGGTTGTGCATGACGACCGCCCGGCGCGCCGCCAGGAGGCCCTTCGCGTCGCCGTAGCCATGGGCGGACGACACGTTGCGGAGGATGTCCTCCAGGATCTCCGGCGGGCACTCGAAGCCGAAGGCGGCCGGATTGCCCGTGTTGAGCTTGAGGATGCGGTGCCCGGCAGCCTCCAGCCGCATCGCCTCCTCGAGTACCGGGCCCCGGATCTCGTAACAGACGTTGGCGAGCTTGGTCGACTGGATCACCTGCATGTCCGTGAGCTTACGACCCGGTAACGCCTCATGGGCCGTGTTTTCCACCACGTGAGCCCCGTAACTATGTGCCGAAATGTTCCTCCGCTGTCCCTGGGCGCCACTCCTCCCTAGAATCCGCCCCCAGGTCCGGCCGCCCCCCACACGGCTCCAGGGCACATGACATGAGGGCAAAAAAAGCAATGAATGGGCGAATCGGGTGAACGGGGTGAACGGTGTGGATCGGGACGGGGAGACCTCCCAGGAGCCGCCGAAGGTGTATCACCCTCTCGGCGACCCCTCCGCGACGCCCGCCTACGACGCCTTCCCCGACCCTGCCGCCGCCCATGGCTGGCAGAACGCATACGACGACACGGTGCAGCTGGACGAGGTCGTGCTCGACGACATCCCGCGGAGGGGCGGGGACACCTCCGGCGGGGCGGGGGCGCCGGGCGCGGCGGACGGTTCGTACGGGGGTGACTCGTACCCGGTCCACCCGTATGCGGCCGACCCGTATGCGGCCGACCCGTATGCGGCTGACTCCGAGTACGCAGACCCGCACGCGCCGGACGGGCCGTATCTCTTCGGCGGCGAGGACCCCGTCGGGCGTCGCGCCCGGCCGTCGGGCGGCCGGCGGGCCGCGCTCGGGCGGCGCCGGGCCCGGCGCCGCGGGGGCCTGATCGCGGGCGGTGTCGCCGCGGCCGTGGTCGTGGGTGCCGTGGCGGCGGGGCTCGCCGGTGTCGGCTCCTCGGACGAGGAGGGCCCGAGCGGTCCGGCGACCAAGGAGTCCGCCCCGGCGGACGGCCGGTCCGACGGCGGGGGAGCGGCCAAGCCGTCGACCGGCGCGTCCTCCGGCACGACGGAGGCGGCATCGCCCTCCGCCTCTCGGAGCAGGAGCTCCACGGAACCGTCCCCGTCCGGCTCCGATTCGGCCGAGCCGACCCCGACGGCCACGCGCTCCGCCACCGCGTCCACCGAGCCCTCCACGACGACCGACTCGGGCCGCGGCAACTCCGGCGGCAACCAGGGCCGCGGCCAGGGCGCGACGAAGGGGCCGAGGTAGGTCCGCGGGTCGGGTACGGCTCGGGCGGCGCTCACGGTTCGGCCGGGAGCGACGTGGTGCGGGGCTGGAACGAGACGGGGGAGGAACGATTCGGCGGCGGTGGGAGTGGGCGCGGTCCGCGCGAGCCCCGTGGGGCCGGGGATGAGGTCGCCGTCCGTGAGGCGCGTGAGAGTGGCAGGTGCGATCGCACCCCAAGGGCTGTCCCGCGCATGATCAGTTCACTTGGGGGCGCATGGAACGCGCCAGTGGGTGGCTGACGGCATGCGGCCCTTCGGTGCTGGACGTCCTGGGGACGGCGGGGTGGACGCCGAGTCGTGGCATCGCCACGGGGGACTGGACGCGGCGTCCGACCGCGGCGGGGTGGGAGCTCGACGACGCGGTGGCCGGTGTCCGGGCGGAGTTCGGCGAGCTGACGACGCGCCGATACGCGGAGACCTCAGCCCGGTGGGTATGTGGCCGGCCCCGTTCGTCGTATGTCGCGGCGGGCGGCTCATGGCCGTGGGGCTCCTGTGTCAGCTGGGTTCGACCTTCGCAGAGGCGCTGGCCTGCGTGGTAGCTGTCGGCACTCGACGAACCGTCAGATCCCCATGGACTCCCGCGCGCTGCTCCCGCCCCTCGCCACATCCCCCGCCCCACCCCCTCACCCTCACGCCCTCACCCTCACCCCCTCACTCCCGCCCCCGCATCACCTCATCCCCGCCCGAACTCCCGGCCCCTGGGCGCCCATCTGGCCGAACCCCATCCGGCCGGAACCAACTCCTTGCTCGGTCATCACACGCCCCTCACAATGCGCATGACAAACTGCGGTGGCCGGAAGATCTCCTGTCACTCACGTAGCAAGAGAGGGACCCCCACATGAGAAAGCCTCTCGTTGCCGCGCTGTTCGCCCTGGTGATCACCGGGGCGGGCGCGGCACCGGCGGTCGCGGCACCCCAGGCCGCACCGGAGCCCGCGACCGGGACCGCGAAGACGTCGGTCGGCAGCGTCGTCGAGGCGGCGAACAAGGCCGTGGCCGACGCGGCGGCCGTGGTCGCTCCGGCGGACTCCGCGGCCCAGGCCGTGAACTTCGCGGGCACCGTCTCGCTCAGCAACTGCTCCGGCTCGGTCGTCCGGATGCCGAACTCCGAGGACGACGACCCGGCTCTGGTGATGACCAACGGCCACTGTCTGGAGACCGGCTTCCCCGACCCCGGTGAGGTCCTCGTCGACCGGGCTTCGACCCGCTCCTTCGGCCTCCTCAACTCGGCGGGCACCCGCGTAGCCACCCTCCGCGCCAACAGGATCGTGTACGGCACGATGACCGACACGGACATGGCGCTGTACCGGCTGACCACGACGTACGCGCAGATCAAGAGCTCGTACGGGATCAACGCGCTGATCTTCGACACGGCCCGCCCGGCCGTCGGCACCGACATCACGGTCGTCTCCGGCTACTGGAAGCGGACGTACGCCTGCGACGTCGACGGCTACGCATACCGCCTCAAGGAAGGCGTGTGGACCTGGAAGGACTCGGTCCGCTACACCTCCGCCTGCAAGACCATCGGCGGCACCTCCGGGTCGCCGGTGCTCGACAACGCCACCGGCAAGGTCGTGGCCGTCAACAACACGGGCAACGAGGACGGCGGGCGCTGCACCGACAACAACCCGTGCGAGGTCGACGCGAACGGCACCGTCACCGTGCGCGAGGGCATCAACTACGGGCAGCAGACCTGGCACGTCCCGGCCTGCTTCGGTGTCGACAACAAGCTCGACCTGACCCGCAGCGGCTGCATTCTCCCCCGGCCGTAGCCATGGCGCCGCGCCCTCTCAGGGGGCGCGGCGGACCGCCCGCCCCGCCAGTACGTCCGTCCGCCGGCCGCCCTCGATCGCGAAACGGCCGTCGACGAGGACGTACGGGATGCCGGTGGGCAGGGTGCGCGGGGCCTCGTACGTCGATCCGGCGGCGACCGTCGCCGGGTCGAAAAGGACGAGGTCGGCGCGGTACCCCTCGCGGACGAGCCCCCGGTCGGGCAGCCGCAGCCGGGCGGCCGGGTGCGAGGTGAGGTGCGCGACGCACTCCTCCAGGGAAAGCACCCCCAACTCCCTTGTGTAACGGCCCAGATAGTGCGGGAACGTGCCGTAGGCGCGCGGGTGCGGCTTGGCGCCGTGCAGGATGCCGTCCGATCCGCCGGTGTGCGCCCGGTGACGCATGATCGCCCGTACGTTCTCCTCGTGGCCGACGTGCTGGAGGATCGTCGACCCCAGGCGGTCCTCGACGAGCAGTCGGCGCACGGTCATCCAGGGCTCCTCGCCGCGCGCGTCGGCGGACTCCCGGACCGTCCGGCCCACGTACGACGACAGCGCCGGGTCGGCGACCCCGGAGATCTCGACCGTGTCCCACTCGACCGGCACCCCGTGGCATCCGTCGGCGCCGACGACCTCCAGCTCGTGCCGGAGGCGTACGGCCGTGTGCTCGTCCCTCAGCCGCGCCAGGATCGCCTCGGGCCCGCCCACGCTCGCCCAACCGGGCAGCAGCGCCACGAGGGTGGTGCAGCCGGGGGTGTACGGATAGGTGTCGAGGGTGATGTCGGCACCGGCGGCCAGCGCGTCGTCGAGGAGCGCGAGCAACTCGGGAGCACGGCCCTTGTTCACGTCGAAGTTCAGGGTGGCGTGGGCCAGATGGAGGGCGCAGCCGGCCTCGCGGGTGACGGCGACCATCTCCTCGTACGCCCGGAGCGCGCCCGCCCCGTACGAGCGGTGGTGCGGGCAGTAGTAGCCGCCGTACTCGGCGACCACCCGGCACAGCTCGGTGAGTTCGGAGTCCTTGGCGTACATCCCCGGCGTGTACGTCAGCCCCGACGACATGCCGACGGCGCCCTCGCGCAGCCCGTCCGCGACCAACCGCCGCATGTGATCGAGCTCCTGAGGAGTGGGCTCCCGGTCCTCCCACCCCATGGCGAGCATCCGCACCGTGCCCTGCGGGACGAGGTAGGCGGCGTTCACGGCGATGCCCTCGCCGTCGAAGCCGTGGTCGAGGCGGTCCAGGTACCCGCCGACCGAACGCCAGGTGAAGTCGACGTCCTCGCCATGACCGTTCCAGCCGGTGATCGCCCGCCGCACCTCGTCCAGGGTCCGGTCGTCGACCGGCGCGTACGACAGCCCGTCCTGCCCGATGACCTCCAGGGTCACGCCCTGCGCGACCTTCGCGGTGTGCTCGGGGTCGCGCAGCAGGGCGAGGTCGCTGTGGGCGTGCATGTCGATGAAGCCGGGCGCGAGGACCAGCCCCTCGGCGTCGAGAACCCGCCGGGCGGAGGGCCGCTGGCAACCGGCCGCGGCGGCCTCCTGGACGACGGAGGTGATCCTGCCGCCCGACACGGCCACGTCGGCACGGTAGGAGGGGCCACCGGACCCGTCGACGACCTCGGCGTCACGCAGGACGACATCGTCCATGTCTGCCACCTTTCGAGAGCCACGGGCGGGAGACCCCGGCCGACCCCTCAGAAGTACGTACGGACGTACTCCACGACCGTCCCGTCCGCCTCCACCACCGGGATCAGCTTCCACTTGTCGAACGACGTGCACGGATGGGACAGCCCCAGCCCCACCCAGTCCCCGACCGACAGCCCCGCCCCCGCCTCCGTGCGCAGCCAGGCGTGCTGGTCGGAGAGTCCCGTGACGGCGATGCCGTCGCCCGCGTCCCGCACCTCGCCCGATCCGGCGTCCCGCACCACCTCGACCGTCGGCAGACCGAGGTCGTACGCGGCGTCGCGCTTGCCGGCGTTGGCGAAGGCCTGCTCGGGGGAGGGGCGCGAGACGACCTGGGCCCAGAGCCGGAACGCGGGCTCCAGGGCACCTTCCTCGGGTACCCGGTTGAAGGGGGTCAGACGCCGGTAGTGCCCGGAGTCGTGCGAGAGGTACGCCCCGGACCGCAGCAGCTTCAGCACGGGCGCCGACAGCTCGGGGATCTCGGCGAACACCTCCGCCACCGCGTCGAACCACGCGCTGCCGCCCGCGCTGACGACGATCTCCTCCAGCCCCGCGAACCGCCCGGCCTCGTCGAAGTCGACCGCCAGGGCGACGAGCCGCCGCAGCCAGGCACCCACCCGCCCCGGATCCGCGTCGGGCACCTCGCCCTCGTACCCGGCCACACCCACCAGCCGCAGTGTCTCCACCCCGGCCACAGCGTCCGCCACCGCCGCGCACTCCGCCTCCGTACGGACCCCGGTCCGCGCACCCTCACCCGCGGCGAGCTCCACAACCACGTCCAGCGGGCGCGCGGAACCCCGCAGGGCCGTGTCCATCAGCTCCACTCCGCGCACGGAGTCGACGTAACAAACGAGCCGGAACGACGGATCGGCGGCCAGCTCGGCGGCGATCCAGCGCAGCGCCGCCGGGTCCACCACCTCGTTGGCGAGGAACACGCGCTCGATCCCGAACTCCCGCGCGACCCGCACCTGATGCGGGACGGCCAGCGTGATGCCCCACGCCCCCCGCTCGACCTGCCGCCAGAACAAACGCGGCGCCATCGAGGTCTTCCCGTGCGGCGCGAAGGCCAGCCCGTGCCGCGCGGAGTACGCCTCCATCAGCGCCAGATTGTGCTCCAGCCGCTCGGCCGACAGGGCGAGCACGGGCGTGGTGAACCCGCCGGTGAACAGGTTCCGGCGCTGACCGGCCAGCTCCTCCACCGTCAGCCCGTCGGCGTCCGGCGGAAGGCCCTTGAAACGGTGGTCGACGCGTTCGGCGGCGAGACGAGCGAGCGCTTCGACACCCATGAGAGCCTCCCTGACAAGCTGCGTTGCACAAACTGCAACATCCGTTGCACATATCGCTCAAGGCTGTCTAACATCCCAGCGAGCACCGGTCAACGGTGTCGCCGCCACCCCGAGGAGCCCTCATCGTGCCCGACGGACTCCCTACCCCCGCACTCGACGTCGTGGCGCTCGGCGAGTCCATGGTCACCTTCCTCCCCACCCGCCCGGGCCGCCTGGCCGACGTCCCCTCCTTCGAACGCGCCATCGGCGGAGCCGAGTCCAACGTCCTGTGCGCCCTCGCCGCCATCGGCCACACCACACGCTGGGTGAGCCGCGTGGGAACGGACGGCTTCGGGGACCACCTCCTCGAAACGATCGCCGCGTACGGCGTCGACGTCTCCTCCGTACACCGCGACCCGGACCGCCCCACCGGCGTCTACTTCCGCACAGCGACGGACCGGGCCACCGACGCACACGAGGTGGCGTACTACCGCGCGGGTTCGGCGGCGTCCGCGATGACCCCGGAGAACACGGACCTGACGGCGGCGCGCGCCGGCAGGGTCCTCCAGCTCTCCGGCATCACGGCCGCCCTCTCCGCCCCCTGCCTGGCCCTCCTCCAAGAACTGACGGCCCCCCATCCCGACCGCCCCCTCATCTCGTTCGACGTCAACCACCGCCCCGACCTCTGGCACCACCCCGACGACCCCCGAATCCTCCTGGACCTGGCCCGCCACGCCGACCTCGTCTTCGTCGGCGAGGACGAGGCAGAGAATGCCTGGGGCATCACAGGCGGCCCAGAAGCGATCAGAGCCGCGCTCCCGGAACCGACCACCCTGGTGGTGAAGCAGAGCGCCCACGGCGCCACCCTGTTCGAACGGAACACCCCCGCGACGCGCCGGCGGCCTGCATACGGAGCGGTCCGTCCGCCGGGGGCGGCGCGCCCTACGGCGGGTCGGTCGCGTACGGACGTAGCCCCATGTGCCGCAGAGGCGGCGCAAGCCCCCGCGGCGGGTGGGCCGGCTGTGGACGGAGCGGTCCGTGCGCCGGGTGCGGCGCAAGCCCCTACGGCGGGTGGGCCGCCTGTGGACGGAGCGGTCCGTGCGCCGGGTGCGGCGCAAGCCCCTACGGCGGGTGGGCCGCCTGTGGACGGAGGAGTGCGTGGGCCGGGGGCGGCGCAAGCCCCCGTGGCGGGTGGGCCGCCTGTGGACGGACTGGTCCGTGCGCTGGGTGCGGCGCAAGCCCCTACGGCGGGTGGGCCGCCTGTGGACGGAGTGGTCCGTGCGCGGGGGGCGGCGCAAGCCCCTACGGCGGGTGGGCCGCCTGTGGACGGAGTGGTCCGTGCGCGGGGGGCGGCGCAAGCCCCTACGGCGGGTGGGCCGCCTGCGGACGGAGGAGTGCGTGGGCCGGGGGCGGCGCAAGCCCCCGCGGCGGGGGAGCCGCGTGCGGACGTAAGGGGGTGTGTCGGGGGGTGTCCGCCCGCAGCGGTTGGCGCGTCAACTGGTTCAGCTTCTCGGGAGACCGATTCCGCGCCGTTCCGAGGACGGACACCCCCCGGCGCGCCCCCGACCCACCCCGCACCCGAACGCGCCCCAGCCGCACCCCCACAGCGCGAAAGCCACCCACGAACCACGACGACCACCTTCGTACCGTCCCCTCACGTGGACGTCGTATCCCCCACAGGCGCCGGCGACGCCTTCGCCGCAGGTTTCCTCTCCGCCACCCTCCGCGCCCTGCCCCCCAAGGCCCGCCTCCGTCACGGCCACCTCATGGCCGCCGCCGCTCTCACCGCCCCCGGCGACCTCGGCACCCCACCCACCCGCCACCACGCCGACCGCCTGGCAGCCCTGGACGACGACGCCTGGGGGAGACTGCGACTCGCCCCCGGCTGGACACAGACACCCGACCGGGCCGACGAGGAGGTACGCACCCCATGAGCCAGACCGTCGACCGCGCGCTCAGCATCCTGCCCCTGCTCGCCCAGGGCCCGGCCGACCTCGGCCAGGTCGCCGACCGCCTCGGCGTCCACAAGTCCACCGCCCTGCGCCTCCTGCGCACCCTCCACGAACACGGCCTCGTCTACCGCCAGTCCGACCAGCGCTACCGCCTCGGCGCCCGCCTCTTCGCCCTCGCCCAGGAGGCCGTGGAGAACCTCGACATCCGCGAGATCGCCCACCCCCACCTCGTACGCCTCAACGAACAGTGCGGCCACACCGTCCACCTGGCCGTCTACGAGGAGAACGAGGTCCTCTACATCGACAAGGTCGAGAGCCGCTACCCCGTCCGCATGTACTCCAGGATCGGCAAGCCCGTGGCCATCACGGTCGCCGCCGTCGCCAAGCTGTGCCTCGCGGACCTCCCCGAAGCCGAGCGCCGCGCCCTCGCGGAGAAGCTCGACTACCCCATGTACACGTCCCGTTCCACGCCCAACGCCGCCGCCTTCCTCAAGGAACTGGCGAAGGTCCGCGAACAGGGCTGGGCCACCGACCTGGGCGGCCACGAGGAGTCCATCAACTGCATCGCCGCCCCCGTCCGGGGCGCCGGCGGCCGGGTGGTCGCCGCGATGTCGGTCTCCGCCCCCAACGTCGTCGTCACCGCCGACGAACTCCTCACCCTGCTCCCGCTGGTGCGCCGTACGGCGGACGCGATCAGCGGCGAGTACTCCGGTAGAACCCCCACGTCAGACCGCGTATGACGGACAAGGACCCGCTATGACCGACAAGATCGCCCTCACCCCGAAGACCCACACCGCACCGCCCGCGAAGTTCTCCCACGGCGTCAGGAAGGGCAACCTCCTCCAGGTCGCGGGCCAGGTCGGCTTCCTCCCCGCCGTCGAGGGCGAGCCCCCCACGCCCGCCGGCCCCACCCTGCGCGACCAGACCCTCCAGACCCTCGCCAACGTCCAGGCGGTCCTGGAGGAGGGCGGCGCCACCTGGGACGACGTGATGATGATCCGCGTCTACCTCACGGACGTGGACCATTTCGCCGAGATGAACACGATCTGCAACGCGTACTTCGAAACCCACCTGACCACGGCCCCGCCGGCCCGCACCACGGTCTATGTGGGCCTCCCCGAAGGGCTCCTGATCGAAATCGACGCGCTGGCAGTCCTGGACGTCTGACGAAAGCGGACATATGCCGGGCCCGACTGTTCGCGGCACAGGATCGTCGACCATACTGCCCGCTGTGGAGCAGCGCATTGGTTCGAACAGCCAGCCCCTGGCCGCCGCCGCGGTCGACCCGTCGCACATCCCCGGACTCACGGCACCCGTGTCCGTGACGAAGGAGAAGCAGGAGGAGCCGGAGGACATCAAGCCGACGGAATCCGCCGAGCAGGCGGCCACCGCGGAACCGGACGAGCCTGCCCCGGCCGACGGAACCGCCGTCGCGAGGACACCCGACGCCAAGGCCGATGCCCAGGCCGCTGCCGAGGCCGAGGAAGAGGCGGAGGAAGAAGCAGCCGTCGAGGGCCCCGTCTTCGAGGCCGCCGACCGCCGCGCGAAGATCGTCGCAGACCACAGGGGCGTACGGCTCCGGCTGGACGACCAGGAGTGCGAGTTCCGCTGGGACGAGATCGGCGCGGTCGAGACGGAGTCCCCCCGCTTCGGGAAGCGCTTCACCGTCACGGTCCACACCCCCGACCGCCGCTGGTACCCCATCGAGATCGAGGCGAAGGCCAAGTCCGAGCACGCCGAGTGGGAGACCCGGATCGACGAGGTCCTGGACGCGTACTTCGAGGACGGCGACGACAAGGCGAAGGACCCGGCCGAGCCCGCGAAGGCGGACGACCCGGCCGAGCCCGAGGGCACCGCGAAGCCGGACTCCGACGAGAGCGCCGACCAGTAGGGGCGCGGGGAACTGCGCGACCGGCCACCACGGGCCCGCAGTTCCCCGCTCACCGAACCGCTCTGCGGACCCGCTCACCGAACCGCTCTGCGGACCCGCTCACCGAACCGCTCTGCGGACCGGAACCGCCGTCAGCGGCCTGGCAGTGCTGCTAGCAGTACTGCGCCTGCTTGCCGATGGACCGGTACATGCAGTCCGAGTTCTCCAGCAGTTGCAACACGGCGTCCCGGTTGCGCGCCGTCTCCCGGGCGATGACCTCGTCGGGCGGGTAGAAGCCACCCCCGCCGGCTGACGACGGGTACATCTCGAACGTGTAGCCGAAGATCTTCTGGTTGCCCCACAGCCAGTCGTCGATCGACCCGTCCGTGATGTACAGGTCACTGGACTGCTCGGGCGTGTACCCGTTGCTCGCGGCCATCTTCCCGCCGACCGCCGCGAACGCGTTGCGGTCGTCGGCCGTCATCCCGGTCGTCGTGTCCGCGGTCGTGTACCCGAAGGGCCACAGCACCAGCTCGCTGTACGTGTGGAAGTCGATGGCGGTCTTGATCTGCTGCGCCCCGCCGACGACCCGGCTGCGGACGAAGTTCGCGACGACCTTCACCTCGGGCGCGGACTCGGCGGACGGACCGCGGTACGTCTCCGAGGACGTCGACCCGGACGAGCCGCCGCAGCAGCCCCAGCGGTAGTTCCAGTTGCGGTTCATGTCCGTGCCGACGTACGACGAACCGCTGTTGGGCTGGCGGTTCTTGCGCCACGAGCGGTACGAGCCGCTGGCGATGTCGTACTCGCCGCCGTCCGGGTTGAGGTCCGGGACGATCCAGATCTCGCGGTTGTTCACCATGTTGGTGACGCGGGAGTCGGTGCCGTAGTCGGAGGTCAGCTCGTTCAGCAGGTAGAGCGCCATCTCGACGGTGAGGTGCTCACGGGCGTGCTGGTGGTGGGTGAACAGCACCTCGGGCTCGGCCTCGTCGGTCCCGACGTTGTCGCTGATCTTGATGGCGACGATGTTCCGGCCCTGGTAGGAGGTGCCGATGACCCGCTGGCTCGCGATGGAACTGTTCGCCGCGACCACGGAGTTGATCTCGTTCGTCATCTCCGCGTAGTTGTGGTAGCGGGAGTCGGCGGACGGGAAGTCGAAGAGCCGTAGGTCGTCCTCGCCGTTCGACCGGTCCGGTACGGCGCCGAGCGGGGTGATCTCGTAGCCCTGCCGCTTGAGCTTCGTGATCTGGTCCGCGCGGCCGGAGACGAAGACCGAGTGGTCGTCGGCGCCGTCCACCGACACGCCCGACTTCTGGAGCGCCGTGCGGGACGCGGTGTCCGAGCGCATGTGGACCTCGTACTGGCGGATGTCGTCCGCCGAGGCCTTCGGGCGCTCGGCACTGGTCGCCGTCGCGTCCGTGGTGCTCGCGGCGACCGGCGCCGCGAGCGCCATCGCCAGCAGGCCGACCAGAGCGGCGGTGCGGCGGCCCGATCTTCTGCCCGTGCCGCCGGGCAGCGCTGATCTGCCGCGAATGCGGAGTCGCATGAAGTCTCCTACTTTCTCCAGGAATTCCGGGGTCTCCGGAGTGGGGAGTGGAGCGGGGGGTGGAGCCTGGCGCGACGTGCCTCCGGCCCGCCGATGACCGTGGGGGTGATCGTCGGGCCCTGGTGCGGGTGTGGCGCTCATGGTGCGTCTCTGGCATGACCAGGTCAAGAGTGGCCGGTGTCCGCACGGGGTCCGCGTGGCCGGAAGGGGGCGCAAAATGGCCGGGTTTGGGGCGCCACGGGCCAGGTGGAGGCATGGGGTGCGAGTGCCGGTGTCACGGCGAAACCGGCCCCGCGCCCATGAAAGTCGCGCAGTGTACGCGCGCGGCCCCTCAACTCGACCGCTACCGCGCAAGAGTGCACCCGCAGGTGTGAACTTCGGGTGTGATGCCGTGCGAAGGCGTCGACATTGGGAAGCCGCGCAGAAGGAGCCCCACACTCCGGCAACCCCCCTCAACTCACTCAGAGGACTGGCTGATCATGGGCGGATCAGCGCCACGCCGGGAACGGAACACGCCGCGCACGCCGGAATCACCGGGCACGCTCGACCCGACGAGCGCGCCGGAAGCCACGCGCGGGCCGAAGGCACCGCGCACCCTTTCGATGCCGCCGGGTGCGTCCGGCGTGCCGGGCACGGCGGGCAAGCGGAACGGCCCGAGTGCACGCAGCGCGCCGAGCATGCGCAGTGCCCCGGACTCACGGAACGCGTCGCGCACACGGAGTACGCCGGGCTCATCAGGCACGCCCGGCTCATCAGGAATGCCCGGCTCATCACGTACGCCGGGCTCATCAGGAACGCCGGGCTCACCGCGTACGCCGGGCGCGTCGCGTACGGCGGCTGTTCCGAGCACGCCGATCACACCCCGCAGCCAGACCGCCTCGCCCGAGCCGCCCCCGCCGGGCACGCCGGGCACGCCGGGCACGTCACCTCCCCCCGCCGCACTGCGAGCACCGAGCACGCCCAGGGCACCCAGCACACCAAGCGCGCCACCACCCACGTCCCTTGTCGGTTCCCCTGCCCCTGCCCCTGCCCCTGCCCCTGCCCCTGCCCCTGCCCCTCCTCCCCCTGCCTCCCCTCCGCTCCCTGCCCTCGCCCCCCTCCCCGTAGAGACGACCTCCTTCGTCGATCGCCATCACGAACTCGCCGAGGGCCGACGTCTGCTGACCCGCAGTCGGCTCGTCACGCTCACCGGTCCCGGCGGTGTCGGGAAGACGCGGCTGGCGTGGCGGATCGCCGCTCGGGCGGAGCGGGCCTTCCCGGACGGCGTGCGCGTCGTCCACCTCTCCGGCCTGCACGACCCCGCCCTCGTGCCCGCAGCGGCTGCGGAGGCGCTCGGTCTGCCTGATCCGCCCCCGGCGCGCGCTCCCCTCGACACGATCGTCCAGCACGTACGCGACCGCCGTCTCCTCGTGGTCCTCGACAACTGCGAACACCTGCTGCCCGCCTGCGCCGACCTGGTCGCCGCCCTGCTGTGCGCAACGACCGGCGTCCGGATCCTCGCCACGAGCCGTCACCGCCTGGCGCTCACCGAGGAACACCTCCTGGAGGTACGCCCCCTCCCGGTGCCCGACCCCGACGGCGACCTCTCCGACCCCGCTGCCCACCCGGCGCTCGCCCTGTTCGCCGACCGCGCCGCCGCCGTGGTCCCGGGTTTCACGCTCTCCCCGGCGAACCGCGCCTCCGTGGCCCGCCTCTGTCGCCGTCTCGACGGCCTCCCGCTCGCCATCGAACTCGCAGCCGTCCGGCTGCGCGTCCTGGGCGTCGACCAACTCCTGGAACGCCTCGACGACCGCTACCGCCTCCTTGCCACCGCCGGTCTCGCCACCCCGCCCCGCCACCGGACCCTTCGCGCGGCCGTCGACTGGAGCCACGACCTCTGCACCCCCGAGGAACGGTCCGTCTGGGCCCGTGCCTCCGTCCTGACCGGCAGCTTCGACCTGGAGACCGCGGAACACGTGTGCGCGAACACCGCGACGGACACCCGCACCGATGGCGCAGACGCAGACACCGGCGGCGCGGAACCCGGTACCGGCGGCGCGGAACCCGGTACCGGCGGCGCGGAACCCGGTACCGGCGGCGCGGACACAGACGCCGGCACCGGCACCCACGGCGCCCCTTCCTCCCCCCGCACCCCGTACGACGTCCTGGAAGCCGTCGCCGGGCTCGTCGACAAGTCCGTGCTGACCCGTGAGGAGCACTGGAGCGGCACCGTCCGCTACCGGCTCCTCGACAGCCTCCGGCACTACGGCCTCGACCTGCTGCGCCGCACCCCGGGCGCGGAGGCCGACGCCAGGCGCCGCCACCGCGACTGGACACAGCGCCGGGTGGCGGCGTACGAGCGGGCCTGGTTCGGGCCGGGCCAGCGGGAGATCGCCGCGCGGCTCCGCGCCGACCAGGACAATGTGCGCACCGCGCTGGAGTTCAGCCTCACCACCCCCGGCGAGGCCCTGGCGGGGCTGCGGCTCGCGGGCAGCCTGTGGTTCCACTGGTACGCCTGCGGGGCACCGAACGAGGGCCTGCACTGGCTGGAACGCGCCCTGGACGTCAACCCCGAGCCCACCCTCGAACGCGCCCGCGCCCTGTGGGTCGCCGCCCTCCTCCTGACCGCCGGGGGCGCGGACATCCCCCGAAGCCGCCGACTGGCCGCCGAGTCACGTGAACTCGCCCTCACCCTCGCCCGAACGGCCCCGGCCGCCCCGGTGGAGAACGAGACCGACTCGGCGGCCCGGACCCCTCACACCCCAGCCGAGACCGCCCGCGCCGAGGCCGCCCACGCCGAGGCCGCCCGCGCCGAGGCCGTCCTCGGGCTGACCCTGCTGGCCGGTGAGGACCCCGCCGGCGCCGTCGCCCACTACGACTCCGTTCTGGCAGCCGCCCCGGGCGCCGGCCACCTGCCCGCCCTCGCCGCGCTCGACCAGGTCCAACTCGCCCATGCTCTTGTCCTCCTGGGTCAGACCGACCGTGCCGTGGCCCTCTGCGAGCAGACCTTGCGCCGCTGCGAACGGCACGGCGAGGACTGGGTGAGGTCGTCCGCGCTCCGGGCCCTGGCGTTCGCGTACGCCGAACGGAAGCAGTGGCACCGGGCCGAGGCGCACGCGGGTGAGGCACTGCGCCGCGGGCTCGCCCTGCATGACGTGGTCGGTATCACCCTCACCCTCGACCTGCTGATCGGCATCACCACCGCCCTCGGCACCCGTGAACGTGCCGCCGTCCTCCTCGGCGGCAGCGACCGCCTCCGGGCCGGCAACCTTTCGCCGGGCCCGGCGGGTTCGACCCACCGGGACGGCGACCGCACCCGCCGTCGGGACAGCGAGACCCACCTCCGCAGATCGCTCGGCCGGGGCCCCTTCGAGAGGGCGTACCGGCGCGGTGGCGCCCTGGGCCTCGACGAACTGGTGATGTACGCACTCCAGCAGGAACCCCGGCCGGCCGTGCCCGAGACACCGGTGCCGCTCACCGCCCGCGAGACCGAGGTCGCCCTGCTCGTCGCCGAGGGGCTGGCCAACCAGCAGATCGCGGACCGTCTGGTCATCGCCCGCCGCACCGCAGAAGGCCATGTCGAGCGCATCCTCGGCAAGCTCGGTTTCCACAACCGCAGCCAGATCGCCGCCTGGGCCACCACCCAGGCCTTCGCCGCGGAGCGGCCCTGAACGTTACCCATGTATGGGTTCATACATGCCGATCAGTCTTGTAGTGCGTCAATTGCGGACGTTCTGGGGCGTGAAACAGGTATATGCACACGGGGAAACGGGTAATCCTCCCCGTGTGCCACGCGCCCGGTGGGGCAACCCTGGAAGCATGCTGCAACTCTCCGGGGGACTCCTTCCGGATTCCGGCCCCCACTTCGCTTCGTACTTCCAACCGTCCATGGGCGCGGGTCATCTGAGCGTCGAGTACGACCCCCGTCCGACCGCCGCCGCCGAGGCCCGTGCGGAGGTCCGCAGGCAGTTGGAGGGATGGGGACTGCACGACCAGACCGACACCGCGGAGCTGCTGGTGAGCGAACTCGTCACCAACGCCCTGGTGCACGCGCAGAGCCGTCTGAAGCTGACGCTGACCGCGGCGCACGGCGTACTGCGCTGCGAGGTGTCGGACACCGACGGGCGTCTGCCCCGGGTTCGCCGGGTCACGGAGATATCGGAGAGCGGCAGAGGGATGTTCCTGGTGGATGCGCTCGCCGGGCGCTGGGGCTGCCACCAGGACGGGCCGGGCAAGACCGTGTGGTTCGAGCTCGGCACGTGCGGGTCCGCCGGCTGTGGTCGGCGACAGCCGGGGTAGCCCGCGGAGTTCCGGCAGCGGCCTCGTCGGCCGCACCGGAACAACAGCCCGGGCCCCGACGGTTCACTCAGCCGCCGGGGCCCGTCCCGTGTCACGACTCCCGCCCCCGCCATCGAAACCCCAGGAGCACCCCCGTTTTCCTTCACCGCACGCCCTCTTGTGCCCTCCCCGGCTTTACGCTTTCTTGATCCGCATGGCGGACACCACGGACAACACAGCTACCGGGGACACGACTTCGGCCCCGCGCAAGTCCAGTTGGAAGTACATCGGCCCCGGCATCGTCGTCGCCGCGACCGGCGTCGGCGCCGGCGACCTGGTGGCGACCCTGATCGCCGGCAGCAACTTCGGCTACACCCTGCTGTGGGCGGCCGTCATCGGCTGCCTCGTCAAGATCTCCCTCGCCGAGGCCGCGGGCCGCTGGCACCTGTCCACCGGCCGCACCCTCTTCGACGGCTGGGCGAGCCTCGGCCGCTGGACGACGTGGTTCTTCGTCGTCTACGTCGTGGTGTGGGGCTTCACATACGGCGCGGCCGCCATGTCGTCCAGCGCACTGCCGCTGCAGGCGCTGTTCCCGGACGTCATGGACCTCGAATGGTGGGCCATCCTCTGCGGCCTGTCCGGCCTGGTCTTCGTCTGGTTCAACAAGTACGCGGTCTTCGAGAAGGTCATGACGGTTCTCGTCGGCGTCATGTTCCTGGTCACGGTCTATCTGGCGATCCGGGTCACCCCGAACCTCCCCGACGCCCTCGCGGGCCTCCTCCCCGTCCTGCCCGACGAGAAGGACTCGATCCTCAACACGCTCGGCCTGATCGGCGGCGTGGGCGGCACCATCACGCTGGCCGCGTACGGCTACTGGGTCAACGCCAAGGGCTGGACCAACGCCGGCTGGATGAAGATCATGCGCCTCGACAACCGGGTCGCGTACGCCACGACCGGCATCTTCGTCATCGCGATGCTCTTCGTCGGCGCGGAACTGCTGCACTCCGCGAACATCGCCATCGCGAGCGGCGACAAGGGCCTCATCCAGCTCGGCGACATCCTGGAGGACGAGTACGGCCCGGCCACCGCCAAGTTCTTCCTGATCGGCTTCTTCGCCACCTCGTACACCTCCCTCATCGGCGTCTGGCACGGCGTGAGTCTGATGTTCGCGGACTTCGTGGCCCGCTACCGGACGAAGGGGACGGTGAAGGGCCAGGAAGTCGCCTCCGGCGAGCGCGAACGGTCGTGGCCGTTCCGCGCGTACCTGCTGTGGCTGACCTTCCCGCCCATCGTCCTGCTCTTCCAGGGCCAGCCGTTCCGTCTGATCATCCTCTACGGCGTCCTCGGCGCGGCCTTCCTGCCCTTCCTCGCCGCCACCCTCCTCTGGCTCCTCAACTCCTCCCGCACACCACGGGAATGGCGCAACGGGATGGTCAGCAACGCCATGCTGGTGATCGTGGGCCTGCTCTTCCTGGTCCTGTGCGTGAAGCAGATCTGGGACCAGAACTGGGCGGACTTCTTCTGACCCCGGTGGGGCGGGACCGGCTGCCGATCAGCCGAGCCCGGCCCACTCGTCGCTGGTGGCGACGGCCTTCAGCTGGGCCATGGTGAGGGCGGGGGTGTCACGGGTCGCGGCGGTGTGCTGGGCGCCGGAGTTGAAGGCGCTCACCACGACCCGGGTGCCGTCGGGCCGGAGCGTGTCCACGGTCCACCTCACGACCCCCTCGCCCCCCTTCTCGCCGGGCTCCTGTCGCGTGACGACCTTCGTCCCGTCGGGCAGGGTCTCGGCGTCGGGCCCGAACAGCGAGGTCGGCCCGCCCGGCTGCACATTGACCTGCACCAGGCTCCGCCCCTCCCCGTCGTCGAGGACGACGTACGCGTACTCGGTCTGCCCAGTGCCGTCCAGGACGACTCTGAGGCCCTTGGGCACGAGCCGCACCAGCGTCGCCCGAATCGCGTCACCGCCGATGCCCGGCGGCTCCTCCGACCCGGAGGTGGCGTCCGGGCCCGGCGACTCCTCCGCCGCGTCCCGGGGCATGGCCTCGACGGCCTTGATCCAGTACGGGTGCGTCGCGATCTCCGCGAGCTCGGACCACACCAGGGGCGGTGCCTTCCGGCTGACCGGAGCGCCCTTCTCGGCGGGCGCGTTCCACTCCGAGACGGTCACGTAGTAGCCCTGCGGGGTGACCACATTGGCGTACCAGTGCTTCGTGTCCTCGCGCCGGTCCGCGTACTCGTACCCCTGGTGGACCATGAGCGTCGAGCCGTCCTCCAGTTTGCTGGACCGGCAGGCGTCGTACTCCCTCTGGTTTGTGTCGGGGCACTGCGTCGCGTGCAGGGCCTCGTCGCTCTGCGGATCGATCCGCGAGAGCCCGACCTGCACGGCCGCCGCGCCCTTGCCGTCGTCGTACACGACCCGCGCGTACGGTCCGTCCTTCGCGTCCGTGCCCCGGCCCTGCTCGTCGCTGAACTTCCCCTCGGGCATCAGCCGCTTGAGCGTACGGACGAGATCGGCGCCGGTGACCTTGCCGTCGTCGTCCTTCGGCGCGTCCGAGGCGGCCACGGACCACTTGCCGTCGTGGCCGCCCCCCGGCAGCAGCAGCGCACCGCCCACCCCGACGAGCGCGATCCCCGCCATCCCGCCGAGCACGGCCGCCCGGCGCCGGAACAGCAGCCGTCGGCCGCGTACGGCACCGCCGCCGACGAGGGCGTGCCCATCGGCGACGAAGGAGTCCCCGGCACGGCGGAGGGCGTCACCGATCCGGTCCTCGAAGGGGTCGTCGTGCTGCTGACGCTGGTCTACGGGCATGGCGAACCGCCGTTTCTGTGGCTGGAGTAGGGCAGTCTCCGGGGCCGGAGTGGGGTGTGTGTGGTGGACCTGGGAGCGGGCCGGGGCCTCAGGGAGTGACGTACTCACCGATGCCGTCCCCGAGGAGGACCCGCAGCCGGGCGAGCGCGCGTACGCACCGGGTCCGTACGGCAGCCGAACTGGCGTTCATCGCCGCGGCGGTCTCCTCGATGGACCGGTCCTCCCAGTACCGCAGGACGACCACGGCACGGTCCTTGGCGGGCAGTTGGGCGAGCGCCTCGACGAGGGTGAGCCGCAGGGACGAGTCGGACCCGGGCGCGGCGGGCACGTCCGGAATCACATCCGTGGCCCGCTCCTTGCTGCTGCGCCGCCGCTGATGGGCCAGGAAGACCCTGGTGAGAACGGTCTGCGCGTATCCGGCGGGGTTGTCGGCGCGCCGTACCCGCCCCCACTTCACGTACAGCCGCCCGAGGGTCTCCTGCACGAGGTCCTCGGCGAGATGGGTGTCCCCGCCGGTGAGCAGACACGCGGACCGGTACAGATGCCCCGCACGCGCCGCCGCGAACTCCTGGTACTCGTCCGCGCGGACTGGTCTCATCTCTGGCTTCTTCCTGCCGGCTTCGTCGGCCTGTCACTCCTTTGATGCGGTGACCCCCGGGGAATGTTTCACCGGAGGCAGAGGGATACGGTGCGGTACGAGTCGCACCGACGGGGCAGAAGGACGAACACCCATGGACCAGCCTGAGCAGGGCCACCAGCCGGCGCAGCAGCAGCCGGAGCCGGAGCCGCAGCGGCCGCCGCAGGCACAGCCGTGGGCACCGCCGGGAGGTCAGCCGGGGGAGCAGACGACTCCGGCGACCGGCCCGGCTCCGGAAACCCACTCGGAGCCCCCGGCGAGCCAACTCCCCACGCCGACGCCGGGCTTCGGCCCACCGCCCCCGCCGCCGAGCGCACCGCCGGGCCCGGTCCCGCAGCCGTACGGGACGCCGGGCACGGCCCCGCAACCGTATGCGCAGCCTCCGCAACCGTATGCGCAGCCTCCGCAGCCGTACGCGCACCCGCCCCACCCCTACGCGCAGCCTCCGCAGCCTTACGCCCAACCACCCCAGCCGTACCCGCCGCAGCCCTATGCGTCGCAGGCGCCCCCCTACGCGCAGCCGCAGCACCCGCACGCCCAGCCGCCGCCGCACGCATACGCACCGCCTGCCGCAGGGGCGGCGCCGGCGGTCCACGACGGCACGGGCCCGGAGTTCCTGGCAGTCGACCGCCACAACTCCATCGTCATCGACGCGTCAGGCGTGGCCTTCGAGGACCACGGAGTCTCCGTCGACTTCCCCTGGTCCGAGATCCGCAGCGTCCACTACAAGGCGAGCCCCAACGGCAAGGCCCTCATGGTCGCGGTGATCCACCTGGACGGCGGCTTCTTCGAGTGCACGGTCGAGGCCAAACCCCGAACCCGCCTCCACGAGTGGTTCCCCCACCTGGCCCACGTGCTGGGCCACTATCGGCCGATGGGATGAATAAGACCCTCGGAGCAGGTGATCGGTCACGCCGGTCGTATAACGCCAACCCGAACCGCCCGACCCCATGCTGCCGCTGCCTCCTCCCCGCAGGCGCGCAACTCGGTGTCCGCCCCCGCGGGTGACCCGGCTCAGCCCGCGGCCGGTCACAGCACAGCACAGCCTGGTCCCGGCCCGGCGCCGGGGGTGAGTGCTGTGGTCGTGAGCGATGTGTCAGGCTGCGACAGACAGTGGGCGTCCGCCCCAGCGGATGCCCTTCGCGCTGCGGATGCGGGGCGAGGGAGTCGAGCTGTGCGTCGAGGCTGTCGGGCGGTCGAGTCACGGGCGTGGCCGAGGCGGACGTGCCCGACCAACTCGGCGCCCGGCGCTCACCGGCCGGGGCAGCTCGGTCCACACCGACCCCGGCTTGCGCACGGCCGGGGTCGGCACGTTGAGCGCCTTGGCGAGTTGGGGCACGATACGGAAGCGGGCCGTCTGGTACTGGATCGCCACCCTGCCTTTGCCGGTCCGGCACGGGAAGCCCGCGGGGACGGCGCAGGTGGACATCGGGCAGTCGTGCGCTTCCACCCGCTTGAAGTCGTCACTCACCGACCCAAGACTGTTGTACGAGGGCGTTTCAATTCCCAGCCACCTGTGATGCGTGGGCGCTGCGCCCGGCCGCGGTCGGCGTCGGGTCACCACTGGGTGATGAGCGGCGTGTCCGGTCCATGCTGCTGCCAGGCTTCGGTGAGGCGGACGAGGCGGGCGGGAGCGGCGATGCCGCGCACGGTTGCGATCTTGCCGCCTGTGATGTCGAACGTCACGGCGCCGACGACCTGGTCGCCGGGCACGAAGAGGATGGCGGGGGCGCCGTTGACGAGCGCGTAGTGGAGGGCGGGCGTGCCGCCGGCAAGTCGCCGTTTCGCGGGTGTGGGTTTGAAGCCGGCCCGTGCGACGGCGGCGATGCGCTGCGGAGTGTCGAACTGCAGCAGCTTCTCCGTCCGGCCGGCGCCGTCGGAGATCGCGGTCGCGTCGTCGGTGAGCAGCGCCACCAGCCGGTCGGTGCGGCCCGAGGAGGCAGCAGCGAGGAATTCCTCGACGATCCTGCGGGCGGATGCCGGGTCGACTTCGCCGCCGCGGCGGGCGGCGGCGATGCGGCGCCGGGCCCGGTGGAGGTGCTGCTGGCTCGCGGACTCGGTGATGTCGAGGATCTCGGCGATCTCGGCGTGGCTGTCGGAGAACGCTTCACGCAGGACGTACACGGCCCGCTCGACGGGCGACAGGCGCTCCATGAGCGTCAGCACGGCCAGGGAGACCGATTCGCGCTGCTCGAAAGTGGCGGCCGGGCCGAGCATCGGGTCGCCGTTGAGGAGGGGGTCGGGCAGCCAGGCGCCGGCGGTGCGTTCGCGGCGAGCTTGTGCCGAGCGAAGCCGGTCGAGGCACAGGTTGGTGACGACCTTGGTCAGCCATGCTTCAGGCACCTTGATCCGCTGCCGGTCCGCGGCCTGCCAGTGCAGGAACGCATCCTGCACGGCGTCCTCGGCGTCGGTGGCGGAGCCCAGCAGCCGGTAGGCCAGTGAGGCCAGCCGGTTCCGGCTGGCCTCGAACCGGCTGGTGTCGAAGCGATCAGTTGCGGTGCTGTCCACGTGGATCACCCTAGGCGGCTGCGCGACCGCTCTTCTCGGCGGACGCATCCGGCGCGGCGGCCAGGCGGCGCTTGCGCTTGGGCAGGCCGAAGGTCGGGTGCGAGGTGCCCCACAGCGACCCCTTTTCGATGGCCGCCTTGATCCGCGCGGCCTTCCGCCCGCCCATGTACTTCGGCTTTGCCTGCCCTTCGTCGTCGACCGACTGCCAGAGTCCGTCCCGCCGCCCGAGGCTGATGGCGTTGTGCTGGTAGACCAGCTTGACGTTCGCGATCTTGCGGCCGGTCAGGCGTCCCACGATCGCCTCGATGGCCTGTCGGCCGGTGTAGCCGGCCGAGCCGCAGGACATGGGCAGCGGACGGCCGTTGTCGCCGAGGGCATGGACACTGTCGCCGATGGCGTAGACGTTCGGGTGCGAGACCGACCGCATGGTGCGGTCGACGACGATCCGGCCGTTCCCGGTGACCTCCAGCCCGCCGGCGGCGGCGATGGGATCGACCGCGAACCCGGCCGTCCACACGGTTGCGTCGGATGCCAGGGCGGTGCCGTCGGCGCACAGCACCCGTGTCGCTTCGACGGCTTCGACGCTGGTGTGCTCCAGGACGGTGATGCCCAGCCGGTCGCACGCCTGGCGCAGATGGTTGCGAGCTCCGGCGGAGAGCCGGTTGCCCAGCTCGCCGCGGGCGATCAGCGCCACCGACAGGCCGTGCCGGGCTTCGGCGATCTCGGTGGCGGTCTCGATGCCGGTCAGCCCGTCGCCGACGACCACCACACTCCCGCCTCCGCCCCGCCCGTCCAGGCCGTCCAGGCGCTCGCGCAGACGAAGCGCCGAGGGCCTGGTGGCGATGTCGAAGGCGTGCTCGGCCACGCCGGGGACGGCGTGGTCGTCACCGTGGCTGCCAAGCGCGTACACAAGCGTGTCGTAGCCGAGGTCGCCGCCACCGTCGGTGTCGGCCAGGGCAACGACCCGGCGCTCGGGATCGACAGCGGTCACCCGGGCCACGCGCAGGCGGATCCCCGTGCCCGCGAAGACATCGGCAAGCAGCGGAGCCTCGATGTCCCGGCCTGCCGCCAGCTGGTTCAGCCGCAGCCGCTGGACGAAGTCCGGCACGGCGTTGACCACGGTGATCTCGGTGTCCGCCGAGGACAGCCGGCGGGCCAGGTTCCCGGCCACGTAGGCCCCGGCATAGCCGGCGCCGAGCACGACGATGCGGTGCTTCATGTGATGCTCCTGTCGGTTCGCTTGATCCCGTGACTTGAGCGGAACAGCGCCCCGATTGCTGACAGGAACTGCATGTGGCATGGGTCACAGAGCGGCAGGAGCGTCGCTCAACGATGCTCGCGACGCCGAGGCGGCGCAGATGCAGGCCCGAGCTGCCCCGCCCACGACGTGGGTGAGTTCCAGGATCGTGTCCGCCTGGTGGTCGGCGAAGCCGCAGAGGAGCCGGGTCAGGGGCGGAGGCTCGAGGTGCCACGCGGAGGTTCGGGTGGTTCGGGCAGCTGACGCGGGTGACCACCGAGAGGGGTGGGACGTGGCTCCTGCGGGGTGGTCAGCTCCGCGTAGTCGGCGATCCTGGACCGGCGTACGCCGTCCGGCGCGTCACCGACTGCCCCATGATCAGGCATGCGTGCGATCATCGCATCGGTGTGTTGTGGGCTGCAACGCCGTTGCCTTTGCCCTTGTGCAGCAGCCGTCTTCGCCCCGGCCGCGAGGAAAGGCCGCGGTCGGGGCCGCGGCCCACGCAGCAGTTCGGGAGACCAGGGGGAAGCATGTCGTTCGGGCCGTCGCCCGCTGAGTCCGGGCCGCCGCCTGCGGGATCCGGGGCCGCCGTACCTGGCCCGCCGATCCCGCCTGGCCCGCCGATCCCGCCTGGCCCGCCTGCCGCCCCCGCCGCGTCTGCCGCACCCGCCGCCTGGGTCGCGCCGACGGAAGTCGAGACGGCGCTGCTCGACGCCAAGCAACGCGGCGACTGGGGCGCCTACTTCGACACGCTCGCCCGCAATCACCTTTACTACGAGATCGAGCGGGCGGGAGCGGACGCCACGCCCAGCCGCACCTACGCCGTCTTCGGCCACGATCCGCGGGTTGCCGGCGGGCGGGCCTGGGCGGTGTACACCGAGGGGATGCTGCCCGCCCCGGAGGAACACCGGGTGTTCGACCGGGCCGCACTCGGCTTCTTCGCGCGTGTGTGGCAGCCGACCGACCCGTCCACGATCGTCGTCAACCCCGGCAGCCCGTGCGAGGCGTTCCTGCCCACGGCGCCGCCGCACTCCTCGGCGTGGGCGCAGTTCTCCGAACGGCTGGGCCCGCCGAGGCTCGGCTCCACGCTGCGCGCGCTCCGCGTGGGCGGCCCCCTGTACGGATCCGTCGCCCACGGTCTGGCCTGCGGTGCCCTGCTGTGCGTCAACAACGGCTCCCTCTGGAACGCCATGGCGTGGCACGGCACCGGCTACACCGGGGAACGCACCCGGCTGCGGGAATGGTGGGGCATCACCACCCGTGAGGACTGGCAGGGCCGGCTGAACGACCTGCTGGACTGCCGTGCCTCCAGCCCGGTCTGGGGTTTCGCGCTCGCGCTGCGCCAAGGCATCGCGCGGGACTTCGGTGGGCTCGTCGACGTCGGCTACTGGCGGCAGGCCGCGGAGAAGGTGCTGCGAGCCAAGGCAGGCGGATCGGTGACCCTGGGCCCCGACGGGGTCACCAGAAACGACCCGCTGCCCGAATCGGAGACCGAGGCGCACGTCGAGGGGGTCCGACGGCTCATCGGGCGCATCACCCGGTACGAGGCCCGGATGCGCGCCGACGGGATCCTCGACGAGAACCGGTACGTCACCTCCGTCGAGGCCTGGGACCTGGGCCGTGCCTCGAAGATGGCCCGCTGGGGCCTCGGCGCCAGGTTCGGGACGCTGAAGGAGGCGGAGGCGGCGGTCGTTCAGGCAGGGCGCAGGGCGGCTCTCGAGTACCGGTCGTGGCAGGACTTCTCCGCCGGTTACATCCTCGGACGCTGTCTGCACTTCGACGACGAGGAGTTCGGCGACTGGTACGCGGACATGGTCGCCGCCCACCGCATCCTGATGTCCGAGCCCGGCAGCCCCTGGCTCAACATCCCCTTCCGGTGAGCACCGACGGCTGCTGATCGCAGGGCTCGCCGACCGGCGCCGGCCGAGGGGGCCCGCCGCGCCGCCGACGCGGGCAGGCCCCCTCGTGGTCCCACGGCTACGAGCCCGGCCGCTCCCGCCACCTGTCGACGACGGCCCGCTCCAGCACGGCCGACTCGTCCATGACCGTCCCCTTCTTGCCCATCGGCCCGTCGGCCGTCAGATAGCTCCGCCGGCCGATGTACTCCAGGCTGTCCCGATCGAAGATCCACTCGGTGGCCCAGTCCGCTCGCGCGTCCACCCGGCGGATGCCGACGCCGTGCCGCCCGGCCGGGTCCACCGCGTTCTCGATCCGGGTCACCCCGGGGATCTTCGCGGCGGCCTCGTACAGCGCGGCCGCGGTCTCCGGCGGCATGATCGCGCCGAGCAGCTCACCGATCTTGTCGAAGACGGCCTGGTCCTTCTCCTGCCCCTCGAAGGTCCTGGTCAGGCGGGAGAGCCGGTCGAGGAGTCGGTCGGGGTCGGTCGGCAGCGAGGCCAGCCACTTGTACGTGGGACGGTCGATGCCCGCGGGCACCCCGGGCGACCCCGGCGGCAGCAGCTCCCGGACCGGGTAGTAGTGGCCGTTCTGGTAGGTCAGGCCCAACCGCTTCACCGGGCCCGGCTCCTGAGGCACCCAGTTCTCCACCTCGGACAGCTTCCCCGGCACGAACACGCTGTCCTCCCCCTTGGCCTCGGCACCGGCCGACAGGCTCCTGCTGTACACGAACTGGTCGTCGCGTACGGGCGTGACCTCCGACTTCGCGGCCACCTCGGCGATGCGGTCGAGCAGGACGACCGCGGTCTCCCCGTCGGACGTCTCCACTCCGAGGCCGGAGTCCATGGTCGTGACCAGACCGACGGTCAGCGCCCCGGCCAGCGCCAGCGCGGCGGCGGGCACCCAGAGCGCCCGGCGCGGCATACGCGGGCGCGGCCTGCGGGTGGTGCCGTCCGCGCGGCCGACGGCGGCGGCCGAGGGGGTGTCGGTCGTGGTCGATGGGGTGAAGGGGGCGTCGGCCCGGTCCTCGTCGATCAGTCGCATCAGACGTTCCTTGTGGTGGGAGAGGGGACCAGGGGGGACGTCCCGCTCGGGCGGGGGCGGCAGCAGCCGGGCCAGCTCCTCGTTCATCGGGACCCCTCCTGAATCTCCTTGAGTCGAAGGGCCGCGAACGCGGCCTCACCCTCTACCTCTCCGCGGCGCCGCCCCGGTTCCTCACCTTTTGCGGTGGATTTCTCGCGCTGTTCGCCCAGCCGCTCGTCCGTCAGCCGCCGCAGCCGATCCCTCGCCCGCGACAGCCGTGACCGGACGGTCCCCACGGGAACCCCCAGCGCCTCGGCCGCCTGCGCGTAGTCGAGCCCCGACCACACGCACAGCGCCAGCACCTCCCGCTCGCCGCGCCGGAGCCGCCCGTACACCTCCCGTACGGCGGCGAGCCGGCGCGCGTCGTCCACGCGTCCGGCGGTCTCGTCGGCGAAGTCGGCCACCGGTCCGGGGGCCGGGCGACGGGCCAGGAAGGCCAGCCGGCGGCCGAGACCCCGGTTGGCGTTGCGGGCCTTGTTGGTCGCCATGCCGAGCAGCCACGGCTTGAGCGAACCGCCGTCCGGGTCCAGTTGCTCCCTGGTGCGCCACGCGTCGAGGAAGGTGTCCGCCATCACCTCCTCGGCCGTCGACCAGTCGCCGGTGAGCCGGTAGGCGTGGTTGTAGACGGCGCGCGCGTACGCGTCGTAGACCTCGGAGAACGCCGCCCGGTCACCGGCCCGTATCCGTGCCCGCACGGGGGCGTCGGCCTCACTCATCTCGTATGCACCTCTTCCACCTCACACCCTTGCCTCTCCGCGGGGTGAGGCGGGTTCCGGTGACGTGCGCCACAGAGGTGGAGGGGAATCGGCGACAGGTCCGCCGGCGGGAAGCGGCGACACGTCCGCCGACGGCACCCGAAGGCACCGCCGGCGGACCGGTCACGCGTCGGCTTCGACGGCGGCCACGGACGACATCGAAGCCGCCTTCGACCCTCTACGGCAGCCCGTGCACGTGCGGCCCCACCGTGTTGGACCACGCGTTGCCCGCCGTCGCGTCCCAGTTCGTCGACCAGGTCATCGCGCCGCGCAGGTCGGGGTAGGTCCGCGGTGGCTTGAAGGAGCCGCAGTTCGTCCCCCGGGCGAGGCAGTCCAGCGCGTTGTTGACGACGCCCGGCGAGACGTACCCGCTGCCCGCGCCCCGCGTCGAGGCGGGCAGGCCGAGACCCACCTGGGACGGGGCGAGGCCGCCCTCCAGCTGAATGCAGGCCAGCGCCGTCAGGAAGTCCACCGAGCCCTGGCTGTAGACCTTGCCGTCGCAGCCCAGCATGGAACCGCTGTTGTAGTACTGCATGTTGACGACAGTGAGGATGTCCTTCACGTTCAGGGCCGTCCGGAAGTACGCGTTGGACGTCGACTGCATGTCGATGGTCTGCGGGGCCATGGTGAGGACCATCGAGGGGCCCGCCTTCGCCGACAGGGCCCGCAGCGCCTGCGTCATGTACGTGGCGTTGAGGCCGTTCTCCAGGTCGATGTCGACGCCGTCGAAGCCGTACGTCTGCATCAGGGCGTACACGGAGTTCGCGAAGTTCGTCGCGGAGGCCGCGTCGTTCACGGCCACCGTGCCGCGCTCACCGCCGACCGAGACGATGACCTTCTTGCCCGCCGCCTGCTTGGCCCTGATGTCCGCCTTGAACTGGTCGACGGTGTACCCGCCGAGGCCCGCCGAGTCGAGGTTGAAGGTCACCGCGCCCGGGGTCGCGGTGGCGTCGGCGAAGGCGACGGCGATGATGTCGTACTGCGACGGGACGTCGGACAGCTTCTGGACCGTCGCCCCGTTGTTGAAGTTCTGCCAGTAGCCGGTCACCGCGTGCCGCGGCAGCCCCGTGCCGGGACCGCCGGGTGTCGCCGTGGTCGTCCCCGTCACCGTCGCCGACCTGGCCGACTCGCCCGCCGCGTTCACCGCCGTGACCTGGAAGGTGTACGCGGTGGAGGCGGCGAGGCCCGTCACCGTGGCGGAGGTGCCGCTGACGGCCTGGATCTTCGTGCCGCTCCGGTAGACGTTGTAGCCCGTCGCGCCCGACACCGCGTTCCACGCCAGCGACACCGACGAGGACGTCGTGCCCGAGACGGCGAGGCCCGTCGGGGCGGACGGGACGGTGGGCGGCTGGTCGCCGCCACCGCCGCCGTCGGGGCCGAACACCGACACGTCGTCAGCGAAGTACGCGGCCTGCCCGTACCAGCCGTGCGTGTACACCGTCACCGAGGTCGTCGAGGAGCCCGTCCTGAAGGTGGTCGACAGCTGCTTCCAGTCCGTCGAGTCCGGGGTCCATGTCGACACGTCGGTCGTGCCGGTGCCGGTCGCGCCCAGATACGCGTACCCGCCCCGCACCCAGGCGCTCAGCGTGTACGTCGAGTCGGGCCTCACCGCCACGGTCTGTGCGCAGCGGGCGTTGTCCTGCCCGGCCGGGGTGGCCCGCAGCGCGGCCGTCCCGCCGTGCACGGGGGAGGAGGCGGTCGTGCCGCTGCCCGCCGAGCACGTCCAGTTCGCGAGGCCCGACTCGAAGCCGGCGTTCCTGGCGTTGTTGACGTCGGCGGCGGACGCCGGGGCGGCCCCGGCGAGGGTGAGGCCGGCGGCGGCCAGTACGGCCGTGACGGCTCCCGCCGCCCATCTGCGTATGCGTGGGGGTATGCCTGAGACGCGGTCCACGGGGTGCCTCCGGTGGGGAGTGGGATGAGGACGGTGGCCACCGCTGGACGTACAAGTTGGTCCAGACCAATCGGGTTGTCAATACTCCGTTCCGGGAACCCCTCACCCGAACGGGCGCCCCAACCGCCGTAGCCGCCCGTCGAGTTGGGGCATATGCGTCTCACTCTGTGTGGATACGGCCCGCACCTTCGGTGAGTTGATCAAGGAGATTCGGTGTTGATCGGGCCATGCCGTGGATATGGTGCTGATGCAAGACGATGCAGGAGGGGCGGCGAGTCGTGTGCCGGCCCTCTCAGGGGCCGACTGAGGCGGTGGTTCGACCACCCCGCCGCAGTGAACGGGGTGGTGTGCAGCGTGCCGACCGCGATAGCCGTCACCAGTTCCGATCTGGTGCTCCCACCGCACGACCGGCAGACACCGCCCGCGGTCGTACAGCCGCAGGAGACCCTGGAGGGCTCCCTGCTCGGCATGCACGCGCTCATCGAGCAGCACGGCTATGTCATCGCCCTGCACCAGGCGTCCGGCGCGACCCCGGAGGAGCTCGCCGTCACCCGTCGGCTCCAGACCGTCCGCTCCGTCCTGGAGAGCGACCGCATCGCCCTGCTCGGCGTCGACCTGCCGCCCCTCGGACTCGCCCTGCTCGCCCAGCAGTTACGCCAGCTGTCCGCCTGCGACTTCAGTCCCGGGGTCCTCGCCTCCTCCGTACGCCTCCTCGCCCACTACATCTACGCCGGCGCCCTCCTCGGATCCGTCGCCAAGCTCGACCGGATCCCCGTCACCCTCAAGGCGCACGCCAAGTCCTGGTTACCAGGCGCCCAGTTCGCGGTACTCGCGACCCCCCGTCCCCAGCTCGTCCGGCTGAACGTCACCGACCAGGAACCGCTGTCCGGGCCCGAGTTCGGCACCCGGCTGCTGATCGCGCAGGGCCCGCAGCCGCCGTCCGACTGGGTGACCGCAACCCTCGCGCCCGCCTGGAAGGTGCAGGGCGCCGCCACCGTGCCGCTGCCGGAGGGATCCGCGCGCTGGTGGGGGACCGGGAAGCTCGTCGAGTTCGCCGCCGGGCTCTGCGACGTCTCCGTGCTCTACCAACTGGTGTCCTCCGTACGCCGGGAGACCTGCCACTGGTGCGGCCTGGAACTCATCGGCGACCGCTGCGGATTCTGCGCGGCCCCCCTGCGCGAACCCGACACCGCCGCGGCCCACGCCCTTCCCCGAGGGGCCCCATGACGGACGCACACCCCCTCCGCAAGCAGGTCCGCTCCACTGCCCGGCACGTCCCCACGAGGTGAGATTCAGTGAACTCGCGCCAGCGCCGCGGCGTCGTCCTGCTGGTCCTGTCGGCCCTGTGCGCCCTGGCCGCCTTCGCCGGCGTGCTCTCGGTGATCCGCGACGTGAACTCCAAGGTCGGACCGGAGGTGACGGCGTATCGGCTGAAGGGTGACATAGCGCCCTACAAGGAGCTGTCGGCGGGCCAGTTCGAGAAGATCTCGATGCCACGGCGTTGGCTGTCCGACACCGCGATAACCGACCTCGCCGACATCCGCGGCAAGATCGCCGTCACCCAGCTGGAGAAGGGCTCCCTGCTCCAGTCCGACATGATCGTCGACCGTCCCGAACTCAAGCCGGGACAACAGGAGATCGCGATCATGATCGACGCGTCGACCGGCGTGGCCGGAAAGATCAACCCCGGATCGCTGGTCAACATCTACGCCACGTTCGAGGAGAAGGACAGCGACTCCGGCAAGGACACCTCCAAGCTGATGGTCTCCGACGCCCGCGTCATCGACGTGGGCACGCTCACCCCCCTCGAACCCGGCCAGTCCAGCAGCGAACGCCGCCGCACGGTGACCGAGGCGGTCCCGATCACCTTCGCGCTCGACACCGCCGACGCCCAGCGCGTCGCGTTCGCCGAGTCCTTCGCGGAGCACGTCCGTCTCGCCCTCGTCGGGGGCGGCGACGCCACGGTCGTCGTACCGGACGACCGCTCGTACACCCTCGACGAGGACAAGGAGAAGGCCGCGCGATGAGGTCGGTCCGGAACGTCCGCACGAGGGCACCCCGAACGGAAGTGCGTCGAATGCCCCTGCGGCTGGGCATGCTGATGAGTGAACAGGGACAGGCGTCCACAGCGGTGCGGCCCACCGGGTCCGGCACGGGAACGGGGAACCGCCGATGACCATCCGCATCCTCCCCGCCGTCGGGGACATCGACTCGGCCCGCGCCCTGACCACCCTGCTCAGCCAACTGGCCGACGCCGAACCGGCACCGCCCGTGCCCGACTCCACCGCCCTCCTCGACACCCTGGCGCGCCTCGCGGCCGACTCCCTCGACGAACTGCCCGAGGTCGTCCTGGTCCACGAACGCATCGGCCCGGTCCCCGCACTGGACCTGGTCCGCGACCTGGTACTGCGCTTCCCGGCGGTCGGCGTCGTCCTCGTCACCTCCGACACCAGCACCGGTGTCCTCACCGCCGCCATGGACTCCGGCGCCCGCGGCATCGTCAACCTCCCCCTCTCCTACGACGCCCTCGCCGAACGCGTCCAGGCCGCCGCCGCCTGGTCCGCCGGCATGCGCCGCCACCTCGGCAGCGGCACCCCCGAGCTGTATGCGGGCCCCGGCGGCACCGTCGTCACCGTCAGCGGCGCCAAGGGCGGCGTGGGCGCCACGGTCACCGCCGTCCAACTCGCCCTCGCCACCCGCGCGTCGGGCCGTACGGTCGCCCTCCTCGACCTCGACCTCCAGTCCGGGGACGTCGCCTCGTACCTCGACGTGCAGTTCCGCCGCTCCGTCGCCGACCTCGCCGGGATCACCGACATCAACCCCCGCGTCCTCCAGGACGCGGTGTACGCGCACGACACCGGCATCGCCCTCCTCCTCGCCCCCGCCGAGGGAGAACGCGGCGAGGAGGTGACGGACCGCGTGGCCCGCCATGTCCTCGCGAGCCTGCGTTCCCGCCACGACGTGGTGATCGTCGACTGCGGCTCGCAGATGAACGCGGCGACCGCCGCGGCCGTCGAGATGGCCGACCAGGCACTCCTCCTCGTCACCCCGGACGTCGTCGCCGTCCGCGCCGCCAAACGCATGGTCCGCCTCTGGGACCGCCTCCAGATCCGCAAGGCGGAGGAGACCCTGACGGTGGTCAACCGCCACTCACGCGGTACGGAGATCCAGCCGTCCCTCGTCGAGAAGGTCACCGGCACGAAGGTGGCCCGCAACGCCGTCCCCGCCGCCTTCAAGGAACTCCAGTCCGTCGTCGACGCGGGCCGCCTCCAGGACCTGGACACCCGCTCAACCGTCAAGCAGGCCCTGTGGTCCCTGGCAGGCGAACTCGAACTGGTCACGCCCCAGGAGACCGGGGGCGGCGGCCGCCGCCGCAAACCGTCCTCCGACCGGGGCGCCCTGGTCCTGCGCCGCAAGGGCGGCGACCGGGGTTCGGCCACCCTCGAATTCGCCGGAATGTTCCCCCTCCTCCTGATCGTCATGACGATCCTCTGGCAGGCCGCCCTCTACGGCTACACGTACTCCCTAGCCGGCAACGCCGCCGACGAGGCCGCCCGCGCCGCCACGGCCGCCTACGCCATCGACGGCGACGTCCCGACCGCCTGCCAGGCCGCCGGCATCCAGCACCTCCCTGGCGCCTGGAGCGACACCTCCATCGACTGCGCCTCCAACGGCACGGTCATGAAGGCCGAGGTGGAGGCCCCCGTCCCCCTCTTCTTCCCCGGCTTCGACGCGGGCTGGACGGTCACCGGCGAGGCGGGCGCGGCGCTGGAGGAGACCCCATGACCCCTACAACGCAACAGCCACGACCAGCCGGACCGGCACGCGTAACGGCAAGGACCCAAGCCCCCGCGGGTGGGCCGCCTGAAGAAGGAGGAGTGCGTGGGCCGGGGGCGGCGCAAGCGCCTACGGCGGGTTGGCCGCGTACGGACGTAGCGGCAGGTGCCGCAGAGGCGGCGCAAGCCCCCGCGGCGCGTCAGCGGCCCGCGGACGGAGGAGTGGCGGACGGAGCGGTCCGTGCGCGGGGGGCGGCGCAAGCCCCTACGGCGGGTGGGCGGCCTGTGGACGGAGGAGTGCGTGGGCCGGGTGCGGCGCAAGCCTCCGTGGCGGGTGGGCGGCCTGTGGACGGAGCGGTCCGTGCGCGGGGGGCGGCGCAAGCCCCTACGGCGGGTGGGCCGCCTGTGGACGGAGGAGTGCGTGGGCCGGGTGCGGCGCAAGCCCCCGTGGCGGGTGGGCCGCCTGTGGACGGAGCGGTCCGTGCGCTGGGGGCGGCGCAAGCCCCTACGGCGGGTGGGCCGCCTGCGGACGGAGGAGTGCGTGGGCCGGGGGCGGCGCAAGCCCCCGCGGCGGGGGAGCCGCGTGCGGACGTAAGGGGGTGTGTCGGGGGGTGTCCGCCCGCAGCGGTTGGCGCGTCAACTGGTTCAGCTTCTCGGGAGACCGATTCCGCGCCGTTCCGAGGACGGACACCCCCCGGCGCGCCCCCGACCCACCCCGCACCCGAACGCGCCCCAGCCGCACCCCCACGCACCCGCCACACCAACGACCGAGGCGCGGCCATCCTGGAGTTCGCCGGCTTCCTCCCCATCCTCCTCCTGGTGGCCATGGCGGCGGTCCAGCTCGGCCTTATCGGCTACGGCATCAGCCAGGCCGGCTCAGCCGCCAGGGCGGCCGCACGCGCCCAGTCCCTCGGCAACGACGGAGTGGCAGCGGGACAGGCCGCGGCGAGCGGCTGGCTCGACCCCGACGTGAGCCCCAACCAGGGCCCCGACACCACCACCGCGACGGTCGTCGTCACCGTCCCCTCCGTGATCCCCCTCTTCGACCCGGTCACCCTCGAACGCACCGCGACCATGCCGAACGACACAGACGAAGACTGACGAGACGCGACACCCCCCAAGCCAAGCACCAGCACCAGCACCAGCCCCCCGCCCCCGAGAGGAGTTGACGAAGAGATGAGCCTGCGATCCCGCATCGCCGCCCCCGACGAGGGGGGAACCGGACGCGAGGACGGACACCTCGTGGCCGTCTACCGCGCCAAGCTCCTCGAAGAGATCGACCTCGCCGAGATGTCGGCCCTGACGGCGGCCGACCGCCGAGCCCGCCTGGAACGGGTACTCGGCCACATCATCAGCCGGGAAGGCCCGGTCCTCTCCTCCGCCGAACGCTCCCAGCTGATCCGCAGAGTCGTCGACGAGGCCCTCGGCCTGGGCGTCCTGGAGCCGCTCCTCGCCGACGCCTCCGTCACCGAGATCATGGTCAACGGCCCCGACTCGATCTTCGTGGAGCGAGCCGGCCGCGTGGAACAGCTCCCGCTCCGCTTCGCCTCCACGGACCAGCTGATGCAGACGATCGAACGCATCGTCTCCACGGTCAACCGCCGCGTCGACGAGTCGAACCCCATGGTCGACGCCCGCCTCCCCACCGGCGAACGCGTCAACGTCATCATCCCCCCGCTCGCCCTCACCGGCCCGACCCTCACGATCCGCCGCTTCCCGAGGGCGTACACGCTCCCGGAGCTGATAGGTCTCGGCTCCCTCGACGAGCAGATGCTGATGCTGCTGGCCGCGTTCGTCCGCGCCCGCTTCAACGTGATCGTCAGCGGCGGTACCGGCACCGGCAAGACGACCCTCCTCAACGCGCTCTCCGGCCTGATCCCGCCCCGCGAACGCATCATCACCATCGAGGACTCGGCGGAACTCCAGCTCCAGCAGGACCACGTCATCCGCCTCGAATCGAGGCCGCCCAACATCGAGGGCAAGGGCCAGATCACCATCCGCGACCTGGTCCGCAACTCCCTGCGCATGCGCCCGGACCGCATCATCGTGGGTGAGGTCCGCGGCGGCGAGACCCTGGACATGCTCCAGGCGATGTCGACGGGCCACGACGGCTCCCTCGCCACCGTCCACGCCAACTCCGCCGAGGACGCGCTGATGAGGCTGCAGACCCTCGGTTCGATGTCCGAGGTCCTCATCCCCTTCGAGGCGCTCAAGGACCAGATCAACTCGGCGGTGGACGTCGTCGTCCAGCTGACCCGTTTCGCCGACGGCTCCCGCAAGATCACGGAGATCGCGCTGCTCGTCTCGCACGGCCGGGAGCAGTTCCGCATCGCCACCGTGTCCCGCTTCGCCCCGGACCCCCTGGGCGCCGACCGCGTGGTCCACGGCCGCTTCGAGCATCTGCCGATCCCTCGCCCCGTGGCGGAGAAGCTGTACGTGGCCAACGAGCCACTGCCGCCCGCGTACGGCGTGGCGGAGGCCATCGACGTACTCCACACGAGGCAGGCCATCGGATGAGCCCGACGAACCCCACCCCGAACCGGCCTGTGACGCCGCGGCCTGCCACATCGAACAGGCCCTTGACATCGAACCGTCCTGTGACCCCGAACCGGCCTGTGACCCTGAACCGACCTGTGACCCCGAACCGACCTGGGACACAGAACGGGCCTCTGCCACAGGACGGACCTCTGCCGGACGGACCTCTGCCGGACGGGCCTCTGACACCGAACAGGCCCGTGACCCCGAACCGCCTCCTCACACAGAACCGGCCCGCGACCACAGACAGGAGCGCCCCGTGAACAACGCCACCCTGCTGGCCCTCGGCGCCACCGTCCTGTGCGGCACCCTCGCCGTCGCGGGCGCGCACACCTACGCCTCCGGTCGCGCCCAGCGCCGAGCCCTGGTCGACCGCCTCGCCGGCAGCCAGGGCGGCCCGTCGCGCACGGCGAGCGGCCGCGTACGACGGTTCACGGCCGTAGACCGCCGCCTGCGCCGCACCCGCCTGGGCCGGGCGATCCATCTCCGCCTGACCACGACGGGACTCGACCTGACGGCGGGCGAGTTCGCGACGTACGTCGCCATGGCCGTGGTCGCCCTGTGGCTGATCGCCGCCGCCACACTCGCCCCGTTCTTCGGCCCGATCGCCGGAGCCGTCGGTATCTGGGCCGCCGCCATCTTCCTCAACTGGCAGCGCCAGAAACGTATCGAGGCCTTCATCAACCAACTCCCCGACGTGGCACGCCTGCTGGCCAACGCCACGGCCGCCGGCCTCGCCCTGCGCACCGCCCTGGCGATGGCGGCGGAGGAACTCGAGGCCCCAGCAGGTGAGGAACTGGCGCGGGTCGCCGACCAGCTGGCCCTCGGCCGTTCCGTGGACGACGCCCTCGGCGAACTCGCCGAACGCCTCCCCTCCCGCGAGCTGATCGTGCTCGTCACCACCCTCGTCCTGTCCAACAAGGCGGGCGGCACGGTCGTCAGTTCCCTCCGCAATCTCACGCAGACCCTGGAGGACCGCAAGGAGACCCGCCGCGAGGTCCGCACGATGCTCTCCGAGGTCAACGCGACGGCGTTCACGGTCCCTCTCCTGGGCCTGGGCTCCCTCCTCCTGATCAACTCCTCGAACGAGGGCGCGCTGGCCCGCGTGACCGGCTCGCCCCTGGGCCAGGTCCTGGTCCTGGTGTCGATCGGCCTCTACACGGTCGGCTTCTTCGTCATCCGCCGCCTCGGCAAGATCGAAGTCTGAGAAGGGAGCCGCGACCCGCCATGACGACATCGACGCTCCCGCTCCTCCTCGCCGTGCTGATGGCCGTCGCCGTGGCGGGCGTCCTCCTCGGCATCCGGATGATCCGCGCCGACGCGAAACTCCCGAGCGACCTGGCCCTCGCCCTGGAGGTGGGCGCAACCCGCGTTTCCAAGACGGGCTCGGCGGTCGACCGCCTCGGCATGCGCTTCGCGCCGCTCGTCCTGCGCCTCATGGGCCCTCGCCGGGTCGAGGCCAAGCGCCGCCGTATCGACATGGCCGGCAACCCCGGCGGCCTCACTCTCAACCGCTACGCCGCCCGCCGAGCCGTCTACGGATTCTTCGGCGCCTTCATGGGCCTGGTCTTCCTCACGAGCGACCGCCCCCTCTTCGCCGCGGCCACTTTCGCCTTCGGGTTCTTCGCGGCCGACGCCGCGATCTGGCAGGCCGTCCGCGAACGCAAGGACGTCATCGACCGCACGCTCCCCGACTTCCTGGACGTCCTCGCCGTCGTCGTCTCGGCGGGCCTCGGTTTCCGCCAGGCCCTGGACCGGGTGGCGGAGAAGTACGAGGGCCCGTGGGCGGATGAACTCCGCATCACGCTCCGCCAGATGGACATGGGCGTCAGCCGCCGCCAGGCCTTCGACGAACTCCGCAAGCGCAACTCCTCGGAGCAGGTGGCGCAGTTCGTCTCGGCGTTGCAGCAGGGTGAGGAACTGGGCAGCCCGATCGCGGAGACACTGATCCAACTGGCCGCCGACATGCGCCGCACGGACGCCCAGAACGCGCGACGCAGGGCCGCGAGGACGATCCCCAAGGCCACCATGGTGACCCTGATCTTCATGCTCCCGGCGACGATGATCCTCATCGCGACGGGCATGTTCCTCGGTTCGGGTACGAACTTCGGCGAGATCCTGGGCCGCTGATGAGGACGCGCGGACGGAATCTGCTGCCCGGGACCGCTCGGCTGAATGCGGCCATGCACGCGCCCCGGCTGCGTGCGGCCATGCACGCGCCCCTTTCCCGGTGGGCCGCGGTGTCGCCGCCGACGCTTCCGACGGCCGCCTCTTCAGCCCCAGGCCGATCCACGGGCGAGCGCACGCGCCCCCCGTCCGGTCCCACCACCGGCTACCTGCAGGACGACGCCGCGCCCCCCGCGACCCTCCGCCTCCAGCTCAACGCCCTCCAGGCCCTCTCCCGGCAGACCATCGCCGTCCGTCTCACGATGCTCGCCATCGGCACGCCCTTCGCCATGGCCAACACATCCGACGGCGCCCCCACCCATGCCGTACTCATCGTCGCGGCCCTCGGCATCACCATCTCCTACGCCATGCTCAGGGACTGGGACCGCTTCGCCCCGCGCCTCCTCGCCCACCCCTCCCTCATGGCGCTGGACCTGCTCCTCGGCGCCGTCCTCCTGCTCACCGCCTCCCCGGTCTCCCCCCTCGCCTACGCCACGGTCTGCACCCCGCTCCTGTCCGGCCTCCTCTACGGCTGGCGCGGCGCCGGCCTCTTCACCGGCCTCCAGCTCGCCGTCCTGCTGACCGTCCACCGGGCCTGGGAGCAGCGCCCGGGAGCGGGCGCCGGCACTCTCCTCATCGCCGGCTTCTGCGTAGCGGCCGGCATCATCGGCGTGACCCTCCGCAATCTGATGTTCCGCTTCGGTACGGCCACCCAGGCCCTGGCCGAGGCCACGTCCCGCCTGGCCGTGGCGGAGGCCGTCGAGTCGGAACGCGCCCGCCTGGCCCGCGAACTGCACGACTCCGTGGCCAAGACCCTGCACGGCCTGGCTCTCGCCGCGGACGCGCTGGCGACCTCCGCGGACGGCCCGGGCCCCGACCCGGCGGTGCTGAGGCAACAGGCGATGCTCGTGGCCGGGGCGGCCCGCCGGGCCGCCGCCGAGTCCCGCGACCTCCTCACGGACCTACGGCGCCACACGGACCTCACGAGGACGACCCCACCGGCGGACCTGAGAACCGAACTCACCTTGAAGGCGGCGACCTTCGCGTCCCGCACCACCCTCCCCACCCACCTGACCCACACGGGCCCGGAACCCCCGCCGCTCCCACCCGCGACGATCCACCACCTCCTGGCGATCGTCACGGAGGCGCTGGAGAACACCCACCGCCACGCGAACGCGACGAGAGCGGACATCGCCCTGACGGTCACGCCGACCGCCCTCCGCCTCACGATCAAGGACGACGGCACGGGTCTTCCACCCGCACCGGCCCTGGCCGAGGCACCCGATTCCGGCCACTTCGGTCTCGTGGGCATGAGGGAACGAGCCGAACAACTCGGAGCGCACCTCCACATCGCCCCCGGCACACCGGGCACGGAAGTGACCCTGACCCTCCTGCTCCGCGAACCCCCCACCGACAGCCGCCGAACCCCTCATCAGGAGTCCGCCCATGCATGACCGGGACCAGGCACTCCCCACCGAGCCTCGCCTCCGCGTACTGGTCGCCGACGACAACCCGGTCGTCCGCGCCGGCCTCGCCGCGCTCCTGGGCGCCCACCCGGACATCGAGGTGGTGGCCCAGTCGACGAACGGCGCGGAGGCGGTACAGGACGCACGGCTGCACGGCCCCGACGTCATCCTCCTCGACGTCCGCATGCCCGGCTCGGACGGCCTCACCGCGCTCCCCGAACTGGCCGCGCTGTCCCCCGTGATGATGCTGACGTACAGCACGGAACCGGAGGTCGTTGCGGAGGCCCTGCGCCGGGGAGCGTCTGGCTACCTGGTGCACGGCGACTTCACAGCGGCGGAACTGATCCAGGCGGTACGTGAGTTACGCGAGGGCCGAAGGACGATCTCCGCCTCCGTCTCGGTGACGCTCGCGGATGTCTCAACTTCCCTCGGCGTTTCCTACAAACCTTCACACGAAAGTCATGACCCTACTTCGCAGGTGCAACCATCTGTGTCACAGTCGTCAAAGGCTCGACCCATGTACGCGGCGACACTCCACCGCCGCGTCCCCGACCCGTCCGACCGACCGCCATTCGGCTTGAGTTCAAGGGAGGTGGAGGTGATGGACCTCATCGCGTCCGGCATGAACAACCGTCAGATCGCCGCCACCTGCTTCATCAGCGAGAAGACCGTCAAGAACCACATCAACCGCATCTTCGCGAAACTGCACACCACGACGCGCAGCGAAGCGATCGCCCACTGGCTCGGCACGGCCCACGGGGGGTGGACGCGATGACCCCGCCCACCCGCCCAAGTTGGGCCCCTGGACCCACCCCCCGTACGGGCCCTTTCACGTACGGTGATCCGATAGACGTCCCCGTCGCGCGGGAGGGCAACCGCCATGAGCTTCAAGCACAGCTTCACCACCTGGAAATCCACGGTCACGTCCCGCATGCGAGGCAAGAACCGCGACGCGGGCGCGGGCTTCGTGGAGTACGCCGGCATCATGATCATCGTCGCGGGCATCTTCGTGATGATCGACAGCCTCGGACTCGACGGTTTGATCTCTCAGGCGATTCTGAACGCGGTGAACGACGTCATTGGCGGCTGACGCGCAACGGGTGCAGGGGTGATCGAGGTTCCACCCTTCCCCTCCATATTTGGGTGACGACGATCGTGCTCTTTGTGGCGTTGGTGTTCTTCGTCTTCGCCCAGGCCGCGTCCGCCCGCAGTGGGGCCCAGTCCGCGGCGGACGCGGCGGCGTTGGCGGCAGCTCAGCAGGCACGTGAGGACCTGTTGCTCGACCTCGCGGAGGCCATCGGCTCGGGGGACGACGACTGGCTGGACTGGCTGGACCTTCCCGGTGACGGTCTGCCCGCCGGAGGCGCTCTGGCCGCGGCGCAAGAGCTGGCCGCGGCCAACGATTCGACGGTTCTCGGCTTGCAGTCGACCGAGGTCGGTGGGTTCCCAGGTTTCCGGGTCGAAGTGGAGACGACTGATACGGTCGGCGACTCGATCATTCCTGGTACGGAGAACCTGACGGCCAAAGCGCAGGCCACCGCCGTGATCCAGCCGCGCTGCGACTTCGACCTGGACGCTGATCCCACGAAGCTCGTGACGTTGGTCTGTGACGGTCAGCCCGTCGACATCGACCCCGAAAAATTCAATCCGGGCGACCTTCCCGACGCGTCCGTGATGTTCTCTGTGCGTCTGGCTGAGTGAGAGGAAGTCGTGTCCATGAAGTTCCGGTACACCACTAGGGGCCGCGCTGCTCTGACCACGGTGACGATCGCCACCGGGCTGGTCCTTATGGTGGCCGGCTGCGGAGGGGGAGGAGGGGACGACAAGTCGTCCGACTCGAAGTCGTCTTCGTCCCCGCCCGCCAAGGGCGACGACAGCAGTGACGACAAGGTGTCCGCAGCACCCTCCTCCTCTTCGGTGTTGGCCGAAGTGAAGGGCGAGAATGGGATAACGCTGGCTGTCACGTCCGCTCAGCGCGACAGCGGCGGCTTCGTCACAGTGCAAGGCACGGTCACGAACAACACCGGTGAGGCGTGGGTCGCGGCGAGCTGGCGTGGTGACGAGCGGGAGCTGGCCAAGAACGGAGCCTCCATCGCCGGTGCCAATCTCACCGACCAGGCCGGCAAGAAGAAGTACCTCGTCCTGCGTGATACGTCGGGCCGCTGCCTCTGCACCCAATTCACGGGCGGTGTGAAGGAAGGCGAGACCGCGCAATGGTTCGCCCAATTCCCGGCACCCCCCGAAGGCACAACCTCCGTAGACTTCCAAGTCGGCTCCATGCCCCCCGCCACCATCGAGCTCTCCGAGGGCGAGTGACCATGGCCGCTCTCACCCCACGGGCGGTCGCCGCCCTCGCGGCCGTGGCCGTACTCACCCTCGCCACCCCGGCGGCCCACGCCGACGACGACCCCAGCGAACCCCCAGGCTCGGTCACCACGTCCCCGCCTCCGGAGGTGGACGCGAACAGCCCGGGGCTGAAGCTGGCGGCGGGGGCGACGCTCGCGCCCGCCAAGGTGCTGGACATCAAGTCCGTCGTGGAGGACCTCGGCGGTGAGGAGCGCCGCGAGGACACGAACGAGAACGTGACGTTCGCGCTCCAGGCCGAAGTCCTCTTCCCGAAGGACAGCGCGAAGCTGAACCCCCAGGCACGCTCCCGCATCGAGGCGATCGCGGCGGAGATCAAGACGCAGAACGCCACCAAGGTCCGCGTCTTCGGCTTCACCGACGACCTCGGCTCGTACGCCCACGGCCTGACCCTCTCCAAGAAGCGCGCCGAAGCCGTCCATGACATCCTCGCCGGCGACCTCGACGGCGATGTCACCTTCGAGGTCCGCGGCTACAGCGAGGACTACCCCATCGCCGACAACTCGTCGGAGGAGGGCCGCAAGAAGAACCGCCGAGTGGAGGTCTCCTTCCCGAGGACCGCGTCGGGGGCCGGCGACGAACAGGGCTGACCAGCGACCGGCCGCGGCCAAGACGGCGCGGTCGCTCAGACACCCACGACGCGGACCCTGTCGCCGCACAGCTTGTTCATGTCGTCCGCGTCCGACGTGACGATGATGCGGGGCCCGGCGTAGCCAAGAGCCGTGGCGGCGACGACGGAGTCGATCGCGTACTTGTGCCCGTGGAAGTTCGCGTTCCGGAGCAGGTCGATGGCACGCCAGGTGATCGCATCACTGACAGGCAACACCTCCAGGCGGGACGTGTGCCAGCGGAGGCGGTCCATGCGCACTTTGGCGTGCCATGCCTCGATCAACGTGAGGTTGCTCAGGGCCACCAGGGTGTCCTTGGCCTGGGCCGTACGGATCAGCCCGGTGACCTGTGGATCGTTGGCCATGAACTTGCTCAGCCCCTCGCTGTCGAGGAGCAGGACACCGTGACTCAACCGGCCTTGCGATCGGGCCATGCCGCGCCCTCGTCCCCCTCGACCGCCTCGGCCCGACGCTCGTCGGCTGCCAGGGCCTCCGCCTCCTGAAAGATCTCCGCAGCCCAGTCCAGGACCTCGGGGGAGGGGCGGCCGATCTCGTCCTCCTTGGCCTGAAGGAGTTCCTCCAGCAGATCGCGCTGTATCTGCCGCTCCACGGCCGCGCTCACATAGGCGGAGAAGCCGCGCGCGCCCACGCGGGCCTTGACCGCCGCGATGCGCCCTGCGGGCATGGACACGCTGACCTTCTGCGCGGGCCCCTCATCCTCGCGGTACTGCTCCGGAGTCTCCATGACGTCAGGCTACCAACATGGTGTCAAACGAAGTAGCAAACCGTTCGGAATCGCGATGAGGTCTTACTGCTCCGGAGCGGAGTCCGGCTTCGGCTCCGGCGGATACGCGACGAACGTGCCCTTGGCGGGCAGGGTGACGACGAGACCGCGTTCACGCAGTTCGCGGGTCGCGCGGCGGGCCGTCAGGTGTGCGACCCCGTACTCCGCCGCGAGGTCACGTTCGCCGGGCAGGCGGGCGCCGGGCCGCAGGTCGCCCGTGCTGATGCGTTCGGCGATGTGGTCGGCCATCTGCATGTACACATAGGCGATCTTGCTCGGGTCGATCGGCGAGTCGTCTGGAGCAGGCGTCATTCAAACAACGTACGCCAGCGTTCAGCTGTGCGAATCTATGGAGCGCGCCTAACCGCTATACACCTAGCCATACCACCCTGTAGCTTTGTCACGTCAAAATGAACCCCGGCGACGGTGGGGCCGTCCCGGGGCATGGTCAACGCTGACAAGGAGCGCCGACAATGCTGGACCTTACCGTCCGAGCCCTGGCCTGGATGCTGCACATCTGGCTGCCGGACTCACGTGGTCGCCACCGGGCGGGATCCCCCGTCCCACCACCCGCCCCCGCAGCCCAGCCCGTCACTTGCCCCCACCCTCACCCCAACCCCCAACTGCCAACGCCCACCTACACCCTGGACGAACGCGTTCGCCGCCGTGCGACCCGTGGACTGCGCGAACGGCGCCGCGCCCTCTACCTGGCGAGTCTCGGTCTCGATACGGAGCCGCCCGTGTCCCGTGAAACCCGTGTCCCCCGCGCCCTCGTGGGGGCCACCCGATGACCGACACCGGACACCACCCACCGCGCCGCCTCCCGATCCGCATGTGCGCCCGCTGCCAACGCTTCACGCAGAACCCGGTCCTGGTCCACGAGCACCACGGGGCCACGGGCCCCGGCTTCAACGTCTACGCATGTGAGGAGTGCGCCCCGCACTACCCGCCCCCGACGGATGAGCTGAGCGCACGGCGCTGACGTTCCTTCCTGTCGCCGCCGGGAGCCCCCGGCGGCGACGCCGGCGTTCGCTGCCTAGCGGAAGTCGAACCAGTAGACCTCGCTGCCGTCGTTCGGCAGCTGGCGCAGCTGCTGCCTCTCGCCGACCTTGGCGCCGTTGCAGTGCCCGCCGCTGCGGAGTTCGGCCCTGACGGACCAGGTACGGAAGGGCTTGCTCCAGATGTCGGCGTTCACCCATGCCTGGCTGTAGCCGTTCCATGCCTCCAGCCCGTTCAGGGCGCTGGCGGGCTTGCCGCTGTTGATGCCACCGGGCCAGCGGAAGCAGTAGGTGGCCCACTCGGTGTTCTGTGAGCCCTTGGCCTGGAAGACGACGGACTGTGCGGTGGTCGGCGCGACGAAACCGACGTACTGGCGGCCGTCGGCGGCCGCATGGGCGGAACCGGCAAAGCCGATGGACAGTGCGGTGGCGCAGACTGCTGCGGCCATGCGGAATGTGGGGGACATGCGTACTCCTTGGGGACAAGCACTTGAACTCGCAAGCACTTCGTTGCGCTTGAAAGCTAGCAGCCCGAACTGACTTGCAATCAGGCCAAGTTGGCGCATGGGAAACCGTCGCACGTGTCAGTAAAGACGAGGTCAGTTCTTCAGTCAGGAACGGCCGACAGGTACATCCGGGCGTTTACCGCGCCCCACCTGGGCCGACTCCTTTGAGGCGCGGCGGATCAGAAGCGATGTGAAACTTCACCGAAGAAAAGGGAGCAGCATTCTTCACACCGGCCGTTCCACGCCGGCTCTGCGACGGGCGGCCGGGTACGCCCGTGGCGGTGGCGATCCGACCCACCCGCAGTGCCATATCCATGCGACTGGGCCCTTCCCGCGCCATGCTCGTCCCAGGTCGACACCGAGAAGCGCGGGAGCCCACACATGCGAAAGATCGTCCTGATGATGTCCCTGTCCCTCGACGGCTACATGGAGGGCCCGAACCGCGAGCTGGACTGGCATCTCGTCGACGAGGAGCTGCACACCCACTTCAACGACGTCCTCAGGGACATGGGAGTCTTCCTGGACGGCCGGGTCTCCTACGAGCTGATGGCCGGCTACTGGCCCACGGCAGACCGGGACCCCAAAGCGCCCGCTCCCATCGCGGACTTCGCCCGCATCTGGCGGGAGAAGCCGAAGCTCGTGTTCTCGCGGACGCTGCACCACGCGGACTGGCACACCACGATCGTGCGGGACGTCGTCGTGGAGGACATCAAGGCGCTGAAGGCGCAGGAGGGCGGCGACCTCGCCCTCGGCGGCGCCACCCTCGCCGCCGAGTTCATGCGGCACGACCTGATCGACGAGTACTGGCTCTACGTCCACCCGGTCATCCTCGGCCGGGGCAGGCCACTGTTCTCCCAGGCCGAGGACCGGCCGAAGGCCGACCTGCACCTGATCGAGACCCGCACCTTCGGCAACGGCGTCGTCCTGCTCCGCCACGGAAGGAACTGACCGGCACCCCCGCCGGACGGGACCGGCACCCCCGCCGGACGGGACCGGCACCCCCGCCGGACGGGGCCTGGCTGGAGCGGGCCTAGCCGGACGGGGCCCCGTCGGACCGATCCCCGCCGGACCGGGTCGCACCATCGGACGGCGCCCCCCGGCCGTGCGGCTCCTCGTCCCCGTACGCCCTGCCCTGCGAGTACGCCCGCAGTGACCCCACCACCGTGTTCGTGACGGCGACCAGCGGCACCGCCACCACCGCGCCGCCGATTCCCGCGACCATCCCGCCCGCGGCGACCGACAGGACCACGGCCAGCGGATGGACGCGTACTGCTCGTCCGAGGATGAACGGCTGGAGGATGTGACCCTCGATCTGCTGGACCGCGAGCACCACCACGAGAGTCATGACCGCGGTGAACACGCCCTGCGTCACCAGCGCCACCACCACGGCCAGGGCGCCCGAGACGACCGCGCCGACCAGGGGGATGAAGGCGAACAGGAAGATGAACACGGCGAGCGGGACGGCCATCGGCACATCGAGGAAGTAGATGCCGAGGCCGATGAAGATGGCGTCGATCATGGCCACTATCACCGTGCCGCGCACATACGCCGTCAATGTCCGCCAGGCGCGCGGCCCGGCCGCGGAGACTCCGGGGCGGGCCGCCGCCGGGACCAGTTTCAGGGTCCACTGCCAGATCCGCTTGCCGTCGTAGAGCAGGAAGAGCGTGGAGAAGATCGTCAGGAGGATGCCGGTGAGCGCCTCGACGATGACGGTCACGCCCTCCAGGCCGGCTGTGGTGATCGTGTCCGTGTTGTCGCTGATCGCCTCGCGGAGGTTCTTGGCGATGTCGTTGATCTGGTTCTCGGTGACATGGAACGGGCTGGCCAGCAGCCAGCGGCGCAACTCGTCGATACCGTCCTGCACCTGGTCGGAGAGGTCGTCGATGTTCTCCATGACCTGCCAGGTGACGAACCAGCCGATGAGCCCCATGATGACGAAGCCGAGGGCGGCGGTCAGGGCAGTGGCGAGGCCGCGCGGTACGCGGTGCCGGGTCAGCCGGGCCACCGTGGGCTGGAGCAGCGCCGTGATGAGCAGCGCGCTGGTGAAGGACAGCACCAGGAGTTGGACGGAGCTGATGATCCGCATCAGCACCCAGACGGTGCCCGCGAGGACGAGCAACCGCCAGCCGGCCTCGGCCGCGACCCGCATGCCCCAGGGCACCGCGGACGCCGGGTCGGGGCGCGGGCGGAGGACCGTTGTGGGCGCGTCGGCCGGACCGCCGCCGGAGGAGCCCTGCGATTCCACCGCGAGTCTCTTGGGGGCATCGCCTCCGGACGGGCGCGAGGAACCCTCCTCGGATCCCGACCCGGCTGAGGATCTGGAACCCGCCGAAGCCCCGGAACCCGCTGACGACCCGAAGGACTTCGAAGACCCGAAGGACCCCGAACGTCCGGAGGGCTCCGAGGACTCGGACTCGATCTCCGCGCGGCGGCGCTCCAACCGCTCGCCCCAACCGCTCAGGCCGGAGCCGATCCGGCCGAGCCACCCTGGCACCCGCGACTTCATTCGTCCTCTTCCCCCGTCGCCCATGCTGTCCACCGTGTGCCCCGGAGGCCGCGATTCCTCCCGGGGGTTTCGACCGTACATGGCGGAAGCCCCCCACCGAAGGATGGTGGGGGGCTTCCGGAGGTCGAGCGGCCGACGACACCTCGCCGACGAAGATCGCGGCTGGTCATCGACGGTTCGGCGGGCCTAGTACCAGTGATTGGCCTGCCAGAAGGACCACGCCCCGCAGGGGCTGCCGTAGCGCGATTCCATGTAGTTGAGGCCCCACTTGATCTGGGTGGCCGGGTTGGTCTGCCAGTCGGAACCGGCGGACGACATCTTGGAACCGGGGAGCGCCTGGAAGAGACCGTACGCACCCGAGGACGCGTTGACGGCCTTGTAGTTCCAGCTGGACTCGTGGTTCACGATGTTGCTGAAGCAGGTCCACTGGTCACTCGCCACGACCGCCTTCGCCATCGCCTGGATCTCCGCGATGGTGTAGGAGCTCTGCGTCGGGGCGTCGCCGAGGGAACTGGCGGCCTGGGCCTTGGTCTCGGCCTCTTCCTTCGCCTTGCGCTCCTGCTCGGCCTTCTCCGCCTGCTTCTGCTTCGCGATCGCGTCCTCGGCCGCCTTCTTGCGGGCGGTCTCCTCGGCGTCCTTGCGTGCGGTCGCGTCGGCGGCGATGGCCTGGGCGTCGGCCTGTGCAGTCAGGGATGCGGTCTGGACCTGGGCCTGCTGACCCAGAGGTATGTCGGCGAGCAACGTGGTGTCGTTCGCGACCGCCTCGGCGTCGTCCGTGGTCTGAGCGGTGCTGCCCGAGGCAACGCCGACGACACTTCCGACTGCGGTGACCGCGGTGGCCGAGGCCACTGCGAATCCCCGGACCGAAATCCGGCTCACACGGTTTCCTTCCAGCATCGCCCGCCTCGGTGACCCTGGCGGACGCAATCGTGCCCCTGGCGCTGGCCTCCCAACTGCGGGGTCACGGAGGCGCGGGCCCGGTGGGCAACTCCCTTGCGGGAGCGCCGCGTGGTGCTCGGGCGGCATACGACGACGCTATGGAGTTGACCTGGTGCTGCTGTGGTTCCGTACCGCTGGGGGTACGGCTGTGTCGTATGCGGGGCCTGACAGAAGTGAGACTCTGCCGTAACCCGGCACCGCAAGGCAATTCGTGGTTGCGTGTGAAAGCTCACACCTCGTTTGGCCCAGGAGTTTCCAGGAATCGCCCACATGCCGAGGCGCCGCCCGGCTAGGCTCATCGCCTTTGCCGGACGGCGCCAAGAGGTCCATCGGTGACCGGGATTGACCAGAAGTGGTCGTATCGCCCGGAACCGGCAGAACCGTTAAATCGGCTAAATCTGCCCGTCCTCCAGCATCTCGGTCACCAGGGCGGCGATCTGGGAGCGTTCGGACCGCGTCAGCGTGACGTGCGCGAAGAGCGGATGGCCCTTCAGCTTCTCCACCACGGCGACGACACCGTCGTAGCGGCCGACGCGCAGATTGTCGCGCTGGGCCACGTCATGCGTCAGGACCACCCGTGAATTCGCACCGATCCGGGACAGAACGGTCAGCAGGACGTTCCGCTCCAGCGACTGGGCCTCGTCCACGATGACGAACGCGTCGTGGAGTGAACGGCCGCGGATGTGCGTGAGGGGGAGCACCTCCAGCATGCCGCGCGCGGTGACCTCCTCGATGACGTCACGGGAGGTGACCGCGGAGAGTGTGTCGAAGACCGCCTGCGCCCAGGGACTCATCTTCTCGGCCTCGCTGCCGGGCAGATAGCCGAGCTCCTGCCCGCCGACCGCGTAGAGCGGACGGAAGACCATCACCTTCTGGTGCTGGCGCCGTTCGAGCACGGCCTCCAGACCCGCGCAGAGCGCGAGCGCGGACTTGCCGGTGCCGGCCCGGCCGCCCATCGACACGATCCCGACGTCCGGGTCGAGCAGCAGATCCAGCGCGATGCGCTGCTCGGCGCTGCGGCCGTGGATGCCGAAGGCCTCACGGTCGCCGCGGACGAGCCGGATGTTGCCGTCCGGTGTCACCCGGCCCAGCGCCTTGCCGCGCTCCGACTGGATCGTCAGACCCGTGTGGACCGGGAGGCCGCTGACCTCGGGGACATGGATCGTCCCCTCCTCGAAGAGGATGTCCACCTGTTCGCCCGGCAGGGTCACCTCGGACATCCCGGTCCAGCCGGAGGCGTCCGTGATGGCGAGCTCCGCGCGGTACTCCTCGGCGAGGAGACCCACGGAGGACGCCTTGATCCTGAGGGGCAGGTCCTTCGACACGACGGTCACGTCGTAGCCCTCGGCCTGCAGATTGCGGGCGACCGCCAGGATGCGGGAGTCGTTGTCCCCCAGGCGGTAGCCGGTCGGCAGAACGCTGGGGTCCGAGTGGTTGAGCTCGACGCGTACGGTCCCGCCGAGGTCCCCGATCGGGATGGGGGCGTCGAGGCGGCCGTGCCGTACCCGGAACTCGTCGAGCAGACGCAGGGCCTGCCGGGCGAAGTAGCCGAGTTCGGGATGGTGCCTCTTCGCCTCCAGCTCCGTCACCACGACGATCGGAAGCACGACCTCGTGCTCGTCGAAGCGGCTCAAAGCGTTCGGGTCGGCCAGCAGGACGCTGGTGTCGAGGACGTAGGTGCGCCGGTCTGGCTTGTGGCGCTTTGTGCTGGTCACCACGGAAGGACGTACCCCCTCGGATGAGGTCGGGGAGCGACGGGTTCGAACTGGGCCGGTCGTCGGCGCCGTTGCACGGGCCGGTGACCGGCCCTCCGCTGCTTCGTCCGTGCTGTGACCGCACGATCGGGCTGGTGCAAAGGGCCTCCCGGGCGGACGGCCCCGAGCCGTCCGCTGAGATCCGACACCCGTGGTTCGGGTGTCGACCTGACTGGCTTATGCCCTCGAACATGCGCCGCCATGCCACGCCGTACGAGGGCGCCCCGGTGAACTCCTGGTTACTTCCGCCTCGAACGGGGTGAAATGCACCTCATCGGTAACGCGGGGAAAATACGGAGGGTCAGCCTCCGTAGCGCCGGTGTCGCACCGCGTAGTCCCGCAGCGCGCGCAGGAAGTCGACCTTCCGGAAGGCCGGCCAGAAGACGTCGCAGAAGTAGTACTCGGAGTGCGCGGTCTGCCAGAGCATGAATCCGGACAATCGCTGCTCGCCGCTCGTACGGATCACCAGATCCGGGTCGGGCTGGTCCCCGGTGTACAGATGACGGCCGATCATGTCGACGTCGACGCTCTCGGCGAGTTCCTCCATCGAGGTGCCCTTGTCCCGGGCGTCGAGGAGCATGGACCGTACGGCGTCGGCGATCTCCTGGCGGCCGCCGTACCCGATGGCGACGTTGACCAGTATCCCGTCGATGTGCGCGGTGGACTCCTCGGACTCCTTCAGGGCGGTCTGGAGCTGCCCGGGGAGCTGGTCGAGCGTGCCCACGTGGTGCACCCGCCAGCGGCCGTCGGCGGCGAGGGAGCGTACGACGTCCTCGATGATGCCGAAGAGCGGGACCAGCTCCTCCTGGGGGCGGCCGAAGTTGTCGGTGGAGAACAGCCAGAGGGTGACGACCTTCACGTCCGTCTCGGTGCACCAGCCGAGGAACTCCTCGATCTTGTCGGCACCGGCCCGGTGTCCCTGTGCGGTGGTGGAACCGGCGGCCTTCGCCCAGCGCCGGTTGCCGTCCATGATGACGCCGATGTGCTTGGGCACCTGGGCGTGGTCGAGGTGCCCTTCGACCCTGCGTGCGTAGACCTTGACCAGCAGGCCGCGCAGTTTGTCGCGCAGGTTCACGTGAAAGCCCCTCCGGTGTCGCGGCAGTCCCCTTGGTTGGCAGAGCCTACCGGTGGTGGAGGCCAGATCCGCCAAGGGGTGTTCGGGGGTGACAGGGCCCTCGGGGCCTGTCACCAGGCCCGCGGAGAGATCTCCGCGGACGGGCACAAAAAACGGGCCGGTCCGTGGGGGGGAGACGGACCGGCCCGAGGGGGGGTTTCCACCATAACCCTTCGTGAGTGATGCTGCGCGCATCGGCGTGCCACAACTACTCTGCGGAGTCGGATGACAGCGCCAGGGTGAGCACGGAAGGGGCCATTCAGGGTGTGATCGAGGGGGATCATGGCCGGATCGCGACGGATTCCAAGGGAAAGAAGGGGAAATCCGGCGGAACCATGGGGTTCGCGCATTCTTGTGCGACTCCCGTCGAGAGTCGGCGGAGCGCCCTCATGTGGGTGAAGGGGCACGGAACACCCACTTGACACGGCCACCGGTTCACGGCACCGCGCAGCCCCCTCCACTGCGCGGTGCCGCCCGCGCAGCTTTGCTCACGCGAATTACCTTGGTCTGAACCTACGCGAGGAGGGTCGTCCAAGCCAAGTCGCGGGCCATAACGATGTGAGAACCAGGGGGTATGGCACGGTCGTGCCGCAGGGGACCGGGCGGGCCTCCCTTCACCCGGTCAGCTCACCCGGATGCACCTCGAAGCGTCCATATCCGCAGCGGGAGTTGGCGAAAGGGAAGGCTGCGGGCGGGCGCCTCGCACGCCTGATCGGTCACGCGCCCGCCGGCTTGCGGGCCTCGAAGAGATGGCGGGCGCTGTGAGCGACGAAACACCCCTCCCTCTCGATCCGTTCGTGGAGGGAGCGCAGCTGTGGCAGATACGCGTCGACGGTGAATCCGGGCACCATCCACACGACCTTCCTCAGAAAGTGCACCACGGCGGCGATGTCGTAGAACTCCATCCGCAGCCGCTCGGCCCGCAGCTCCACGATCTCCAGCCCCGCGGCCTCGGCGTCGGCGCGCTCCCGGTCCGGGTGCCGGCCGCCTCGGACCTCCTCCGGCTGCGGACCGGTGAAGTGCTCGACGAGTTCGAAGACGCTGGCCGGCCCCACATGCTGGGCGAAGTAGGTGCCGCCCGGCCTGAGCACACGGGCGATCTCCGGCCAGTGCGCCCGGACCGGGTGCCGACTGGTGACCAGGTCGAAGGCCTCGTCCGCGGAGGGCAGCGGTGCGTCCTCCGGGCTGGCGACGACCACCGCGCCGCGCGGGTGCAGCAGGGCGGTGGCCTTCGCGACGTTCGGCGGCCAGCCTTCCGTGGCGACGGTCAGCCGGGGCAGCCGAGGGGCGGAATCCAGCACCTCCCCACCCCCGGTCTGGATGTCCAGCGCGGCCGACGCCCGCCCCAGCCGCTCGGCCATCCCCCGCGCGTACCCCCACGAGGGCCGGGCCTCGGTGGCCCGCCCCTCGAACCAGGAGAAGTCCCACCCCGCGGTCGGCACGGCGTCGCCTTCGGCGACGAGCTCTTCGAACGTACGGGAAGGGAGATCAGCCATGGGCAGGGATTTTTCCAAGGGGGCGTGCCCGGACGCGAGCGCTTTTCAGCGGGGCCTGCCACCCGCTGAAGGGGGCCGCAGGCCCCCTTCAGCGGCGCGGGGAACTGCGCGAACAACCCCGACGTACGCGCGGTCGCCGCCGCACCCCCGCCCCCCCAAGGCGCCCCAGGGGCCTAGGGGGTGTTGTGTGAAAGTCCCGCACAGCACCCACGGCGCCCGGCACGCACCCTCGCCGCACCGGCCAAAGACCCACGTAGCGCCGCTACAAGGGCCTTCGTCCGGCACGCCGAGGCCACGCACCGGAAACCGCGGGCACCGCACTGGACTTTCACCACACCCCCTAATCGCGGAGAATCGTCTCCGCCTCCAAGGTGACCCCCACCGCCTGGATCACCGACGCGATCTTGAACGCCTCCTGCACGGTCTCCCGGCCGACCCCGGCCTTGCGCAGGACCTGCTCGTGCGAGTCGAGACACAGCCCGCAGCCGTTGATCGCGGACACCGCGAAGGACCACAGCTCGAAGTCGACCTTGTCGACCCCGGGGTTGCCGAGCACGTTCATCCGCAGCCCGGCCCGCAGGTTGCCGTACTCGTGGTCCGAGAGCAGATGCCGCGTCCGGTAGAAGACGTTGTTCATCGCCATCACCGCCGCCGCGGACTTCGCCGCCGTGTAGGCCTCGGGCGACAGGTTCGCCTTGGCCTCCGGCGCGAGCTCCCGCAGCACCACGGCCGACCGCGAGGCGATGGCCGTGGCGAGCACGGTGCCCCACAGCTGCTGCGCGGGCAGTTCGGAGTTGCCGATGACGGACCCCAGGTTGAGACGGAGGTCCTTGGCGTAGTCCGGTATCGCGGACTTCAGAGCGTCGAGGGACATGGCAGCCTTACTCCCCGGCCAGCAGCTTGACGGGGTCCAGTGTCTCGTCACCCCTGGTCCAGTTGCACGGGCAGAGCTCGTCGGTCTGCAGGGCGTCCAGGACCCGCAGGACCTCCTTGGGGTTACGGCCCACCGACCCCGCGGTCACCATGGCGAACTGGATCTCGTTGTTCTGGTCCACGATGAAGACCGCGCGCTTGGCGAAGCCCTCCTCGTCCTCGATGCCGAGGTCCCGCATCAGCTCGTGCCGGGAGTCGGCCATCATCGGGAACGGCAGGTCGCGCAGGTCGTCATGGTCCTTGCGCCAGGCGTGGTGGACGAACTCGGAGTCGCCGGAGAAGCCGAGGACCTGGGCGTCGCGGTCGGCGAACTCGTCGTTCAGCTTGCCGAACGCGGCGATCTCGGTGGGACACACGAAGGTGAAGTCCTTGGGCCATGCGAACACGATCTTCCACTGACCCTCGTAGGTCTTGTGGTTGATCCGCTGGAACTCCTTGCCCTTCTCCAGCGAGACACAGGCCATCAGATCGAACTCGGGGAACTTGTCACCGACAGTGAGCACAGGCTCTCCTTGCAACGCGAAAACACCCCTTGGACCAGGGGTTTCCGACGGGTTGGACGATCACGATGGTGGCACAGGGTGCATTGATCAATGAAATAGCTACACTCGGTCGGATTGATCGTATGTGGTTATCAGTAACTGTCAGTGAAAGGTGGGGGTATAGGTGCGGCCTCCCGTGAACGGCGCCGTCCGTCGCCGGCCCAGCCTCTCCCAGCTGCGGGCCTTCGCGGCCGTCGCCGAGCATCTGCACTTCCGGGACGCCGCGACCGCGATAGGGATGAGCCAGCCGGCCCTCTCCGGGGCCGTCTCCGCGCTGGAGGAGACGCTGGGCGTGACGCTGGTGGAGCGGACCACCCGCAAGGTGCTGCTCTCACCCGCCGGTGAGCGACTGGCCGTACGGGCGCGGGCGGTGCTGGCGGAGGTCGCGGCGCTGACGGAGGAGGCCGAGGCACTGCGGGCGCCCTTCACGGGGGCGCTGCGGCTGGGCGTGATCCCCACGGTGGCGCCGTATCTGCTGCCGACGGTCCTCAACCTCGTCCACGAGCGCTACCCGGACCTCGACCTCCAGGTGCACGAGGAGCAGACCGCGAACCTGCTCGACGGCCTCACCACCGGCCGGCTCGACCTGCTGCTCCTCGCCGTGCCGCTGGGCGTCCCCGGCGTCACCGAACTGCCGCTCTTCGACGAGGACTTCGTGCTCGTCACCCCGCTCGGCCATGAACTGGGCGGCCAGGAGGGCATCCCGCGTGAGGCGCTGCGCGCGCTGAACCTGTTGCTGCTCGACGAGGGGCACTGTCTGCGTGACCAGGCCCTGGACATCTGCCGGGAGGCCGGCCGCGACGATGTCCCGGTCACCACGACCGCGGCCGGTCTCTCCACCCTCGTCCAACTGGTCGCCGGCGGGCTCGGGGTGACGCTGCTGCCCCGGACGGCCGTGACGGTGGAGACGGGCCGGAATCCGCAGCTGCTGACGGGGCGCTTCGCGCACCCGGCGCCGAGCCGCCGCGTCGCCCTGGCCATGCGGACGGGGGCGGCGCGGGGGGCCGAGTACGAGGAACTGGCCGCAGCGCTCGGGCAGGCGCTGCGGCCGTTGCCGGTCCGGGTGCTGTAGCCGCACCCCCGAACGGGCCGGACTACTCCGTGCGCAGCCCCTCCGGCCGCATCAGCCTCAGCAGCGGCGGCATGCTCAGGGCCGTGACCAGGACGACCACACCCGCGCCGATGCCCGTCATCGACAGCACGCTCGCCCAGTCGACCGCCACGCCGACGTTCGACATCTTCAGCAGGACGGCGCCCAGGGTCAGACCGACCGCCAGGGCGAGGGCGAGGCCGATGGTGATCGGGATCGCCGTCTGCCACAGCACGGACAGGCCGAGGGTGCGGCGCCGGGTGCCGAACGCGACCAGCGCGGACAGCAGCTTCTTGCGTTCCCGGAGCTGCTCCAGCTGGGACACGAGGAGGCTCGCGCCGATCAGTGCGAGCACGGCGGTCGCGCCGACCAGCAGACCGGTGCGGATGTCCTCGAACTGGTCCAGCCGCCGGGTCGACTCCCACTCCCAGGTCCGGATGAGCGGGTCGATCGCCACGGCCGCGTTGCGCACCTCGTCGAGCGCGTCCGGGACGGTGGGGTCCGTCCGTACGTACACGGTGCTGTAGAAAAGGGGCCCGGTCTTCGCGGGCAGGGCGCCCGGGGTCGCCATCAGCCCCGACATCCCGCTCCGCAGCGAGTGGGCGCGCTCGGACACCTGCTTCACCTCGGCCGGCAGCTTCCAGGCGATCTCGGCGCCCGGGTCCTCCCCGCTGAAGGACGGGTCGAAGTACAGGGTGCGGCCCGCGGTGGCGAGATTCGTCACGCTCGGGTCGGCCGGGTCGGGCATCACGAAGACGTCGCCGTCGCGGCACGAGGGGATCCTCGCGAGTTCGCGCAGCGCGGCGCAGTCGCCGACGGTCACCTCCGTCGATTCCTCCGGGTCCTTGGCTTCGCGGGAGACCGTCGAGGTGGACAGCGCCGCGGTGGCCGCCGCGCCCTCGGCCCGCTTCAGCTTCTCGCCGGCCTCGCTCACCGGGAGGTCCGGCGGGAGGGCCAGCTCCATCTGGGCCCGCGCTGTGTCCTTGCCGGTCGATTCGGTGAAACGGCCCTCGACCCCGGAGAACAGCATCTGCAGGGCGATCGCGCCGGCCACCGCCACCGCGATGCCGTTGACCATGCGGGCCGCGGAGCCGCTGCTCAACTGGAGCCGGCGTACCGCCAGCTGCCAGGAGACCGCACCGGAGCCCAGCCGGGCGACGAACGCCTCGACGACCCACGGCAGCAGCGCGGTGACGCCGAACAGCAGCAGGACGACACCGCCGATCACCATGTACTCGTTGAACTCCCCGTTCTCCGAGCCCTGGCCGAGCATCGGGTAGAGCAGGGCGAGACCGGCCAGCGGCAGCAGCAGCCGCCACCAGAGCCTGCGGCGGGCCGGTTTGGCCGTGCGGACCACGCCGAGAGGTTCGATGACGACCCCGCGCAGCGCGAACAGCGTGACGAGGACGGCGGCGGCCGGGACGGCGAGCGCGACCAGCAGGGCGAGACCGGGGGAGGGGTTGAGGTCGCTGGGGAACACGCTGACGTCGAACACCTCGACCGACCCGGCGACCTCCCTGCCGAGGAGGAAGAACCCGGTGCCGAAGAGCAGTCCCAGGACGGAACCCGCGAGGGCCTCGCCCGCCGCGATCCGGCGGGTCATACGACTGTCGGAGCCGACCAGCCGGAGCGCCGCGAGCCTGCGGTCGCGCCGCTCGCCGCCGAACCGTACGGCCGTGGCGATGAAGACGGCGACCGGCATCAGCAGCACGACGAAGACGACGAGAGTGAGCAGGAGCAGGATCGGGTCGACCTCCTCCTCGGGCTGGTCCGTCGACGAACCGAACTGGTCGATGCGGGCCACCACCGAGCCCTCGATCCGCTGGGCGAGTCCCTCGGCGCCGGCGTAGTAGGCGAGGTCGCCCGAACCGATGAGCCCGGCCTGGCCAATGGTGCCCACCGTCTTGTACGGCAGCCGGTCGTGCAGGAGTTTCCCGGCGTCGGACCTCAGCAGCTCCGCGAGGGCGGGGGAGACGACCATCTCGCCCGGAGCCGGGAACTTCGCGACCCCCGGCGGCGGCGGCGCGTCGGCGCCCTCGGGTTCGAGGAGCCGTCCGCGGATCTCCTGGTGCCGGTACTCGGTGTCGGTGTCGGCGACGAGCAGACTCCTGGCGGTCGGCTTGGACACGGCGTTGTTCTCGAGGTAGCCGATCCCCCGGTCCTGGCGGGCCTCCTCGCGGGCGTCCCGCATGGACATCACGTTCGGCACGGCCGCGGTGAGCAGGAGCAGCGCCACCCCGAGGCCCACGCCGAACGCGGTGAGCACGGCGCGCACCCATCCCTCACGGCCCCCGGTGAAGGTGAACCGCACGCCCATCGCCAGGTCCCGGTACCACTGGCCGGCGGCAGCGCTCATATGACGCGCTCCATGTCCCGCGACTTGCCGTCCCGTACGACGATCTCGCGGTCGGAGTACGCGGCCACCCGCGCCTCGTGCGTGACCAGGACGACCGCCGCGTTGGTGGACCGGGCCGCCTCCGTGAGCAGTTCCATCACGCGCTCGCCGTTGAGCGAGTCGAGCGCGCCGGTGGGCTCGTCCGCGAACAGCACCCGAGGGCTGGTGACCAGTGCCCGGGACACCGCGACCCGCTGACCCTGACCGCCGGAGACCTCACCGGGACGCTTGCGGGCGAGGTCGTCGACCTCCAGGCGCGCCATCCAGGACAGCGCGGTCCGCTCGGCCTCCTTGCGGGAGGTGCCGTTGAGCCGGAGCGGCAGCGCCACGTTCTCCAGGCAGGTCAGTTCGGGCACCAGCTGGCCGAACTGGAAGACGAACCCGAAGTCGCTGCGCCTGAGCGCGCTGCGCTGGGCGTCGTTCATGGTGGCCATCTCGCGGCCGTTGTACGCGATCGACCCGGAGTCGGGCGTCACGATCCCGGCGAGACAGTGCAGCAGGGTCGACTTGCCGGAGCCGGAGGGCCCCATCACCGCGACGACCTCGCCGGGGTGGATGGAGAACTCGGCGCCGTCCAGCGCGGTGGTCGGACCGTACGCCTTGCGCAGGTCGGTCGCGACGAGCAGGGAGCCGGCGGGCGGCGGGGTCATCGGGTCACCACCTCGGCCAGCTTGCCCAGTCGGGCGGCGGTCAGCTCCAGCCATCGCAGGTCGGCCTCCAGGTGGAACAGGGCGTGGTCGCAGATCAGCTGGTCGGCGAGATCGCCCTTGCGCTTGCGGTCCGTGAGGATGCGCATCATGCGCAGGTGCTCGGAGCGCTGGGTGTCGAGGATGTCCGCGGCGTCCCGGTGAGTGAGCAGGGCGAGCACGACCTTCGTGTAGAGGGTCGACTGCAGATACGGCTCGGGCTTCTCCGGCGTCGCGAGCCACCGCTGGACATCGGTGATGCCCGCCTCGGTGATCGCGTACCGCTTGCGCTCGGGGCCGCCGCCGGGCTCTATGCCGTCGACCTCGACCAGGCCGTTCTTCAGCAGCCTGGACATCGTCGAGTAGACCTGGCCGTAGTGCAGCGGCCGGTCGTGACCGAACTTCTCGTCGAAGGCCCGCTTCAGGTCGTAACCGTGTCGGGGCCCGGACTCCAGGAGTCCCAGGAGTGTGTGACCGATGGACATGACCTGACTGTACACACCGCGTATACACGCCACGTATACCTACCGTGTATAGGTCGCGACGGCTGGTGGATCCGCCCCAGGTCACCAGCGAATGTCGCGGTTCTGTCACCGCGGCGGCCCGTAACTGGTGGGCCTGCTGGGGCAACCATCGGCCCTGCTGGAACGTCCGTTCCGGTGGGACGAGGTATGCGAGGTTCCGTACCGCGTGCGCATTGTCACGCCGGACCGGGCCGTACCGACTCCTCTTTGTCACAGTCCTCGGTGTTAGCTTGCTGAGCTGGCATTGACCTGAGTGACGTACGAGACCGAGCAGAGGCGGAGCGGACCGGAGCCATGGGACGAGCGGAAGAAAGACGAGCGCGGCAACGCGGCGGTCGCCGCGCGGCGCCCAGGCGCTCGTCCGGCGGTGCGGCGGGGACGACCACGGTCATAGGCTCGCCCGAGGGCGGCGGACGGGCGGCCGCCCGGGCCGCGGCCAAGGGCGGCGGGAAAAAGAAGAAGACCGGTGTACGCCGCTTCTTCACCTGGAAGAAGATCCTCGGCACGTTCTTCGGCCTGTGCCTGCTCATGATGGGCGCGTTCGTCGTTCTGTATCTGATGATCGAGATCCCCAAGGGGAACCCGGACGCGACCAAGGAAAGCAACGTCTACGAGTTCAAGAACGGCAAGATCCTCGCCCGGACGGGATCGACCAACCGTGAGATCGTCGACCTCTCGGTCGTGCCCAAGCCGGTCCAGAAGACCTTCGTCGCCGCCGAGAACAAGACGTTCTACAACGACCCCGGTGTCGACTTCAAGGGCATGACCCGCGGTCTGATCAACACCCTGTCCGGCAAGGGCAAGCAGGGTGGCTCGACGATCACCCAGCAGTACGTCAAGAACTTCTATCTGACCTCGGACCAGACGGTGACCCGCAAGCTCAACGAGCTGGTCATCTCCCTGAAGCTGGAACGGGAGAAGTCCAAGGACTACATCCTCGCGGGCTACATCAACACCAGCTACTACGGCCGCGGCGCCTCCGGTATCCAGGCGGCGGCCCAGGCGTACTACCGCAAGGACGCCAGCAAACTCACCGTCGCCGAGGGCGCGTACCTCGCCGCCCTCCTCCAGGCCCCCAGCCAGTACGACCTGGCCGTCGCCACCCCGACCGGCAGGAAGCTGGTCATGGCGCGCTGGAACTACGTCCTGGACAACATGGTCGAAATGAAGTGGCTGGACGCCGCCGAGCGCAGGGACATGAAGTTCCCGAAGCTGAAGCCGCCGCAGGCCGCACCCGACATGGCCGGGCAGACCGGCTATCTGGTCGAGGCGGCCAACAGCGAGCTGGCCCGCCAGCTCGTCGCCAGCGACAGGGTGGACGACCGTGAGCAGGCCACAGCGCTCATCGACAAGGGCGGCTGGACCATCAAGCTCAACATCGACCCGAAGAAGCAGACCGCGCTGGAGAAGGCCGTCAAGCAGCGGCTCACCAGCAAGCTCGACCCCAAGAAGCGCAAGGTCGACGCGTACATCCAGGCCGGCGCCGTCTCCGTCGACCCGAAGTCCGGCAAGGTCCTCGCCATGTACGGCGGCGTCGACTACGTGAAGCACTACCAGAACAACGCCACGCGCCGGGACTACCAGCCGGCCTCCACCTTCAAGCCGGTGATCCTCGCCGCCGCCGTGGACGGAGATGCCGAGACCCAGGACGGCGACCCGATCGCCGCGAACACGATCTACGACGGCGACAGCCGGCACCAGGTCGTCGACAACGGCACCAAGGTCGGTTTCGCTCCGCCCAACGAGGACAACGTCGACTACGGCGACGTCAGCGTGCAGGTCGCCATGAACAAGTCCATCAACTCCGTCTTCGCCCAGATGGGCGTCGACGTCGGGATGGAGAGGGTCATGGAGGTCGCCGGGAAGCTCGGCATGGACACCGAGGGCATGCAGGCGGTGCCCGCCCAGACCCTCGGCTCCATGGGCGCGAGCCCGCTGGAGATGGCCGGCATCTACGCCACCCTCGACAACCACGGCAAGAAGGTGACCCCGACCATCCTCGCCTCGGCCACCCACCGGGACGGCGCGGTCGACGTGCCCTCGGCGCTTGGCGAGCAGGTCATCTCCCGCGAGGCGGCCGACACGGTCACCTCGGTCCTCACGGGCGTGGTCGACGACGGTACGGCCAAGATCTCCGTCCGGGACAACCCGGCCCGGCGCGGCCAGCAGGTCGCCGGCAAGACGGGTACCTCCGACGAGAACCGCTCCGCCTGGTTCACCGGCTACACCCCGAACCTGGTGACCTCCGTCGGCCTCTTCGGCGAGGACATGAGCAAGAACGGCAAGCACGTCCCGATGTACAGGGCGGCCGGTGTCGAACGCGTCAACGGCGGTGGCTTCCCCGCCCAGATCTGGGCCACGTACACCTTCGGCGTGATGGGTGAGAAGACCAAGTTCGACCTGGAGACCACCCAGGGCGCCGCGGTCGAGCCGACGGAGTCCCCGAGCCCGAGCCCGACCCCGTCGGAGTCCCCGGAGGCGAGCCCGTCGGAGTCCCCGGAGGCGAGCCCGTCGAAGTCCCCGGAGGCGAGCCCGTCGAAGTCCCCCGAGACGACGCCTGAGGAGACTCCCGAGACCACGCCGGAGGAGACCCCCAGCGACGGCGAGATCGACCTGCCACCGGACCCGAACGACCCACAGTCAGGCGGCTAGCCAAAGGCAACACACAGAGGGGGCGCCCGGTGAAAACCGGGCGCCCCCTCTCTTGTTCAGGGGCGCGGGGAACTGCGCGATCAACCACACGCAACCCGCAGTCCGCAGTCCGCAGACAACGGTTGGCCCCGAGCTGTGACCGGCTCAACACCGCGGAGCGCTCACGCCTGGTTCAGCTCGAACCAGACCACCTTCCCCGCACTCAGCCGGGTCGCTCCCCACCGCTTCGCCAGCCGGTTGACGAGGTAGAGCCCGCGCCCGCCCTCGTCGGTCGCCCGGGCCTGCCTCAGCCGCGGCAGCTGAGGCACGTCGTCGGTCACCTCGCACCGCAGTACATCGGTCCGCAGCAACCGCAGCGTCACCGGCCGAGTGGCGTACCGCACCGCGTTCGTCACGACCTCGCTGATCAACAACTCGACCGAGTCGGTCAGTTCCTCCAGCCCCCAGCGGGACAGGGCATGACGAGCGAGACGACGGGCCCGCCCCGGAGCCATCTCCTCCGGCTCCAGGAACCAGTAGGCGACATCACTGGGAGCGATTCCATCGAACCGTGCGGCGAGCAGCGCGATGTCGTCGTCCCGGTCACCCGGTCCGAGCATGTCGAGCACCTCGTCGCACAGGGCTTCCAGCGGCGGCGGATGGTCCGGCCCGGTCAACTGCGCGGTCGCGGCGAGCTTCTCGCGAAGCTGCTCTATCCCGGTCCACACGTCCCTGAGCCGGGACTCCACCAGCCCGTCGGTGTACAGCAGCAGCGTGCCCCCGGCCGGCGCGTCCAGCTCCACCGCCTCGAAGTCCACCCCGCCCACACCGATCGGCGCCCCCGGCGGCACCCGCAGCACCTCGGCACGGCCGCCCAGATGCAGCAGCACCGGTGGCGGATGCCCGGCGTTGGCGATGGTGATGCGGTGCGAGACCGGGTCGTAGACGGCGTACAGACAGGTCGCCATCCGGTCCGTGCCCAGCCGCTGCGCCTGCTCGTCGAGGTGGTGCAGCACCTCCTGCGGAGGAAGGTCGAGACCGGCCAGCGTCTGCGCGGTCGTCCGCAGCTGGCCCATGATCGCGGCGGACGTCATCGAGTGGCCCATGACATCGCCCACGACCAGCGCGACCCGGCTCCCCGGCAGGGGAATCGCGTCGTACCAGTCACCGCCGACCCGTGCCGTCTCCGCGGCCGGCAGATACCGGTGCGCGAGCCGGACACCGGTGCACTTCGGCAACGCCTCCGGCAGCATCGTGCGCTGCAACTCGTCGGCGATGTACGCCTCACGCCCGTACAGCACCGCCTTGTCGATGCCGAGCGCGCTGTGCGTGGCGAGCTGGGCGGCGACCAGCAGGTCGTCCTGCTCGAACGCCATCCGCTCGGGCCGGCGCAGGAACACGGCCGCGCCGATCACCCGGCGCCTGCCGCGCAGCGGGGCGAGGATCGCCCGCTGTCCCGTCGGCACCGTCAGCTCGGCGTCCGGGCCGAGCAGTTCCGGCAGCGCGTCCTGCGCGGCGGGCGCGTCCGCGAAGACCGGCCGTACCCCGCGCAGCACCTCGGCGAGCGCCCCGCCGGGACGCACCTCGCACTGCTCGGCGGTGACGACCGCCAGATCGGCGGGCTCGGGCTGGAGCGCGGGCATGAAGCCGCCCTCGGTGTCCCGCTCCTCGGGGATCCGGTCGGTGCGGCGCAGCCGCAGCACCATGGGCCCGGTGGGCCGCTCGTCGCCGACGGGCAGCGGCTCGCGCAGATAGACGAGGATCGCGTCGGAGAACGTCGGCACGGTCGCCCGGCACAGCCCCATGACGATCTCGTCCAGGTCGATGCCGCGGGCGATCCGACGGGTCGCGGCGCCCACGAACCGCAGCCGGTCGCCGTCCCGCCGCATCGGCATGGGGGCGCCCGGCGGGACACCCTGCCCGCCGCGCCGCTCCACACCGCCGGCCGCGCCCGCGGACCGCTCCGCGTCGCCGCCGGGCTGCGCCGGAATGGTCTCCGGTGCCGGGCGCGGGCGGTGCGGATCGGGCTCGGTGGCCGCAGGCTGTGAGTGCTCGGAGAGCGCCGGCTGGGCGTGCTCCGAAGGGGCCTCGCCGCTCTTCGGGCACGGGGTCGCCGTGCCCGGCTCGGCGGCCGCGTCGCCCGTGCGGGCCTGCGCGTCACCCATGCGTGCCTGTGCGGGTAAGGCCGTGGCGGGCGCCGTGCGCAGCGGCTCCTGGGTACGCAGGACCGCCCCGCGGGCATCCGCGGGGCCGGCGCCGCTCTGAGGGCGCTCGTGGGAGGTGGGGTGCTCCGTCACGCGTGTCGAATCCATCCGTCCGGGGCTGCGCGAGTCACGCGCAGTTCGTCCCGCAGCAAACCCGATACTTCGTCCCGCAGAAAGGCCGATACCCGGATTAGGTGCCCCCGGAACGGATTTCCCGCGTGGTCAGAGGCAGTTCCTGTGCCACACACGGTACCTGCGGACCGGCCGAACGACAGTACTGACCGTCCGTCTGGCCTTCTCCGGTTTCTGCCGGTGTGGCCCTCGTACCCCTTGATCACGTCCTGCCGCCCCTCGGTGACGTATGGTCAAGCACTGTGCGAACTGCCGGATTTGCCCCTCGGCATCCTCGCGGAGGACGATCCTACGGTTGTGGACCGGGGGCGCATCAAGGGTCTCATGAGGACAAGTGCGCAGGCGTGCGGTCCCAGTCGTCAGGGAGAGACGGTACTCCCCACGCGGGATTCGGGCGCCAGTGCTGCCATCCGTCCGAGAACGGCGGGCCCCAGGCGCGGATCGTCTCCACCGCCGATCGCCCCGCCTCCCGCACCTGTTCCGCCGCGTGACCGTCCATCAGCCCGTCCTGCTGGGCCTGGGCGAACTCGTCCTCGTCACGCCAGTCCCAGGACCGGTCCGGATACACGCAGATGTCCAGGAAATGGTCCACGGAGTCCACGCCGCCGTCCCAACGGGCCAGCGGCGTCTCGAGATTGACGTACCAGTTCTTGAAAAGCCAACCAGGCTCCCAGAACAGCCACACCGACCACGGCTGGCCCGGCCGGGCCAGCTTCAGCACACCCGTGCCGAACCACCGGTCCCGCTGTACCTCGCGCGGCTTCTTGTAGCGGGTGGCGAGCGGCTCCGCGTGCAGGGGGGTGCCGTCGGCGAGGACGGGCTTCACGCACTCGGTGCCGGGGGCCATCCACACGGCCAGCAGTTCCTCGTCGTCACGGACCACCGTGACGGGGCGTGCGATGTGGAAGCGCTCGCCCGCGTTCTCCCGGTAGCGCCACAGGATGTGATGTCCCGGCTCCCAGAACGCCGTCGGGCCGCCCACTTCCACTCGTCTCACCGCTCCACCATCCGCCATGCACAGATATTAGGTGTCATGCGCATATGACGCTGCGGTGCCGGTCATGGTTCACGCCTGGGCGGGAATCGGTAACCCGTGCGTCATCCGGGGCCGCCGCCCCGCGCCGTCCTGTCACGGCCGCGTCATCCTCAGGACATTCAGTGCCTCGTCGAGTTGTTCCACCGTCAGATCGCCGCGGTCCACGTATCCGCTCTCCAGGACGACCTCCCGGATGGTCTTCCGCTCGGCCAGCGACCTCTTGGCGACCTTCGCCGCCTCCTCGTACCCGATGTACTTGTTGAGCGGTGTGACCACCGACGGCGACGACTCGGCGTACTCCCGGGCCCGCTCCCGGTGGGCGACGATCCCGTCCACGGTCCGGTCGGCGAGCAGCCGGGAGACGTTCGCCAGCAGCCGGATCGACTCCAGTACGTTCTTCGCGATGACCGGCAGCATGACGTTGAGCTCGAAGTTGCCGGAGGCGCCCGCGACGGAAACCGTCGTGTCGTTGCCCGTGACCTGGGCGGCGACCATGAGGACGGCCTCCGGGATCACTGGGTTGACCTTGCCGGGCATGATCGAGGAGCCCGGCTGGAGATCCGGCAGGGAGATCTCCGCGAGGCCGGTGCGCGGCCCGGACGCCATCCACCGCAGATCATTGGCGATCTTGGTGAGGGACACGGCGATCGTACGGAGCTGGCCGGACGTCTCGACGACGCCGTCCCGCGCGCCCTGTGCCTCGAAGTGGTCCCGCGCCTCGGTCAGCGGCAGCCCGGTGACCCGCGCGACCTCGGCGATCACGGCGGCGGAGAACCCGGGCGGGGTGTTGATGCCCGTCCCCACGGCCGTACCCCCCAGGGGCAGTTCGGCGAGCCGGGGCAGCGACGCCTGCAGCCGCTCCACGCCGTACCGGATCTGGGCCGCGTATCCGCCGAACTCCTGGCCGAGCGTGACCGGTGTGGCGTCCATCAGATGTGTACGGCCGGACTTCACGACGTCCGCGAACTCCTCCGCCTTGCGGGAGAGCGCGGCCGCGAGGTGTTCGAGCGCCGGGATCAGGTCGTGGGTGACGGCGGCGGTGGCGGCGATGTGGAGGGAGGAGGGGAAGACGTCGTTGGACGACTGCGAGGCGTTGACGTGGTCGTTGGGGTGGACGGCCCGGCCCAGCCGCTCGGTCGCCAGGGTGGCGATGACCTCGTTGGTGTTCATGTTCGACGACGTCCCGGAGCCGGTCTGGAACACGTCCACCGGGAAGTGGTCGTCCCACCGGCCCTCCGCGACCTCCTCCGCCGCGTCCTGCACGGCCTCGGCGATGTCCTTGTCGAGCACTCCCAGCTCGGCGTTGACCTTCGCCGCGGCGCCCTTGATCCGCGCCAGGGCCTCGATGTGGGCGCGCTCGAGGCGCTGCCCCGAGACCGGGAAGTTCTCGACCGCCCGCTGGGTCTGCGCACGCCACTTGGCGTCCGCGGGGACCCGGACCTCGCCCATGGAGTCGTGTTCGACGCGGTAGTCACTCATGACCCGTACAGCGTCCGGGCCCGTCACGATGTTCCCGGCTTCCCTCGTACGAGTGAGGGCGCGATCGCGTGGGCCCTTGTCGGCGGTGTGCAGTAGCGTCACCGCGTCGACCCAACGGTCGACGAACTCCGACGAAAGAACGTGCATTGAGAAGCGCTGTCATACGCCGGTCCTGCGCGGCCGGTGTCGCTGTCCTGTCGCTGACCCTGCTGGCCGGCTGCTCGGACTCCGGCGAGGACGGGAAGGAGACGGGCAAGGGTGGCTCCGGCTCCGCCGGGAAGAAGACGCCCGCCCTGTCCGCCGCGGACCTGGAGAAGGTCGTGCTGAAGGACGGCGACGTCAAGGGGCACAAGGTCACCGCCCCCACCGTCACCGTCGAGCAGAAGGACATCACCACCGAGGACAAGGCGTGCGCCCCGCTGGCGTACGCGACGATCGGCTCGGTCGTCGACCGGCCCGGCGCCACCGTGCAGCGTGAGACGGCCAGTGTGCCGAACGCCGCGGACCCCAAGAGCCTCGACGTCACCCGCACCCTGATCCGTCTGTCCTCCTACGAGGGCGACGGCGCCGAGGCCGCGCTGGCCTCCCTGACCAAGTCCGTGGACGCCTGCGCCAAGGGCTTCAAGGTGACCGCCGACGGCACGGACCAGCAGGTCACCAAGGTCGCGAAGACCGAGGCTCCCGGTGGCGCCGACGAGGCGGTGGCCCTCGACGTCGTCTCCGAGGCCGAGGAGGCCAAGGTCCCGATGAAGGTCGTCGTGGTCCGCAAGGGCGCCACGGTGGCCTACTTCACCGCGCTGAACATCGGATCCCTCGCCACGGGCAAGGACTTCGACTTCCCGGCCGAGATCGCCGACGCGCAGATCGCCAAGCTGGGCTGACGGCCCGCCGGGCGACCACGGCTCGTACGGATGCCCGCGCCCCCGGAAGGCGAAGCCTCCGGGGGCGCGGGCATCGTCCGGCCTAGGCCAGGCCCGGCCCGCGGACCGGGATGGTCGTGAACGTCGGGGCGGGCGCCGGGTCCTTGAAGAAGTCGTTGCCCTTGTCGTCGACGACGATGAACGCCGGGAAGTCCTCGACCTCGATCTTCCAGACGGCCTCCATGCCGAGCTCCTCGTACTCGACGACCTCGACCTTCTTGATGCAGTCCTGGGCGAGGCGGGCCGCGGGGCCGCCGATGGAGCCCAGGTAGAAGCCGCCGTGCGTGCCGCAGGCATCGGTGACCTGCTGCGAGCGGTTGCCCTTCGCCAGCATCACCTTGGAGCCGCCCGCCGCCTGGAACTGCTCCACGTAGGAGTCCATGCGGCCGGCCGTCGTCGGGCCGAAGGAACCGGAGGCGTACCCCTCGGGGGTCTTCGCCGGACCCGCGTAGTACACCGGGTGGTCCTTCAGGTACTGCGGCATCTCCTCGCCCGCGTCCAGCCGCTCCTTGATCTTGGCGTGCGCGATGTCACGGGCCACGACCAGCGGACCGGAGAGCGACAGCCGGGTCTTGACCGGGTACTTGGTCAGCTCGGCGAGAATGTCGTCCATCGGCTGGTTGAGGTCGATCCGCACGACGTCGCCGGCCTCGTCGAGGTGCTCGTCCGTGGTGTCCGGCAGGAACCGAGCCGGGTCCGTCTCCAACTGCTCCAGGAAGACGCCCTCGGCGGTGATCTTCGCGACGGCCTGGCGGTCGGCGGAGCAGGACACGGCGATGGCGACCGGGCAGGACGCGCCGTGCCGGGGGAGACGCACCACACGCACGTCGTGGCAGAAGTACTTGCCGCCGAACTGCGCGCCGATGCCGATCTTCTGCGTCAGCTCGAAGACCTTCTCCTCCAGCTCCTTGTCGCGGAAGCCGTGCCCGAGCGGCGAACCCTCGGCGGGGATCTCGTCCAGGTAGTGCGCGGAGGCGTACTTGGCGGTCTTGAGCGCGTACTCGGCGGACGTACCGCCCACGACGATCGCGAGGTGGTACGGCGGGCAGGCGGCGGTGCCCAGGGAACGGATCTTCTCCTCCAGGAACTTCATCATGGAGGCCTCGTTCAGGACGGCCTTCGTCTCCTGGTAGAGGAACGACTTGTTGGCGGAGCCGCCGCCCTTGGCCATGAACAGGAACTTGTACGCGCCGCCGTCCGTCGCGTACAGCTCGATCTGCGCCGGGAGGTTGGAGCCGGTGTTCTTCTCCTCCCACATGGTGAGCGGAGCCATCTGGGAGTAGCGCAGGTTGAGCTTGGTGTACGCGTCGTAGATGCCCTGCGAGAGCGCCTTCTCGTCCCCGCCCTCGGTGAGGACGTTCTGGCCGCGCTTGCCCATGACGATCGCCGTGCCGGTGTCCTGGCACATCGGCAGGACGCCGGCCGCCGCGATGTTCGCGTTCTTCAGCAGGTCCAGCGCGACGAACTTGTCGTTGCCGGATGCCTCGGGATCGTCGATGATCCGGCGCAGCTGCGCCAGGTGGGCCGGGCGCAGATAGTGCTGGATGTCGTGGATGGCCTCGGCCGCCAGCTTGCGCAGTGCCTCCGGCTCCACCTTGAGGAAGGTGCGTCCGTCGGCCTCGAAGGTGGAGACACCCTCGGAGGTCACCAGCCGGTACGGAGTGGTGTCCTCTCCCATGGGGAGCAGATCGGTGTACTCGAACTCAGGCATCGGTGCCCATTCCTCACTAGACAGGCTGATTCAGACGCGGCTCGCCTCCGGGGCGCCGGAGCCTGTGGCTCACACCGGCGGCCGGCCTCCGTCGGCGGCGTCCACCAGCGTAGGACCTGCCGCCGACGGCGGGCTTGTGAGGTAAGGCTCAGTTCCACGCCGACGGGGTCTATCGCGATCTATCGTGAATGGGTACGCTGCTGTCGTGGACCTTCAGAAGCAGACCGGAGCGCATGCAGCCGCCGCCGAGTTGCGCGCCTCGGACGCCGACCGTGACCGCATCACCGACATCCTTCGTGACGCCCTCGCCGAGGGGCGCCTCACCGCCGAGGAGCACGCCGAGCGGGTCGAGGGTGTGCTGGCCGCCAAGACGGTCGGCGCACTGGACGTGTTCATCCGGGACCTGCCCGCCGCGCACAAGCCGTCGGCGTACCCGCCGCCGTCCTCCGTGCCCAACCGCCCCGCCCCCGGCTCCATCCCGATCGACGCGGACGAGCGTCTGCTCGCGGTCTTCAGCTCCTCGGTCCGCAAGGGCCGCTGGCGGGCCGGCCGCCGCATCCACGCGTACGCCGTATTCGGCAGCGTCGAGATAGACCTCAGCGAGGCCCTCTTCGAGCACCGACAGGTGATGATCAGGGCCGTCTCCCTCTTCGGCAGCGTGGAGATCCGCGTCCCGGAGAACGTTTCCCTGCGCGGCAGCGGCGGTGGTGTCCTCGGCGCCTTCGAGGTGGACAACCTGGACTCCGGCGAGCCGGACGCGCCCGTGGTCTACGTGGACGGCTTCGCCGTACTCGGCAGCGTCGAGGCGAAGCCCAAGCGGGGCAAGATGATCGCCGATCTCCTAGGCCGGGTGACCGATCATGTCGCCCGCAAGGTCGACGGCGGTTTGCGCAAACACCTGGACCGTTGACGCTTGTGAATCGGATCGCTCCCGGACTGTTCCCGAAGGGGTTCGGTCCGCTTGTGACCGCTTGGTGAGGCCCTGAATTTCGGCGGTTGGGGACTCAGTGCATAGGCCCGCGCACAGCGGGTAGGCCTTGCTGCATCGTCTCTCGCTCGCGAAGCCGTCGTCAGGAGTAGACCGTGCTGCAACCGCCGCATTCGTCCCTGCAGGTCGCTGCCGTTCCGCCCCAGCGGGTGCCAGTGCGAGACAGGGATCAGGACGCCCCGTGGCACACGGAGGCCGTGTGCCGGCGTGACGAGGCCGGGCTGTTCTTCGCCCCCTCCAAGGAACCCACCGCGGCCCGGCTCTCCCGCGAGGAGGCCGCCAAGCGCGTCTGCGCCCGCTGCCCCGTCATGGTCGAGTGCCGGGAACACGCACTCCTGCAACCGGAGCCGTACGGCGTCTGGGGCGGTCTTACCGCGGCGGAACGCCGAGTGGTGCTCGCCCGGAGGCGCCGCCGGGACCTGGAGTTGAAGAAGGCGGCGCGCGCAGCGGGGACGATAGCCGCCGCCGGCTGACATCGACGGCTCCACCGAGGGCGCCCTCTTCCGCACCAGAGGGCGCCTTTGTGGTGCCGACCAGGGGCCGGCGAGGACGACGGCGGCAGCCGGGTAGCCGTCAACTCCGGAAGGCGCCCTCTCCGCACAAGACGGCGCCTTCGTGATGCCGGTCGCCCGAAGGCCGTGCGGGCCGCGGGGAACTGCGCGCGACAAGCCACGGCGAACCCCGCAGCCGACAGGCAACCGCGGTCCCTCTGATCCCCACCGCTCGACCGGCGGAGCTACTTCGCCTTCTCGAAGTCGATGGAGCTGTAGGCCCGCAGCTTGCTCAGCCGGTGCACCGAGTCGATCCGCCGCACGGTCCCCGACTTCGACCGCATCACGATCGAGTCGGTCGTCGCGGTCTCCGACCGGTACCGCACACCCCGGAGCAGTTCACCGTCGGTGATCCCCGTGGCGACGAAGAACACGTTCTCCCCGGACACCAGGTCGTCCGTGGTCAGCACCCGGTCGAGGTCGTGCCCCGCGTCGATGGCGCGCTGCCGCTCCTCGTCGTCCTTCGGCCACAACTTGCCCTGGATCGTGCCGCCGAGGCACTTCACCGCGCAGGCCGAGATGATGCCCTCGGGCGTACCGCCGATGCCGAGCAGCATGTCGACCCCGGTGCCCTCCCGCAGCGCCAGGATCGAGCCCGCGACATCACCGTCCGAGATCAGCTTGATGCGCGCACCGGTCTCCCGGATCTCGTTGATGATGCCCTCGTGCCGCGGCCGGTCGAGGATGACGACCGTGACGTCCTCGGGCGTGGACCGCTTGGCCTTGGCGACCCGGCGGATGTTCACCGAGACCGGCGCGTTGATGTCGACGAAGTCGGCGGCCTCGGGGCCGGTGACGAGCTTGTCCATGTAGAAGACGGCCGACGGGTCGAACATCGTGCCCCGGTCGGCCGCCGCGAGCACGGCGATCGCGTTGGTCATGCCCTTGGCCGTCAGTGTCGTGCCGTCGATCGGGTCCACGGCGATGTCGCACTCCGGGCCGGTCCCGTCACCGACGCGCTCCCCGTTGAAGAGCATCGGGGCCTCGTCCTTCTCGCCCTCCCCGATGACGACGACGCCGTTCATCGAGACGGTGGAGACGAGGGTCCGCATGGCGCGTACGGCGGCGCCGTCGGCACCGTTCTTGTCCCCGCGGCCGACCCAGCGGCCCGCGGCCATCGCGGCCGCCTCGGTCACCCGTACGAGCTCCAGGGCGAGGTTGCGGTCGGGGGCCTCGGAGGGGACTTCGAGCTCGGACGGCAGATGATGATTCTCGGTCATCGGAGCGCACCTTTCTGATACGACGACGGCCGGATGAGGGTTCGGGCCGACTCTATCGTCAGGCTGACAAATTGAGCAGGGGACCCCACGGATGAGCAGACCGGTGCACCTGCGACGATGAGTTCGTGGCAGGTACGAAAGGCAAGCAGACCGTTCGCGACATGGTCCTCTCCCTGGGGCTCATCGTGCTCGCGGCATGGGTCATCTATCTCTTCATCCCGCACGACGAGACCGAGCAGGAGCTCAAGCGTGTCGACTACCGCGTCGAACTGCTCACGGCGCGCCGTGCCGCCTCCTATCCGGTGGCCGCGCCGGTAGGCCTGCCCGACACCTGGAAGGCGACCTCCGTCCGTTTCAGCGGCGCCGACTCCGACCACTGGCACCTCGGGTTCCATGCCCCCGACGGTCAGTACGTGGCCGTCGAGCAGTCCGCCGGGAAGCCGTCCCGGTTCATCCCGGACGCCACCCAGGACGCGAAGAAGACTGGCACGACCGACGAGATCGGCGGCGAGACCTGGACCCGCTACGAGGGCGACCGCTACGACGCCCTCGTCCTGCGGCGAGAGGGGTCCACCACCGTGGTGGCGGGCAGCGCGTCGTTCGAGCAGCTGACGAAGATGGCGCGGGCGCTGCGGACGGAGTGAGGCGCCCGCGCATGCGGAAAGGGCCCCCGGCGATCCTTGCCGGGGGCCCTTTCCGCGTCGTGCTCGGTGTCAGACGGTCGTGATGACGTCGTCGTAGGCCAGGCGCGGGGAGCGCGGGTAGGAGGCGCCCTCGCCCGGCTTGCCGATGTTGACGACCATCAGCGGGGTGTGGTCGTCGTCCAGGAACTCCTTCTGGACGCCCGCGGCGTCGAAGCCGGTCATCGGGCCGGCGGCGAGACCCGCGGCGCGGACACCGATGATGAAGTACGCGGCCTGGAGGGCGGCGTTCAGCCCGGCGGCGGCCTCACGGGCCGGGCGCTCGGCGAAGAAGAGGTCCTTGGCCTGCGGGAACGCCGGGAACAGGCTCGGCAGCTCCTCGTGGAACTCGTTGTCCGCGGCGAGGATCGCGACCAGCGGGGCGGTGGCGGTCTTGGCCTGGTTGCCCTCGGCCATGTGCGGCACCAGACGCTCGCGGGCCTCGGCGGAGCGGACCAGGACGATGCGCAGCGGGGTCTGGTTGAAGGCGGTCGGGCCGTACTTGACCAGGTCGTAGATCGCCTGCACCTGCTCGTCGGTGACCGGCTCGTCGGTGAACGCGTTCGCGGTGTGCGCCTCGCGGAACAGCAGGTCCTGGGCGGCGGGGTCGAGAACGAGAGACATGGAACAACCTTCGGAAGACGGCGCTGACGACTTCGAAGGTACGCAATGGAAGTTCAAATTTCAATCAAAAGCGGGGTCGGGTGATCCTCTTCACACGAACCGGTGATCGGCTTCACAAGAACCGGGGGTGTCTCCCCAGGTGCGGGACCTGGCAGGTATGCGATGCCCGGAAGGTTGGGTCAGCCCTGCCCGTCGCCGGCGGCGTCCGCCTGCTCGTCCTCCGCCAGCGCCGCGTCCAGCCGCGCCCGCGCACCGTCCAGCCAGCGGCGGCACACCTTGGCCAGTTCCTCGCCGCGCTCCCACAGTGCGAGGGACTCCTCCAACGTCGTACCGCCCGCCTCCAGTCGCCGGACGACCTCGATCAGCTCGTCACGCGCCTGCTCGTAGCCGAGGGCACGGTCGGCCTCGGACGGTCCGGCCGCCCCGCCCGTCACGGTGGTCTCCTCGGCCTCGCTCACGTTGCTGGTCATGCGGCCCACCTTATGCGTCCCCTCCGACAGTGCCCTCGACCCGGACGGCGAACTCGCCCTCCGCCACCCGCGCCCGCAACGGCTCCTGGGCCGTGACCTCCTCGGGCGCGCGCACCACATGCCCGTCCGCCCTCTGGAGCACCGCGTACCCCCGCTTCAGGGTCGCGGCGGGGGAGAGGGCCACCACGCGCGCGTGCGTGTGCGTCAGCTCCGAGACGGACCGGTCCAGATGGTGGCCGAGGCACCGGCGAGCCCGGTCGAGCAGCGAGACCACCTGGCCGGCCCGCTCGTCGATCATGCGGTGCGGATCCTCTATCGAGGGGCGCGCCAGGGCGTGCGCGAGCCCCCGCTCCTCCCGCTCCACGAGCGCCTGGACGCACCGCCGCGCCCGGTCCCGCAGCCACCGCACCCGCTCGTACTCCTCGCCGACGTCCGGCACGACCTTCTTGGCCGCGTCGGTCGGCGTGGACGCCCGCAGGTCCGCGACGTAGTCCAGCAGCGGGGTGTCCGGCTCGTGCCCGATCGCCGACACCACCGGCGTACGGCACGACGCCACCGCCCGGACGAGCTGCTCGTCGGAGAACGGCAACAGGTCCTCCACGCTGCCGCCGCCGCGCGCCACGATGATGACGTCCACGCCCTCCATCGCGTCCAGCTCCTTCACCGCCTGCACGACCTGCGGCACCGCGTGCACACCCTGCACGGCGACGTTGCGCACCTCGAAGCGGACGGCCGGCCAGCGGTGCCGGGCGTTCTCCAGCACGTCCCGCTCGGCCGCGGAGGCCCGGCCGCACACCAGCCCGATCAGCTGCGGCAGGAACGGCAGCGCCTTCTTCCGCTCCGGCGCGAACAGCCCCTCGCCGGCCAGCGACTTCTTCAGCTGCTCCAGCCGGGCGAGCAGTTCACCCACCCCGACCGGCCTTATCTCGGTGGCCCGCAGGGACAGCTGACCGCGCGGCGCGTACCACTCCGGCTTCGCGTGCACCACGACCCGGGCGCCCTCGCTGACGACGTCCGCGATCGCGTCGAAGACCTGCCGGTAGCAGGTGACGCTCACGGAGATGTCGTGCGACGGGTCGCGCAGCGTAAGGAAGACGACGCCGGCGCCCGGACGCCGCGACAGCTGCGTGATCTGCCCCTCGACCCACACCGAGCCGAGCCGGTCGATCCAGCCGCCGATGAGCCGGGAGACCTCGCCGACGGGCAAGGGGGCGTCGGCGGACGTGTTGAGAGCCATGTGGGGAGCGTAACGGGGGGTGCCGACAGCGCCTCATAGCTCGGGGGTGCGCAGTTCGTCGGCGAGTGCGGGTGGTTCGTGGTTTTGCGGGTGGTTCGTGGTTTCTCGCGCAGTTCCCCGCGCTCCTGAAGGGAACGGGCCTGCGGCCCGCCCCTTCATAGGAAAAGCACGGGGCGTAGCCCCGGTCGCTTTTCAGGGGCGCGGGGAGCTGCGCGAACAGCCCCCACTCACCCGCACCCGGCACACCCACGTTCACCCCCGAGCTCACCCCCCGCTCCCACGGCGGAGCCCTCCGCGGGGAACCCCCTACGATGGGGACCATGACCGCTTCGCCTGGCCGCCGCCGTGTCCTCCTCGCCGCTCCGCGCGGCTACTGCGCGGGTGTCGACCGTGCCGTGATCGCCGTCGAGAAGGCCCTCGAGCAGTACGGGGCCCCGATCTACGTCCGCCACGAGATCGTCCACAACAAGTACGTCGTGCAGACCCTGGAGAAGAAGGGCGCCATCTTCGTCGAGCAGACCGAAGAGGTCCCCGAGGGCAACATCGTGATGTTCTCGGCGCACGGAGTGGCCCCCACGGTCCACGAGGAGGCGAAGCGCGGCAGGCTCGCCACCATCGACGCGACCTGCCCGCTGGTCACCAAGGTCCACAAGGAGGCGATCCGCTACGCGGGCGAGGACTTCGACATCCTCCTGATCGGCCACGAGGGGCACGAGGAGGTCATCGGCACCTCCGGCGAGGCCCCGGACCACATCCAGCTGGTCGACGGCCCCGGTGACGTCGAGAAGGTCGAGGTCCGCGACCCGTCGAAGGTCGTCTGGCTCTCCCAGACCACGCTCTCCGTCGACGAGACGATGGAGACCGTCGGCGCCCTCAAGGAGAAGTTCCCGCTGCTCGTCTCCCCGCCGAGCGACGACATCTGCTACGCCACGCAGAACCGTCAGCTCGCCGTGAAGCAGATGGGCGCGCAGGCCGAGCTGGTCATCGTCGTCGGCTCGCGCAACTCCTCCAACTCCAAGCGGCTCGTCGAGGTCGCCAAGCTCGCCGGCTCCCGCGAGGCCTACCTCGTGGACTTCGCGAGCGAGATCGACGAGGCCTGGCTGGAGGGCGTGGAGACGGTCGGTGTCACCTCGGGCGCCTCCGTGCCGGAGGTCCTCGTCGAGGAGGTCCTGGAGTGGCTCTCCCAGCGGGGCTACGAGGACGTCGAGCTGGTCAAGGCCGCCGAGGAGTCGATCACCTTCTCGCTGCCGAAGGAGCTGCGCCGCGACCTGCGCGAGGAGGCGGCCGCCCTGGTAGCCGAGCGCACCGGACAGGGCGCCGCCGGCGCCTGAGCCCCGGCTGTCTCCGTACGGCCCCGGAACGTGAAGGTTCCGGGGCCGTACGCGTACGGGGACGTGAGGGTTCCCCGGCCGGGCTGCGGCCGGGTGGCCGCCGGCCGTGACTGTCCGTCGTTCGTCGTAACGTAAGGCTATGCACATCTTCGGCGTGGACATCGGTGGATCCGGGATCAAGGGCGCTCCCGTGGACCTTGACCTGGGCGACCTGGCGGACGAGCGGTACAAGGTGCTGACTCCGCACCCGGCGACGCCCGACGCGGTGGCCGACGGGGTGAAGGAGGTCGTCGACCACTTCGGCTGGACCGGCCCGGTCGGCATCACCTTCCCCGGCGTGGTCACGGGCGGCGCCACGATCCGTACGGCGGCCAACGTCGACAAGAGCTGGATCGACGTCGACGCGCGCGCCCTGCTCGGCGACCGGCTCGGCGGCCTCCCGGTCACGGTGGTGAACGACGCGGACGCGGCGGGCGTCGCCGAGATGCAGTTCGGCGCAGGGCGCGACCGTCAGGGCACCGTCATCATGCTGACCTTCGGCACGGGCATCGGCAGCGCCGTCTTCTCCGACGGCGTCCTCGTCCCCAACACGGAACTGGGCCACCTGGAGCTGGGCGGCCATGACGCGGAGACCCGCGCCTCCACGAAGGCCAAGGACGACCACGAGCTGACCTGGGAGCACTGGGCCAGGCGCGTCACCAAGTACCTCGCCCATGTGGAGATGCTCTTCTCCCCCGAGCTCTTCATCGTCGGCGGCGGCGTCAGCCGCAAGGCGCACAAGTTCCTGCACCTGATCGAGGGCATCCAGGCCGAGATCGTCCCGGCCCAGCTCCAGAACAACGCGGGCATCGTGGGCGCGGCGATGAGGGCGGCGAAGGCAGGCTGAACCCGCGGGGGCGCGGTCACGTCCGGCGGCGGGTCAGGAGCCGCGGGGCACCGTGCGACGGGGCTGGGCCGGGGGCCTCATGGGCCGGGGCCGGGCCGCGGCGCGGTCGTACGAGGGGCGGGGCTGGGCGCCCGGAGTTCCCGGTCGCCCGTACCCTCGGTGCCCTTCCGGCTCCCTTCCCTCCGCCCCCACTCTCCTCTGCTCCCTGGCCCGCTCCCACTCCCGCTCGGCCGCCCGCCGGGCCATCAGCCGCAGCTTGCGCACGGTCACGATGACGCCGGCGACGAGTGTGCCGCCGTAGAGCCAGCCCGCTGTCACGGCGAGGGTGGTGACCAGCCCCATGAGATACCCGGCGGGCCCGCCCTCGCCGTCGGCGATCGGCGGCAGTCCGGCCGCGAAGGCGATGGGCACGATCACCGGCCCGCTCACGAGGTCCGCTCGTCGCACCCACACCGCGGTCAAGGCGCTGACCGGCAGGAACAGTAGCCCGTACAGCGTGAGTGACGCATCGAACAGCAGCCGGTCGAGGCAGGCGAGCGTGAACATCGACAGCGCGCAGAAGAGGCCGCCACCCAGGCCGGTGAGGCGGGGATTGGGCATCCGGCGCATGGCGCTGGTGACGCGCCGCACGGTTCGCGCCGGGGCTGGAAGGGGTGCGCGCCCGACGACCGGGGCGCGACGCGGAGTCTCCGCGCTGCCCGGTGTCCGGCCACCTCTGGCCACCTGCGGCGGAAAGGGGGTGCTGCGCTGCGGTCCGGTCCGAGGGGGATGCGTCCTGTGCTGCTCCACTTGACCAACTTAGGTCGGTTAATGTGCCGAATCGGTCCACAGACACGCCGGGGAGGGGACCTTGGCCAAGCGTTCGATACGTCGCCGGGCCGCGCGCGGGCACGCCGTAAACTGGGGGACCGGCCAGCCCCCTGGCCCCTGGGGCACGTTCCGCCGGACCGCACCCCCAGGCCCCGCCGCCCCAGGCCCCCGGCCGCCTGGCCCTCCTACGTACGGGAAGTCGCAAACGTGTCGCTCACGATCGGAATCGTCGGTCTGCCCAACGTCGGCAAGTCGACCCTGTTCAACGCCCTGACCAAGAACGACGTGCTGGCGGCCAACTACCCGTTCGCCACGATCGAGCCGAACGTCGGTGTCGTCGGCGTCCCCGACGAACGCCTCACCAAGCTGGCCGAGATCTTCGGGTCGCAGCGCGTCCTCCCGGCGACCGTCGACTTCGTCGACATCGCGGGCATCGTGCGCGGCGCCAGCGAGGGCGAGGGCCTCGGCAACAAGTTCCTGGCGAACATCCGTGAGTCCGACGCGATCTGCCAGGTCATCCGTGCCTTCAAGGACGAGAACGTCGTCCACGTCGACGGCAAGGTCTCGCCCAAGGACGACATCGAGACGATCAACACCGAGCTGATCCTCGCCGACCTCCAGACCATCGAGAAGGTCCTGCCGCGTCTCCAGAAGGAGTCGCGCATCAAGAAGGACATCGCGCCCAAGGTCAAGGCCGTCGAGGAGGCCAAGGAGATCCTGGAGAAGGGCGACACCCTCTTCGCGCACGGGATCGTCCAGGGCAGCGAGCGCAACGAGCTCCTCCACGACCTGCACCTGCTGACGACGAAGCCGTTCCTGTACGTCTTCAACGTCGACGAGGAGGAATTGGTCGACGAGGACTTCAAGAACGAGCAGCGCGCGCTGGTGGCCCCCGCCGAGGCGATCTTCCTCAACGCCAAGCTGGAGGCGGACCTCGCCGAGCTGGACGAGGAGGACGCCCTCGAACTCCTCCAGTCCGTCGGCGCCGACGAGCCCGGCCTCGCCACCCTCGCCCGGGTCGGCTTCGACACGCTCGGCCTCCAGACCTACCTCACGGCAGGCCCCAAGGAGTCCCGCGCCTGGACGATCAAGAAGGGCGCCACCGCCCCCGAGGCCGCCGGCGTCATCCACACGGACTTCCAGAAGGGCTTCATCAAGGCGGAGGTCATCTCCTTCGGCGACCTCGTCGAGACCGGCTCGGTCGCCGAGGCCCGCGCCAAGGGCAAGGCCCGCATGGAGGGCAAGGACTATGTGATGCAGGACGGGGATGTGGTGGAGTTCCGCTTCAATGTCTAGCGGGTGATTTAGCGCCACTTCGCTGATCCGGCAAACATGCCGATCAACAGGGGTCTGACTCTTTGGGGTCAGGCCCCTTGATTTTTGCCGTGCTGGATAGGTGCTGGATTCGTGCTGGGAAGGATGAGAGCGCCCGTGCTGGGGCGAGCACTGTCCAGAGCCTGGCCTGCGGCCGAGCAACGTCTCGTGGCCCGTGACGGCCTTCGTTCACGTGGCGGAGGCGATGGCGCTCCGTCTTGCGGGTGGCGAGGGTCCCGGGGCCGGGGGGCATGGGGCCGTCCACCGGTTTTCGCGTGGGGCCCGCAGGGAGGCGAGACCCCCGCCACTGTCGGCGAACGATGTGGTGACCGTGTGGCGTGGAGTGTTCGGGTTCCCTGGCCTGGCGTCATGCCTCCTCGGCGCCGCGGTCTGACAGGGAGCCGTACTGGCTGCGCAGGCGGGCCTTGAGGATCTTGCCGGTGGCGTTGCGGGGCAGGGCGTCCACGAGGACGACCGACTTGGGGAGCTTGTACTTGGCGAGTCGGCCGGACAGGGAGTCCATGATGTCGTCGGGCGACACGTCGGCGCCCGCGCGGGGCACGACCAGCGCTCTGCCCACTTCGCCCCATCGTTCGTCGGGTACGCCGATCACCGCGCATTCGGCGACCGCGGGATGCTGGTAGAGGAGTTGCTCGACCTCTGCGGGGTAGACGTTCTCCCCGCCGGAGATGTACATGTCCTTGATCCGGTCGACGATCGTGACGTACCCCTCCTCGTCGACAGTGGCCGCGTCACCGGAGCGGAACCAACTTCCGTCCACGAAGGCGTCCTTGGTCGCTTCGGGCCACTGCCAGTAGCCCTTCATCACATTGAGGCCCGCGATGATCACCTCGCCGACCTCGCCCGGTGCGACATCGGTGAGGTCGGGCCGCACCACGCGTACGTCGGTGAAGAAGCAGGGTGTGCCGGCCGAGCCGGCCTTGCGGATGCTGTCCCGCGCGCGCAGGCCCAGCGCGGCGGGAGCGGTCTCGGTCAGGCCGTACGCCTGGAGGAAGGTCAGGCCACGGTCCTGGTATGTGTGGATGAGGGCCTTGGGCACGGGTGCCGCCGCGCACATCAGGATCCGGATCGACGACAGGTCGGCCGTCGCCCACCGCGACGACCGGGCCATGGCCTGGTACATCGCGGGCACGCCGAACATCCTCGTCACCCGGTGCTCGGCGATGACGTCGAGCACTCGTTCCGGGTCGAAACCGCCCATCAGCACCGACGTCCCTCCTTTGAGGAAGCCCGGCAGGAAGACGGTGTTGAGGGCGGCGGTGTGGAACATCGGTGCCACCACCAGAGCGACGTCGTCGGAAGCGATGTCCACGTCCAGCAGGATGTTGAAGCAGTTCCAGGCGATGTTGGCGTGGGTGAGCATGACGCCCTTGGGACGGCCGCTGGTGCCGGAGGTGTACTGGATCATGCACACCTCGTCGAGGCCGACCGCCTCGTCCAGGGGGTTGTCCGGCGCGCTCGCGAGTAGCTCCTCGTACGCCTTCCCCACCTCGACGTAGTGCTTCACCTCGACGTCGTCCCTGAACGCGTCGACGACGTCGGTGAGTTCGGCCCCGAACACCAGCACCGCCGCTCCCGAGTCGCCCAGGATGAAGGCCAACTCGGGTGCCGCGAGGCGGGTGTTGAGCGGGACGAAGACGGCGCCCAGCGCGTTCGTGGCGAACAGGGTCTCCACCAGGGCCGGATGGTTCGCGCCGAGGTAGGCCACCCGGTCGCCGTGCCCGACCCCCAGGGCACGCAGGGCGTGCGCGAGGCGCGTCACGCGCGCGGCCAGCTTTCCGTACGACAGGGATCCACCGTCGTGCACGACGGCGGTGGCCTCCGGTGCCATGCGGGCACGCCGCGCGGGCCATGAGCCGAGCCCTTGATTGCGCATGGTGCGTCTCTTTTCTCTCAGAGCTCTCAGAACCAGTCGGGCCATGTGTAGTCGGCCGATTCGTCGTGGTCCCGGCGGGGCGGCAACGGGGCGAGCCGCCCCCGGGAGAAGACCAGCGGCGAGACGCCGGTCTTCTCCACCCCGAGTTCCCGTACGCGGCCGAGGACGAAGTAGTGGTCGCCGAGGGTCCACACGTCGGCGATGTCGCAGTCGATCCAGGCGGCGACGCCCGCCAGGACGGGGCTGCCCGAGGGCGCGCCGCGCCACGGGTGGCGGTCGAAGACGTCGGGGGCCTTGGCGCTGACATCCCGGCAGAGGCCCTCCTGGCCGGCGGCCAGCACGTTCACGCAGAAAGCGCCGCCGGCCATGATCTTTGGCCAGGTGGTGGAGGAGCAGCCGGGGAAGAACGAGACGAGCGGGGGGTCGAGGGACACCGAGGTGAACGAGCCGATGACCATGCCGACCGGGGTGCCGTCGGGTTCCTTCGCGGTGACCACCGTGACACCCGTCGGGTAGTGGCCGAGCACGTGCCGGAACAGGCCGGGGTCGTCCGCCGGGCCACCGCCGGGCGCCGTCGCGGCGGGCGTCTGCCGGTTCACGCCGGGGTCTCCAGCCCGAGCAGAGAACGGGCGTACGCCGTGGCCCACGAGCCGTGCTGTGCGTTGATGTGTGTCTTGTACGTGGCGACGTCGCGCAGGTACCGCTGCATGCGCTCGCCGTTCGCCAGCGCGCTGGAGCCACTGGCCGAGGCCAGCATCTCGACGGCCTGGCAGGCGAGTTGGCCGGACTGCCGGGCCGTGACGGAGAGGGCCTGGTCGTCCAGTTCGGAGAAGGGCTCGCCCCCTGCCAGGCCCCGGGCGGCGTACGCGATGTAGTCGTCGGCGACCGACAGGATGATCCGCTGCGCGCTGTCGGCCAGGGCCGTTGCCAGGCCGAGGTTGCGCTGGTGTTCCGGATCGTGGCTGCGCGGCTTGAAGGGCGGCAGCAGGCTGTTCTTGGTGGTGATGATCCGCCGGTACTCGTCGACTGCGGCCCAGGCGGTGCCCGCCACGATCGAACACAGCTGGATGTTGAAGAACGACATCAGCCGGCCCGCGTACATCGGGTTGCCGTGCAGTTCCACACCCGGCCCGCCGGTGGCGTCGGTCGCCCCGAGGTGGGTCCTGGACACGTACTCGTACGGTACGAGGACGTCCTCGGCCACGACGCTGTTGGAGCCGCTGCCGCGGAAGCCCAGGATCTCGCCCCAGTTGTCGAGCATCCGCCAGTCGGAGGGCACGAGCACCATGCCCGGCGTGGGTATGCCGCCCTCTTCGTCGATGATGAGCACGCCACCCAGGAAGTGCGTGGAGACGTTGACTCCGGAGGAGTAGTCCCAGCGGCCGTTGACCAGGTACCCGTCGGGGGTCCTCCTCGCGGTGGCGCTCGGGGCGATCGGCAGCGGGGCCCGGAAGTCACCGTCCGGCCCGAACACCTCGCGCTGGATGCTCTCGGGGAAGCGGCCGGCCACCACCAGGCTGTGGGAGGCGGCCAGACACAGGTTCCAGCCGCTGGACGGGCAGCCGCGGGCCACCTCGGTGACCATCCGGGAGTAGGTCCGCAGGTCGAACTCGTAACCGCCGAAGCGGCGTGGCTGGAGGGACCGGTAGAAACCCGCCTCCAGGAACGCCTTGTGCGTGTCCTCGGAGATACCGGTCCGCTGTTCGGTCTCGTCCTGATGATCACGAAGCCAGGCCCTCATGCCGGCGGCCCGGCGCACCAGTTCCTCCGGTGTCAGCTCCGGCTCCGGCTGCGGAATTTCGATGATTTTCTCGGCTGCCTCGGTTGTCTCGGACAATTCGCACCCCATCCGCTGCTGTTCTGGGTCGGCCTGAAGCGAGTGTTGGCGGCGCGGCGAGGGACCGTCCAATGCCGGTAACTGCGGGCTTGATGAATGCCGTGCATCACAGCAGGTCGGAGGGGGTGACGGGAATGCCGCACATTTCTGCCTGGTGACGTGCGGGGAAGCGCGCTGTAACCTGGCGCGGACCACAACGCCGTGGACCTCGCCTTTCTGGAGGGCTGAGTGGAACTCCGGAACTTGCGCCATTTCTCGGCGCTCGCCGAGACCTTGAATTACCGGGTCGCCGCCGAGCGTCTGCACCTCACCCAGCCAGCGCTGACGCGATCGATCGCCGCCCTCGAGCGTGAGCTGGGTGTTCAGCTGTTCGACCGCGACAAACGGCATGTGGCGCTCACCGCCGACGGCGCGGAACTGCTCGAACGGGCGGGCGAGGTGCTGGCCGACGCCGACCGGCTCGCCGCCGCCGCGGGCGCCATCCGGGCCAGGCGACGGGACGAGGTGCGGGTCGCGTGCTACGGCGTGGCTCTGGCCGAACTCACTCATCCGGTCATCGAGGCGTTCTGCGAGCGGTATCCCAGCGTCACGGTCCGGGTACATGAAGCGGACTTCCACCAGGGTCTCGCCCCGCTGCTGGCCGGCGAGTACGACGTGGCGCTGTTGCCCCTGAACGTCGACATGCCGGGCGTGACACGCGTACCGATCTTCACCGAGCCCGCTTCCCTCGCGCTGTGGAAGGGGCATCCGCTGGCTGGGGCAGCCGCGGTGGACGTGACCGAGGTCTTCGATCAGCCCTGGGTCACCCCCGAGCCGGGCCTCGACTTCTGGGTGGGCGGACGAAACGGGGACGACGACGCCCCGACGGTCGGCTTCCACGCCCGCTCGGCCCAGGACGTGTCCTTGAAGATCGCCTACCAGCACATGGTGGGACTGATGCCGCTGTCGGCCACCCGGATGTTCCCGCACCCGGGAGTGCATAACGTCGCTCCGAAGGAGCCCCTCGGTTTGGTGGCCGCCGTCGTGTTTCCGGAGGCCGGTCACTCGCCCGCCGCCCCGGCGTTCGCCGAGGTCGCACGCCGGGTGGCCCGACGCGCGACCGGCGTTCCGTACGCCGAGATCTCCCAGTAGGAGGGGTCAGCCGCCGTGCGGCGGCTCGCCCGCCCAGGCCGCGTGCAGGACGGCGCGCAGATCGTCGGCGGAGGCCGGGCGGGGATTCGCGTACGGCGCCCCGAGAGCGACATCGACCGCACGGTCCACGTCGGCGGCGGTCAGGCCCAGGTCGGCGAGCGATCGCGGGATGCCCAGCCGCTCGCCCAGCTCGTGCAACTCCCGTACCGGATCCGGGACATCGAGCGCCCGGCGCAGCGCCGCCAGTGCCTCGGGAACCGCCGGCGCGTTGAAGGCCAGCACATGGGGCAGGACGACGGCGTGTGTCTCGGCGTGCGGCAGGTCGAAGGTGCCGCCGAGCACATGGCAGAGCTTGTGGTGCAGCCCCATGGTGGTGGCGCCGAGACACGCACCGCACAGCCATGCCCCGTACAGCGCGCGGCTGCGCGCGTCATGCCGCGAGGGGTCGGCGACGATCTCGGGAAGGGCCGCGGCCAGCGCCCGCACACCCTCCTCCGCCATGAGGGAGACGATCGGAGTGGAGTCCGGGGCGTACAGAGCCTCGACGGCGTGCGCGATCGCGTTCATGCCGCTCGTCGCGGACCCCACGGGCGGCATGGTGAGCGTGAGCAGCGGGTCGTACACGACGCTGCGCGGCAACACCTTCGGGTCGTGCCCGGTGCGTTTGACCGCGCCCTCGGTCAGGCCCCAGACGGGTGTCATCTCCGATCCGGCGTACGTCGTCGGGACGGCGACGATCGGCAGGCCGGTCCTGAGCGCGACGGCCTTGGCCAGGCCGGTCACGGAACCGCCGCCGACCGCCACGCAGCCGTCGGCCAAGGCTTCGCGAGCCGCTTCGACGGCCAGGTCGGCGACCTCCACCGGGACGTGCGTCACCGCCCCCGCGTGCAGCCCGGCGCAGGCGTCGCCGAGAGACGCGGCGACGGCACGGGCCGTGTCCAGGCCGTGGTCGTCGCACAGCACGAGGACGCGGCGCAGGCCGAGAAGCGCGACCTCGTCGGGCACCGCGTCCGGGACGGCACCCGACCGGAAGAGGACGCGCATCGGCTGGGCCTGGTAGGTGAAGTCCAGGGCGCGTTCCCTCACGCGATCACCGGTTGCAGCACGATGTCGAAGCGCGCCCGGCGGAAGGGGTTGGCCAGGCCCAACTCCGCGGCCTCCTCGGGGGAGTCCACCTCGACGAACTCCTCGACCAGGCTCTCCTTCACGGCGAAGACGGCGTCCGACTCCAGATAGTCGCTGCCTGCCACGAAGATGTGCGTCGTCACCGGGCTGTACCCCTCGGCGCCCACGATGAAGTGGACATGGGCGGGACGGTAGGGGTGACGGCCGGTCGCCTCCAGCAGCGAGCCGACCGGCCCGTCCGTCGGAATGGGATACGGGCTCGGAACGCACGAGCGGAACCAGAACCGCCCCTCCGCGTCCGCTGTGAACAGCCCGCGCCCATTGCCCGGCGGCTGCTTCTCCGGCTGCTGGACGTCGTAGAAGCCCTGGTCGTCGGCCTGCCACACGTCCAGCGTCGCGGCGGGCAGCGGGGTGCCGTCGACGGAGACGACCCGTCCGCTGATCACACACGGCTCGCCGCCGCCGACCAGATCGATGTTCGCCCCGAGTTCACGGACCGGGGACTCGGTCATGTGGAAGGGGCCGAGCACCGTCGAGTCGGTCGCGGCGGCCGTCTTGTGGTCGTTGATCGTCTCGACGAGCATCGACACACCCAGGACGTCCGACAGCAGGATGAACTCCTGCCGGGTGTCGTCGCACAGGTGCCCGGTTGCGGTGAGGAAGTCGATCGCCCGCTCCCACTCGGCCTGGGTCGGCTCGATGTCCCGTACGAAATCGTGCAGGTGACGCGTCAGAGAGACCAGCACCTCGCGCAGTCGGGGATCGGAGGTGTGGGCGAAGCTTTCCAGCACCGCCGTCGTCGTCGCGGTCTTCTCGGTCGTCGCGGTCTTCGCGGTGAGGTCCATGGCCGCTCAGCCCCGCCCGAGGATCTGCCGCAGTGCGTCCCCCAGTGCGGCCGTGACGTCACCGGTGGCGTCCTGGCGGCGGAAGGCCACGTGGTTGTCCGGCCGTACCAGCAGTGCGCCCGAGTCGCCGATCTCCCGCAGCCGGGCCCAGTCCCCGTACGGGTCCTCGTACTCCTGGCCGGGGCCGATGACCGCCGTGGCGATGTCCAGGCCGAACTCCTTGCCGAGGATGCGGGCGGCCTCCGTCCAGGGCTCGCCGCCGATGCCGGTGATCAGGGTGAACCGGCCGTTCCCGCCCAGGTCCAGGGTGGACAGATTGCGGGTGCCCGCGGAGAGCCAGGCGTGCGGGAGCTTGGCGCCGGGGCGGGTGCTCGGCTGGAAGTGCAGCTCGGGGTCGCGTGCGAAGCCGGGGTCCTCGGTGCCGTCCGGGACGATCGCGGCGGAGGTGTAGCGCTGGTTGAGGTCCACGCCGTGGGCGTTGAACTCGTATGCCTTGAAGGCGATCGCCTCCCGCAGCCGCGCCCGCTGCTCCTCGGCCTCCGTGGTGGCGTCCTTGCGGGCGGCGATGTTCCGCCACAGCTGCTCGGGGGTCTGCGGCGCCAGGCCGCCGAGCGCCTCGAAGACGGGTGCCGTCTCACCGATGGACTGGTTGGCCCGGGTGACGACCTGCCTGCCGACCGGTGCCCGCTCGTCACTGTAGGTGTCCAGCAGGGACGGGGACGCGGTGCCGTCCAGGACGAGCTTCAGCTTCCACGCCAGGTTGTAGGAGTCCTGGATGGAGGTGTTGGAGCCCAGCCCGTTGGACGGTGGGTGCCGGTGGCAGGCGTCGCCCGCGCAGAACACCCGGCCGCTGGAGTACGTCTCGGCGTACATCTCGTTGACCGTCCACGCGGAGGACGACTTGATGGTCACCGGGATCTCGTCGTCGCCGATCAGCCCCCGGACGACGGACAGGGCGTACTCCTCGGTGAGGTCCGGCGGCCCGGCGTCGACGTCGTAGCCCCACACGATCAGCCACTCGTTCCACGTCCGTACGCAGCGCACCAGACCGGCGCCGATGCCGCCCACGGTCGCGCCGGGCGCCAGCACCCAGTAGAGGGTGGCGGGTCGGTGCGCCACGTACTTGGTGAGGTCCGCGTCGAAGACGATGTTGATGCTGCCGGCCACGCCCATCTGGCCGCCCATCGGCAGCCCGGCGTCCTCGGCCACCTTGCTGCGGCCGCCGTCCGCGCCGATCAGGTACTTGGCGCGGATGGTGTACGTGTCGCCGCGCAGCCGGTCGCGGACCAGGGCGGTCACGCCGTCGGCGTCCTGCTCGTGCGACAGGTACTCGGTGCCGAACCGCAGTCGGCTTCCGCGTGCTGTGGCCGCGTTCACGAGCACCGGCTCCATGAGGTGCTGCGGCATGTCGCACATGCGGGTGGGGCTCGCCAGCTCGTGCGCGGCCTGCACGAGCGGTTCGTTGCCCCAGGACCTCAGCCGGCCGAGCTCCTCACCCGCGACGGCGGTGCAGAAGACGGTGTTGCCCATCAGATGCTGCGGGGTGGCCTGGGCGATCACCTCCTCTTCGACACCCAGGTCACGCAGCACTTCCATGGTGCGCTGGTTGGTGATGTGCGCCCGGGGCGTGTCAGCGAGGCGTGAGTAGCGGGTGACCATGACGTTCGGCACGCCATAGGTGCTCAGCGCCAGTGCGGCGCTCGCTCCCGCGGGCCCGCTTCCCACGATGAGCACATCGGTCTCGACGGTCGGCACGGCTGGCACGGTTGTCATCGGGACGTTTACTCCCCATCCGTCAGCCGCTTGTCCAGCCAGGTCATCAGTGCCTCGGCCACGTCGTCGGAGTTCTTCTCACCCATGGGCAGGTGACCGTTGCCCGTGAGCCCCAGGTCCGCCAGGCGCAGCAACTCGGCGTCGGCACCGGCTTGGGCGAGGTAGTCGGCGACACCGTGCTGGTACGCCGCGAACGGCGAGTGGTCGGCCGCGACCACGGCGATCGGGAAGCCCTGGAGCCCTGGCAGGGACCGCACGACGCCTGCCTCTTCGTCCTGGACGAGACAGTCCTGCAGCCCGTCGCCCCCCGCCTCGCGCAGCCGAAGGCGCAGTTCCTCCGGGGTCCGTACCGGCGGCTCGTAAGTGATCGGGGCCGCGGTGAGCCCCCACTCCAGCTTTCCGAGGCCGGGCAGTTCGGTGAACGGCGGCCCGATCGGCTCGACGGAGACAACGGCCTTCACCAGCCCGGGCCGGGCATCGGCGACCAGCCAGCCGAACGGCCCCCCCATGGAGTGGGTGATCAGCACGGCCGGTCCGATACGGTCCAGCAACTCGGCCCCGCAGCGCCGCATCTGCTCCTCGTTCTCGGCGAAGGTGGGCAGCGTCGGGCCCTGGCTCGCCATCAACTGGTCCAGCGCACAGTCGTCGCCGATCTCGCCGCTGCCGGGCCACTGGCTGCCCGGTCGTCCCGCCCCCTCGCAGAACAGCCAGCGGATGAACTCGTACGTCGGCGCCGCGCCCTCGATGGGCCCGAGGACATCGGGGTGGTACGGGGAGCGCCCGTGACCTGGACGGTCGACCACGTACACGGCGTAACCGGCCTGGAGGAACCGGGTGGCCCAGCCGGGGCGCCCGTCCGGCGTCGACAGGTAGTCCGAGCCCTGGCCGCCGCCCCCGTGGACCATCACCACGGGCAGCGGATGCCGGAGATCGGCCGGGATCTGGTACTGGACGTACATCGCGGCCTCGGCGGCGGTCCCGGCCTCGGTCGGCTTGCGCCCGACACCGACCCAGAACGCGCCTTGCTCGCTGATCGTCAACGGCGAGGCGGCACGGGCCGGCTCAGCGGTTGCGGGGAGTGGGGGGATGGTCATCGTCGAACCTCCGTCACGGCGTCTGCGCCCATGCCCAGCACTATTGGTGATCGGCTCCGGGCTGGTCCAATGCCGGTTGGGGACGCCGTGATGCATGGCGCTCATCAGCGTTCCCGAGGGCGGCTGCCTCACCGGGGAGGGTGCGCGTGGCGGCGAGGGTGTGGGTAGTTCCGCTGCAACGTCTGAGCGGATGAAATAACACCACGTCGTTGACGCGGCAAACATGCAGGTCAGAAGGGGCCGGGCTCGTGGGAGCCCGGCCCCTTCATCGATCCCCGTGCTGGATCGGTGCTGGATTTTCCGACCCGGCTCAGGAGCGCTCAGGTGTCGAAGACGGTGGAGCGATGCCCGGCGTGCACGGCCCACACCACCAGCTCACCGTTGTCGATCGTGTAGATCACGCGGTAGCCGCCCACCCGTAGGCGGCGCCGGTCGGCCTGGGAGACGAGTGCCGTGGTGTCGAACCCCAGTGGGTCGCTCTCCAGCTCAGTCAGCTTGGCCAGAATGCGGAGGGCCATGTCTCGCGGGATCTTGCGGAGCTCGGCCTGAGCCTCGGGTCGGAAGACGGTGCGGTACTCACTCACTGCGCGGCGGCGTCTCCCGCAGGATGTCCTCGATCGGGATGCCGGGAGCCGGGTCGGCCATGCGCTCGTCGATGATTCGGTTGATCTCGCGCTCTTCCCACTCCTGGTATTTCCGGAGCACTTCGATGGACACCACGGCAGCCACCTGCTTGCCCCGGCGCGTGATCACCCGTGGGCAGGTCGTCGCGGTCAGCCCGCTCCACGACCTCGGCCAGATGTGCCCGGACATCGCGGATGGACTCCACTCCGCTGCCGTACGGCCGGGGGCCTTGTCCTGGGGTCGCGGTCCGGGCCGACGTCGCTGATGTCGGCGGCGGCAGCGGACGCGTTGTCGCCAATCAATGCCTTCAGTGCGCTGCCGACGCCGCCACGACGGTGGTCGCGGCGGTGTCGGGGTGAAGCCGGGGCGGCGATGCCTGGCGCTGCGACCGGGGTGCCGTCGCGCAGTCCGAGGGTGGCGGTACGTCCGTCGTCCGTCAGCCCGACGGCGACCGTGACTGCGCGGGCGAGGCGGCGTCAACATCCTCGGACCGCCGCGACATCGGTACCGGTCATCCGTCAGGGGCGGGCGACGGGTGGACTGACGCGACGTCATGTGGTCGGTAACCCGCCGGCAGGGCATCTCTTTCGGCCGCTTGAGGCTCAACTCACATGAACTGTAGGGGAGTTATTGAAATTCACAGAGAGCATCGCAGATACGGGCGTCTCTGCACATGCTTGATGGCGGCTGGGGTCCCCCGGCCTCAGGATGCCCCGCAAGGCAGGTGTAAGCACACATATGGTCAATTCCCTCGTCGATGTACTGTCTGCGCACGCCTCTCTGCACCCGGACCGGACGGCCTACCGCTATCTGGTCACCGGTGACAGCGACGGGGAGGTCCAGGACATCTCGTACGCGCGTCTGGCGGGCCGGGCACAGGCGATCGCCGCCTGGTTGCAGGAGTGTGGCCTCGCCGGTTCCCGCGCGTTACTCCTCCATCCCCCCGGCATCGAGTTCATTTCGGCGTACCTGGGCTGCCTCGCGGCCGGGGTCACGGCCGTGCCGGGCGTACCTCCGCAGGGACGCTCGCAGAACCACCGGGCCCTCACCCGTATGAAGCGCCTGCTGTCCGATGCCGAGGCCAAGGTGATCCTCAGCGGCCGCGGCGTGTCCGAGGCGCTGGCGACCATGGCCCAGCACCTGCCCGACCTGGCGGAGATCAGCCAGGTCGTCACCGACGACATCCCCGACGACCTGGCCGCCTCCTGGCACGATCCCGGCCTCAGCGCCGACTCGGTCGCCTTCCTCCAGTACACCTCGGGCTCCACCTCGGCCCCGCGCGGTGTGATGGTGACGCACGGCAACCTGATGGACAACGAGCGTGTCATCACCGAGCGGATGGGCCACACCCCGCAGGTGCTCGCGGAGTACGACAACGAACTGTTCGTCAGCTGGCTGCCCGTCTACCACGACATGGGCCTCATCGGCCCCGTTCTGAACACCCTGTACCTCGGTGCGACGACCACGCTCTTCTCGCCCCTGCACTTCCTGCAGAAACCCGAGCGCTGGCTGACCGCGATCACGAAGTACCGCCCGCACACCAGCGGCGGCCCGAACTTCGGCTTCGAGCTGTGCCTGAAGCACGCCACGCCCGAACTTCTCGACCAGCTCGACCTGAGCCGGTGGAAGCTCGCCTTCAACGGCGCCGAGCCGGTGCGGGCCGCCACTGTGCGCCGGTTCACCGAGACCTTCGGGAGAGCGGGATTCCGGCGCGAGGCCATGTATCCCTGTTACGGACTGGCCGAGGCCACTTTGATGGTCAGCGGCCACACCGTGGGCACACCGCCGAACCTGCTCGCGGCCGACGAGAAGGGCCCGCACGCGGGCGCGGCGGACGCGGCGGCTGTCAGCTGCGGTCGGCCGGGCCCCGGTATGAGCGTGGTGATCGCCGACCCGGAGCGCCACAGGGCACTCCCCGAGAACGAGGTCGGCGAGATCTGGGTGGCCGGTGCCAGCGTCGCCAAGGGCTACTGGCGCAACGCCGTCGCGACTCGGGAGACGTTCCGGGCCACGCTGGAGGACGGCTCGGGCGAGCACGGTGCCACCCGCTTCCTGCGGACCGGTGACCTCGGATTCCTGCGTGAGGGTGAACTGTTCGTCACGGGCCGGCTGAAGGACCTGATGGTGATCGACGGCCGCAATCACCATCCCCAGGACCTGGAGGTCTCGGCGGAGTTGTCCCACCCGGCCCTACGGCCCGGCTGCGTCGCCGCGTTCCCCGTGGAGGTGGGCGAGCACGGGGCGGAAGGCGAACAGCCGGTCATCGTCGCCGAGGTGGCCCCGGAGTCGGCGGACCAGTCCGGCAGCATCACCAGCGGCATCCGCAAGGCGATCGGCGAGGCTCACGGGCTGTCGGTGCGTGACGTCGTCCTGGTCCACCCCGGCACCATCCCCAAGACGTCCAGCGGCAAGATCCAGCGCCGTGCCTCCCGCGCGGCATACCTCGGTGGCTCCCTGGCCGTGATCGGCGAACTCGCGGCGCGATGACGTACCCGGCCTCCGCCGCCCGCACCGGCCGGATGCCCCGTGACCTCCCGGTGCCCACACCGTGCAGGCCGGATCGAGTCGGCCGCGTTCGCTGCCTCCTCATTCCCCCCAACCGTGTGCCCAGCACCTCCGTGTTCCCCATACATCCGTACACCGCTCGCGCGCCCCCTTGCGTTCTCCGGCCGAGCGGCTGGGCCCAGTCACACGAGGAAACCTCTTCCCACATGCCTGAGCACGATTCCCGGAAGCACGCATCCGCCCCGTCCCCCACGACCGCGGAAGGCGTCCGCGCCTGGCTCGCGACGGCCATCGCCGAGCACGGGGCTCTCGACCCGGCCGATGTCCGGCCGGACCGGCCCATCGCCGAATACGGCTTGGGATCACGTCAGTTGGTCTCCCTGGCCGCGGGCCTCTCCTCGCTCGTCGGCCGCCCGCTGGACCCGTCCCTGCTGTACGACCACCCCACCGTCGCGTCGATCGCCGAGGCCGTCCTCGACGACGACCCGGCGGGGACCGCGGCAGCCGCGATGTCGCCCGCCGTGCCGAAGGACCCACCCGCCGTCGCGGACGACGTCGCGATCGTCTCCATGGCCTGCCGGTTCCCGGGCGGAGCGGACACCCCGCAGGCGTTGTGGAGACTGCTCGTCGACGGTGCGGACGTCATCTCGGAGGCACCTCAGGGCCGTTGGGACGTCGCGGAGCTCTACGACCCCGATCCCGACGCCACCGGCAAGGCGTACAGCCTGCGCGGCGGCTTCCTCCCGGGCATCGACCGCTTCGACGCCTCCTTCTTCGGGATCTCATCCCGCGAGGCCGCCGCGATGGACCCTCAGCAGCGGCTGCTGCTGGAGACCTCCTGGGAGGCGATCGAGCGCGCCGGCATCGTTCCCGAGACACTGAACGGCAGCTCCACGGGTGTCTACGTCGGTCTGTACGAGAGCGGATACCTGGCGGCGGCCGGCCTGGACCAGTTGGACGGGCACGTGGGTACGGGCTCGGCGTCCAGCGTGGCCTCCGGCCGTATCGCGTACACCCTGGGTCTGCAGGGGCCGGCCGTGACCGTGGACACCGCCTGCTCCTCCTCGCTGGTCGCCCTGCATCTGGCCGCACGCGCGCTGGCCGCCGGTGAGTGCGACCTCGCGCTGGCGGGCGGTGTGACGCTCCTGGTCTCCGCGCGGGGCCACGTCGAGTTCAGCCGGCTGCGCGGCCTGTCTCCGTCCGGGACGTGCAGCCCGTTCGGGACCGGGGCCGACGGTGTCGTGTGGGCCGAGGGCTGCGGTCTCGTGCTGCTCAAGCGGCTGGGCGACGCACGCCGGGACGGCGACCGCGTGCTCGCGGTCGTCAAGGGGTCCGCGGTCAACCAGGACGGCCGCAGTCAGGGGATCAGCGCACCCAACGGCCTCGCCCAGGCACGGGTGGTGCGCGCGGCCCTGGACGCCGCCGGCATCGCGCCGCACGACGTCGACTACGTCGAGGCCCACGGCACCGGAACGAAGCTCGGGGACCCCATCGAGGGCCGGGCGCTCGCCGCGGTGTTCGGGCCGGAACGTCCCGCCGGACAGCCCCTGGGTGTGGGCTCGCTGAAGTCCAACATCGGGCACATGGGGGCGGCGGCGGGCATCGGCGGCGTCATCAAGACGGTCCTGGCCCTCGGCGAGGAGTTGCTTCCCGCGTCCCTGCACGCCGGGACGCCGACCGAGCACGTCGACTGGGCGGACAGCGGCCTGTGCGTGCACAGCCGCGCCCAGGCCTGGCCGCGCGACGGTCACCGGGTACGGCGGGCAGGCGTCAGCGCCTTCGGCATCAGCGGCACCAACGCCCACGTCGTCCTGGAAGAGGCGCCTGCGGACCTGACGGACGCGCGGCGGCCGAACCGGGCCGGACAGCCGATGCCCGTCGAAGCCCCGGTCACGGCCACTGGCCCGGCCACGGACGGACCCACGTCCACCGAACCCACCGCCGACGAGGCCACATCCGTCGCCCCCACGTCCACCCCACACCCGCCCGCCGGCCCCGCTGCTGACGACAGGCCCGACGCCGTACCCGCCGCCCCGCTGCTCTTCCCCCTGTCCGCTCGTACCCTCCCCGCCCTGCGCGGGCAGGCCGCCCGCCTGCTCGACGCCCTCGCGGCCGAACCGCGGACGTCCCTGCCCGAGGTCGCCGGGACGCTCGCCCATCACCGTACGCACTTCGAGCACCGTGCCGTCGTCCAGGCGGCCCACTCCGACGAACTCCTCACCGCTCTGGCCGACCTGGCCGAGGGACGGGACGAAAGGGACACGGTCGTCGGCCCCGGGCAGCTCCTTCCCCCGGGAAAGGTGGCCTTCGTCTTTCCCGGCCAGGGTTCCCAGTGGGCCGGTATGGCCCGCGATCTGCTCGACCGTGACCCGGTGTTCGCGGACGAACTCGACCGCTGCGACGCCGCGCTGCGCCCCTTCACCGGCTGGTCGGTGGCCACGGTCCTGCGCGGCGGCACCGGAGCCCCGCCGCTGGACCGGGTCGATGTCGTCCAGCCGGTGCTCTTCGCCGTCATGGTCTCGCTGGCCGCCGTGTGGCGGACCCGCGGGGTACGCCCCGACGCCGTGATCGGGCACAGCCAGGGCGAGGTGGCCGCCGCCTGTGTCGCGGGGGCGCTCAGCCTCAACGACGCGGCGGCCGTGGTCGCCCTGCGCAGCCAGGCCCTGACCGGGGTCGCCGGCACCGGCACCATGGCGGTGGTGGCTCTGCCGCACGACGAGGTGGCGGCACACCTCGCCGCCCTCGACGGCAGGGTCTCCGTCGCCGCGATCAACAGCGGCAGGTCGACGGTGATCGCCGGCGAGGTGGAAGCGTTGGAAGCCCTCCTCGCCGACCTCGACCGGCAGCAGGTGTTCGTCCGCCGTATCGATGTCGACTACGCCTCCCACAGCGCCCGCGTCGAGCCGGTGCGGGAGACGATCCTCGAGGAACTCGACGGGGTGGTGGCCCTCCCCGGTTCGGTCGACTGGTACTCCACCGTCACCGGAGAGCGGGTGACCGAGGAGCTGGAGGCCGACTACTGGTACCGCAACCTGCGTGAACCGGTCCGCTTCGCCCCCACCGTGGAGCGCATGGCCGCCGACGGCTACCGCTACTTCGTCGAGCTGAGCCCGCACCCCGCCCTCCTCACCGCCCTGCGGACCGTCGCCGAGGACACGGACCGGGAACTGGTCGCGGTCGGTTCCCTGCGCCGGCACGAGGACGGGCCCGCCTGTCTGGACCGGGCCGCCGCCGAACTCCACGTCCACGGACGACCGGTGGACTGGCATCGGCTGGTCGCCCCGGGACCGGTCGTCGGCCTTCCGACCTACGCCTTCCAGAGCAGCCGGCACTGGCTGGACCCCGCGGACCACGGCGGCTCGGACGTCACCGCCGCCGGCCTGGAGAACACCGGGCACGCCCTGCTGAGCGCCGCGGTCGCCGTGGCCGGCACCGACCAGTGGCTGCTCACCGGAGTGCTGTCGCCGGGTACTCGTCCCTGGCTCGTCGACCACACCGTCAACGGCACCGTCCTGCTCCCCGGAACGGCCTTCGCCGAGATGGCGGTCCGCGCCGGGGACCAGGCCGGCTGTCCGGTCGTCGAAGAACTGACCCTGCACGCCCCGCTGGTACTCGCTCCGGGCGACGCCGTACGTGTCCAGGTGTGGGTGGAGGCGCCCGACGCCGACGGCCGCCGCCCGCTCAGCGTGTCCTCCTGCTCCGACGCCTCGGCCGGGAGCCGGACCTGGACCCGGCATGCCTCCGGCACCCTGGCCGCCGGGCCGGCGGTCCCCGCCGATGACCTCGGCCAGTGGCCGCCGCCCGGCGCCCTGCCGCTCCCCGTCGACGACCTGTACGACCGGCTTCGCGAGGACGGCTACGGATACGGCCCGGCCTTCCGGGGACTCGGTGCCGTATGGCGCTCGGACGGCGACATCTACGCCGAGGTGGCGCTTCCCGAACACGTGGACGGCGTGGACCGCTTCGGCCTGCACCCAGCCCTGTGGGACGCGGCACTGCACGCGCTGCGGGCCGGGGGCCACGACGAGTCCCGGGCCCTGCTGCCGTTCAGCTGGTCCGGCGTCCGGCTGCACGCGACGGACGCGTCCCGGCTGCGGGTGCGGCTGCGCAGCACGGGGGACCGCGAGTTCGCCCTGCTCGCCGTCGACGCCACGGGCGCGCCCGTGGTCACGGTGGACTCCCTCGCCCTGCGCGAGCTGTCCGGCGGCGCCCTCCCGGCCCCTCGGCTCGACTCGCTGTACAAGGTGGCGTGGACCGAGGTGGAGTGGACCCCCGCGGCACCGGTCGCCGCGGAGACAACCGCCCCGGACCACACGGCCCCGCACGCCACCGCGCCGCACCCCACGGCCCCGCAAGCCACCGCGCCGCAAGCCACCGCCGCGGACCACAGAGCTCCGGAAACGGCCGTCCTCATCCGCCCCGACGTCACCGAGGCGCTGGCCGGAATGCGCTCCTGCCTCTCAGCCGACACCCCGCTGCTGCTGGTCACCCGCCACGCGGTCACCACCGGCCCCGGCGACCACGCCCCTGATCCGGCGCAGGCGGCCGTATGGGGGCTGGTGCGCTCGGCGCAGTCCGAGCACCCGGGCCGGTTCGTGCTCGTGGACCTCGACGACGGGTCGGACGAGTGGCGGCCCGCGCTCGCGACCGCCCTGGGCACGGGCGAGCACCAACTCGCCGTACGCGGCGGGAAGCCGTTCGCGCCGCGGCTGGCCCCGCTGACGGGCCGCGGGACACTGGTGGTCCCGGACGACGGAGCGTCGCACTGGCGTCTGGAGGCCACCGGCGACGGGACGCCGGACGGCCTCGCAGTCGTCCCCCACGACAACGCCGACCGGCCCCTGGGGACGGGCGAGGTCCGGATCGCCGTACGCGCCGCCGGTCTGAACGTCCACGACGTGGTGACCACCCTCGGCATGGTCGACGGCCGGGGCCTCGGCGGAGAGATCGCGGGCGTGGTGACGGAGGTCGGCCCGGAGGTGCATGGCCTCGCGGCCGGCGACCGAGTCATGGGTCTGGTGCCCAGGGACGCGTTCGGTCCGGTGGTCGTGGCGGACCACCGGACGCTGGTACACATCCCGGACGGCTGGTCGTACGCGCAGGCGGCGGCGGTGCCGGTGGCGTACGTGGCCGCGTACTACGGTCTGGTGGAGCTGGCCGGTCTGCGGGCCGGGGACTCCGTGCTGATCCATGCCGCGGCCGGCGGGGTGGGCATGGCGGCGGTGCGGCTCGCCCGGCATCTCGGGGCCGAGGTGTTCGCCACGGCGAGTCCCGGGGAGTGGGGCGTGCTGCGGGCCCAGGGCCTCGACGAGACTCATATCGCGTCCTCCCGCGACCTGGATTTCGAACGGCGGGTGCGGGCGGCGACGGACGGACGGGGCGTGGATGTCGTGTTCGGCTCGCCCGCGGGCGAGTTCGTGGACGCGTCGCTGCGGACGCTGGCCGACGGCGGCCGGTTCGTCGAGATGGGCAAGACAGACGTCCGGGACGCGGACGAGATGGCCGACCGGTACCCCGGCACGTCCTATCGTGCCTTCGATCTGTGGGAGGCGGGGCACGAGCGGCTCGGGCAGATGCTCGCCGAGGTGCTGCGGCTGTTCGGCGAGGGCGGCGCGCTGACCTTGGCGCCGCTCACGGTGTGGGACGTGCGCAGGGCCCCGGAGGCGTTCCGGCACATGAGCCGGGCACAGCACGTCGGCAAGATCGTCCTGACGGTCCCGGTGCCGCTCGACCCGGACGGCACCGTACTGATCACCGGCGCCACCGGCACCCTGGGCCGGCTGGTGGCCCGGCATCTGGTGACGCGGCACGGCGCCCGCCATCTGCTCCTCGTCGGCCGACGCGGCATGGATGCCGACGGCATGCGCGCACTCACCGAGGAGCTCGGCGGACTCGGCGCCACGGCGTCGGTGGCCGCATGTGACGTCGCCGACCGGGACGCGGTCGCCTCGCTCCTCGCGGGCATACCCGGGGAGCATCCGCTGACGGCGGTGATTCACGCGGCCGGTGTCCTCGACGACGGTGTGATCGAGGAGCTCACGCCGGAACGCCTGACCACCGTGGCCCGCCCCAAGTCCGATGCCGCAGTGGTGCTGCACGAGCTGACGGCCGGTCTGGACCTGGCATGGTTCGTCCTGTTCTCCTCGCTGGCAGGGGTGGTCGGCAACGCGGGCCAGGCCAACTACGCGTCCGCGAACGCCGCACTCGACGCGCTCGCCGAGCGACGGCGGTCGGCCGGGCTGCCCGCGGTGTCGCTCGCCTGGGGCCTGTGGGCACCGCGCGGCGGGATGACCGGTCACCTCGGCGAGGCGGAGCTGCGCCGGCTGACACGGGCGGGCACCGGCGCGCTCAGCGCCGAGGAGGGGATGGCCCTCCTCGACACCGCGCTGAGCACCGGCCTTGCCGCCTTGGCCCCCGCGAAGCTCGACACCGGCCGCCTCACCGGCCCCCTTCCGCCCGTGCTCCGCGACCTGGTCCGGGTGCCCGCCCGGACCCGCCGGGCCGCCGTCACCGCCGGACAGGCGGCCGACACAGGCCTCGCGGACCGGCTGTCCCGCCTTCCCGCGTCCGAACGGGCCGACCAGATCACCGCGTTGGTCCAGGAGCAGATCCGCGGTGTGCTGGGCCTGGACGCGGCGGAATCCGTGAACCTCGGCCGACCCCTGCGTGACTTCGGCCTCGACTCGCTCCTCGCCGTCGAACTCCGCAACCGCCTCGGCGCCCGCCTCGGCCAGAAGCTCCCGGCGACGCTGCTGTTCGACCACCCCACACCGGCCCGGCTCGCCCAGTACCTGCTGCGGAACCTGCCCGGGGCCGAGGCCGACGACACCACGCCGACCGCGCCCGACGCCGTACGGCCGCCCGTGCCGGCACCCACGACCGACGAGCCGGTGGCCGTGGTCTCCATGGCTTGTCGGGTGCCCGGCGGAGTCCGTGACCCCGAGGGGCTGTGGAGGCTCGTCGCGGAGGGTCGGGACGCGGTGGGCCCGTTCCCGGCGGAGCGCTGGAACGTGGACTCGCTGTACGACCCGGATCCGGAGGCGGTGGGCAAGTCATACGGCCGGGAGGGCGGTTTCCTCGACGGGATCGACTCCTTCGACGCGCCCTTCTTCGGGATCACCCCGGTCGAGGCGGCAGCGATGGACCCGCAGCAGCGCCTGCTGCTGGAGATGGCCTGGGAAGCGCTGGAGCGCGCCGGGATCGTGCCCGCGGACCTCGCGGGCAGCACCACGGGGGTCTATCTCGGGCTGTTCGGCAGCGAATACCTGGCCGGTTCCCCACTCGACCAGTTCAACGGCTATGTCGGCACGGGTTCCGCGCTGAGCGTGGCGTCCGGCCGGCTCGCCTACTCCCTGGGGCTGCACGGGCCGGCGCTGACGGTGGACACGGCGTGCTCGTCGTCGCTGGTGGCGCTGCATCTGGCGGCGCAGGCGCTGCGTTCGGGCGAGTGCGACCTCGCGCTCACCGGCGGTGTGACGCTGATGGTCACGCCGCAGGTGTTCGTCGAGTTCAGCCGGCTGCGCGGACTGTCCCCGACGGGCCGCTGCCGGTCCTTCTCCGACGACGCCGACGGCGCCGTGTGGGGCGAGGGCGGCGGCATGGTCGTGCTGAAGCGGCTGAGCGACGCACGGCGGGACGGCGACGAGGTGCTCGCCGTACTGCGCGGCACGGCGGTCAACCAGGACGGCCAGAGTCAGGGGCTGAGCGCCCCCAACGGTCCGGCGCAGGAGCAGGTGATCCGACGCGCGCTGGAACAGTCCGGGCTGACCCCCGGGGACATCGACTTCGTCGAGGCGCACGGCACGGGTACGGCCCTGGGGGACCCGATCGAGGCGAACGCCCTGGCGGCGGTGTTCGACGGCTCCCGTCCCGAGGGCCGGCCGCTCCATCTGGGCTCGCTGAAATCCAACATCGGGCATCTGCAGGCGGCTTCGGGCATCGTCGGACTGATCAAGGTCGTTCAGTCGCTGCGGCACCGCACCCTGCCGAGGACCCTTCACGCGGACACACCGACCCGCCATGTGGACTGGGAGCACAGCGGGCTGCGGCTGCTTCAGGAGGAGGTCGCCTGGCCGGCGGACGGTGGACGGATACGGCGGGCCGGGATCAGCTCGTTCGGGATCAGCGGCACCAACGCGCACGTGATCGTGGAGGAAGCCCCACAGGCCGCCCCCCGGACCACACCGCCCATCGCCCCGCCGACCACCCCGCAGGTCACCGTGTCTGCCGGGTCCGCCCTGCCCGCCGCAGGACGACCCGGGCTGTTCGTGCTCTCCGCCCGCGACGACACCGCCCTGCGCGCCCAGGCGGCACAGCTGGCCGAGCGACTGACCGAGCGGCCGGCCCCGACCGAGGGAACGCCCGGGGCCGACGGCACGCTTGGGGCCGAACTGCCGCCGCAGGACGTGGCGTTCACGCTGGCCCGGCACCGCAGTCACTTCGAGCGGCGCGCGGCCGTGGTCGCCGACGACCGGGACGGACTGCTCGCGGAACTGCACGCGCTGGCGGCGGGGCAGGTCCGACTGCCGGACTCCCCCGCCGGGGTGGACGGCAGGGTCGCGTTCGTGTTCTCGGGTCACGGCGGCCAGTGGCCCGGCATGGGCACGGAGCTGATGGCCGGATCCGAGGCGTTCCAGGAGGAACTGCTCCGCATCGACGAGGCGGTCCGGCGCCATGCCGGATGGTCGGTCGTCGACGTACTGGGCCGGGCTGACGCCGAAGCCGCCTTCGGCCGAACGGAGGTGCTGCAGCCGGTGCTGTTCGCGGTGAACGCCGCGCTGGCCGCCGCCTGGCGGGCCCTCGGGGTCTCGCCGGACGCGGTGATCGGACACAGCATGGGCGAGATCGCCGCCGCGTACGCGGCGGGCGCGCTGTCGCTGGACGACGCGGCCGCCGTGGTGACCCGGCGGGCCGCCGCCGTGGCACCGCTGGTGGGCCGGGGCGGAATGCTGGCCGTGGGGCTCCCCCGGGTGGAGGTCGAGGCGTTGCTGGCCCCGTACGAGGACGGACTGTTCGTCGGCGCCGTCAACAGCACGCACTCCACGGCGGTCTCCGGTGACGTGAACGCGCTGGCGCGGCTGCGGCGGGAGTGCGAGGAGCGGGGGATCAAGGTCCATGGGCTGAGCACGCCGTTCGCCTCGCACAGCCCCCGGATGGAAGCCGTACGCGCGGAACTCCTGGACGCGCTCGCGGATGTCACCGGTGGCCAACCGCACGTGCCCGTCTACTCGTCGGTGCTGGCCGAGCCGGTGCCCGGTGAACTGCTCGACGCGGACTACTGGTACGCCAACCTGAGCGAGCCGGTGCGGTTCGCCGACACCATCGGGCGCATGCTGGCCGACGGCTACCGGTACTTCGTCGAGTTGAGCCCGCATCCGTCGCTGGGCGCGTCGATCGAGGAGATCGCCGCCGCGGAGGGCGTGGCCGCGGTGACGGTCGGCTCGCTGCGCCGCCACGACGGTGACATGGGGGGTCTGCTGCGCCGGGCAGGCGAGCTCTACGTGGCCGGTCACACTCCGGACTGGTCCGTGGCGTTCCCCTCGGGGAACCGGGTCGACCTGCCCACCTACCCCTTCACCCGCGAGCGGCACTGGCTGACGCCCGCCCCGGCCCAGGCCGCCGGAACCGCCGGGATCCCGGGTACGCCCCTGATCGGCACGCACGTCGAGCCGAGCGACGAACCCGACCGGCACGTCTTCCAGACCACGCTCGACCTGCGCGACGCCCGCTTCGCCTATCTGGCCGACCACCGGGTCTCCGGCGAGGTCTGGCTGCCCGCCGCCGCGTTCCTGGAGATGGCGCTCGAAGCGGCGTCCATGCTCCCGGACAGCGGGGACTGCACCGGCAGCGGCGACAGCGGGGAACTGCGGCTGACCGATGTCGGGTTCGTAGGGCCGCTCCGTCTTGAGGCCGAGACGCCGGTCCAGCTGCAGTTGGTCCTACGGCCGGAGGCGGACGGCTCCCGTGCCTTCAGCATCGCCTCCCGGCCGACCGCGGCCGCCACCGCCCAGCGGCGCCGCCCCGGCCCGTGGACACCGCACGTCACCGGCCGCGTCGGCCCCGCCGCCGGCGCCGCCGAGCCCCTCACCGGTCTGACGCCGACCGCGCTGCGCAAGGAGTGCGCCGACCCGGTCGACGCGCCCGCCCTCTACACCGCCTTCACCGCCGCCGGCCTCGACTACGGCCCCGCCTTCCGCCTCGTCAGGGAAGGCTGGGCGGGACCGCGCCAGGCGCTGGGTCGGCTGGCCGGGCAGACGGCCGGCGGACACCTCCTGCACCCGGCGCTGCTCGACGCGGCCCTCCAGGTGGTGGGCCTGCCCGGTGACACACCGTCCGGCAGGACGTTCGTGCCGGCCGGGCTCGGGCGGCTCCGCTTCACCGGTCCGGGCACCACACCGGCCTGGACGGTCTGCCGGCTGCGCACGGTGGACGGTGACCGCGTCACCCTGGACATCGGCGTCCTGGACGAGCAGGAGCGCCCCCTGCTGGAGATCGAGGAGTTCGTGCTGGCCGCGCTGTCCCCACTCGACCAGGCCCTCTTCGAGACCCGCTGGCAGCCCCGGCCCGCCCCTCAGGGGCCGCAGACGCGCGGCCCGTGGCTGATCCTCGCCGACGACACGGGCGTGGCCGCCGAACTCTCGGCGCGCCTGGGCGACGCACCGCACGTCGTGGCCGGCAGGTCCACGACGTTCACAGCCGAGGCTCCCGGTCGGTACCTCCTCGACCCGCTGAACCCGGAGCACATGTCCCGTCTGCTGGACGAGGCGTTCGGGGACGGGGGGACGCCCGAGCGGGTGGTGCTGCTGTCCGCGCTCGACGCCCCGGCCGTCGATTCGGCCGACACGGCGGCGGAGGCCGCCCGGCTGGGTGTCCTTGGCGCCCTGCACCTGGTGCGGGCGCTCGCCGACCGTCCCCGGGACCGTTCGCCCCGCCTGTTCATGGTCGTACGGGGCAGTCAGGCCGCCGGGGGCAGTGCCGAGGTGACCCGCCCGGAGCAGGCGCTCGCCTGGGGCTTCGGTCTCGCGGTGGCGCAGGAGTACCCGGAGCTGTCGGTCACGCTGGTCGACCTGCCGTCCGACGGCGGTACCGAGGCCCTGTGGACACAGCTGCGCCACGCCGACGACGAACGCCTGGTCGCCCTGCGCGACACCGGGCGCCTGGTGCCCCGGCTGGCTCGTGCCCGCCCGGACGACACCGGTGACACGGGGGGCATCCGGATCCGCCCGGACGGCACATATCTGATCACCGGTGGTCTGGGCGGACTCGGGCGGGTCGTCGCCGAGCGGCTGGTACGGCTCGGCGCCCGGCGGCTGGCCCTGATGAGCCGCGGCATCCCCTCGTCCGAGGCCGCCGGCTGGATCACGGCACTCGAAGAGCGCGGAGTGAGCGTGTACCTGGCCCGCGCGGACGTGGCCGACCGTGCCGGTCTGACCGCCGCGCTGGACGCCGTACGCACCTCGCTCGGGCCGATCACGGGTGTCGTGCACGCGGCCGGTGTGCTGGACGACGCCACAGTGCCCAACCTGACCGACGAGCGTGTCCTGCGGGTCCTCGCTCCCAAGGTGCTGGGCACCGCCCTGCTCACCGAACTGGTCCCCGAGGCCGAGAGCCTCGTGCTCTTCTCCTCCGTGGCCGGCCTGTTCGGCTCGGCTGGTCAGAGCCCCTACTCGGCGGCGAACGCCTTCCTCGACGCCTGGGCACACCATCTCTCCCACCCCGGACGCGCGGCGCTCAGCCTCGACTGGGGCACGTGGACCGGTGTCGGCATGGTCGCCGAGTCCGGTGTCCGGGCCGCCTCGACCAGCCGGTCCGGACTGGCCGGCCTCTCCCCGCAGGACGGCGGCGAACTGTTCGAGCGGGTGCTGTCCTTCGGCCGCCGCCAGCTCGCCCCCGTCGCCCTGGACCGGGAAGTCCTCGCCCACGACCCGGACCTGGTACGGGCCCTGCCGATCCTCGGTGATGTCGTCGGCGTCCTGACGGGCGACGCCCCGGAAGGCTCGGACGACCTGGCCGCGAAGGTGCTCACGGCCACCGGGGACCAGGACCGCGCCGAACGTCTCGAAGCCTATGTACGGGCTCGGATCGGCGAAGTCTCGGGCGGGGCCACCGAACTGTCCCCGACCACCGCCCTGAAGGAACTGGGCCTGGACTCCCTGATGCTGGTCAGGCTGCGCAACTCCTTCGTCCGTGACCTGAACGTCCAACTGCCCGCCGCCACCATGTTCTCGGCCGCCGACATCCGCAGCCTCGTCCGCGTCCTTGGCGAGGCCCTGCCCGAGCAGGTCACCACCGCCCCGGCGGGCGGGGAACCGGCGGCCGGCATCGCCGCCGGGACGGCCCGGCCCGAGGTGGCCGACACCGAACTGCGGCCCGCGACCCGGGATGTCGTACGTCTGCTGCGCACGGCTCAGCAGGGCGTGCCGAGCGCCGCCCACGCCCTCGGCCTTGCCGTACGGCTGACGACGCCGACCACCGGCGACACGCTGTCGGAGATCCTGCACCGGCTGGCGGCACGGCACGCGGCACTGCGTACGGCGATCGTCGGCGGCACGGGACGTGAGCGGCAGCTGCGGGTGGACCGGAAGGCGGCCGGGCCGCTGCTGCGCCGGACGACGGTGGACGCCACCGTGGACGCCGGTGAGCGACTGCGGGCGCTGCTGGAGCCACCGTTCGATCTCACCGTCCCCTCCCTGTGGCGTTTCGAGCTGCTCGACGGCGGTGACGAGAGCGGCCAGATCCTGGTCTTCGGCGCCCACCACGCGGTGAGCGACCTGCAGTCGCTCCTGCTCGTCGCGACCGAGATCGACGCCGAACTCTCCGGCACCCCTCTGGACGACACCGTCACCAACCGGGACATCGACCTGCTCATCGAGGCGCAGCAGACCGGGGACGCTTCCCCCGACCCGGGGGCGGCCGAGTGGCGCGCCGCGTTCGACGGCAGCGCCCGGCTCGACCTGGAGCTGTCCGGGCCGCGCCCCGCGGCACGGTCCTTCCGGGCCGGCAGCGTGACCCTGGCGATCCCCGACCAGCTGATGGAACGGGTGTCGCAGCGGGCGAGCCGACTGGCGATCACTCCGGCCGCCTTCTGTCTGGGCGCCCTGACCGTGCTCCTCGCCCGCGAGCGGCAGCGGGACCGCTTCGTCCTGGCCGTCCCCGTGGACACCCGCATCCACGCCGACGCGTACGACGCGATCGGCTTCTTCGGAGTGCCGGTGCCGTTCCCGGCCGAGGCCCGCGCCGAGGAGTCGGTCGCGGAGGTGATGCGCCGCACCGACAGCCGCCTCAACCGGGTGCTCACGCAAGGCGCCATGTTCTCCGACGTGCTGCCCACGCTCGCCGCGCAGGGGCTCCACCGGGCGAACGCACCGCTCGTCGAGGTGTACTTCAACTTCGTACGGGCCTCGGGCGGTGGCCGGTTCGACCGGCTGGCCATCTTGCCGGTCGGAACGGGCCACACCGACCTCGACCTGATGATCACGATGATCCCGGACGCGGGCTGGATCCGGCTCGACCACAACCTCGACATCCTCGACGGGGCGGCCACCACCGCACTGGGGGAGGAGTACCTGCGCCTGCTCGCGGAGGCGGCCGGGGACCCCGCCGTCCCCGCACGCCCGGCCCCGGCCCCCCGCCCGTCCCTCGCCCTCGCCGCCACCTTCGCTCTCGGCAACCTCCCGGCGATGTGCGAGGCGGCCCTCGGCGCCGGGACCCCGGCCGGCGACCCGCTCACGGTGGCGGAAGCCCCCTACCACCAGGTACTGGCAAGCCTGCACGACCCCGCCGGTGTCTTCGCCGACCCGTCGGCGCGGTTGGGTACGGTCCTGCTGCGGGCAGCGGACCTGGAGCGCTTCGGCCCGGTCGACGACACGCTCCTGGCCGAACTGCGCGCCCAGTACCCGAAGGCCCTGCGGTCCCTGGTCGAGCGGACCCGTAAGCCCCTGGTCGTCGGCTTCCTGCCGACGTCCGCCCAGGACGAACGGCTGGCTCGCTGGGAACAGGAGATCGCCGACGAGTTGTCCGAGACGCCCGGCATCGCGGTGCTGCGGCCCGACGACTGGACCCGGCACCACACCGTGGACGAGATCTTCGACCCCCGCACCGAGCAGCTCGCCCATCTCCCCTTCACACCTCCCTTCCAGGCGGCGGTGGCCCTGACCCTGGCGGACGTCGCACGAGCCGTGCGGCGCCCCGCGCCGAAGGTGATCGCGGTGGACGGCGACGAGACCCTGTGGAGCGGTGTGGCCGGGGAGGACGGCCCGGAAGCGGTGGACCTCACGGGTCCGCGTGCTCTCCTCGCCCGCAGGCTCCTGCAGTGGCGGGACGCGGGCACCCTGCTGGTCCTGGTCAGCAACAACGACGAGAGCACCGTACGAGCGGTCCTGAACCGCCCGGACAGCCTGCTCAAGGAGGAGCACTTCAGTGTGCTCTCGGCGACCTGGGGTCCCAAGTCGGGTCGTCTGGCGGACGCGGCACGGAAGCTGAACCTCGGGACGGACAGCTTCCTGTTCCTGGACGACAACCCGGTCGAGATCGCGGGCGTGCGTGCGGCGCTGCCGGAGGTACTGTCCGTGACCTGCCCGCCGGCAGGCGAACTGGAGGAATTCCTGGGCCGGTTGTGGCCGCTGGTGCCGGTCGCCGCCACGGCGGAGGACGCCCAGCGGGCCCGGTTCTACGAGCAGGAGCGGGAGCGCGACGCCGTACGCGAGGGCAACGGGTTCGAGGAGTTCCTCGCCCAGCTGGGTCTTGAGGTCGACATCCGGGAACTGACGGAGGACGGCGTCCAGCGGGCCGAGCAACTGGTGCGCCGCACCAACCAGTTCACGATGCGGGCCCGTTCGGCGGACGGCCGTGACGTGGAGCGGTGGCGGCAGTCCGGTGAGGTCTGGACGGCGGCTGCCCGGGACCGGTTCGGTGACTACGGCCAGATCGGACTCATCGCCGTTCGCCACGACGGCGACCAGCTCGATGTCCTGGGCTGGGCGATGAGCTGCCGGGCGCTGGGCCGCGGCGTCGAGGAACGGCTGCTGGGCTGGCTGGCCGACCGCGCCGAGGAACTGGACTGCACGAAGATCCGCCTGTCGGCGGAACGCACCCCGCGCAACGTACCGGCCCGCCGGCTGATCGCGGCCCTCGGGGGCGGTGACCAGGACGACGAACGGCTGAGCCTCGTCACGACGCCGGAGCACCTGCGCGCGTTCCGCTCCTGGCAGCGGTGAACAACGCCGGCGAACAGGAATGACGAACAGCGAAGGAACAACATCGTGAAGCAGAAGCACACCGTGAAGGGCGCTCCATGCGTGAGGTGAACGAGGACACGTCGGCGTACGGCGGTGGGCGGCGGACTGACGGCGAGTCGATCGAGCGGGGTGGCGGTGGGCTCAGCGTGAGCGACCTGCTGGCCCGGGTCATGACCACGTCCACGGCACAGCCCGGCCTGACGCCGGGCGACGTGAACAGCGTGAACGGCGCGGGCGAGGGCTGGACGGGGTCGGACACGGGCGCCGCCTCGCCCCCGCGGACCGTGGACGGCCTGGCCGCCTCCATCGCGGCCGAAGCGGGCCGCTATCTGCCCGACGGACATCTGTCACCCGACGCCGATTTCTTCGACGCCGGCGGCACCTCCGTACACGCGGTGGAGCTCGTCGCCACGCTCGAACGCGAACTGGGCATGACGATCGACCTCGACGAGGTGTTCGCCGACGCCCGTCCCCGCGCCCTGGCCGCACGCTGGCTGGGGTCCGTCGGAGCGTCCGAAGCACCCGGGGATCACCCGACTTCCGGGGTGCCCGGAGCGCCCGGAACACCTGATACGGCCGACACACCTCGAACCACGTCGGTCCGGGTCCCGCCGCTCCCGGTTCCCGCCCCCCGTGGCCCCCTCCCCCTCTCCGCGGCAGGCACCGCACCCACGTCGCCCCCGCACACTCGGCGCCCCGTGGCCCGCCCCTCGGCGGCCCCCGCGTTCCGCACCGCCCCCACCACCGACGGCGCTCCCCACACCACCGCCCGTCCCGAGGACCTCGACCAGATCCTGGCCGACCTCGCCCTCGCCGACCGCCTCCCGTGGACCGACGTCCCCGAACCGCTGCCGCCCACCCGTGTCCTGCTGACCGGCGCCACCGGCTTCCTCGGCGGCCATATGCTCCTCGACCTGCTGCGGCACAGCGACGCCCACGTCTACTGCCTGGTCCGCGCGGCGGACGAGAAGACGGCCGTCGCCCGGCTCGGCGAGGCGCTGCGCGGCTACGAGCTTCCGTGGTCGGCCGAGATCCGCCGCCGGGTGACCGTCCTGCCCGGCGACATCCGCGAGCCCCGCCTCGGTCTCTCCGACAACCTGTGGAACGCCCTCGCACACGAGCTGGACAGCATCGTCGGGGTGGCCGCCGCCGTGGACTTCCTGCGTGGCTACCAGTCGCTGCGCCGCAGCAACGTCCTCGGCACGCTGACCCTGGCGGAACTCGCGGCGACCGGCCGGCCCAAGCCGCTGCACCACATCTCCTCCATCGCCGTCTTCAACGAGGTCGGCATCACCGCCATGGGCGAGGACGACCCCCTCGCTCATGCGGACCGTCTGATCGCCGGCTACGACCAGACGAAGTGGGCCGCGGAGGTCGCGCTGCGCCGGGCCCGCGACCACGGTCTGGTGGTCAGCGCGCTGCGTCCCGGCGGCATCGCCGGCCACACCCTCACCGGTGCCTACAACCCGCAGGACCTGAGCAGCGGCCTGTTCTCGGCGTTCGCCCGCTTCCGTACCGTGCCCGCCTTCCGCTATCTCAACGGGGCCCCCGTCGACTGGGTGAGCCGTGTCGCTGTCGGCGTCATCTGCGAACCGGACGCCTGGGGCTACGACTACAACCTCACCGGTGCGCCCAACACCCTGGACGACGTCGTACGGGACATGAAGCTCAGCGGAATGAACGTACGGGTCATGGACTGGGACGAGTGGCGGGCCCATTTGCTGGCCCGGCTCCGGGCCGAGCCCGTCCCCGAACTGGACTTCCTCACACGGGTGCTGGAGAGCCCCACAGCCCTCAAGCTGTGCGAGGCCACGCTCAAGGGACCGGCGGCCATCAGCGAGCGCACCGACGCGCTCGTCCAGGCACTGGGCCTGCCGCCCGCGGCCCGCTACGGTGCCCGGGACCAGTTGAAGACGTTCGAGCGGCTGGCGGACAAGGGCCTGTCCCGGCTGCCGCACAAGGACGACCAGCCCTATCTGTGGTTCCGCGAGACGATCAAGGGCAGCGTCGGCCCGGTCGGCGAAGACGCCGACACCCCCTGCTCGATGGCCCTCACCCTCTCGATCGCGGGCATGTACCAGCTGGTGAAGGAGCGCAGGATCGACGTCAGCGGCGAGCTGACCTGCACCGCCCTGCACCCCGAGCCGCTCGTGGTGCAGCACGGGGACGCCTGGGTCCGCCCGGAGGAGGGAATCCCGCTGGAGCACGGTTCACGGCACCCGTTCCTGCTGTACCGGCTGTGGTTGCGCGACGCCGACGGCGGCAGCTGGTGGTTGGAGGGCCGCAAGTTCATGCGCGCCCGCCGTGACGTCTGGCGCCAGACACGGGCGCTGACCGTCACGATCGGCCTCGAGGGCGAGCCCCCGCGATACGAGGGGGAGCTCGTCGTCCCCTCCGACAGCTATGTGCGCGACCAGATCGACGGCATCAAGGTCGACCCGCGGCTCACCTCCCAGGAGAAGCGGACCGCGAAGCTGACCTGGCTCGCCTGGTTCGGCATGGAGACGGGCCGCAGCGTGCTCGGCCCGTTCGCCCGAGCCGCAGCGGACCTGCTCGACCTGCGGCAGACCCCGAACCTCACGGAGCGCAATCGATGATCCTCTCCCGGACCCCCAGGCCGTCAGGCAGCAGGTCCCTCGTCCGCAAGGTCCGCACGGGCGCCCTTCCCCGGCCGCTTCACCACCGCCTCGATCCGGCGACCGTGCAGGAGATCCCGTTCCACACGTCGGACGGTGTCCGGCTCGGCCTGACCCGAATCGGCCCCGGTGGGGACGAGCGGGGCGACAGGCCCGCCGTACTCCTCCTGCACGGGCACACCGCGTCCGCCGACATGTTCCTGCTGCCCGAGACCCGCAACCTCGTCGACGTCCTGCTGGACGACGGTTACGAGCCATGGCTCCTCGACTGGCGGGGCAGCTGCCGTCTCCCCTACAGCGAGACCGGCAGGAGGTACACGTACGACGACGTCTCCCTGTACGACATCCCCGAGGCCGTCGCCCACATCCGGCAGCGCATCGGCGACCGGCCGCTGTTCGTCGTCGCGCACTGCATGGGCTCGCTGGCCCTGTCGATGAGCATGGCGGCGGGCCTGGTCCCGGGGCTGGCGGGAGTGGTCTCGCAGGGCGTGTTCCTGACGCCGAAGCTCGCTGGCCGCATGTCGCTCAGCATGTCGATAGCGCACGAACTGCTGAAGAAACGCGTGGACCATGTGCCGGTCGACTTCCGCAAGGTCGGTTTCCGGTCCAAGTACACTCCGCTGTTCGCGCTGGCCTCCCGCAAGGCCGACTGCCCGGACCCGACCTGCCAGATGCTGCACAACTCGGCCTGGGGCATGGGCATCTCGCTCTTCGTCCACAACCACCTGACCGAGACCACCCACGATCGGCTCGCCGATCTGTTCGGTCCGGCACCGCTGTGGATCGTGCCGCATCTGCGCCGTATCGAACTGGCCCGGAGCGTGGTGCGCTGGCACGACACCGACCACCGTTACCGGGCCTTGCCGCAGAACGCCCTCGATGCCGCCGGACGCATCGACACCCCGGTCCTGCTCATGGCCGGCAGCGAGAACGGGCTGTGGCTGGACTCACAGAAGCTCTGCCATGAGGTCCTCACCCACCGCCAGCCCCAACTGGAGGTGGCCTACCGGGAGATCCCCGGCTACGGCCACCTGGACACGTTCCTCGGCCGGGGCGCCGCCCTCGATGTGTTCGGGTACATCCTCGACTTCCTCGACGAGCGGCGGTGACATCCGTGCCGGCTGTCTCACCAGGTGACCGGGAGGGTCTGCGGGCTGCGGGTGAGCGGGCCCCGGCGCCACGAGGCGGCCGCCGTGGCGATCGGAAGGCGCGCCCTCGGACACCCGGTCCGGCGACGGACGGCACCGCCCTCGCACGACCGGAGTGATCGTGCGGGGCATCGGACCGTCCAGGCCCCACCGGGCGCGCCCTCGGGCACCCGGTCCGGCGACGGACGGCACCGCCCTCGCACGACCGGAGTGATCGTGCGGGGCATCGGACCGTCCAGGCCCCACCGGGCGCGCCCTCGGGCACCCGGTCCGGCGACGGACGGCACCGCCCCTGCTCACCGGAGTGATGAGCAGGGGCATCGGACCGTCCAGGGCCCACCGGGCATCCGGGGGCGTGAGGGACCCCGCCCCGGTGTTCCCGGACCACGGACACGATCCGTGCCGCCCGGACGCGGAGCGAAAGCGGGCGACCAGGACACCCAACACCGTTCGGGGCGTCCGGCTGAGCATGAGTTCCGGCCACAGGACTCACTCCCGCTCAGTAGTCAGGAACGGTGGCCGTTCTCAGCCCTTCGGCGTTCGACATCTACGGGCACCTGCAGCGCTGCCAAGTGCCTGGGGCCGCCTTCGTTCAGTCCAGCGGCGCGGCATGCGCCCGGAGGGAGGAAAAGCTGGCCGAGTAGTCGCCAAACCGTTCGATGCCGGCTTGTACGCCCGTGCTGATTCCGCGCCGGCCCTTTTGCTGTTTGCCGGGCCGGCATGGTGCCGGGTTTTCTGATGAGTCGTCACGTATTGCTTCTGACGTAGGCGGCTGGGAGTGGTACGTTATTCGGTACCACTTGCTGCAGGGAGTTCAGCCCATGTCGATAACCGCGAGCGAAGCCCGCAAGGCGCTCTTTCCGCTGATCAAGAAGGTCAACGACGATCATGAGGCCATCGAGATCGTCTCCAAGCACGGCAACGCCGTACTCGTCTCTGCCGAGGACTACGCGGCTCTGCGGGAGGGCTCGTATCTGCTGCGCTCTCCGGCGAACGCTCGCCGGTTGCTCAAGGCATACGAGAACGCCTTGACCAACATCAACGTGTCTGAGCGAGAGCTGATCGACCCTGACGCGCCGGACGCGGCACGTGAGGGTGCTGCGTGAGGCTCGTCTTCGAGGATCAGGGCTGGGAGGACTACACATCCTGGCTCAAGAACGATCGCAAGATGCTGGCGCGGATCAACAAGCTGATCGAGGACGTCAGGCGTGACCCCTTCACGGGGATCGGCAAGCCCGAGCCACTCAAGTATCACTTGCCTGGGGCGTGGTCCAGGCGGATCGACGATGAGCACCGTCTCGTCTACCTGGTCACCGATAAGGACATCGTCATCCTTGCCGCTCGCTACCGCTACTGACCGTGGAACGGCAAGGTGAAGTGCATGAGACCGGGGTGACCCGCCTCCCGGCGTATTCCCGGTGTCCGTACACACCAGTACGTGGACGTCCCTCCGGCGAGGCGGGCCGCGTTGCGGCCGAGTACCAGGAGTCGCTCACCTGTGCAGTTTCGTTGCGGGTCCCGCCCGCGTGCCATGGATTTCTCTGCTTCGGGGTCCCCGGCCAGTGCGCAGCCAGTCCGCAGGACGCCCGTAAACAGTCGTCGGAAGCCAACGCATGCCAACGAGGAACCCCAGGTCAGGCCTGCGCGGGGCTTCGCCGCAGGTCAGCACCGGCCCGCCGGCACTCCGCTTCACCGTGTGAGCGGATGAGATGACGCCACGTCGCGCGGCGTGGCGAAGGTGAGAAGGGGTCGGACTCATGGAGTCCGACCCCTTCATCCATCCCGGTGCGGTGTTCAGTACTGCTCGGTCTCCGCGAACCCGGCGTCCGTGTCGTTGTTCGTGCCGAAGGCGTCGGCCGCGGTGGTCGGGTCGAATCCGGGCGGGGAGTCCTTGAGACCCAGGCCCAGGCCGGCCAGCTTCGCCTTGACCTCGTCGATGGACTTCGCACCGAAGTTACGGATGTCCATGAGGTCGGCCTCGGAGCGTGTCAGGAGCTCACCGACGGTGTGGACGCCTTCACGCTTGAGGCAGTTGTAGGAGCGGACGGTGAGTTCCAGCTCCTCGATCGGCAGGGCCAGGTCCGCGGCGAGCGCGGCGTCCGTCGGGGACGGGCC